>CAZOIF010000014.1:0-62305 GCA_964579975.1 uncultured Eubacterium sp. | reverse complement strand
AAATTTCTCAGGACCAGTCTTTTTTATTTTAACTGACAATTCGTTTACTTCATCTCATAACAGGAAAACCTTGACATAAAATAAGCGGATAATTATAATCGTTATTAGAGATTAACTATATATATCATATATGATGGAGGGAAAGGAAATGTCAAAAAAAGTTGTAACATTCGGCGAGATCATGCTGCGCCTTGCACCTGAAGGATACTATCGTTTTGTGCAGGCAGAATCCTATGGCGCCACCTACGGAGGCGGTGAGGCAAATGTAGCAGTTTCACTTGCCAATTATGGAATGGATGCCAGTTTTGTCACAAAACTGCCGGCTCATGAGATTGGACAAGCAGGAATCAATGCCCTTCGCCGTTATGGCGTAGATACAAAAAATATCGCAAGAGGTGGCGACCGTGTCGGCATTTATTATCTGGAAAAAGGAGCGAGCCAGAGACCGTCCAAGGTTATCTATGACCGTGCCGGCTCTTCTATCGCTACAGCCACCACAGAAGATTTTGACTGGAACCGTATTTTTGACGGTGCTGACTGGTTCCACTTTACAGGAATCACACCGGCTCTTGGCGACAACGTAGCTGCCATCTGTCTGGAAGCCTGCAAAGCAGCAAAGGAAAAAGGAATCACGGTAAGCTGCGATCTGAACTATCGAAATAAATTGTGGACAAAAGAAAAAGCCGGCCAGGTTATGGGCGAGCTTTGTAAATATGTAGATGTATGTATTTCCAACGAAGAAGATGCCAATGACGTATTTGGAATCAAGGCTGCCGGAACCGATGTCACTGCGGGCCAGGTAAACCACGAAGGTTACAAAGATGTAGCAAAACAGTTAGCTGACCGCTTTGGTTTCAGCAAAGTAGCCATCACACTCCGCACCTCCATCTCAGCAAACGATAATAAATGGGCCGCTATGCTCTACGATGGAAATGACTATTATTTCTCCAAACAGTATCTGATGCATATCGTGGACCGTGTCGGCGGCGGAGACTCCTTCGGGGGCGGACTCATCTACTCCTGCCTGCAGGATATGGCTCCACAGGATATCATCGAATTTGCCGTCGCTGCAAGTTGTCTCAAGCACAGCATTGAGGGAGACTTCAATCAGGTATCTGTCGATGAAGTGATGAAACTCGCCGGGGGCGACGCATCAGGAAGAGTACAGCGATAAGGTTTTGATATAGCTCCACGTTGCCAATCCGAAACAGGGTTCAAATTGGCGCCGTCGATCTAGGATTTTGAGGATAAAATGAATCGAAATAATGAAAAAACAATTATATTTATATACAATTTGTATACATTATTTTTCTATCCATTAGCAATCTTTTTGACAGGCTATTGGTCTTGGGAATCCCAAAGTCCTAATTCCTACGGGCGCATTGGAGTACTGCCGATAGCGGTTCTTCTTATTTTTGGTCCTGAAATAATATTTGGACTAAAATGGGATTTGAATTATGCTCTTGGCGGCCGGATCTTTACCATTCTGTGCAGCATGACAACTGGATGGATCCTTCATAAACTATTTTATTGGTACTATATGTCAAAAACATATGCACCTATAACCTATTATACACAAAACCTAATGCTCGTATCTGGTATCATCTGGACTGCCATCATTGAATTCAATCAGACTCTGCGAAAACATATATTGTTGTTCCCACAGAATAAATGGCTGGTCCCCAATTCGCTGGACGAAGCGGAAGATCGTTTCTGGAACAGAAGTTGGATGGTGGTTTTTGGGACATCACTTGCATTTATGTTATTGGTAACATTCCGGATCATTTAACTATTGTATAACATAAGGAGAAGAAGAGAGGTGAAAAAATGAGAATATGTTCTCATGACCTCTCTTTTGGTATGCATAAATTTATTAATAAAACTATTTGGCAGCAGTTGAACGACTAAATTAATCTGGAGACGAACTATATGAAAAATATATTTATTGAAGGAATCCAAGGTATGGGGAAAACCACCTTATTAAATCACATCAGCCACGCTATACCAGCATTGCATACTTGTCATGAAGGCGATCCTTCACCAGTCGAACTGGCATGGTGTGCATGGATAACAAAGGAAGAATATAAGCAGCTGCTCGACCGTTATGAATCAATCCGGAATGAACTAATAAAAAATACAGTTCAGGAACAAGAACATTTTATCGTTTCTTACACAAAAATCATTACAGACATCCCAGATTTTCACAAAGAATTAGAAAAATTTGAAATATATAACGGAAGGAAATCACTACAAGATTTTAAAGATATTGTTTTTTCAAGGTACGAAAATTTTTCTAAAACCGGTTATCTGTTTGAATGCTCTTTTTTCCAAAACATCGTGGAAGATTTGATTTTATTTCATCAGTTGAGTGATGATGAAATCGTAGAATTTTACCATGACTTATACACTAAAATAAATAAACAACAATTTCTCTTGTTATATTTATATAGTGATAAGCTGGAGGAAAATATAGAACTTATAAAAAAGGAGCGCTGTGATGAACACGGAAATGAAATATGGTACTCATTGATATTGAAATACCTAGTCTGTTCCCCCTACGGAAAAGCGCATGGATATCACACTTTTGACGACATAATAGCTCACTTCAGGCACAGGCAACAGCTGGAATTACGCATTATAAAAGAAATCATCGGTGAAAAAGCCATTATTCTCCCTGCAAAGAATTGGAAAATAGAGGAAATTCTGGCGAAAATCAGTTAGCCACAGAGATAGCCGGTCATTTCCCGGAGAGACTTATGAATCCGTCAGTGTCAGAATCATGTACTTTATGATTCGACACTGCTACGTGATTCATTTAGCGCAAGCGGTCTCTCTGGGGAATGAACGGCTACCTTCTCCACTGCTCCGGAAACATATACTCCGACCTCTCCGCCAGCGTCCCAAACGAATATCCCTTTTCCGCTATCATATCAATGATCTCTCCAAGCACAGCCGCTGTATTCTGCATTGTATTGGAATCATGTAAAAGTATGATCGGTTCGTCATATTTTTCGAAGTCCTTGGCCACATTTCGGTAGATAACAGCTTTGGGGACACCACGTCCCACCGAATCCTCGCCAGAGACATTCCAGTCAAAACTCGTCACTTTTATCTTTTGAAGCTTTTCCACGATATCATCTACAATCGGACAAACATAGCGGTTGTTACTGCCCCATGGAAATCGGTGAAGTTTCGGAGCGACTCCCGTCACCTCCTTGATCCGGTCACTGCACCGGTTAAAATCTTCAAAAAACGCCGTTTCATCACAGTACATCTCATTCCTCTTATGCGAATATGTATGTATTCCGATACAGTGTCCCTCCTCTTGTTCACGTTTGACGATTGCCTCACGTTCCTCCGTAATCTCACCACCCACCAGGAAAAATGTAGCCTTGACATTTTTCTTTTTTAATGTATCTAACACATCCGGCGTAACCTCGCTCGGCCCGTCATCAAAAGTCAGATATGCAATTTTGTCTGCTGCGTCTGTCTCTTTCTCTTTTTTATCTTTCTGCTCTTCGTTCTTCTTTGCCGCCTGACTGACAGCATCTGTCCCCGTTTCTTCTCTTCTGCTCTCCTGCATATTCTTACTAAACTCCGAAAACATCATTACGCCAAGTAAACATACGCATACAAAATAAATTATCTTTTTCAATCGATCACCTATACACGTATCCTTACTTCATATTATATGCAGAGGTCCTCAAAATGTTACGCACTCCTGCAAAGAGGAAAGCTGCTATTTCCCCAGAAAGAGAAATAACAGCTTTCATTTATTGTTACAAAGAATTCACAATATAGTATTCCGACCGATCAACCCTTTACCGACCCAAGAGCAATACCACGGATGATAAATTTGGACAGGCACAGATATACGATGATCAGTGGAATGATCGCAATACCAAGTACCATGTAAATTTCACCGAGGTTAAAGTTACTATTTGCCTCTGCCTGAAGTCCTGCAATGATCAAGGGGAGCGTCGCATTCTCACTGTTCGTATCCATTAACAACTGCGGCAGGAAGTAACTGTTCCAGGATGCTACAAACTGGAAGATCAGCTGCACCGCCATCGCCGGTTTCAAAATCGGCATAACCACAAAGTTAAAGATATAAAACTCATGTCCGCCATCGATCCGTCCTGCTTCCACGATTTCCATCGGAAGCGAACTCTCCATATACTGTTTGATGAAGAAGAACACACCCGGTGCCGCTATCATCGGGAAAATCAACGGAATGTAGGAGTTATAAAGCCCCATTACATTTTTCGCCATATCGACATAACCAAGCGCAGAAACCTGCGTCGGCACCATCAGGATCACCATGATGAAAATAAATGCTGCCTTTTTCAGACGGAACTCATATGCATACAATCCATATGCAGTCAGAGCAGCAACATACACACTGAGCAGACAGGATACCGCCGCCACGATAAAACTGTTTAACATGGCATGAAATACTGGCCTTGTACCATCCGCATTGTGCGTCAACACGCTGGACATATTGCTTAAAAAGTTCGAACCTGGAATAAGGTTAAATGTACTTTGCAGAGTGGCATGGTCTTTCGTCAGATTCACTAACAGGGTAACAAACGGAAATAATGCCAGTACGCATACTAAGATTAATACCACGTAAGCGACTATACGGCGGAAGATCAGCAACTGGTGCCCACGTTTTTCCCGTGTACTAAGCTGTGTACCACTTATATCATCTACTACTGCCATATTACCGTCCTCCCTTCGCTGCCGCTTTCGCCGCCTTTTTCCTTGCTTTTTTATTGGCTCTTGCTTCCTTATCATCATCACTTTCCATCAGCTTAAAGAGGAAGATTCCAATAATACCAGCTACAAAGAACAGAAGTACAGATTCGGTACCTGCCAATCCTACGTCACCTGCCCCCCGGATACCTGTACTGATATCCATGACAACCGTTTTGGCAACCTCATTCGGTCCTCCGTTTTTAACAAGAAGATTTGGAATGTCGAACATCTGCAGACCACCGATCATGGACGTTACCATAACATATAACATGATCGGCTTCAACATCGGAATCGTAATTTTCCAAAACTGCTGCCCGGCACTTGCCCCATCGATCGAGGATGCTTCATATAATGCCGGATCAATTCCCATAATACCTGCCATGAGAAGAATCGTCGTGTTACCCGTCCACATCAGGAAATTGATGAACGCAATGATCAGACGGATGCTCCACTCATTATTCAGGAAATCGAACTCCATACCAAGCAATGCATTGACCGGGCCCTGCACGGCAAATAACTTAACGAATAAAACTGCTACCGAAGATGCCATAAGCATATTAGGCAGATACAATATAACTTTTACTGCACCGGTTCCCTTTAATTTCAGACGAATGTCCGTGAACCATGACGCAAATAATAACGATACTAAAATCTGGGGTATGAATCCCAGAAGCCAAAGTAAAAACGTGTTTCCAAAATACTTTATAATATCACCCTGTGTAAATACGTCCACATAGTTTTGAAATCCTACAAACTTTTCAACATCCCCGTCGATCAAATCGGAATATTTCGTAAAGAAGCTGTTGTAAAAGGTTAAGATCAATGGGTACAACTGAAATACCGCATAGGCAATAAAAAATGGAAGAATAAAGATCACTCCCCATTTTCCGTATTTCAGTTTGTGTGGGCGCTGGTATTTCGCTGCCGGCGCTTTTACCTGCTTTGCTACTGCAGCCATAAAATCCCCCTTTCCCGAAAAATTCTTGTTCCGCAAATCAATTATTTTACGATAAAAAGTGGGACAGGACACCTCCTGCCCCACTCCAATATACAGGTCACTTACATGATGATCATCAGTCTGCACTAAGTGCCGGATATGATTTCAATGTGAGTTTCTTCCAGTTTGCAATGGCATCTTCTTTCGATGATTTTCCATTGTAATAATCTTTCATAGCTGTCATCAGGTTCTCCATGCACATCTGATCATAAGGAGATACATTGCTGCAGTCAATCTTGTCTGCGGCATCTTTCAGAGTAGCTACCAGAGACTGTCCGCCAAGGAAATCAGATGTTACACCATCTTTCTCAAGCTTCTCATTTGCTGCTTTGTTGTTTACGAAATCGGATGTGTCTTTGCTGATGTTGTACATGATATCTGCATCACAGCAGAGTTTCAGCATGATATCTTTTACAAGTGCAGCGTTGTCTGTACCTTTTGCACCACAGATGAAGGAACCGCCCCAGTTAAAGGACTGTGGTCCTACACATACTGCCCAGTCGCCGTAGCTTCCACCAGGTGTAAAGCTTCCGTCATCATTTTTCTTGGCACCGGATTTCTCAGCCATAGTAAAGTTGATTCCCCAAGCCGGCATGAAGTAACCAAATACATTACCGTTTTTGCCCATGCCTGCACCCCAGTCATCTCCCCAGAGTGATGTCTTCTGGTTGTAACCATTATCTGTGTACTCTTTTGTCTGATCGATCCATGACTCAATCGCTGAATCCATCTGAAGTTTCTTGTCATCGCTAACCCATTTCTGGCTTACATTGTTTGAATACACACGAAGTGCATCATCAAAACCGGAAAGCATTGTCATCTTTCCACCAGATTTCTCTTTTACTGTCTTAGCTGCTTCTGTAAACTTATCCCAGTCAGCTACCTGCTCCTGGATCTTTTCCGGATCATCTGTTCCGAAGATCTCTTTTGCATAAGAACGTCTGTAGGTAAATCCACCCGGACATCCCTGCCATGATACACCACGGAGAGTTCCGCTTGCATCGGAAGCTGCCTGCTTCGTATAAGCATACATCTGTGCCATGTCATCATCTGTCAGTCCAAGAGACTTAACATCTACGGCATAGTCTGTGTTTGTATACTTGTTCACATAGTCCATCTCGCAAAGGAAGATATCTACTTTGTCATCAGCTGCTGCTTTGTCCTGTTTCTGAAGAGCTTCATCCAGTTTGTCCTGATAAACACCACCCTCATTTGTATTCTGAGTGAATTTTACCGTTACATCCCCGATCTTCTTTGTCTTCTTATCGTAGTCCGGATAATATTTCTCGAAACGCTCCATGAACTCCGTATTCCAAACATAGATATTAAGAACTTTTCCGCCGCCATCTTCAAGCACCTCTGCCTTATCTGCCGTTGTGCTTGAATCACTGCTGCTATTGCTGCTTGTGTTGCTGTTTGATGATGTCTTGTCATCGCCACCACATCCTGTCACGCAGCCAATGACCATCGTCAAAGAAAGAGCCAACGCTAACCATTTTCTTCTCATAAAAATTATTCCTCCTAATTCTCATTGATTTTTTGTGAATGGTTTCTTTATAATTACTAAAGCCTCTTCACAGATCTTCCCTGTACCAATTCACCCTGAACGACAAGCCTCTCGACTAGAGACGTACCTGGTTGTTCAATCGCCTCGACGAGCTTTCTCGCCGCCATTCTCCCGAGTTCTTCCGTATTCTGCTTATAGGTGGTCAGTTTAGGTTCCATAACCTGTGCAATACGTTGTCCATCGTAACCGACGACTGATATGTCATCCGGCACGGACAACCCCTTGCTCTCAATCACATTCAAGCCCCCAAAGCACGAAAAGTCATCGGGATAAATAATACAGGTGGGTCTGTTACTCAGCATTAATAATTCTTCTGTTATTCTGGCGGAAGAAACCGGATCATGATAAATCCCCTCCCGGATCAGTTCATCTCTGGCCTCCACGCCTAAATTTTTCAAGGTACGGTAAAAACCTTCCAGACGGTTTGTCGTAACCATGGATTCTGCCCCATGTATAAAGGCAATCTCACGGTGTCCCAAACCTACTATATATTGAACGATCTCCTGCATCCCAACGAGATTATCTGACAAAATGCTTGTCTTATTTTTGAATGCAAAGTCAATCGTCACAACCGGTATATCACTGTTTACCAACTCCCGGATCGCCCCATCCTCAAAATCCACACATGCGATCACCACACCATCTACACCTCTGTACTTACTATGCTCATAATAAGATAATGTAGTATCCTTACCTGCATGCTGGCTGATAAATGTAATGTCATACCCTTCCTCCTCTGCACCGCGCCGGAAGCTGTCCAGGACATGGGAGAAATAGGAATGTGTCAATCCACAGTTCGCTTTATCTACAAACAATACTCCAATGTTATAAGTACGGTTTGTCTTTAATGCTCTTGCAGAGGAGTTCGGCAAATACCCAAGTTCTTTCGCCACCTGGCAAATCTTCACCTTGGTCTCATCACTGATATCACCTCTGTCATTCAGCGCTTTACTTACTGTAGCGACAGAAACCTGACATTTGGATGCGATATCTTTCATTGATACCATTGCCTTCCCTCTCATCCTTTCCTTAATCGTTTTCGTATTTAAACCTTACCATATTTTTCATATATAGTCAACCTATATTTTTCTTTTTTTGTTCAAATCGCACAAAAAATCATCTTGCTTTTATTGCCCGTTTCATATATAATGTAGATACTGCGAAATCGTTTTCGTAAATATAAATTTGCAGCTTCTGTGTGGACAGGCATTTTTTACCTGTTTCTGCAGCAAGAACAAGCGGCGCAGGAAAGGAGATTTCAATGAAATTTGGTAACTTTGATGACGCAACCAAAGAATATGTGATCACGACACCTAAAACACCACTTCCCTGGATCAATTATCTGGGAAGTAACGAGTTTTTTTCACTGATGTCAAATACATGCGGAGGATACAGCTTTTATAAAGATGCAAAGCTCCTCCGCCTGACAAGATACCGCTACAACAATATCCCCAACGATGAGGGCGGACGTTATTTCTATATTAAGGAAGGCGACAGTGTGTGGAATCCTGGCTGGCAGCCTGTCCGGACCGAACTGGATTCTTACGAGTGCCGCCACGGCATGGGCTATACAAAGATCACTTCGAAGAAAAATGACCTGACGGCTTCTCTTCTTGCCTTTGTCCCTGTAAAGGATAACTGCGAGATCAACCGTCTGACCTTTACAAATGATTCTTCCGGGCCAAAGGAATTTAAGCTGTTTTCTTACATTGAATTCTGCATGTGGAATGCAATGGACGATATGACAAATTTCCAGCGAAACTTAAATATCGGCGAGGTGGAGGTGATCGGTTCTTCGATCTACCATAAGTCCGAATACCGTGAGCGCCGGAATCATTATGCCGTCTATTCCGTAAATACCGACATTGATGGTTTTGATACGAGCAGGGATGAATTCCTTGGCGCCTACCGCGGCGTCACTGACCCGCAGGTCGTAGAGGCCGGAAAAGCAAATAATTCTGTTGCAAGCGGATGGTATCCGATCGGTTCCCACCAGATCAACATCACCCTGAAACCAGGCGAGAGTAAATCTTATATTTTCGTGCTTGGTTACTGTGAAAATCCAACCGACGAAAAATTTGAAGCACCGGATGTAATCAATAAAAAACCTGCAAACGAGCTTCTCGGAAAATACCAGACCGATAAGCAGGTGGACGCTGCTTTCGCCGAATTAAACCAGGTATGGGAAGACCTTCTTTCCAAATATACCGTACAGTCCGCCGATGACAAACTCAATCGCATGGTGAACATCTGGAACCAGTACCAATGTATGGTCACTTTTAATATGTCCCGTTCTGCCTCTTATTATGAATCGGGTATCGGAAGAGGTATGGGCTTCCGCGATTCCTGTCAGGACTTACTTGGATTCGTCCATCTGATCCCGGACCGCGCGCGAGAACGTATCATCGATATTGCCTCCACCCAGTTCGAGGATGGAAGCGCTTATCATCAGTACCAGCCTCTCACGAAAAAGGGAAACAGCGACATTGGAAGCGGTTTCAACGACGATCCGCTGTGGCTGATCGCCGGAACATCCGCTTATGTGAGGGAAACCGGGGACTTTTCGATTTTGGACGAGATGGTGCCATACGACAATGATATGTCCGTAGCGACCACATTATTTGAACATCTCACACGTTCTTTTGATTATATCGTAAACCATAAAGGACCACACAAACTGCCGCTGATCGGCCGTGCTGACTGGAACGACTGTCTGAACTTAAACTGCTTCTCAAAAGAACCTGGCGAATCTTTCCAGACTTTTGGGCCGAGCGAGGGACCAGTGGCTGAATCGGTATTTATTGCAGGAATGTTTGTAAAATATGGAAATGAATACGCAGATCTCTGTGACGCAATGGGAAAAACCGATGAGGCGGCACGTGCGCGCTCAGAAGTGGCAGAGATGATAAAAGCGATCGAAAAAGACGGCTGGGACGGCGAATGGTTTATCCGTGCCTACGACGCTGCCGGTGAAAAGATCGGTTCCAAAGAATGTAAGGAAGGACAGATTTATATCGAGCCGCAGGGCTTCTGTGTTCTGGCAGGTGTCGGCGTCGAAAATGGGCTCGCCGAAAAAGCACTTGACTCCGTAAAAGAAAAACTGGATACAAAATACGGAATCGTTCTCCTGCAGCCTCCTTACACCAAATACTATCTGAATCTCGGTGAAATTTCTTCTTATCCGCCGGGATATAAGGAAAATGCCGGTATCTTCTGTCACAACAACCCATGGATTTCCGCTGCTGAGACACAACTCGGACGCGGTGACCGGGCGTTTGAAATTTATCGCAAAACATGTCCGGCATATCTGGAAGACATCAGTGAAATCCACTGTACAGAACCTTATGTATATTCCCAGATGATCGCCGGAAAGGATGCCAAATTCTTCGGGCAGGCGAAAAACAGCTGGCTCACCGGTACGGCGGCATGGACATTTATGAATGTATCCCAGTACATTCTCGGTGTGCAGCCGACACTCAAGGGGTTAAGTATTAACCCTTGCGTACCTTCTGATTTTGGAGATTTCAGCATCACAAGAAAATTCAGGAATGTGACCTATCAGATTAAAGTAGAAAATCCTTCCGGCGTACAGAAAGGGGTTAAAGAACTTATCGTGAATGGCACTTCCTACACAGATACTACCGTTATTCCATATGACGACGCAAAGAAAAATATTGATGTGACAGTTATCATGGGATAAACACCACAGTAAACTTACAGGAAAGGAAGATTTTATGTCAGAATCATCATTTTATTATGCATTAGGATTTGGAATTGGGTTTCTTATTGTAATCATTGCAGGGATCATCTCATTCGTATTATATATACTGAACTCCTATGCCGTGTATATGATCTTAAAAGCAGTCGGATACGAACTGGCCTGGCTTGCCTGGGTTCCATTCTGCAAGTATTTTGCCATTACAACGGCATTCAATTACAAAGACGAGCAGGCTATTAACATCTTTGGTATTCCGATTCCCCGCCCGGTCGCTGGTTTTGCCTCGCTGATCAGTATAATATTCTCCGGTTTTATCCCGGTTATCGGACGATTCCTTCCAATTCTCGCACTTCTCATCAACGGAAATATCCTCGGTGAGATGTTTGATGTATGTGAAGACAGTGAATCCGGCAAAAATGTAGGAATGGGCATTATCTCCGCTCTCATCGTATTTGTCCAGATCTTCATGTTCTTCAAATATATGAAAAAGGCAAATAATGGTGAGGTCGATATCCAGAGATATGCTGCTAATCACTGATTTAATTTTCTGATCCGGCAGGATAAAGGGTAGTCACAGAAATTATTAAAAAGTCCGATCCAAAACAGACGCAAGCAAGCTTGCTAAAAGTTTTGAATCGGACTTTTTTTCCAGCGGAGCGTGATCTCGCCGGTGTGCAGGATTCTTGTGACGGAATGTCCATCCTCACCGATGCATTCCACGATAAGGCCGCCATCGTTATCGATGTCCAGCGCCTTTCCCTCCTGCCATACGTTTCTTTCGAGAAAGCGAACTTCTTTTCCGATCACATTCGAGTACTTTCGGTATTCTTTCATAAATTCTCTCGTTGTAATATTGTCATAAATATCCCAGAATTCATTGAGAACTGCCGCTACCAACACATTTCTTGGCACATTTTTTCCGGACGCCACAGAACCTGCTTTCTCCTTTAATTCGTCCGGAAATTCATCTGTCCGGTAATTGATCCCGATTCCAACAACCACGGTATCGATCTTTCCCATTTCAAAATCAGAAATCGCCTCCGTAAGTATCCCACATATTTTCTTATCACCCAGGTACACGTCATTGACCCACTTGATCTGTGGCTCGATCCCAAGGGTTTTCTGCACTCCCCGGCACACAGCCACGGAAGCTGCCGTGGTGACAAGTACGACATCGGCGCCATCTAACTCTGGTTTGAGCAAGATACTCATATAGATGCCGGTTCCCGGCGGTGAATAAAAACTTCTTCCAAGCCGTCCTTTGCCGCCGGTCTGTTCCTCTGCCAATAACGTCAGACCGTGAGCGCCACCTTCCAGTGCTCTTCTTTTTAGTTCTACATTCGTAGAATCGACTATCTTATGCACCTCGATAGGAAATTTCTGATTCTTTTCTTCCAGTTCCAACCGGATCCCCTGTTCACTCAGAACATCCGTGGATTTCTGCAGTCGATATCCCCGGTTATTGATACCCTCAATCTGATAGCCTTCTTCTTTTAACGCTTTGACCGCTTTCCAGACCGATGTCCTTGACACGCCGAGCTGGTTGGCGATTTCCTCCCCCGACAAATCGGTCTCACGGTTTGCCTCCAATATCGACAAAAGTTTGGTCTTGACACTCATTCTTCTACTCTCCTATTCTTTTCTCCGAATGATATCAAACGGCTGAAGTTCACACTCGGTCTGAATTCGAATTTGCTGCTCCGGGTGCGGACAGCTCGCTATCGCATTTCCCTCCTCATCATACAGGGCAAGAACCTTCGTCTCGCAATTTTCACCGGACGGCTTCATGATTTCTACCATTTCCCCGACCGAAAATTTATTCTTCTGCTCAAACCAGCCGGTTCCATCATCTTCCCGTTTCCGGATCATACCAAGATAAACATACCCTTTGATATATGTATTGTTGTCATAAATCTGGGTCTCATGGGTTGTCGGTCCAAAGAAAAACCCGGTCGTAAACTGCCGGTATGTACATTTGGCAATCTCTTCCTGATAGTATGGTATATTCTTTTTATAAATTTCCGGATCCTGAAAATAATCATCCAGCGCCCTGCGGTAAGTTCGCGATACCACCGCCACATAAAGCGCCGTTTTCATCCTTCCCTCGATCTTGAAACTATCGATTCCCGTCTCCACTAACTCGGGAATATGCTCGATCATGCATAAATCCTTCGAATTAAAAATATACGTTCCCCGCTCATTCTCCTCAACAGGCAGATACTCCCCGGGGCGTTTCTCTTCCATAATATAATATTTCCATCGGCACGGATGCGTACATGCACCCAGATTGGCATCCCGTCCGGTAAAATAATTGCTCAGGAGGCATCTCCCGGAATAGGAAATACACATCGCTCCATGTACAAATGTTTCAATTTCCATTTCTTCCGGAATATTCTCACGGATTTCTGCTATTTCTTTGATCGAAAGTTCCCTCGCCGTCACAACCCGGGTCGCACCCTGTTCTTTCCAAAAACGAAACGTCAGATAATTTACGTTATTGCTCTGGGTACTGATATGGACGTCGATCTCCGGACAGATCTCTCTGGCGATCGAAAACACACCCGGATCGGAAATGATCAGAGCATCCGGCCGGATTTCCTTTAATTCCTGAAAATAACTCCTGACTCCCTCCAAATCTCTGTTATGGGCAGTGATATTGGCCGTCACATAAACCTTTTTACCCCTCTCATGGGCATAATCGATTCCTTTTTTCATGTCCTCTGCCGAAAAATTTTTCGCCTTCACCCGAAGACCATACATTTCCCCGCCGATATAGATAGCGTCCGCTCCGTATTCTACAGCTGTCTCAAGCACATCCAGGCTGCTCGCCGGCGCCAGTATCTCAGGTTTCCTCCGCTTCATCACTCTTCCTCCATTCAAAGTCCCGCTTTGCGTGATTTTCCTTCGCATTTTTTACTTATAGCGACCCCGTCCCCGACTGACAGGCATATCGTCTCTAACTCATCCATATGTGTTATCGTGTACAAATACTCCCTCATCCGGCTATGGATCGTGCGATCTCTCCTCGTCACCGCATAGCGGGATTCCAGAATATCACAGTCATGCAGGATATTATCGGACACAAGCGTCCCTCCCGCTCCGAGAAGCTTTAATACATCTGGCAGAAAATTCATATACTGCCCCTTCGCCGCATCCATAAATATAAAATCATACTGTTCGCCCGCCTCAGATAGATCCCGTAAAACACGACTGGCATCTCCCTCTAAAAGACGGATCCTGCCCTCCGGATCGTATTTTTTTAAATTTTCCCTCGCTTTCACAAGGCGCATCTCCACCTTTTCAATCGTCGTGATCTGCACATTGTCTGGCAGACATTCTTTCATAAAGAGTGCCGAATACCCGATCGCTGTGCCCACTTCCAATATACGGGAAGGTCTCTCCGTCCTGAGCAGATACCGCAGAAGGTCTCTCGTCCCCCTACGAATAACAGGCACCTCATCACGAAGTGCCTCTTTTTCTATCTCACTTATATAAACCGGAAGTTCCGGCCTGAGTGTATCAAAAAATACTTCAATCCTCTCGTCATTCATCCGCCGACACCCCGCACGATTTCATCCAGTATTTCCTTATATGTCATACTCGTATTCAAATGATAGCTCCCTGCCGCCACGATATTTTTTTCACTCAGGGAAAGCCGCAGCCGGATATAGAACGAATACGCATTGGATACGATACCCTCGCTCTCGAGATTTTTTGCGATCGTAAGGGAATCTTCTGACTCCCGGATTTCAAAAGTAACATCCCTGCCGGGAGGAGCCTCCGCCATAACTTCACCGAACACTTCATTGGCAAAGGAATACGTCACCTTACACACTTCCACAGTACCCATTACAACGAGTGCATAAAAGATAAAGTTCAGCATAAAGATCAAAAAGCCTCTTATGATAAAAAGTACGGTCGCATTCCCTCTCTCTGTTTTCCCGGCCATCGCACTTCACTCCATTTCTATCCTTTACTCCGTTATACCTCCATGATGATCGGAAGTATCATCGGATTTCTCTTCGTCTTCTTCCACAGGAAGTCATTCAGGGAATCTTTGATCTCTGCCTTGATCCTTCCCCAATCAGTAATGCCCCTGTCACTCAGCCTGTCCAATGCGATATTGACAATCTCGAGGCATTCATCCATGAGGTTTTCAGCCTCTCTGACATACACAAAGCCCCTGGAGACGATATCCGGTCCGGAAAGGATCTGGTTGGAACCACGTTCCAATGTGAGAACGACAACAAGCAATCCATTTTCGGAGAGATGCTGTCTGTCGCGTAATACGATGTTCCCCACATCACCGACGCCAAGCCCGTCTACCATGATTCCCTGCGCCTGTACCTCTCCGGCAAATCTCACACTTTCTTCGCCTACTTCAAGCACACTTCCTGATCTCATGATAACTACATTTTCTTTCGGTATGCCCATCTCCTGAGCCAGTTCGCTGTGGCGAAGAAGATGCCGGTATTCACCGTGGACAGGAATCGCATACTTCGGTTTCACGAGCGAATAGATCAGTTTCAGTTCCTCCTGGCAGGCATGTCCTGATACATGGGCATCCTGAAAGATCACCTTTGCCCCCTTCATGGAGAGCTCGTTGATTACCTTCGATACACTCTTTTCATTTCCCGGAATCGGGTTCGAACTAAAGATTACCGTATCACCTGGTTTGATCGTAATCTTCCGGTGAATGGATGCTGCGATCCGGGAGAGCGCTGCCATGGATTCTCCCTGGCTTCCCGTCGTGATGAGTACGATCTGCTCATCCGTATAATTTTTCATTTCCTCGATATTTATAATGATGTTATCCGGCGCCTGGATATAGCCGAGCTCAATCGCAGTATTCATGATATTTACCATACTGCGCCCCTCGACGATCACTTTCCTCTTATGCTTATGCGCCGCATTGATGATCTGCTGTACACGGTCGACATTCGAAGCAAACGTAGCCACGATGATCCTCTGCTTCTCATTTTCATCAAAAATCGTATCAAACGTTTTTCCGACCGATTTTTCCGACATGGTAAATCCGGGCTTTAATACATTTGTGCTGTCTGCCATAAGAGCCAGAACACCTTTTTTGCCCAATTCACCAAAACGGGCAAGGTCAATACTGTCTCCAAATACCGGTGTGAAATCCACCTTGAAATCCCCGGTGTGTACAATGATGCCAGCCGGTGTATAGATGGCAAGTGCCGCTGAATCTGCAATGCTGTGATTCGTACGTATAAATTCGATCCGGAAATCCCCCAGATTGATATACTGTCCGTAAGAAACGACTTTCCGTCTCACCACCCCGAGAAGATTGTGCTCCTTTAACTTATTTTCAATGATCGCCATCGTAAGATTCGTCGCATATACCGGTACATTCAGTTCCTTTAACACATAAGGGAGCGCACCGATGTGATCCTCATGTCCATGTGTGATCACAAATCCCTTTACTTTTTCCCTGTGATCTCTCAGATATGTGATATCCGGTATCACCAGATCGACTCCTAACATATCGTCTTCCGGGAAAGCAAGTCCACAGTCTACCACGATAATACTGTCATCTGTCTCGAATGCAGTGATATTCATACCAATCTGCTCAAGTCCTCCCAAAGGTATGATACGTACCTTCTCATTCCCTGTTTTTACCTTTTTACTCAAAATTACACCTCTCTATTCTGATTTTTTCAATTCTCATTATTTCGTCACATAAAAATCTCGATATCATCCAATAACTCTTCAAAATACTTCGATATGATCTTCAGTTCCTCTTCATTCTCCACGACATCGTAAAGTACATCCCCATCACCGGATTCTTCCTCATTTGCACGCAATATGAATGCCGCCGGTCCCTCGTCATCTTCCGCCACGTCTCCCTCTTCTTCCAAGGGAGCGTCTGCTACAAGCAGATATTCCCTGCCCGCAATCTCCGCTTTTTCCCATACAAAAAAAGCCTCCTCGCTGCCATCCTCAGCAATAAGCACAATTCCACCATCTTTTCTCATGGTCTTCCTCCATCTGCACACGTTCCGTTCTCTGCCTATGATTTTTTACTTTACATCCCAAGCGAATCCAAGTACCCCTGTAAAATGAAAACCGCTGCTATCTTATCGACAAAGTTCTTCCGGTTCTCACGGCGCACTTTTCCTTCCTTCAGAACTTCCATAGCAGATACGGTAGTCAGCCTTTCATCCCACATGACTACTTCCAATCCTGTTCTCTTTTCAAGTTTTTCCTTAAATTCTTTTGTCCGTTCTACGCGTTCCCCAAGGGTATTGTTCATGTTCTTGGGATAACCTAACACGATCTTCTCTACCTCATACTCCGCAATAAGCTCTTCAAGCCTGGCAAGAGTCTGACGCAATTTGGTCTCACTTTTTCTCTTTATCACTTCAACGGGCTGGGCAGTCAAAAGCAGGCCGTCACTGACAGCCACCCCTACTGTCACAGAACCGTAATCAAGTCCCATGATACGCATCCGGGCATTTCCCTTCTGAATTTTACTATTTCAGGTTATTCTTTATATAATCTTCTAAAAAGAGTTCGATGATCTCATCCCGCTCTGCACGCATGATCAGGCTTCTCGCTCCTTTGTGGCTCGTAATATAAGTCGGATCTCCTGACATAAGATATCCTACGATCTGATTCACAGGATTATATCCCTTCTCCGTAAGTGCCGTATAAACGGATGCAATGACATCCCTCACATCAAAATCTTTTTCCACATCTACTTTGAAAAGCTGTGTGTTATTTAATTCCTGCATATCTACGTCATGCTCCTTTCGCAATGTCAAGCAGCTAATCGCAATAATCTCTCAAAACAATTACCTTAATTTTAATATAACTGATCTAAATTCGCAACTGTTTTTTGAAAATAGTTTCAAAATATCCGGTTTCCGACCTCGATCTGCACAATCTCATTTTCTGTATAGCCTTTTTCCAAAGCCTCTTTCAACGGCACACCAAACAGCACATAACGCTCGTTATGCCCGACCAGATACTCTTCGTCCTGAATGCGCCTTACCTCTTCAAACAAAATGTTCTCTGTCCTCCCGGAAAACCATGCCCGATACTCCTTCTGTAACTGCTCCGCATCGCCGATCAACTGGTCGCTCCTCCTGCGCCTGATCTGTGGCAGCACCTGATCCGGCATTTTTGCCGCCTTCGTCCCAGTTCGCATACTATAAGGAAATACGTGGATGTCTGCCAGCCTGACCGCTCTCACAAACTGCCTCGTTGTCTCAAATTCGTCCTCGGTCTCTCCCGGAAATCCCACAATCACATCCGTCGTGATCGCCGGATGTTCATAATAACTTCGGAGCATCCCGCATTTTTCCCGGTACTCTTCTGATGTGTAATGCCGGTTCATCCGTTTTAATGTCGCATCGCACCCGCTCTGCAGTGACAGATGAAAATGAGGACAGAGCTTACTAACCTTTGACAGGCCATCCAAAAATTCTTTTCCGATAATACGTGGTTCAAGTGAACCAAGCCGGATCCGCTCAAGCCCCCGGATGTCTTCCAGCCTCTGGAGCAATTCAACAAGCGGGGCACCTTTTAGCTTCACGAATTGTTTTTCTGTTGAGCGATCCACACCATACGATGAGAGATGAATTCCTGTGAGGACGACTTCTTTACAGCCCTGTTCTGCCATAAGCTGTACTTCCTTTGTCACCTCCTCCGGCTCCCTGCTGGATAAAACACCTCCACCACGCACATAAGGGATCGTACAGTAACTGCAGAACTGATTACAGCCATCCTGTATTTTAATGTATTTTCTCGTGCGCCCGGAATCTGTAGGCAGGTCCTGCTGATCCCGGATGCTCTCGTCCTTTCTCTTCGTGATGCCTTCTTTTCCCGCTTCCCGCAGATAAGCGAGAACTTTCTCAGCGATTCCTTCCTTATCTTTATTCGAAAGCGCTACATCCACCGCTTCATCTGTTTTTTGTTCTCTCTGACTGCTCTCCACATAGCATCCCACAGCGACTACCAGACTATTCGGATTTCTTTTCTTCGCCCGGTGTATCATTTTTCGGGATTTGCGGTCCGCAATATTTGTGACTGTACAGGTATTGATGACATATACATCTGCATCATCCTGAAAATCCGTAATTTCAAAACCATGCCTTATAAAATCCGCGGTCATTTTTTCTGTTTCATAATAATTCACCTTGCACCCAAGCGTCAAAAATGCAACTTTCATCTCAATCCCCTGACGCTTTTGTATGCTTTTCTCTCTAAATGATACAATGCGTGTTTTCCTTTCTACATTTTGCACAAAAAATTTGTCTATTTTTTTTTCAAGTGGTCAATTTTTTCCATTGACATAATTTAGGTTACATAATAGTATAATAACTGAAAGAAGGTTCAGCCGTTCTTTCAAATAAATCAATCAAAAGGAGGCTACATTATGAAGACAGTAAAGATTTCTTTAAACTCGATCGACAAAGTAAAAGCATTTGTTAATGAAGTAACAAAGTTTGATGCGGAGTTTGATCTGGTTTCCGGAAGATATGTCATTGACGCAAAATCCATCATGGGTATTTTCAGCCTTGATCTGTCAAAATCAATCGACCTGAATATCCACAGCGAAAACAATGTAGATGAGATTCTTGCCAAATTAGAACCATTCATCGTCTAATCGGTAATTGTTACATCATCTCGGCTAAGATAATGCCGGGACAGCATATGGGGTACAAAAGTACGATGTGGGGACTGTAAATCTGGTTTCAGGAAACAGTCCTTTTTTCATGCCATTTTTTCACTGTGATAACTTCCCTCTCAGTCACCGCCTTCTCAAACATCTCATCAATCTTTTCTTCCAGATTCCGCTCTGATTTTTCGATCTTATACAGATCCGGCTTTGTGACCGGATGTTTTGCTACAAATGTAGTGCAGCAATCCTCATAGGGAAGGATCGACGTCTCAAACGTATTGATTTTTTCCGCAATGTCAATAATATCCTGTTTGTCAAAAGCGATCACCGGACGGAATACCGGCATCGTACAGACCGCATTTGTCGCCACCAGGCTCTGCATCGTCTGGCTCGCCACCTGCCCGACGCTCTCCCCGGTAATGAGAGACATACATTCCGTCTCCCCGGCGATCCGTTCTGCAATCTTCATCATATAGCGGCGCATAATGATCGTGAGTTCATCGTGCGGACACTGGTCATAAATATACATCTGGATATCAGTAAAATTCACGATATGAAGACGTATTTCCCCTGCATAGTCACTGACTAACTCTGCCAGATCCACAACCTTCTGCTTCGCCCTCTCACTCGTGTAAGGAGGCGCATGAAAATAAACTGCCTCGATCTTAACTCCCCGCTTCGCCATCATGTATCCGGCTACCGGACTGTCGATGCCGCCTGACAAAAGAAGCATCGCCTTTCCGCTCGTTCCCACGGGCATCCCGCCGGGACCCTTTATACTGCTCACATACACATATGCCCTGTGACGGATCTCGATATTGACCGATACCTCCGGTTTATGCACGTCTACCTTGGCATTTGGCATATGATCAATGATATAAGCCCCTGCCTCCCGACAGATTTCCGGGCTAGTGAGCGCATAGTTCTTATCACTTCTCTTAGCAAACACTTTAAAGGTAAACTCCCGCTCGCCAAGCTCTTCCCTCATATGTGCTACAAGTTCCTTGCAAACTGTCTCAAATGTCTTGTCCTCTACAAGGACAACCGGACAGATATGGGCGATGCCAAAACATTTCGTGAGTTCACAGATAACCTCATCATAGTCGTACTCGCCCTTTGCTTCAACATAAATCCGCCCGTTTTCCCGCTGAACTTGAAAAGAGCCCTCACACTTTTCAAGTTTTTCCGCCACCCGGTCACGCAGGGCATTTTCAAAAATATAACGGTTTTTTCCTTTGATTCCGATTTCAGAATATTTGATCAAAAATGCTTTTACCATTTGTCTGATTTCCTCTCTATCTTCTCACATAACGCCGTAACACCGGCAATAATTCCCTGAGTTGTTCCACTGCATAATCCAGCTCCTCTGTCGTCGTCTGGCAGGACAGACTGAAACGAAGCGTCGAATCCAGCAACTCCTCCCTGACGCCAATCGCCTTGAGCGCCTGGCTGATACCCGGATGATTGGACGAACACGCCGAACCAGATGACACATACACACCCTTCTCTTCAAGTGCATGAAGCAGCACCTCACTTCGGACTCCCTCGATACTGACACTTACAATATGCGGCGCCGTCTCCTGGATCGCCGCCCTATCGCAGGCATTCACATGCACACCTTCGATTTGTGAAAGCAGCGATATCAGATGCTCTTTTTCCGTATAAAGCTGTGCTCTCTTTTCTTCCATGTTTTCATGCATTTTTTTTGCCGCCAGACCAATTCCCGCAATTCCCGGCACATTTTCTGTACCAGAACGCCTTCCTTGCTGCTGCCCGCCACCATGGATCAGCGGATGAAGGTGGACACCATCCGCCAGATATAAAAATCCGGTTCCTTTGGGTGCATGTATCTTATGACCGCTGACAGAAAGCATGTCCACGTTCCATTTTTTCGGATTTATTTTTAATTTTCCATATGCCTGAATTGCGTCCACATGAAATAGAATGTCTTTATTGTATTCCCTGATGATTTTCCCAAACTGCAAGGTATCCAGTATCGCCCCTACCTCGTTGTTTACCATCATCATTGACACAAGCACGGTATCCTCACGAAGCGCTTTCCGCAGTTCTTCCGGATCCACATGCCCCATCGCATCGACCGGAAGATACGTCACTTCATAATCAAAAAACTCCTCTAAGTAAAGGCACGGCTGATAAACCGCCGCATGTTCAAAACACGTCGTAATAATATGCTTTCCCCGGCGTCGGCTCGCCATACAGCCTCCGATAATCGCCATATTATTGCTCTCCGTGCCACCGGATGTAAATACGATCTGCTTCCTGTCACATTTAAGCGTCGCCGCAATCGCATCACCCGCTTCCCGTATATATCGCTCGGCTTCAATTCCTTTTGCATGAAGCGAAGATGGATTGCCAAAATCTTCTGCCATAACCTTTTTTACCAACTCCGTCACTTCATCAAACGGTCTCGTCGTCGCTGCATTGTCCAAATATGCTTCCATTGCCTTTGTTTCCTCTCCTGCATCAATCCCCATCTATATCCGTCTGCCTGCTCTCCAGCCGGAACATCAGTACAGATAAAACAGCAAGTCCTGCCGTCTCTGTCCGCAAAATCCTTTTTCCAAGTGAAATCGGCACCGCTCCCGTCTCCATCGCCTGTGTGACTTCTCCCCTCTCAAAACCACCCTCTGGTCCGATAAAAATACCGATGGACTTTCCCCCGCACACTTTATCCATCGCTTCTGTCGTCGCTCTCATATCGTCATATAACTCATATGGGATCAGACAATGCTCCAATTCACCGGCATACCGCAACGCTTCCTGAAAGGAGAGCACCTCATGAACCTGTGGGATCATCCCCCGCCCGCTCTGCTTCGCCGCTGCCTCTGCAATCGTCTGCCAGCGCTGCACTTTCTTCACCGCTTTCTTTTCATCAAGCCGTACCACAGAACGTCTTGTCCGAACCGGTACAATTTCTGCCGCTCCCAGCTCAATGGCCTTTTGTATGACAAATTCCATCTTGTCTGCTTTAGGAAGCGACTGAAATAACACAATCCGAACCGGCAGCTCCGTTTTGACCGGCTCCTCCCTTTCGATATCAAGTACAATACATTCTGACCGAACGTCTCTAATTATACAATAATAATCCGTGCCTTGTCCACCGGAAATCACAACTTTTTCGCCAGTTCCCATCCGCAGTACATTTTTGATGTGATTCACATCATCTCCGGTTATCTCTGCATATTCGTCATATATTTGTTCTGCCGGCACAAAAAATCGGTACATATTGCCTCCATTCATTCCAAAAGGGCTGTCCGCACCGACGATTTCAAATCGCCAGCGAGGCAGCCCCTCGTCTTTTCTATCTTTTTTCAGTTCTGCTTCTTATGACAAAACACCACTACTGGTATACGTAGTCGTGCCGATATTGGCAAAAATCTGATTCACTGCCAGATTACGCAACCCGCTTGCTCTCATTCCTGTCCTTCCAACAAGGCTTCCCTGCCCCTCAAGCTGAGATTTAATATCACTGAAGTTTGCACTTGTGAATTTTTCTTCATCAATAGAGAGACTGCCATCCTTGCTAATGGTAATACCAATCTTCTCAAGTTTCTCCGCTTGCTCTGTCATATCTTTTTTCATCCATGTCACATTCTGCTCGATACTGGAATTAGCAGTTTCTCCAGCCTTTTTCAGAAGAGAATTGTAACTGTTCACAAAAGATTTTGCAACTTTATAAACATCTTCCTTGTTGCTCATATCGAAATCCATATTCGCAAGGTCGTTTGCGGCTTGTTGAAGACCGCTCGCTGCAGTTTTCACATTGGAAAGCACTTTATTTTCCTTTGTTAACTTCGATTCTCCCGCCGTAGCTGTTTCTCTGAGACCTTTTATCTTCTGGCTTACCAGATTCTCACTACTACTCTTTGAGGTCGTACTCTTGGAAGTCGATGCGGTTGTTGCAGTTGTTGTACTTCCATCCGAACTTCCCTCCAACTGTGACACATAAGAGCGCATCAGCTTGGTGTAGACACCACTTTTCATCATTGAGAGGTCACTAATGTTAGATGATGAGAAAAAGCTACCGGAGCTATCGGAACTTGAACTGCCAAACAACGCATCTGAAACTGAATAATTATACATAATCAACGACTCCTTTCATTACAAAAAACATTCATCCATGAATTGATTTTTATTTTATGGGATATAACATCCCCTATTCCCTTATCTATATTATCGTCTATTCCAGCAAAAAAGTAAAGTCCTTTTTAAATATTTTTTTCATTCCTTTTACAACCGCCTCACGCTCACTGTAATGGTGCTTGACCCCATTGA
The DNA here is from genome assembly GCA_964579975.1 of uncultured Eubacterium sp. Taxonomy (GTDB): domain Bacteria; phylum Bacillota; class Clostridia; order Lachnospirales; family Lachnospiraceae; genus Eubacterium_F. Next base: position 38,319 of record CAZOIF010000014.1, on the reverse strand, counting down.
TCTCCTGATATTCCTCATGCCCTTTTCCAAGAAGGATGATCATATCTCCTTTTTCCGCATGTTCAAGCGCATATGCCACAGCCTCTTCGCGGTCAGGAATGACCACATAATTTCCATCGCTTTTTGCCATCCCTACCTTGATATCCTCAATGATGTCCATGACATCCTCTCTCCTTGGGTTATCACTTGTGATGATCGCAAGCTCCGACATTTTCCCAATGACTTCTCCCATCTCATATCTTCTGACCTTGCTTCGGTTTCCCCCGCAGCCAAATATACTTACGATCCTGTGAGGATTGTATTCTCTCAGGGTAGAGAGAACACTTTCAGAACTTACGCCATTGTGGGCAAAGTCGATCAGAACCGAAAAATCATCGGACACCGGCATGACTTCGACACGTCCCCGCACCTGCACGTGCTCAAGTGCATGCAGAATGACCTCTTCCGGCATCCCAAGAGCTACTCCGGTACATGCCGCACACATGGCATTGTAAATGTTAAATCGTCCCGGAAGTCCTACGATGATCTGTCCATCCAGCATTCCCTTCGCCTTAAATTCCATGGACAGCTCGCCGCCCTTTGTCACGTGGCGGATATCCCCTGCCATAAGATCCGCCTCTTTTCCGGCAGAAAATGTCATGATCTTGCAGGTCGCATTTTTTACGATATCCTCATAATGCTCATCGTCCCGGTTGATGATCCCGGTCCGGCATCGACGGAACAACTCGGCCTTGCAGGAGAGATACTCTTCAAAATCCTCATGTTCTCCCGGCCCGATGTGATCCGGTGAAAGATTGGTAAATACACCATAGTCAAATTCGATGCCTGCCACACGGTCCATTTTAATTCCCTGAGAGGAAACTTCCATCACCATGTACTCGCATCCTTCATCCACCATCATCGAAAAAAGCTTCTGAAGCTCATAAGACTCCGGTGTGGTGTGCTCAGTCGGAACCGCCTTTCCATTCATAAAAGCGCCCACTGTTCCGATGATCCCGCAGCTCTTTCCCGACTTTTCAATGATATCGCGTACCATGTGCTCTGTCGTTGATTTTCCTTTTGTTCCCGTAATTCCCACGGTGATCATCTTTTTGGCCGGATAACCAAAATAAGCGGCAGACATAAGACTCAGCGCCTTTCTGGCGTTTTCCACTTTGAGGACTGTGATCTCCTTGTCTTCTACAACGATATCTTTTTCTACCACGATGACTGTTGCCCCTGCTTCAATGGCTCCTGGTATGAATTTGTGCCCATCCACGACTGTTCCCTCAATGGCCACAAACATTACATTTTCTTTTACCTTTCGGGAATCATACGCGATATCTGCAACTTCTTTATCAAGCGTCCCCTGTAAAAGTTCATATCCGGTACCCGCAATCATTTCTTCCAGTCTCATAATACCCTCCATTCCGAGAACATATTTACGTTGCTTACACAAAAAATCTGTCATTCAATATACGTGTTTTTAAAAATTTATATGACTTTTTGGAAAGATTTCTCTTCATTCTCTTCTTTTCTTTTGTACGGTTGATATATTTGGAGGTCATAGCCGCCTTCGCCTTTGTTTTCGATGCGGAAAATGTCATGATCCGTCTGGAGCCAGCTGCCTTGCTCCATTTATTCCACTGTGTCATCACGTTTCCGCTATCGTCTGTTCCATTCGGGTTTCCGGTATATAAAAAGTTTTTCATATACTGGCGCATGACACTGGCAAGTTCCTCACGCCCTTTCTGGTTCGACTTCCGGTAAACGGCATGGCTCGTATTTTTTTCTCCTTTTTTATATCTTCCGAGAAGAAAATCAACATCCATTCCGTGGATCGCGCCGACGTATTTCGCATAGTCTGCACTCACCACACTTTTGCTTTCACCCCATTGGAAACGGTATGCATACAGATCAGAATGATACGGATCCTGTGCAACTTTCATCGCCAGTTTTTCCAGATAAAAGGACGATTGAAGCTTACTTCCGTACTCCTTCGCTTTTTTCAAAAGGTTATAAAACTGTTTTCTATTTTTAAATGTCTTTGGATTCTTCGTCAAAATCCTCTGCATCGTGTTATACGATACATTGGCAAACTCCGAGTTATTGGAGGCAATCATCATCGGCACCCGGTTATAACCGCCCCATTCCAGGCAGTCAAACCCCTCTTTGGGGATCACGGTGCCATCCCGGAAACACTGCGGGAACGTCGTGAGACGAAGTCCTGCACTACCCACCATTCTCTTTATCTCTTTATCTGTAAGGCTGTATAACAGCTTGTTTAACTTCTTTTTGCTAAGGCCTTTCACATATTTTAATGCATTCTTTTTCTTCGCAAACCGCCCTCTCCGGACAAGAACCGTAGCAAGCTTTTCATTGGACCATTTTCTTCCCTCATTTACCGAACAGGTCGTCATCCCCCCGCTGAAACTGATCACCTTGTGAAACAGCCCCTTCATAAGCGGTGAGATCATACAATTTAAACTGTCCCTTGCCCCCGCTGAAAATCCGGAGAGCGTGACATTTTCCCTGTCTCCCCCAAAGGCAGTGATATTATCCCTGACCCACTCAAGGGCAAGCTTGATATCGAGCATCGCAAAATTCCCACTGTCTGTCAGCTTATTGCCTGTGTGCAGTCCGCGGGAATTAAACCAGCCAAAGGCCCCCTGCCTGAATTCCACCGATACGACGATGACCTTTGTCTCCTCTACAAATGTGCTGAAATTCCGGTTCGCACTGCCACCCACATTTCCGCCTCCATGTAAGAACACCATGACCGGAAGGTTCTCTACATCGCTTTCCTTGGCAGGCTTATATACATTTACAAACAGACAATCGTCGCCCTTTCCGGTTTTCCCCTTCTTACAGGATCGGGTATGAAACCACAGATCGGGTGCTGTGGGAGCCTGCCATCTCTCTGTTTTTCCATACGGCACACCGAGCCACATATAGGCTTTGCTCGTCTTCTTGCCTTCTATTTTCCCATACTGTGTCGTGACAATACGTGGATTTTCCGCAGACCCACTCTCCACAACTGCCTGGCCCGTCACTGCCTGTCCGGACACCGTCTGACCAGATACAGCCTGACCGGATACCACCGCATGATCTCCGGATGCATCCGCAACACCCGAATCTCCCTGACAAATTCCCCAAAAGACTGCTGCCGATAATATGAGCAGCGCCATCGCATATTTTAAATTCTTTCTCTTCTGCATGATCTGTCATTCCCCTATCAATTTTAAATATTTCAGTGCATTGGCGATTCCATCGTCCATAACCGGATCGGTCACATGATCCACTTTATCAAATAAAATCGGATTCCCGCCACCCATTGCCACAGAATAACCCACACACTGCAGCATGGAAATATCGTTGGAACTGTCACCAAAGGCAACCGCCCGACTGATATCAACACCAAGTTTATCGCATACATAACGGATCCCCGTCGCTTTGGAAATCCCCTTTGGCACCACCTCATAAAAGGTCGGATCCCTGAGTATGAATTCAAACTGTTCCTCATACTTTTTACGGAAACTTTCCATATCTGAACTCTCATCAAACCAGAGCGCCATTTTATCAAAGGAAAATTCTTCTTCCCAATAACACTGGGTTCTGGCTGTAAAACTTTTATTTTCCGCCATAAAGCTTCCATTTTCTGTAAAGATACTCTTTACGACCGGCATCCAGTAATCATGACGGAACGAGGAACAGTCGCGTCCCTCGAGTACTCCATCAATATGATAGTCCTGCAGGTCCTGAATGATCTGTCTCTGAAGTCCTTCCTCAAGTTCGTGATGAAATACCTCTTTTCCTTCTATCTCAATATAAGTCCCGCATCCGCCAACGATCCCATCAAATCCAAGAGCGATCACTTCTTCCGGTATGATCGCCCGGCATCTTCCGGAACAGATGAAAAGCAGATGTCCATTTTCTTTCGCCTTCCTGAGCGCTCTTTTCGCACTTTCCGGGACAATGTCTTTTTCTTCGTCGATCAGTGTTCCGTCGATATCAAAAAACAGAATATGCTGTTTCATGGCGCATACTTCCTTTCCGTCTATCGTTTCTCAATCTCTTTGTACTCCTTGTGCTTGCCGACAAACTTATACGCCGGCCGGATGATCTTTCCGTCATTCACTAACTCTTCCAGTCTGTGGGCACACCATCCGGATATCCGGGCAATCGCAAAAATTGGTGTAAAAAGCTCTCTCGGAATACCAAGCATAGTATATACAAAACCACTATAAAAGTCAACGTTTGCGCACACCGGCTTATAACGTCTCCTCTGTTTCATAATGAGTCTTGCCGCCACCTTCTCAACATTTTCGTAGAGCTTAAATTCATCCTCAAGCCCCTTTGCCACAGAAAGTTTTTTCGCATACTTTTTCAAGAGCACTTCTCTTGGATCCGACTCCGTATACACCGCATGTCCCATACCATAGATAAGTCCGCTTTGGTCAAATGCTTCTTTATTTAATATCTTTGTGAGATACGCAGCAATCTGCTGCTTATCGTTCCAGTCCGGACAGTGTTCCTTGATATCATCAAACATCTGGAGCACTTTCAGATTCGCCCCACCGTGTCTTGGTCCCTTCAGCGATGCGATCGAAGCGGAGATTGCTGAATACGTGTCCGTACCCGATGACGTAACAACATGGTTCGTAAAGGTAGAATTGTTTCCACCGCCATGCTCGGCGTGCAGGATCAGCGCAATGTCAAGCACCTTCGCCTCAAGCTCGGTAAACGCTCCATCCGGCCGTATCATCTGGAGGATATTTTCTGCGATCGACAGCTCTTTTTTGGGCATCCGGATCACAAGCGCATCGTCATATTCAAAATGGCGGTATGCGTGATAGGCATAAACGGCGATCATTGGAATCTTTGCAATGAGCTGAAGCGACTGCCTGAGGACATTTGGCACCGAAATATCATCCGGATTATCGTCATAAGAATAAAGCGTAAGCACACTTTTCTGAAGCGCATTCATGATGTTTCCGCTCGGCGCTTTCATGATCACGTCGCGGACAAACTGCGCCGACACCTCCTGCAGGTCCGAAAGGATCCGCACAAAGCTCTTGAACTGGGCTTTGTTTGGCAGTTCACCAAACAAGAGAAGATACGTCACTTCCTCAAACGCATATCTTCTGCTCTGATAACCTTTCACCAGCTCCTGCACATCATATCCCTGATAATACAACTTTCCCGGCGCCGGGATCTTATGCCCATCCTTGCTCTCGTAAGCGACTACATCTGCAATCTCGGTAAGCCCGGTGAGCACTCCCTTTCCATTGGAGTCCCTCAACCCCCGTTTTACATCATACTCCAAATACATGTCCAAATCTATGGCACCGGAAAGCATACAATAATTTACCAGATCATCAAACTGTGTATTTAATTCATCGTTTAAACGCATCATTGATTTGTTGTCCATGTTATCCTCCGTAATAATTATCCTTTTTGGCAAATCAAAAGAATTTCTTTTGCATGTAAATCTGTAGATTTATATTTTTCTCTCCAATCGGCGGCATTTGCATACTGAGTCCAGGCAACAGAAAAACCTGCTTTTTTACACATAGCCACGATTTCCTCCATCGTAAACCTTCTATCTCTGACAATAAGCTCAACTGGCAATTCAAATCCCTTTGTGAACTGCTCTTTACGATATACCAGATGGGTCTCTGTGTCAATCATATAATAATTGGCATCAAACACATTTCCTGTCTCTTCCATAGTATTGGAAGCTGGAAGATTTAATAATTTGTCAGCCTCTTTTTCAAACGAAAATGTGTTTACTGCATTTGCTAATGTAGACTCATAATTCATAACAGAAAAAATCGCATATCCACCTGTCTTTAACAATTTATACGCCGTTTCTATTATTTTATAGTTCTCCTCCTCAACAGCAAACGAACCAACAACATCATATAGGCAAAGTACAACGGAAGCCAATTTATCATTTCTATAAAATCTACAATCTTTCTCAAAAATAGAAATATTTTCCAGACCTTTTAACTCGATTTTTCTTTTGGCTTCTTTTACGTTTTTCGAAATATAGTCAATCCCTATAACCTCTATTCCCCTTTGAGCCAATTCAATAGAATGTCGCCCTGTGCCACATCCCAGATCATATACAAAATCGGTCGGTAACAAATCTGTTTTTTCAATAATAAAATCGACCTCTGCAGAAGTATGTTTCATCCACTTTTGTCTTGTTTCTTCCAAATCCATACGGGTGTACGCCTGTCGGACAACGGAATCCGATGTAGCCACCATATTTTCGATTTCTTCGTTAGAAAGGGAAATTTGTTCCTGATCCTTAAATGTGAATGCAAACCATTCCCATCCATCATCAATATCGCCTAAGCACCACGGAACATCGTTCTGAGTTACATTTTGCAGCATTTCCTCCGTATCTCCGTGATCAACAAAAAATTCTGTATTTACTATAGATGTATCATCTGTTATTTGAAATATCGTATTATCCGTAATAAACGGAACATTCTGGCGTCCTATATTTTTCAGTTTAACAGCATTTTTCCGTATTCTAACGGGTTTTGCTCTTCTTCGGGTAGCCTTTTCTAACGCACGCACTGCATATGGGTTTGCACTTACAATCCCCCAGGCATAATGATTCGATAATCCCCAAATAGAAAATAAAATATTCTTTGCAATACCATGATGCCGATAATCCTTATGAACAACCAGCTGTGTCACCCATGTTACAATACCATAATTATTCTCTTTACGACTAAAAGCAATCGCATATCCGATCAACATATCCTTTTTCATCGCATAATAAATCGTAACATCATCATTCTCAAGCCATTCACAAATCTTATCCGCAGACAATCTAATGTTTTTATTGGGACGGACTCCTTTTGTTCCCCATGTACCATAATGATTTGAATACAATTCGGCACATTTCGATAAAAATTCTTTATTCACAATGGCAAAACGACCTAGAACTCGATTATATTCTATATCCTCCAACATTCCTGATCTTCCTTTCCCAAATAGCAAGGCGATTTTTTGTATAAACTATGCTTTTAAAGTTTACCACAAAAAAAGTAAATGCACAATTTTTTTTAAATAAAACTAGAATTTCCGGATCTGCTCCGACTCGTCATCGCTTTTCCGAATCTCCCGGATCTGCACATAATATCCATTCTTTTCATTCACGGATACATAGACCCTCTCGCCCACCTGATGCTTAAATAACGCTTTCCCCATCGGAGATTCAATGCTGATCATCCGGTTTGCCGCATCACTCCTCACTGTCGTGACAAGTTTGTATTCCTCCTCACAGTCGTCCTCTTCAATATATATCTTCACTGTGTCATTTAACCCCACTTCCGAATCGACAGAATCGTCCTCCACGATCTGTGCTGTCTTGATCATTCGCTCCAGATACCGAATCCGGCTCTCATTTTCATTTTTGAATTTTTTTGCCGCCTTATATTCAAAATTCTCACTCAGATCACCGTGCGCTCTGGCTTCCTTTACATCCTCAAGCGCCTCCTTGCGGACTACAAGCTTTCTGTGCTCGATCTCCTGTTCCATTTTCTCAATATCCTTTTTGGTCAGTCTGTCGTACATGGTGCTCCACCTTTCTTTTATATGAATTACAAATGATATGGTACTCCGATGGGTTAATCTTTCTTTCCCAGTATTTTTCTCCCAATATGAAAATAAATTCTTCTCTGCCTTTTTCATCTTCTGGGTTCAGTTTCTCAAGCATATCCTCTAGTCGATCCAATTCCTCCTGATGTTTGTGAACAGTCCTGGGCTCTGATACCTTCACCTGAAATTCGTTCGCCGTGACCGTTTTCTCTGCATCCATTATGTCTAAACACTTTTGTACAAAACGTTGGATCATCGTAATTTCTTCTACAAACTTCCTGACTAGATTGTTCTTTTTCTCCTTTTCCAATGCCTCTTTTCCATATTCCAGCTGTTCCTTCAACAAAGCAAGAGTTCCCTCTTTCCAATCTTTAAATTTAAATCTCCATTCTTCAAAATAATGACTATTTGAATACTGCCAATATGAAACAGGGCTGATAAACGTATGCATGAACGTCAAAAAACAGCGCTTATCATTCATATTGCCTATCACTGTACATCCACAAAAATGTCGGATTGTATCTAAATACAGATCCGTCCCTTTTGTAAAATCACAATAATTCAGGCATTCGATCATCTCTATAGTAATGCCCTTCTTTCCTACCTTCCAAAAATAAAACTTGATCCAGCGCCGCCACTGTTCTTCCGTGACATAAAAATTCACACGCATCGCCTGAAAAAATGGCAAGTATGAATCCAAACCGAAGCGAAAAATCCCGTTGTTATTTTTATACAGATTCAAGACATACGATTTTTGCCCTAAATCCTTCCAGTGTTCTTCCCACTGCGAGCAGTCATCTGTCAATACACTTTCACATAACATCTTCACTGCTTGCTCTGCATCTGAATACTCGGAAAACCCATTCCCTATCACATTCCATACAATATGGTTAATCCTTTCATTATTCTGCCGCCTCTTTATTGTCTCAGGTTCTGCATTAGCCCGCTCCTCCCGGTCCCCTTTTTCATCTTCAATAAAAAAATCATAGTTTAGCAAATTCAAAATAAAATATATTGGTTTATTCGCTTTTATTGCCCTTTCAAATGCAACCTTATCTTCTGTTGTTTTTACATCATAGATTAGTTCCCGCATCGTCTTTTTCTCAATCGCTGTCCCAGTCTCATCCTTCACCTCAAACAGTAATGTATCGACAATATCCTTTCCCATCCACATCTGTTCAAAATGTTCATACATAAAATTCTTAACAAACAAAACAGCCATCAATATGTTCTTATTTTCCTTTTCCTGATAAAACGGATTTTCAGAAATCATCGTCTCCAGTTCTCTAAGAAAAATCTTAACTCCGCGTATTGGGAGATTTTCCATCGTAATTGAAAATTGAATATCCCTTTTGCCCAACATCCTATTGACTTCGTAATTATATATGGTTCTGGTCGATAAAAAACGCACCTCTTCCTGCTTCAGCCCTGTACGCTTCATATGGCATTCCTTCCACAAATGTCCGACCATATCACTGTACGGAATGTCTGTCAGCGTAACTACATAGGGGATGAACTTTTCTAATTCCCTTCGATCAAAATCCCGATTTTCCAAATACTCGTATCCAAACTGGTACAATATATGTATCCTTTCTGATGAAAATCTTTCTGACAGGGCAAAAATCTTCATGATCTCCTCCTTGTCTACAATACGATCAATATCATCAAAAACGATCAGGATTTTCTTCCCGGAAGGCATTTTATCCACATCTTTCTTATACTTTTGAAAGGCAGAAGAAACGATTTCAGTATCCTGAAAAAAGAGTGATTTTACATGGTCAATAAATTTATAACTCCCAAGCAATCTCTGCAATTTAGCGGAAACTCCGGAAAATATCCCATACTTCTCCATGATATCATCCATATTTCTCATCAGTATTTTTTCAATCTCTTCTAGATGCACCGCCAGCAGATCAATCGGAATCACCTCAAACTCCCCCTGAACCCCTTCCTCCTCATATAGCTTTTGTATCAAAAATGATTTTCCGGAACCCCATACTCCATTGACCCCCACGATCTGGTGCTTTCGGATATAATCCTTTAAGCGGATCAGATCATAACGTCTGGCTTTCATAAGCTCGGGTTTATTTGCAATATCCTGCTGTTTTCTCTTTGAACTGACAAATTGATACAAGATAATAATTCCAGAAATCAATATTTCCAAACATGCAATAATAACGAGTATCTTTTCACATAATGTCATTAGACGGCAGGTACTTCCGGCAGAGAACTTAGCGCATAAAAATGCCAAAGATCCAGCCACGGAAATGACAGACATGCTATTCCAAAAATGTTGATTGCATCCTCTGCCATATTTGATCAAAGCTAGCAACCATATCCCATCAAACAGCACAAGAAATATCACGGCAGATGGCCTCCATATATAGAATACAATCAGGAGCAAAATAAACGAATACAACAATTTTGTAAAAATGTTTTTCATAACCTGCCCCCTTTATCCTTAGATTTTTTCCCATTTACAGTATAACATATATACCTCGCTTATACTACCTTTTCTGACAAACAACTCTCCTGGCTGCTGCGCTCCTCAGGTCGCTTTCAAAATGTGAAACTCGTTTACAAAACGGGAATCTCGCTTTACATTCGAGCTCGAGGTCAGGTTAAATGAAATGTAATTTACCATTCGCGCCATATATTTACCATTCGCACCAAAATTGAAAAATGGAAAGAAAAAGATGATATAATTAATTCCTAATTACAATCTTAAGGAGGAAAATCAAATGAAACAAAAAATCAAACGCATTTTAAATGTGGCACTTGTATTGTGTCTGGCGGCCAATGTATTTGTATTCTGCAATATACCGGAGACTGCACAGGCAGCAGCTTACAAGAAAACGATCACGAAGACGGTCAAACTCAAAGGCGCTGAAGCGAAAGAGCTTAAATTTAAGACAAAGAATAATGCAAGTCTTACTTTAACTGCCAAAGTGAAGAACGCTTCTGATTCTGAGCAGTATCGGTATGTTACAATGTTCTGTGAAGGGACAGGACATACGGCATATTTTATAAATCCGAAGAAGTTGAGTAATACAAAAATAGAATGCACGAAAGGGACGCAGAATCTTATAATCACCTCAGCAGGGGTGGGAACTGTGACGCTAACCATAGAGATTAAGTCCAAAAAATCTGCATTGAAATTCGTGTCTTTGAAAAAGACTCATGTGAGAAAAGGGGCATCGTCGGATGATGAAAAATAGTCCGTATAAGAACAGATGTAAGAAGGCGAACTTTTAGGAAAAGAGCAGGCATTGCAATGTGATGTCTGCTCCTTTTTTCTTTGACTTTCCCCTTGTCCCCACCCCGTTTTTTTGGTAGACTAATATCAAAAGTATGATCAAGGAGTCCGCTATGAAACCAGGCGTATATCAGGCACAAAAAAAGGACGGAACCCGGTACTACCGAAGTTCCATCACCTATCAGAACAAACACATCAGTCTCGGCAGCTTTTCGACCGAGACTGCCGCCAGCCATGCCTATCAGATGGCAGGCATCATATTACATGACACCTCCCATACGCTGGAATCCTATGAGAAACCTCTCTCGTTTAAAAAGTGGGTGACGCTGATCAATTTCCGTGACAATGGTATCTATATCAAAACACCAATCTATCTGTACCAGAAATATTTCCGCTATTATTTTTCACTGGATGACTATTATATCTTTGACATCGATGACCTTTTTTACTTTTCCACCCACTCCATCATGCGGAGGGGCGGGCATCTCTTCGTGAGCGATTATGGCATGCAGATCAATATCCTGTCGCGCTATGGAATAAAAAACTACGGTGTACCCGGACGGGATTTTCTTTTTGTCAATGGGGACAAACGGGATTTTCGCTATGAAAATATTGAAATCATCAACCGGTATCAGGGAGTACAAAAAAAACAGTTTCGCGGAAAAACGATCTACGAGACACGGATCCACTGGAATGGCGATATCCTCGTGGGACGTTATCAGACAGAGACAGAAGCTGCTATTGCCTACAACAAAGCAGCTTCCGAACTAATAAAAAAAGGATACGAAAAAAATTATCCGGTTAATTATCTGGAAGAACTTTCGACCGGAGAATATAAAGATTATTTTAAAAAAATAAAAATCTCCAAGTTCATCCGGGAACTTGAAGAATCCTAAACACTTACAAAGTACCTAGAAAATATAAAATAAGGTAAATGATGATAATCGCTCCATTCAAAACAGATCCGACCGTCGGAGTGGTCATATAAATATCTTCTCTGTTGGAACATCTCAAAGCAAAAATAAATCCGATCACGGAGAGGATCAGGTTCAAAATACCAAGATAACCATAAAGGATACCGCCGTTTCCCTTTTCTGTCCCTGAACATATAAAAAGAACGATCATCATAAGAAGAGAAACGATCGCTATGATCATCGACAAAACACCGATGAATGGATGTTTCTTGTCTGTAAACTGAATCTTATGCCTTTTACCAATACGTATCTTCACTCTTTTCCTCTCTTTCCCAGCCGAAGGATCCAACGGCAGATTGCATAACAGATATATCCGGCCGCCACACCCAGCGTATTCAAAACCAGATCATCCACATCAAAACATCCCACCTTGGACACCAGCTGTACGGTCTCCACAGCCAGACTAAATAAAAATCCGAGCACTACGATCCGGAAAAAATCAAATACCATTCCCCGTCTCTTTTTTTCAAAAACCGGAAGCGAAAAGCCAAAGGGCATAAATACGACCACATTTCCCACGACATTGATCAGAAAATAATCAAATCCCACGACATCCCGGTACTTGATATACCGGGATAATTCGTGGAACAATCTTAAATTATATTGATACTCCGTATAATGTGTGGTACGGCCGTATTCTTCACTGAAAAACAGGAAATAAATGAGCAATATCATATAACCGACAAACCCCAGTGCCAGTATATTGCGAATGAGCTTTTTCACTGCGCTCCCTCCAAGGAATGATTTATTGACGTATTTTGATTCCTAAGTGTTCCATCTTCTTCAGTATCTTTTCCATAACTGCAGTTACATCTTTGTCCTCGAGTGTACGATCCGAAGCCCGGAACTGGATGGAATAAGCAAGGGATTTTTCATCCTTTCCTAACTGCTCACCTTCATACACATCAAACAACCGGAAACTTTCCAAAAGCTTCCCGCCATTTTTCCGTATGACCTCTTCTACCTGCCCGGCCAGTACCTCTTTCTTCATCACAAGAGAAATATCCCTTGTAACTGCAGGGAACTTAGCTACCCCTTTATATTTTACATCAAAGTCTGCCAGTTCGGCAAGCATTTTTACATCTAAAACTGCCACATATGCTTTCGTTCCGATCGCATAGTTGTCAAGCACTTCCGGATGCACTTCTCCCAAAAATCCGATCGTCTGTCCGTCAATGATGACATCGGCCTTTCGGCCCGGGTGGAGATAAGGTCTGTCATCATCCGGCGTATACGTAACAACTTTGCGGATACCAAGCTTATCAAGGATTCCCTCTACGACACCTTTCATGTCAAAGAAATCTCCCTCTCCGTACATTCCCAACGTAAGTTGCATCCTCTCATCCGGAAGTTCCTCGAGAGGAAGCGTCTTCGGAAGATAAATATTGGCGAGTTCATACAGCCTCACATCTTTGTTCCTTCTATTATAATTGGTAGAAAGTGAAGAAAGCATACCATTTAAAGATAATGTCCTCATGATACTGTAATCTTCTCCGAGCGGATTGGAGATCGTGATCGTCTTTCTAAGCTCACTGTCTTCACGGATCAAAAGCTTATCAAACACTTTCGGGCTCTCGAACGAATAACTCATGCCCTCGCAAAATCCCGCCTGCTCTACTACATTTCTCGCAATATTCTGTATCACCGTCTGATAAGAAAGTTTCCCGGCAGTCGCCTCACCGCTTGGAAGTGTAGCCGGAATCTTATCATACCCATAAAATCTCGCCACTTCCTCTGCCAGATCTGCCATGCGCAGTACATCCTGGCGCCACGTAGGTACATGTACCAGTTTCTTTTCCCTGTCTACCGGAAGATCGACCATCTCAAAATATCCTGCCATCTCATCCTCACTGATATCCGTTCCCAGAAGTGCATTGATCCGGTCCACATCATATGCCACGGTCTTTTCTTCCCGCTTCACCGGATAAATGTCCACACAACCACCGATCACAGTTCCGGCATCAAGCTCCTCAATCAGCTGACAGGCACGGTTCATTGCTTCCAGCGCCGTATTCGGATCCAGCCCCTTTTCAAACTTTGCCTGTGCATCGGTACGCATGCCAAGCTTTTTACCGGAAAGGCGGATATTGGTTCCGTCAAAGCAGGCTGCTTCAAAAAGCATCGTCTTTACATCGTCCGTGATCTTTGAATTCTCTCCGCCCATAATACCGGCAATCCCGACTGCTTTTTCTCCGTCACAGATCATGAGGATGGAATCATCCAGTTCTCTCTCCTGACCATCCAACGTCGTAAATGTCTCCCCTTTGGCCGCATTTCTCACCACGATCTTTCTGCCTGCGATCGTATCTAAATCATATGCGTGCATCGGCTGGGAATATTCTTCCATGACATAGTTTGTAATATCAACGATATTGTTGATCGGGCGAATCCCGCATGCTGCAAGCCTTCTCTGCATCCACTCCGGTGAAGGAGCGATCCGGATATCTTTGACTACTCTCGCCACATAACGGGAACAGAGCTCTGTATTATCAATCTGCACCGAAATATAATCTTCCGCTTTTTCTTCATTTCCCACTTCGGAAATGACCGGCGGGCAAAATGGCTTGCGGAATGTCGCCGCTGCCTCTCTGGCGATTCCGATCACCCCGAAACAGTCCACACGGTTTGACGTCACCTCATATTCAAAATTGGCATCCCGGAGACCGAGCAGTTCGATGGCGTCACTTCCAACCGGCGCATCTTTATACTCTTCATTGTCGCTGAGAATATAAATTCCGCTCTCTGGCGCATCCGGATAAAAATCTCTGGACGAGCCAAGTTCCTCGATGGAACACATCATACCGCATGATTCCACGCCACGCAGTTTTCCTTTTTTGATCTTGATCCCTCCCGGTGTCTTAGAGCCATCATGGCCCCCGGCCACACGGCCGCCATCGAGAACGACCGGAACTTTCTGTCCTTCCTTCACATTTGAAGCTCCCGTCACAATCTGTACCTGTGTTCCCTGCTCATCCACAGCCACCTGGCACACCACGAGTTTATCCGCATCGGGATGCTTCTCGATCTTCTCTATTTTTCCGACAATGATCTGATCCAGATCCTCATCAAATTTTTCATATCCTTCTACCTTTGTACCAGAGAGAGTCATGGCATCCATGTACTCTTTTTCCGTACAATCCAGTTCAGGAACATATGCTTTTATCCACGATAATGGTGTATTCATTTTTTTCCCTCATTTCCGTGCGGTCCTCGCACACTTATTTTAAAATTGCTCCAGAAAACGTTTGTCATTTTCATATAGCAGTCTCATATCATCGATTTCATATTTCAAAAGTGCGATCCGCTCAAGGCCGACACCAAAAGCAAATCCTGTATATTCATCCGGATCGATCTTGCTCATCTCAAGAACATGAGGGTGAACCATACCACATCCGAGAATCTCGATCCATCCCTCTCCTTTACAAAAACGGCATCCCTTGCCACCACATTTGAAACATGTCACGTCCATCTCTGCGCTTGGCTCTGTAAATGGGAAATGATGGGGGCGGAACTTCACCTTTGTGTCCTCGCCAAAGAGTTCTTTCGCAAATTCTGCCAGCGTTCCCTTCAAATCTGCAAACGTCACATTTTTATCAATGACAAGTCCCTCGATCTGATGGAATGATGGGGAATGTGTTGCATCCACTTCATCTGAACGGAACACCCTTCCCGGTGCGATCATCCGGATCGGAAGTTTCCCCTCTTCCATGACACGCACCTGAACCGATGAGGTCTGCGTCCTCAAAAGAAATTTGTCATTGATGTAAAACGTATCCTGCTCATCCTTTGCCGGATGGTTCGCCGGTATGTTTAACGCTTCAAAATTATAATAATCATATTCGACCTCCGGTCCCTCTACCACTTCATATCCCAAGCCGACAAAGATTCTTTCCACTTCCTCAAGTGCAATCGTGTTCGGATGACGATGTCCAATATTCGGCTTCTTTCCCGGAAGGGTAACGTCGATCACCTCTGCCTTCATCTTCTCTTCACGGATCGCCCTTGCAAATGCCGCCTTCTTTTGCTCCAACCGGTTTTCGATATCCTTTCTCGCTTCATTGACGAGCTGTCCAACCTTTGGCCGGTCTTCCGGCGCCACATCTTTCATGGATTTGAGCACACTGGTCAGTTCTCCCTTCTTCCCAAGAAAAGCTACACGGATGTCATTTAATTTGTCCAGTTCTTCCGACTTTTCAATCTGGGACAGGGCCTCCTGCATGATTTTTTCCAATTTCTCTTTCATGGTTTTTATCATTCCTTTCGTATACACGTTTTTTGTCAGAGGATGGTCTCACGTAAGAAAACGTCGTAAATTCCCGATGCAGAATCGCTTTTCTACAGAGAAAAGAGTCCATCCCCTCAGATATGCACTTCATATCTGTAAGGGACGGACTCTCTCCGCGGTACCACCCTGATTCCTATCATTATCAAAAATATAATAGACTCTCATTATCGCTTAACGCGCAACCACGTCACTTCCTACTATCTGTCCCGAATCAGAACCTTTTTCAAAAGTGAAACTCCGGTGTGAAATTCAGCAGTTAAAGGAACCTGACAGGACTCTCAGCCGGTGATCCTGTCTCTCTGAAGGAAAATAACTGCCTGTGGGAACCCCCTGCACCTTCATCGTCTTTCAAAATTTGGCTTTATACTATCACAAAAACAACCGCCATGTCAATGTTTTTTTCCTAAACTTTAACTTTTAGGAAAACTTATTGATGATATCATGAATGGAATGTGCATTCTTTTCATTTGCCGATACTACTTCTGATAATACTTCTGTCGCTGAAGTAGTTCGAGAAATCTTTTGAATAATATCATCAACTCCAGTTGCGTTTTCGCCGGAAGCACTCTGTACTGTTTCAATCTGATTTTTGATATTTGTCACATTGTCAACAAACATAGTAGCAACTTCACTAATATCCTGAATAATTTCTTTAATGGTTGTGATCGAAGAGTTGTATTCATTTGCAACATTTACAAACTCCCGGAACTGTTCTGCCACATCGGATTTCAGGAATACTGTCATACTATTGAAACAGTTCTGAACATGTTCAATATTGGAAGCTGCATCACCGCAGATCGACTGAATCTGAGTTGCCGTTTCGGAAGAACTGTTAGCCAGTTTACCGATTTCACTTGCCACAACGGCGAAACCCTTTCCAGCTTCTCCAGCTCTTGCTGCCTCTATGGAAGCATTCAGGGACAACAGATTGGTCTGGCTCGTGATGTCAAGAATCTGTGTCGCCATCTCATTGATCCTCATGAGGGATTGCAATTTAACCATAGCCTCTTCAATGTTTTTCTGGTTTTCTTTTATGCCAATCTCTGTGGACTGGAGTGAATTATCAGCGTTCTCCTTCATTTTGCTGACAATCTCCATCAAACTTTCACTTTTCTGGCTGCCCATGAGTACTTTTTCCTCAATCTGCTCAACCATATCAACGATACGACCGATTTCATTTCCCACACAATTGATCGCTTCGTTAGTTGTGTCAGTCGAAGCAAGAAGTTGTTCTGTCGTCGCCGAGTTATCTTCCGAACACGCCAGAAGAATGTGCGTCGATTCTGTCATCTTTTTGGCTGAATCGGACAGGAAACCAGAACACTGGGTCAGGGTTGTCACAATGTTACTAAAGGTAGACACCAAAGACTCCATAGCAGACGCAATCTGTCCGATCTCGCTCTTGCGGCCTGTGTATTTCTTCAGTTTTGGATCTGGCTCAAGATTAAGATTCTTTAATTGGATGATCGAATTTTCAATAATTCTCAATGGTTTTATGCTAAAACGGATCATAAACCAGGAAAGCAATACAATGAGGATAAAGACTGCAATACAAATGATACCTAGTGTTTTCATGCTTTTATTTGCCTGAGCATAAATCTCGGACTGGCTGTCGCTCAAGGCCACCACCCAGCCACGATCTGGTAAAGCATGGTAGGCAGCAATACAATCTGACTTGTCTTCGGCAACATACTCAAATGTTCCATTGGCATTTGCCGCATCCTTATTTACCTTATCAATAACAGAAAGCAACATTTCATCTTCAATCGGCTGAGCCATAAGGGAGGCATCCTCGTTAAAAATGTGAACACTTGTCTCCGCATTGATCATATAGTATTTTGCATTGCTCAATCCTTCCACGCTCAGAGAATCGAGCATCTCTTTTAAGCCTTCCGCAAAAGGACCTCCGCCCACATAGCCAAGGATCGTTTTTCCATCTTCATCAAAAACCGGACAATACATGGACAGGATCAACTTCTTTGATGCCGGAGACACGATAATTCCTGCGTCATAAAGACCATTTGCTTTTGTCATGTCATCCTGCAATGCTTTCAGACCGTCACCTTCTCTGGTTGTAATCCCTACAACTTCCGGGTTGGAATGTGCGATCACATGTGTGTCCCATTCTCCAATATAGATTCCTTCCCAGTTGTCAAGTCCCTCAAAATATTTCACAGTAAAATCCTGCGCAGCTTTTTGGATATCTTTATCCGATGGATTTTTTAACAAATTCGCCACTACGGGTGCCTTACTATAGGCAATCAACAAATTTTCTGAATCTGTTACATATTGCTCAATAATTTGTGCCTTAGCTTCCAGAGAAGTATTCATATTATTCATGGAAGTCGTCTTCATAGCTGTCGTCATGCTATTATTCGCAAAAAGAAACAGCAATAGGATACAAATTGCAGACACAACCGCAATCGCTGCCGTTATAACCGTACTTAATTTTCGATTTTTGATCATCTTATCCGTCTCCTTCTTACAAAAGAATGTAGGTAAATCACATATAAAGACTATACCACAGTAACGTTTATATCTCAACCTAAATTATATAAAAAAAACTTTTTTTGCACAATGATTTATAACGACAGAAATTTGATTCATTTAGCATTAATCGTCTGCATTCGATCTTTTGCTACTCTCCCCCCCTTACCACCTGGCCTTCACATGCGGGCAATACCCGGTTTTCCTGACTGCCCGGACTGCCACATAACAACCACACTGCCCACAGAGACCACTCCGCATCTCCCTGCAGCTGTCACAGAGCATAAGCCGTCTTTCATACTCCACGTCGGAAACCTTATCTTCCTGCGGTATATTGGCAATATAATCCTGAAGCTTGATCTGTTCCTTTTCTAACATTTCCTTCGTCCACGTACACTTCGGACAAAATTTGATCTGCTTCCCCATCACGATTCTCCCTTCAAAAATCAGAGCCCGGCATACCATCCGGGCCCTGAAAAATCGCCTTTTCTTTTTACTGAAGCACGAGTGTAATGATACTGCACGGAGGCATTTTCACCGTGAGTGCACCATCTGACAAAGTAGCTCCTTCAAAGCCCGCAGGCTCTACCACATTTGGCTTATCAAACGAGTTGTAATCGTCCATTTTTCCAGTAAGAATCGTTCCCGAGACGGAAGAAAACTCTCCGACTACTCCTGTAGAAACCTCGATTTCCTCTGTAAGAGAAGCATTCGCAAGCGTAACCGTCAACTCACCATTCTCATTTATGGATGCCGAAGAAGATACAAGTGGTATTTCAAATCCCTCACATTTTTCCACTGGCACATCCAAAAAGCAGTCTACAAGCGTAGAATTTTGATGGCGTTTATACATCTCAAACACATGATAGGTCGGCGTCTTTACGATCTTAGCCCCCTCAGTCAGGATCACTGCCTGAAGCACATTGACCACCTGTGCGATATTTGCCATCGCGATCCGGTCACAGTGACGGTTGAAAATATTCAGGTTAAGCGCTGCCACCATCGCATCGCGCATCGTATTCTGCTGGTACAAAAATCCCGGATTAGTGCCATCCTCTACGTCGAACCATGTCCCCCACTCATCCACGATAAGCTTTACTTTGTGTTCCGGATCATATTTGCTCATGATTTCCAGATGGCGGTTTATTATTTCATCGATCCGGAGAGTAACCTCAATCGTCTCATAGTATCTTTTGCTGTCAAATTCGGTCGCTTTCCCCTTTTCTTCCCAACCACCGGGAACGGTATAATAATGCATACTGACTGCATCTGCATAATCTGTGCCAATGATACTCATTAATTTATCTGTCCACTCATAATTGGCTCCATCTGGCCCACATGCAATCTTATAGAGCTTATTGTCGCCATAATTTCTACAGTAAGTCTGATATCTGCGATATGTATTGGCATAATACTCTGGTGTCATATTGCCGCCACAGCCCCAGTTCTCATTTCCAACGCCAAAATATTTTACTTTCCAAGGCTCTTTTCTTCCATTCGCCACACGCAGATTTGCCATCGGGGATTCCCCGTCAAACGTCATATATTCAATCCACTCTGACATCTCCTGCACCGTACCACTTCCTACATTTCCATTGATATACGGTTCACACCCGAGCTGATCACATAATTCAAAAAACTCATGAGTTCCAAAACTATTATCCTCTACTACACCACCCCAGTGGGTATTGATCATACGTTTCCGATTCTCTTTCGGACCGATGCCATCCATCCAGTGGTACTCATCAGCAAAACAGCCGCCCGGCCAGCGAAGTACCGGCAACTCCAGATTTTTCAATGCCTCCACGACATCATTGCGCATTCCGTTCGTATTGGGAATCTCAGAATCCTCTCCGACATAAATGCCCTCATAAATGCAGCGTCCCAGATGTTCGGAAAAGTGTCCATAAATTTCTTTGTTGATCTTCCCCAACTTTCGCTTTGTATTGATCTGTCCCTCAACCTTTCTCATGATAATCCTCCATTTTTCATATTAATTTTACTACACAACAACTATTCTCATCATAAAACAAAAACCAGTAAAACAAAATGGATTATTTTGCCGGTCTTTTGTATTATTTTGCTTACTCCTAAAAAAGAAATCCGGCCACATCACAAACATATTTCTTACATGGCATAGGCCATGGCGGTTCCTGCTCCTGCAATTTTCCTGCCAACATATCCTGCGCTCCCTGCAAAATCCCCGAAATAATATCCGGTTTCAGTGGATAACTTCCATGAGACGGCCAGATTGAATCAAAGCAATCTGCCATATCCATCATTTTTTTGAGACTGCTCTGAAATGCCTGCATATTACGTCCCTTGCCAAACATAAAAATATCCCCGTCCTGAATCACATCACCTGAAATGAGCATTCGCTTTTCTCGTTCCAGCAGCATAATGCTTCCCGGCGTATGCCCAGGCGTTAAAATCACTTCAAATTTCCAGTATCCCAAGTCAATCATTTCCCCTTCCCACAATGGACGCACATCCTCCATGTGGCAGCCTTCCGGTAGTGAATTCTTATAATGTTCCATTTCCGCCGGACTCATATAAACAGGAGCAAACTCCCGGTTGCATCCTGTATGGTCTTTATCGGCATGGGTATTTACCAAAAACACCGGCAAATCAGTCAGTTCTGAAACGAGTTTCCGAATCGGTAATGTGCCAAATCCTGTATCGATCAACATCGCTTTTTTGTCTCCTTCAAACAAAAAAGAGCGGACACCGTTTTCCTCAATGATCCAAAAATGTTCTGAAATTTTTTTAATATTATCCATTCGCATTTCCTTCCTCAAAATATCCCTGAAACGTAATCTTGTATTCTCCTTCCGGGCACAGCTCATGATACAATTCGATCAGATAATCATCCGTCATGCTGGAAATAAAATCGACAACAACCTGATCCGGATCTTCTTCCAGATATTTTTCCTGAAATTTCACGTCTTTTCTCAGATATTCCACGTGATGCTTATATAAAACCGAGTTTTTATCCCGGGCTTTTGCCTGGGAAAGGAGGCTTTCATAGACTGCCTCAAACATTGGCTCTACATTTTTATAGATCGAATCCACCAACGGATTCCCATATATCAATTCATAGTTCTCTTTTTTTGCCGTAGAAAATGCTTCATAATACGCAGTTTCCATGCAGAGGAAGTTCTTGCCATAACTGTTCTCGACGATATTGACGATCATATTGTTGATGATTTCTGCGTTGGTGCTTCCGATTTCCCCGGAAGAAAACGCCTCTTCACCGCTCAGGATCCCCACCTTTTTGGCATCCTGCCTGTCCTTTCCAAGGTAGGCGATGATATCGCTGACACGCATCACACACCCCTCCAATGTCGATGGAATCTGTTTTTTATTTGCCTCCGGATCCGTGTAGCATTTCTCAACTCTCTGATCAAACTCTCCAAACGATTCCAACGGAACCGGCCGGTACTCCGACATCTCCATCTCTCCATTGTGGCACAAAACCCCATCAAGCACCTGCAGACTAATATTCCAGTTTATCATTTTGTCAAGCACTCTTACGCTCTGCACATTATGGTTGAAACAACGCCCGGTGTGCTCCTGATATATCTTATTTAAAAACCGCTCTCCCGCATGGCCAAACGGTGTATGTCCAATATCATGCCCAAGTGAGATCGCTTCGATCAGATCCACATTCAGCCCCAGTAACTGCCCGATATTTCTTGCGATCCGTGATACAAGCTGTACATGAAGGGCACGACGGGAAATATCATCATTCCGGTAGCCGGAAAGCACCTGTGTCTTGTCCGAATAACGGTTGTAATACGGATTATGTAATATTTTTTCACAGTCGCGGACAAATGCCGGCCGCCACAAATTTGCTTTGTCATGATCCATCCGCCTCCGGATGACATTCTCATCTTTAAACGCATATGGGTTCACCACATGAGCTTGCCGGTCCTCCCGGATCCTCTTTTGTAGCTGTCTGGAAAGAGAATGATAATTCGCCATTTGACACCTCCATCATTTCTTCTACTTCAATCGATACAATACCTCTTCAAAACACACTCCGTCTGTGTCAGGAATATCAAACTTCTCCGTCACAAGGATACAGTCACGGACAAATGCTGCCGCCTTTCTAACGGATTCCTCAAAATCCACACCATTTACACAATCTGCCGCAATGATCGCTGCAAAAATATCTCCTGTCCCGGAGCGAACCTTTCCTACTCTTTTCTGTCTCAGGATCTTAAGCTCCCCCGGTCTCTCACTGAGCGCATTAGAAATAAAATCCCCGTTCGAAAAGCCGGACACCACGATCTTTTGAGCTCCCAGATCACGAAGCCGTCCCATCATATCAAGCAGTTCCCCTCTCTTCCAGCCACTTTCTTTATAAGGCATATCCGTAAGCATACATGCCTCTGTTACATTTGGCGTAAGGATATGTGCAAATTCTACAAGTTCTTTCATTTTATCACACATTTCCTCTGTATAAGTAGGGTACGCTTTTCCGTTTTCTCCCATGACCGGATCAATGATCACATGCGTCCGCTCATCGCGAAACTGACGGATAAACTCTCTGACGATCTGGATCTGTTCAGCCGAACCGAGAAATCCGCTGCTGATCCCCTCAAACCGAAGATCCAGTTTCTTCCACTCTGCCATATAGTCCCGCATCCGGTCTGTATAGTCATCATAATAAAAGGAGGAAAAACCGGTATGGTTTGAGAAAATGGAAGTAGGCAGTACACATCCCTGGATCTTCATATGAGAAATCACCGGAAGAGCCACCGCCACAGAACATCTGCCAAAACCTGATATATCATTTATGATCGCTATTTTCTTTTGGTTATTATGAGCCATCGTTACTTCACGCTTTCCTTTTCTTTTACTTTCTGCCGCCGAAAGAAATCCCTCGTTTCCTTCGCCACAACGCCGCCTAATGCAAAAAGTGCAATCATATTGGGCAGCGCCATAAGCCCGTTAAAAATATCCGCAATCGTCCACACTGCTGCCACTGTCATATAGGGACCGATGAATACTGCAAGTATGTATAACCATCGATACGCCTTTACCACTTTTTGGCTGCCCGACAGATACTCTAAGCACCGCTCGGAATAATAATCCCATCCGAGGATAGTCGTAAAGGCAAAAAACACAAGACACAACATAAGAATAAAGGAAGACATCTGTTCCGGAAACGGAAGTCCTTTCTGAAATGCATGGGTCGTCACCTGAACTCCCTCTAATCCGCTCACCTTCCAGGCTCCTGTAAGGACAATGGAAATACCCGTCATCGAACAAATAAGGATCGTATCGATAAACGTCCCTGTCATTGAGACAAGCCCCTGTCTGACCGGCTCCTTTGTCCTTGCCGCAGCTGCTGCGATCGGCGCTGAACCAAGTCCCGCCTCATTGGAAAAGATACCACGTGCCACACCATTTTGTACTGCCATGAGCATACTTCCCACCACACCTCCGGTCACAGCCGAAGGGCAAAAAGCTCCTTTTACGATCTGGACAACCGCCCCCGGAATTGCCTGCACATTACATACCATAAGAGTCAGGCAAAAAATCACATATATAACTGCCATGAGCGGCACCACGACCTGCGACACACTGGCGATCCGCTTGATCCCTCCAATGATCACTAATGCCACACAGACTGCGAGTATGATAGAAGAGATCACCACCGTCCATGAGTAACTGCCTAACCCCGGCACTTCTATCATATAACTTTCCTTCGGGTCAAAAAATCCTTTGATCGCTGAAGAAATACCATTCACCTGTGAAAATGTCCCGATTCCAAATAGACCTACACAGGCGCCAAAGAACGCAAATATTTTAGCGAGCGGTTTCCATTTCTTTCCCATTCCCAGTTCAATATAATAAAATGGGCCTCCCAGCGTATGATTGTTCTGATCCACCGTGCGGTACTTTACCGCCAAAAGCCCTTCCGCATATTTGGTCGCCATTCCAAAAAATGCGGCGACCACCATCCAGAACAGCGCGCCCGGACCTCCCAGTCCGATCGCTGTCGCCACGCCGACGATATTTCCTGTCCCGATCGTAGCAGAGAGCGCTGTACAAAGAGCGGCAAAAGAGGTGACTTCCCCCTCTCCATCCTCCTCGTTTTTTACCATCCACTTCAATGCCAGCGGCAGCTTACGCATCTGCAGCAGTCCAAGCCTGACAGTCAGATAAATCCCTCCGGTCAGAATAAGTATCATCAGAGGAGCACCCCAGATAAAATCATCCACTTCCCGTAAGATCTCATTGATATGTGCCAACATAAAAAATGTTTCCTCCTGTGTTTCCATGCATAAAATTTCATTGAACTAACAAAATAATACCACTCAGGAAAAAAATGTCAAGCACGTAGCCGGATGGTGCCGGGCTATAAAAACAGATCATCCATCAGCTCATCCACTTCCCTCTGGATTTCTTCCTTCCTTTTTTCATCCTTTTTATAACCGGTTTCTTCCTCAAAAATGATACAGTCGCCCTCGCTCACTTCAAATCCAAAGGAAGCAATGTTGATTTCCTCAAAACTGCCGTCCTCTTTTTCGCAGACAGCAATCTTCCCCTCTTCGATCCGGTCTATGATATAACGCATTGTTTCCTCCATTCGCACAACCTTATCCTCCAATACATACTTTACACGCACTGTACCCGGCCTTTTTCACCTCTGACAGTTTCTTTTTGATACTGCTCTTTGCCAGATAACGACACCCCTGACTATGATATTTCTTTCCACTGCTTGTAATATATACATATCCCTTCTGGGATGACGATGTCGGATTTTCCTGCACTTTCATCTCCTCTGTCAACGGTTTGGTATTAAACGTAATCTTCTTCCCGTTTGACGTAGCGATAACAGTCCCCTTTTTATCGGTTCGAAAATATTTGACTTTCTGCTCTGATAAGATCTGCAGCACAGCAGCGGCCGGATGGCCATAAGAATTTCCTGCCCCCACACTGATCACCGCATAAGAAGGATTCACCTTCTCCACCCACGCTGATGTTGTACTGTTTGCCGACCCATGATGCCCGCACATAAGTACATCGGACTTTACATCCATGCCATTTCCCATGATATCTGAGATAGCATTTTCCTCGCAGTCTCCGACAAACATAAAACTATTTTTATTATAAAGAAGACGGAATGCCACCGAGTAGTTATTGATATTCGATCCATACCGGTAGGAGTTCGGCGCAAGGAGCGTAAAAGAGGCCTGTCCCAGTTTATATGTCGTTCCCGGTTTTGCCTCTGTTATTTTCATTCCCTTTGCCTGGATCTTCTTTAAAAGACTCACATATGTTTTCGTCGTGTGGCTCTTTTTTGACATGATGATCTTACCGACCGGAAAACAGTCGACCACATCCTCCATCCCTCCGATATGATCGGCATGAGGATGCGTGGCAATGATATAGTCCAGCTTTTTTACCCCCTGCGATTTCAGATATGTAACAATTTTATTACCATCTCCCACATCGCCGGCATCCACAAGCATATTTTTATTTTTCTGGGTGATCAGTACACAATCTGACTGACCGACATCGATATAATGAACTTTCATTTTTTCGGCTGCCGCCTGCAACGTGCTGCATTCTCCAGACGGAATAAACATAATGCCACATATTGCCATAAAAATAAAAGCCATTATGCGGTAAAGTGCTTTTTTCATATACGGATACATCTGCTTCCTCCTGTACTAGTCGCTATTTTTCTTCCACCTTTTATTATATTCTATTTCTTTTGCAGGTTCAATGAATTTATCACTTTCCTTTTCGAATAAAACTTGTTATAATGAAAAACATATAAATTTTTGTAAAATATTTCTATGAAAAGAGGATAAAATTTTGGAAAACAAGAAACAAAAAAATGGATTTACAAGTCGTCTCGGATTTATTCTTGCCGCAGCGGGTTCTGCGGTAGGACTTGGAAATATATGGAGATTCCCTTACCTTTCTGTGAGATATGGCGGGGGCAGCTTCTTGCTGATCTATCTTATTCTCGCAGTGACTTTTGGCTTTGCCCTCATGATAACGGAGATCACCATCGGAAGAAAAACCGGAAAAAGTGCGCTGTATGCCTTTTCCGCACTGCATAAAAAATGTAAATTCATCGGTGTTCTTGCATGCATTGTTCCGATCATCATATTACCGTATTACTGCGTCATCGGCGGATGGGTGGTCAAATTTGCCTGGGTCTACCTGTCGGGTGACCATGTCAATGCCGTAAATGATGAATACTTTGGCAGTTTTATCTCACAGACAGGGGAACCCGTTCTCTTGTTATCCATTTTCATCGTTCTTACGATGATCGTAATCCTCCTCGGCGTCAATAAAGGGGTCGAAAACGTAAGCAAGATACTGATGCCGATGCTGATACTCATGACCATATTCATCGCCGGTTATGTCATCACAAGACCGGGTGCGGGCGCCGGACTGGAATATTACCTCAAACCTGATCTGTCAAAGATCAATGCCAATGCCTTCTTAGCTGCCATGGGACAGCTCTTTTACTCCATGTCCCTCGCTATGGGAATTATGATCACTTATGGCTCATACCTCGGCAAAAAAGAAAATATAGAAAGCAGTGTCCGGAACATTGAGATTTTCGATACAGGCATCGCTTTTCTCTCCGGACTTATCATCGCCCCTGCCGTATTCATCTTTTCGGGCGGCAATGCGGATGCAATAAATCAGGGACCCACCCTTATGTTTGTCACCCTGCCAAAGGTATTTGACAGTATGACCGGCGGGCATGTGATCGGAACCCTGTTTTTCGTGCTGGTTTTATTCGCCGCACTTACATCTGCGATTTCCCTGATGGAAACAGTGGTATCGATCTTTTCCAATAAATTTAATGTCTCGCGAAAATGGATCACTCTACTCGTGACAGCCTATGCGCTTATCATGGCCATCCCATCCTCACTTGGATTTGGTGCATGGAGCACTTTTACGATCTTCAATATGAGCATACTGGATTTCTTCGACTTTATCTCGAACAGTATCCTCATGCCGGTTGTCGCATTTCTGACATGCATCTTTGTCGGCTATATCATAAAGCCGAAAACGATCACCGACGAAATACTCGTCTCTTCAGATCGTTTCAAATCAGAAAAACTGTACACGATCATTATAAAATATGTGGCACCGGTACTGATCATACTGATCCTAGTCAGTTCCATCCTGAATTCCCTTGGTATCAATACACTTTAACTCAAATTGGAGCCGCCTGGCTAGTCCGGCGGCTCCAATTAAAGATCACAATACCTCTATTTTTTCCATGTGCTTGGTGAAAACAACAGCAGTAATGGGAACAATTCCAGTCTGCCGGCTATCATATCCAAGATCAGCACAAGTTTGGAGAGCGGTGAAAATAGCGCAAAGTTTTCCATCGGCCCTACCGCACTGAATCCTGGTCCTACATTATTTATCGTAGCTGCCACACCTGTAAAATTCGTTGTAAAATCAAAACCATCCCGGCTCACGATCAGTACAGATAACAGATAGACAAGAATATATGCCACAAGAAATACATTGACAGAACGTACTGTTTCATGCTCAACTTTTCTCCCATCCACGGAAACCTTATATACATTTCTTGGATGTATCATCACCTTTAATTCTTTCAAAAATGTCTTGATCCATATGATCACACGGGATACTTTCATCCCTCCTCCTGTACTTCCCGCACAGGCTCCCACAAACATTAATGTTAAAAGTATCATTTTGGAAAATTCCGGCCACCGGTTAAAATCTACCGTAGAAAAACCGGTCGTCGTTATGATGGAACCCACCTGAAATGAAGCATGTTTTACTGCCTCAAAAACATTTCCAAATATACGGTAAACATCGATACTGATCAGCGCCGCTGCCACGACGATTATGACAAAATAGGCTCTTACCTCTGTCATCTTAAAGGCATCTTTCCAACGTTTCCCAAAAATAAGCAGATAATAGAAAGTAAAATTCACTCCAAAAGCGATCATAAATACAGTGACTACGATCTGTATATAAGAGGAAAAACTGGCAAGGCTGTCATTGTATATTCCAAAACCACCTGTACCCGCCGTACCAAACGTAGTCGTTATCGCATCGTAAACACTCATTTCCCCTGCCACAAGAAAAATAAACTCAATAACAGAAAGAACAATATACATTCCATACAAAAGCTTCGCTGTGGACTTGATCCGTGGCACCAGTTTCCCAACCGTCGGCCCGGGACTTTCCGCCTTCATCAGATACATATTGCGTCCATCTGCAAGCGGAACGATCGCCATCATGAACACGAGCACTCCCATACCACCGATCCAGTGCGTAAATGTCCTCCAAAAATTCCCACACTTTGACATTTCCTCCACACTTGAGAGAATCGTAGCTCCTGTCGTCGTAAATCCGGATGCCGTCTCAAAAAGCGCATCTATATAAGAGGGAATCGTCCCCGACATCGTAAATGGAAGGGCACCAAACAAACTAAGCAAAAACCAGCTGATCCCAACGATAACAAAGCCCTCTCTGGCATATAAAGCCTTGTCCTTTGGCTTAAATCTCGTTATGATAAATCCTAATACGAGACAGATCAGAGAAGTTAGCGCAAAGTAAAAGGCATCGCTCTCCCCATAAATCACCCCGACCAGACACGGCAGGATCAGAAAACATCCTTCAAAGTCCAAAAGCCACCCAAGAAAGTATATGACAATTCGATGATTCATCTATCTTTACCCCTCTACTGCTTTCCTACACGGATCACATCCCGGATATCCTTCAATCCAAGTGTGGTCGTAACGACTACAACAGAATCTCCTACGCACATCTCATCCTTACCACGGGGGATAATGATATCCCGCCCCCTGATGATACAGGCTACAAGCGTATTTTCTTTAATCTGGAGTTTCTCCAGCGGAACTCCAGGAAGTTCTGAATTTTCTTTTACCACAAATTCCAGTGCCTCGGCTTTATCATCCAGGATACGGTACATTGTCTCCACGTTACAGCCGATGGAATTTTTCATCGCCCTCACAAACTGGAGAATATACTGTGCTGTTATTTTCTTTGGATAAACGGTGGTATCGAGATCCAGTTCCCGGATCACCTGATCAAAATCCATACGGTTGACCTTCGTCGCGATCTTGCCTTCCGACTGACTTCTCGCAAAGAGGGACAAGATAACATTTTCCTCATCGATATTCGTCAGGGCAACAAAAGCCTCTGCCTGTCCAACTCCCTCCTCGATCAACACATTCTGTTTGGATCCATCCCCACATATGATCTGTGCTTTCGGCAGCAGTTCTGACAGTTGATCACACTTGTTGGGATCCTTCTCGATCAGCTTTACATTAATTCCCATCGGCAGAAGAAGCCGGGCGAGATAATATGCCGTATCGCCGCCTCCCACGATCATCGTGTCCTTTACCTGATGAGTCTCGATTCCTATCTTTTTAAAGAAATCACTGGCCTTCTTCGGTCTGGCTATGATCGACACCACATCCTTCTCCTGAAGCCGGAAATCCCCTTTCGGAATAAAAATCTCTCCCTCACGCTCGACGGCACACACGAGGATATCTGCCCCTAACTTAGGCGCAATGCTCATCACCAGCATACCATCCAGACTGGATTCCACTGGTATCCTGAATTTGAGCATCTCGACCCGCCCTTTCGCAAAGGTGTCGATCCGGATCGCCGATGGAAAGCGAAGTACCCTTGCAATCTCCTGTGCCGCTGCAAATTCGGGATTTATCGTCATAGCAAGCCCGAGTGCTCCTTTTACAAAATTGATTTCATCACTATATTCCGGATTTCTGACACGCGCGATCGTCTGACAGTTTCCTGCCCTCTTCGCGATCAGACAGCAGAGCAGATTCAACTCATCCGAACCGGTCACGGCGATCAGTATGTCTGCCTTCTCGATCCCTGCCTCCATCTGCGTCTTATAGCTCGCTCCGTTTCCGGCCACACCCATTACGTCAAATTTGCTTGACATCTCCTCGACGGCAGCATATCTGCGATCAATGACCGTGACTTCATTATCTTCTTTATTCAACTCTTCAGCCAGTGTGCTTCCAACCTTACCACAGCCAACTATGATAATCTTCATCCTTTTTCCACATGCCTTTCTTTCATCGTACTCAAAAAAGAGAAGTCTCTTATACAAGATAAAGTATCACACTCTGCAAAAAAAGTCAATCAATGGAAAACCCCACATCTTCCTGTTCCAAACAGTCTTCTTTCCAGAACAGTCTGCTGCCTCCACCTGCCGCATGTGTGGCATATCTCACACCAATCAATCCCTCCCCCCGTTTCCAGACAAACTGTAGGATATTGATTCCTTCATAGCCCTCTCCTTTGGAGGTATAAGAACGATAACAACGAATATCCTCCCCATGTTTTTCAATCCACTGATGCTCCCCTACCTCCGTCTCTTTTAAGCGATCTTCCATCTCCTCTTCCTGGCAGACCAGAAGGGCATATTCCGGAAGCACCCCATGAAATGCCAGACGGATTTTCTGGTATACATCTTCTTCATCGCTTTCTCTATAAGAATAGAATCGAGGAATATAATAAATCTCTGTATCCGTTACCCATAGATAGAAATAAAATTCCTGAAACGTTTTTTCAACATACTCCTTTTCGTCTTCCTCAGAGAAACCCTCCTCCGAAAAAACTGGAACCTCCTGGTTAGATACTTCCCTTGGATCGCAGTATGTCACCTGGTACAAAACACCTTCGTTTCCCCGCACTTCTTCCTGTATCTGCATCGTTGCCTTGCCCCCACTTAACAGTTCCAGCAGATATCTGACCTCTGCATCACCTGCTGCCGTCTCTGGAAAAAACGGATTGGCCGGAACTTTTTCATTCGGAACATAAATACCGAATCGCTCCCAGGATTCTTCCACACGCTTGCGGAGTGTTTTGTCTGAAACCGCTGCAATGTCCATCGACTTGTCATATTTATCCTCATCAATACTGCGAAAACGAAATGAAGTAACGATAAACTCTTGCATTCCCTCATAATGCTGTTCCCACAGCTGCGCTAATTTTTTGTAATACTCCGAATGCTGATCAGTTGTATCGATAAAGTCTTCTTTTTCTTCATCATATTGCGCCTTGACCTCTCCCAATTTTTCTACCTTCGCACCGGCATAATATTCCGTAACACACCCATAATTCTTTTTCTCCGGGCTTCCATAACTATTTGACTCAACATAGTATATGGTGTCTACGTTAACTTTTCCATCCTCCAAAACCACATCCAATTCCGCATCTGATACATCAATCGCAGAACTATGGGTGTGATCTGGCTGTGGATAATGGTATGTACCTGTTTTCCTGTCATAATATCCTGTTTCCACATCATTCCACAAATCCGGTGCCGGCGCATCTTCCCGCTCATCCGTTGCCAATTTTTTCAGGCTCTTCCCATCCGGACTGACCTCATAATAGTCATTATAGAAATAACCGCCATTTCCTGTCGTGCTACTTCTGATAACCTCCAGATAGCCATTCTGATCCATGTCAGTAATCCAGTAGTAATAATCCGACTCGTTATACCCGAATTCCTCCCCCGCATCATCAGGCATGACAAAACACCAGATATCCTTATTCTTAATAATAGTATCAATCTGGTCAGAATACGGAATGTCTGGCGTCTGTTTTTGCAGACCCGGCTTTAATGATGTTTGATCTGACGATGGGGGCAAGGTCTGATCTGGTGAGTCTTTTTCCTGTTCGGAATGGACTCCGCCACATCCAGACAGACTGCCTGCGATCAATGCCGCTGCCAAAATCAATACTCCATATCTACGATACCGGGAATGCCCTCCTCTTTTAACGGATATCTGTTTACCATCGCTTTTCACTGACATTGCTCCTTTCCTCATGGTTACTGCCTCTTTGTATTTTGGTTTATATTGTCAACCATAATTATAGCACGATGGTTTATTTTGTCAACCTTATTTAAGAGATTTCCTTCTATTAATAATACTGTGCCTGCGCCGTCCAAAGCGAATGATACAACCCCTCCGGATCCTCCATCAACTTTTCATGGCTACCCCTCTGCACGATCCCCCCTTTATCAAACACGACAATATCATTGCAAAAGCGGCAGGACGAAAGCCTGTGCGAAATGTAGATTGCCGTCTTGCTGCCAACCATTTCATTGAATGCCGAGTAAATCTCATATTCTGCGATCGGATCAAGCGCCGCCGTCGGTTCATCTAAGAGAATAAATGGGGAATCCCGGTATAGCGCACGGGCGATCGCAATCTTTTGTTTTTCCCCGCCGGACATTTTCACACCATCCTCATACTGCTCCCCCACATAGGTATCGATCCCCTGCTCCAGTTCTTCCAGACGTTTGCCAAACCCCGCTCTCACGAGACAGTCCCGGATGCGGTCTTCATCATATTCAGAGGCGGTAGCCACATTTTGTGCAATGGAAAAATCAAACATCGAAAAATCCTGAAATACAACAGAAAACAACTGCATATATTCCCGATAATCAAATTTCCTCACATCCACGCCATTTAAAAGGATTTCACCTTCCGTCGGATCATACAGCCGACATAACAGTTTGATCATTGTCGTCTTTCCGGAACCATTTTTTCCGACCAATGCCATCTTCTCTCCGATCCGCATTTTCAGTGAAAAATTCTGCAGCGCGTATTCATCGCTGCCCGGATACCGAAAGGATACATTTCGAAATTCAATCTCATACTCATTGTCCCTGCGCTTTTCGACCGGAAGTTTTCCACGATAGAGTTTTCCCTCCGAATCCAAAAATTCAAACGTCGAACTCTGCCTGCGTGCCACCAGCAAGAAGCCCTGAAGATTACTGATGATCTGCTGGATCGAAGTTGTCAGTCGTTCAAAACAGGCAACATAACGAACGAGATCTCCGACTAAGACGCTCCCCCCAACTGCCATCAACGTCAGAAAGAAATAGCAGACTCCGCTCACTCCGGCGCCAAATACACTTCCGAATATTTCCTTTTTTCCAGCCTCGTTCGCCAAATCCTCTTCTTTTTGTTTCAGATATTCTTTTCCGTGTTCAATCACATATTCCTTCAACAGTGGCTTTGCATCATACAGTTTTACATCCTTTCTGTTTTCCGGCGTAATACCATTATATATTGCAAAACGCCACATCATATTTATTTTCTCCGGTTCATTTTTAGGCCACCGCTGCATGAACTTATGCAGCCTTTCCCCAAAATAATTTGTCCCAAATGCATTTATAATGATCATCACGACCAACACACCAAAATAAACATACGTAATCATACTTCGGTTTTCCCACAACTGATGCATCACCGGAACCATCATCCCGATTGCAAACAGCACATTGAATACGTGAGAAAAAAAGTCTTCGATACACGTGTACGCACCATATATTCCATTGCCCCAGTTGTTATCCTCCTGCATCCGGCTGTATAGCTCATTTATATACGGACTTTCGAAATCCGGCCAATCCATCTCCATGCTTTTCCCGTTTTTGCGGACTGATACCTCATCCCATGAACTTCCCTTGATCCTCTCGCATTTTGTCCGGACCCATCCGGATAAAATACTCAGCGCAAATGCCATCGCCAGCCAGAAAATCGTCCGGTACACCAGCTCTCTCATTGACATTCCGGTTACCAGTCCATTCAGCACCATAGCAGATACATAAATTCCGATATAACTTCCGGCAATCGTCATGATCTGGAGAAAAGCAGTCATTGGCACAAATCTTCCATCCAACCGACAGACCTCCTGCCATAGCCTGCGACAAACATTAATCTTTTCATGAAATGTCAGTTTATCGGTCAGCTTTTTACTCATAACACTCATCGCCTTCACCTCCCTCATTTTTATCAAGATTGTAATAATGGCTTTGCACCTCATACAGATTCGCATATTCGCCGCCTCGTTCCATCAGGTCCCAGTGCGTTCCCTCTTCCACGATCGCGCCATCCTTCATAAAGAAAATACGATCTGAAAACTGCGTACTCGCCAAACGGTGTGAAATAAACACAGCCGTGTTTCCCCCGCAAAATTCCTCATACCTCTCATATATTTCCTTTTCAGCAAGCGGGTCCAGATTGGCAGTTGGCTCATCCAACAATAGAACTGGCGCCCCTTTGTACAATGCTCTCGCCAGCAAAAGCTTCTGACTCTGTCCCCCTGATAAAAAAATCCCATCGTCCGTCAACTCTTTTGTCATATACGAATCCGGCGTAATCCCTTTTTGCTCGAGTTCTTCCCATAGCCCCGCTTTTTTTAATACTTCTGCCACACGTTCTCTGTCGATCTGTGGCTTTGGTTTAAGAGCGACATTTTCATCCAACATAAATGGAAAGATCAGAATATCCTGGAACACCGCTGCGTACAGTGCATACACGTCCTTCTTCCTCAGTCTGCTTATATCCATTCCGTTTATCCGGATTTGTCCGGAAGTTGGCTCATAGAAACCGATCATCAACTTGATCAGTGTCGTTTTTCCGGCACCATTTAATCCGACGAGCGCAATATGCTCCCCCTTTGTTATCGTAAAACTCAGATCCCGGATCGTCGGAGCCTGACTATCCGGATACGAAAATGTCACATGGTCAAACACGATCTCCACACCCTCCGAATGATCTGGCATCTCCATCATGCCATCTTCTACATCCTCTGGCGGGGTTGCTAAATATTCTCTGAGATCATTGATTCCGACATTTGCCGTTCTGAGATCGCTGATCTGTCTCACCATCTGCTGGATCCAGTTGGAAAATCCCACAATCGCCCCAAAATAAAGCATAAAATCTCCCACACTGATATCGCCCTGCAATGTCCTCATGATCAGATAAATATATGCCAGACTATCCCGAAGAAAACCAAGCACACAGTTCATGATATGTGTATAAAATTCCTGCCTGCTCCGCTCTTTCCGTATTTTATTTCCCTCACCCTGCCACTTTTTCATCAAGCCCTTCAGCCATTCCTGCATATGGTAAACCCGAATATCTTTTCCCGCCCATCGGCCGCAATTGATGCAGTAATATAATTTCTTCTGGATCTTTGCAAATAATTCCTTTGTCCGTTCATAACACACGGTCTCTCTTTTCTGAAACCAGTATGTCACGACAGAGGACAGCAATAGTAAGATCACAACAATAATATGAAGTGACGATAAAATTCCCGTGTACAGAAAAAAACAACAGAAACTGATCATAAACTGAGGAACTACCTGATAAAATCGTGAGGTCGCCCCAAAATCGCCCTGATCTGTCACGTTTATCGCCCGCTGGTATTTTTGTAATGACTCTCCATTTTCCGCCTCCGAATAATTACAGTCGATCGAAGTCAGAAAAATTTTCTGTATAAATACATTTCGCATATCATTGAAGAAAAAATATTTTGCACTGCTCACATATCCATTTACCGCCCGTATAACTAAAAGACTTCCCACCACAGCTGCAAGCGTTCCCGCAATTTGCAGCAAATCTGCTTTTTGCACAAAAAGGTCTACTGCTATTTTCGGCAGATAGATTTCAAACATCGGGAGAAAAATACCTGTCAGAATTGAAATCAAAGAAAAAACAAGAATTCTCTTATCATAAAGCCAGCTTTCCTTTGTCAGATAAACCGTATTTTCATATATATTGTATGTCTGCTTTTTGTTCTTTTCCTTCTTCATGCAAATCCTCCTCTCTAATTGCTTCTAAAGTATAACATACATTTCCTCAAAATAAAAAATCGCACACAAAAGGTTCTCTCCTGTGCACGAATGGTCATCCTTCTAAAGCTGCGTCTGCTAATATCTACTTTTCGTAACGACACTATTTCAGCCGGAGCATGATTTCCGTCGCAAATACTTCATCCTCATTCTGGCGGTTGATGTAACCACCATATTTTTCCACAACCTTATCCACGCGCATGAGCCCAAAGCCATGACCTCCCTCTTTTGTCGTCAGATAGACTTTTCCCTGCTTGCGTATATCGTTTGTCATGGAATTTGACACATAAATATAAAGCTGCCCCTTCAATATATCAATATATACACGGATAAATCTTTTCTCACGGTCTGTCTCTTTTCGGCATGCCTCAATCGCATTATCCAGAAGATTCCCGATGATGATACAAAGATCCACCTCTGGCACCGGCAGTTCTTTCGGTACGATCGCCTTTGCATTGACATGGATCCCGTGCTGTTTCGCCACTCCGAGCTTGCTGTTTAAGACCGCATCGATCCGGACATTTCCTGTCTTTATGACCGCATCTACTGTCGTCAGGTCAACGTCAAGCTCATTAAGATATGCCTCCAACTCCTCATACTGTTCCATCACAAGATGAGCCTTCATCGTCTGGATGTGGTGCTTGTAATCATGACGCCAGCCCCTGACCTGTCGGTACATGTTTTCTACCTCTTCACAATGCTTCTCGATCAGATCACTCTGGTAAGTGGCGATCCGCCGGTCGACCACCCGGAACATAACAGATCGAAACACAAAAAACAGCACCACGCACACTGCCAGTACAGCTACTACGACTACTATCATTCTTCCCTCCTGTAAAACCTTATAAACGCATCATATATCATTTTCTGCTTCCTCCTGCTAAGAGGCAGACGCTCCCCGGTATCCAGACATATTTCTGCTTTACCGATCTGTTTTATATACAGAAGATTGACAAGATATGAGCGGTGGATCAGGACAAATTTTTCACCGTCCAGTCGTTTTTCCCATTCTCCGATTCCTTCCCTCCCCCGGTATGTCTTTTCCTCCGTATGTATTTCCGTATAATGGGCAGATGCTTCAATGTATACAATCTTTTCAGGCAGGATCCGGAGCATGACGCGCTCTCCCCTCGACTCTCCCTCAGTCTCCTCCACTTCCAGAAGCATTGGTTGTCCGTTTTGTCTCCCTTCTCTACCCTTGACGATCCGTTCCATGCACCGCCTGATTTTCTCTTCATCCACCGGCTTGATCAGATAATGAAGCGCCGACACCTCATACCCCTCCTGCATATGATCGGTAAGCCCTGTCGCAAATATAATTGATATCGTATCGTCCTTCATCCGTATTTTCTTCGCCAGCTCGATTCCACTGATCCCCGGCATCTGGATATCGACAAACAATACATCCCATGCCCGGTTTTCTTCCCATTCAAACAAAAAGCTCTCCGCATCTGCAAAGACCTGTACATGCCCTTTGTATGATTCTTTCCCAATCCACTCCGTAATATATTTTACAAGAATATCCGCATGAGGCTTCTCGTCCTCTACTACGGCAATATTTAGAAAATCCATGTTAGTCCTCATTTCTGCCCTGCAACTGGTTTCGATTTTGACGGATTGCCACATATTTTCTTCTTCCCCTTCGTCAACTCATAACTCTCCCCGATCATCCGCCTGACATCCTCCTCTGGCACCGTCCCGTCAAGGATGATCGAATTCCAGTGCTCTTTATTCAGATGATAGGCCGGGATCACCGATGCAAAGGCATCTCTCCAGAAATCCCTCCACTGCGTATCACACTTTACATTGATCCACATACATCCTTCCCGCTCAAAGATCCAGGCAAACACCTTCCGGTTTGACCGGTGCCGGATCACTGTCCAGTTCGTATCCCGGAACGGATGATCCTCATAGGTATCTTTAAGAGAAAGACAAAAATGGACTGCCTCTTCTCTCGTTCTCATATACATCCCCTCTTTTCCTTTTTATTTTACTGTTTTCCCTATCTAAAATCAATAAAAAACTTTTTTGTATCCGC
>CAZOIF010000013.1:0-68262 GCA_964579975.1 uncultured Eubacterium sp. | reverse complement strand
GTATGGTGAAGAGATATCAGCACTTGGAAAAGAGTTTAGAGCTAACTGGTACTATGAAGTGTATTTTTATGAATGAGTATGTTCAGTATAACAATAATTTGGTAAACGGTGCTGCTATTTTTCCATATCAGACTGGGTATTTTTATAGTATTGAAAAAATGCCATACAAATGACAAGAACGGAAACCAGCTTGCTACGGTCAACCGCTATGAAATCCCTAGTGATAAGAAAGACAGTACTTATGTGGACATCGACGTGACACTGGGGGATAACCGGTTGAACGAAAACGTGGTCAATCATTATAATGCGCTGAACCAGCTTACGCAGACGCTGACGAAAAATTATAAGGTAAGCTTTACTTATGATACGGAAGGATTGCGTACGAGTAAGACAGTGAACGGGGAGAAGACGGTCTTTGTCTGGGATGGGGATCAGCTGGTGCTGGAGCTGTCTGAGGGCGGCAAGGTTCAGAAACGGTATATCCGCGGGAATGATTTAGTTTATGCAGACAAAGGGATGGGAATAGAGAAGCAGTTTTATGTGACGGATCCTCATGGAAATGTGGTACAATTAACGGATGAAAAAGGCAAAGTCACAAAGACCTATGAATACGATTCCTTTGGGAATGAAGTAAATCCGGATAGTAAGGATGATAACCCGTTCCGTTATTGTGGGGAGTACTATGATAAGGAGACAGGGGAAGTCTACCTGCGGGCTAGGTATTACCAGTCAAGTGTGGGGAGATTTTTGACAAGAGATACGTATACGGGTGAAAGTGATGACCTGATGAGCCTGCATCTGTATGCGTATTGTGGAAATGATGGGGTGAATGCATGGGACTCGAGTGGGCACTTTATTTCAAAAAATTACGTCGGAGCTAAGATTGGAACATTGTATGGGGGCTTGGGTATTCGTTT
Source organism: uncultured Eubacterium sp. (assembly GCA_964579975.1). GTDB lineage: Bacteria > Bacillota > Clostridia > Lachnospirales > Lachnospiraceae > Eubacterium_F. The sequence goes on along the minus strand of CAZOIF010000013.1, from coordinate 67,345 downwards.
CAAAGAATATTTTGAAAATATTTCAAAGGGGAGCAAAAATTTTTATATAGTTTCAGCATGTGTTACCAGTTCGAATACGAAGGCACTAAATACAAAAACTATTGAAATTTCTGCTAGGATAATGAATGCAAATTATATAGAGAGTTATATGCTAGAAAAAGGATGGGCAAGAGAATCAATTAGTGCGATAATTGGTAATTTTTATCAAGAATGTCGCATGAATCCGGGTAATTGGGAGGATTGGCAAAATACATCTAAAGGATATGGTTTAGCCCAATGGACAGAAGCAACTAAATTTTTAAATTATGCAGGTTTGAATGAAAAAACTGCAGATGAATGGGCTAAAAGAAAGCCTAAAGAACTTATGGATAAGCAGTTGGAATATTTTCTTGATTCATTTGAGAAAGATTGGTTTGCAAATCCAAATTTGTTGTATGGTTATAAGAAAATGTCTAAAGAAGAATTTAAAAAGAATAAAAAGAAAGCTAGCATAAAAGAGTTGGTTTATACTTTTAATTCGCATTATGAGAAATCGGGTGATGATAAGAAATTTATAAGAATTAAGAGGGTGAAACCAGCGATAGATTATTATAAAAGTAAAACTTTTAAGGGGGAGTATAACCAATAGAGATTATTATTTTCAAACGATTTGTTAATTATTCCGTGAAATGGAGAGATTTTGAGATGAAAAAAATAATTACATTTTTAATAGTGTCTTTAATAATGCTGTTCGGATGCAATAGAGAACAAAATACAGGAAATGAATTGGATATAGAAAAGTATATAGGTAAAATCTGGGTTGTGAAAGATTGGGATGTTCAAGAGGGGTATAGTTATATTTCATTCATAATTTCACGATTAGATACTGAGCAGATTGAAGGTTATTTTGATATTGATGAAACAATAATGCCAGATGTAAGAATATATACGAATGAGGAAAATGAATCTCAGACGGATGATTATCATGGAAGATTCAAAGGGACGATTAAGCAAAATATAGCTACGTGTACCATTGAGTGGGAGCAAATGGATATTACAGGGAAAATGGAAATAGAATTCATGGATAATGACTTAGAAGTGAGGTTAACCTCTGAAAAAAATACTGAAAGCAATGAGACCAACATAGACGGCGAATTTGTTTTTAAAACGTTCAATATAAAAGATGAGGAAGAGAAAGACTTTATTTTTAAGGATGAGATATATCCGGTAGATATAAATAAATGGGGAACTGTTGATTTTGTATCAAGATTTAGAGAGGGGAGCAAACATTCGGTATTGTTCGTTTATTTAACTGATAAAAGTGGAAACATAATTTATGATTTTGCATATCCAGATTATTTTCCAACCGATTCATATGTTCATGATTTTAAATTTACTGATTTAAATAGCGATGGACTTGAGGATTTGATTTTAATTTTAAGTTGTGGTGGTGATACCAGACAGGCCAGAGTATACTTTCAAAATAGTAAAAAAGGTTTTGAAGAAAATGAGGTCTTATTTGATAAACTAAACTCGGAAAAAGATTCTTACAACAAAGATGTGGAAGGTGTTATAAATTTTATAGAAAAAGAGAGATTTTGCTATAAATGAGCAAAAATATAATAGCACAAATTACTTATTAATATGGAATATATTCTAACACCAATGAAAAATATTATTACTTTAGTATTGTAGAGAAGAGCAAAATGCATTGATTTAGGTTTCAGACTTGTTAGTTACATCTTTTATGCTAAAAAGAAATGTTTTTCGGACATAGCAAAGCTAGCGTAAATCCAAAACCTGCGAAAATCAGGGATTATGCAGTTGCGAATATTCAGGCAATCCGTTTGACTATTTTTATTTTGCAGTAGGATTGCCTCTTTAGAACTCTTGAAAGGACAGCAGAATTTTTGGAGGATGTGTCCCCTGTTAGAGAATTTATTATCTTTCCTCATAACGAACTTGGCATCACAGATCAGATTTCCCTGTGGAAAGCAAAACTGCATAAATACTTATTTTTTTGAGTTTTGCTTATGGCTATTGATATTGCAGTAAGGAGGTTTCTATGAATAGATATTTATGGATGATGTTAATGGTTGCAAATTTAGTAATGGTTAGTGAATATTGCGTAAAAAATGCTGAAATAGTTACAAAGTTTCATATAAATCAGGGATCAGTTGATTATCCATTGGATTTAAAGGGAGATTCAGCCATAATGGTAATTGTAGTTCCAATTGTACCTGGAGAAGATACATATGTTATAGAATTATTTAAAAATGGTATTATTAAAACAACAAGGGGAGAGGGAGATGATGGCATATATTATGAGGACTTTACAGGTAATAAGGAAGGTGTTTTTGAAAAAATCATAGAAAGAAAACAGAGAATATTAAATGTAGAGGAAATAGAGAAAATAAATGCGATAAGTAATAGATTGGATTTAAGCAAGGTTAAGAAGCAGTATTTGGAACGTGTATCCATGGATGACATAGCGAGCAGAATTGTTTGGATAGACAAAAGGGCTTATTACTATAACTGTTGGGATGAGGAAGTGCCTAGTGATCCAATATTAAAGCTTATGGAAGCGCTTATTGAGTATTCTCCGATTAAAGTAGATGTGAGGTCGAGTACATGGCACTAAGTTATGCAGATAAGGGAGAGTGTGCTTAGGATAAGGCACATAATGACAGTTTTCGTAACTGATCTGGATGTAAAGTGAAAAACGAAATCCCGCAGGAAAAGAAGAATGGCAGCGTAAGTTATCAGACCACGGTTCTGATAAAAAAATTATAAAGCAAGGTGCAAATTATATAAAAAAACATAAGGAATATTGGTGGACAAGTGCAGTGTTTTTTTGCAATTTAAACATGGTTTGGTTGAACGTGCTAAGAAAAGTAGTGCAACGGTTGAAGAAGTTACAAGAATAATAAATGGAGGGACTAATGGATTGAGCGAAAGAAATATTTAATCGGTGACCGCTTGCTAAAATAAAGGAAGGATAGACAATATGGGGAAAGGAAAAGTGATTTTAATTATGTTGGTTATGGCGATGGTTTCTTTGTGTGGTTGTGGAATAAAAGATGACAACCATGTATTTGACGAGATAAAAAGAGAAACTGGCAGTTCAAACGAAGAAAATGAAATTATTACTGCTCTTAATAATAAGCACAATCAATATAATGCATATTGTATTTGTGAAGAAAACGAGTATGCTATCCAACAATTAACTTTAGCAGGACAGATAGTGAATACATTTGAGGTGACTAAAAACGAAAAGGGCATAACTTTGTTGGAGATAGCATATGTCACGGATGACGAGATATTATATATATTAGACAAGGATGATAAATGTGAGTTATGGAGTATTCCATTAGTGCATTATAATAATAAGGAGCATGTGCAGCCCCAAAAAAGGAAATTTCTTTTTCGTACAACAAATATAATGAATGTATTGTATGCAGATACTGAATATATCGCTTACAAAGAAAATTTGCATTATGCAGAATATGATCGTATTCATCAGAAAAAAGTTTTAATAAATGATGAAAGAAAAGAAATTTCGTACAGTCAGCCGGATAGTTTTATTATTCATAATATGGAATTAGGGAATAGAAACGTTGATGGGATGATATTGTTAGCAAAAAATGTGGGAGAGGATCAGTATCCTAAAAACATATATGTGCATAAAGTTGGGTCAGGAAAAGTAAAAAAGATTGCCAATACATATATATCGAAGAATTGGACTATTAAACTAGTTTATTCCGATAATAAGTTATATTATACTGGATTGAAAAAAGACTGGAGAAATGAAGAGCAATCATGGGAAATATGGTGTTATGATTGCAAATCAAATAACAATTATTGTATTATAGAAGAAAAGCAGTTAAAAGATATTGTTTCTTTTTCTAAAATTGATGCATTGTTTTTAAATCACAATGAGTTATGGATTGAAATAGAGAATGAAAAATGTAGTTTTTTGTATTATCCATTTGTATCACATGAAAAACAATCAGAATCTATAATTAAAAAGGCAACGAAATTAAATCAGTATATATATTTGTTGAATAATGAAAATAAGGATATTTCTGTATTGAATATAGCCAATAATCAATGCATTATTGAGGAGAGTAATGCAAGTGATTCTAAAATTCATTGCTATGACATAAAAAATGCACGTGAATGTTGGGTGTTCGAGTCATGATACAACTGGTATGCAATGAAAATGGAAAATAGGAAAAATTGAGTTTTTTGACTCTTCATATTTGTACTTACGGAAATAAATAAGTGATTTGGAGAGATGATGTATCCGGACAGGTCACAAAAGATTAACGATTTGGCGATTGTAAATAGTAAAGGAGACAGAGCTGTATGAAAAAATTAATTATCATTTTTATGGTAATTTTATCTTTTGATGCTTGTAAAGCAAATGATAATAATTTAGGTAATTGTAATTTGGAAGATAAATTTGTTGAAGAAGATACTAAAATTTATGATGCGTTTAAGGCGTGTTCGGAGTATCCTTGGTTAAGTCAAATGCAATTTTCACCATGTGCAGCTATCGAAAAGAAAGTAAAAGAAATTGACGGTGAAAATAATATAAATCAAGTTTCAAACTTCAAATTTGAGCAATGTAACTTATGTGGTCAAAGTGATGATATTATAATGTCAGTTGATGTAGAAACAAAAAGGAGTGCATTTACATTACTAATGGTGTTTTTGTCTGGAAAAGACAGTGAGATATACAGTGCTGTGACTTATAACAATGAACTAATATCATATAAATTAATTGATATTGACAATGATTCTCAAGAGGAACTGCTAGTGGATTATACTGTTGTCTCTAATGGAACGTGGAGGTATATAGATATACTCCAGTTTTCGAATGATTCAGATTTGATTTATTTGTTTGAAAAAAATGTAGATTCATTTCAGCATGAGTTATCATATTATTTTTCTTCTGATGTGCCCAAAAAATTTATTCTTAAAGATGTGAAGGTTGATGGAAAGAAAAAGATGAAAACAGAGAAAAAGACATATTGTTATCGGGATAAAAAATATATTTTAGAGTAGTAGAAAAAAGTAAGAAATACGTAGCGGAGTATATAAACATATATGCAGATTTATGATACGAGTTTTAGACGAGAGATACTTATACAAGGCGGTTTATTAAGTATGCAAAAAGCACAGATACTTAGTATTTTTTTATCATTTGTTATTGGGTGCTGATAGCTTGGTCAGCAAAAGTAGTCAATCCTAAAATGAAACTAGTGAGCAAAACATTGTTGCCAATATACAAAAAACTAATGGAACAGATGAATTAAGTAAGTGATTAGAATAATGAAAATTGTTGATGGTTTCATTTTCTGGTATAATAAACAGGAATATTGTGATGGAAGTTATAAACCCAATTCTTTGACAAACCAAGATTGCCCCCTACACGTATGACCTGCTGGGACGCATCACCAAAGAGACGAAAACCGGCAACGAGGACATTTCCTATACATATGACAGCAATAACAACCGGAAAGAAATGACAGTTGGGGATAGGATAACCGCTTATAAATACAATAAGAATGACGAACTGCTCCGCATCGATACGTTAAATACCAATACGGAGGAGGCTTCTGTTGTTATCTATAAAAATGACAAGAACGGGAACCAGCTAGCCAAGGTTAACCGCTATGAAATCCCGAGCGATAAGAAAGACAACACCTATGTGGACATTGACGTCACACTGGGGGATAACCGGCTGAATGAAAACGTGGTGAATCATTATAATGCGCTGAACCAGCTTACACAGACCTTGACGAAGAATTATAAGGTAAGCTTTACTTATGATGCGGAAGGACTGCGCACGGGTAAGACAGTGAATGGGGAGAAGACTGTATTCGTGTGGGATGGCGATCAGTTGGTGCTGGAGCTGTCTGAGAGTGGCAAGGTTCAGAAACGGTATATCCGCGGGAATGATTTAGTTTATGCAGACAAAGGGATGGGAATAGAGAAGCAGTTTTATGTGACGGATCCTCATGGAAATGTGGTACAATTAACGGATGAAAAAGGCAAAGTCACAAAGACCTATGAATACGATTCCTTTGGGAATGAAGTAAATCCGGATAGTAAGGATGATAACCCGTTCCGTTACTGTGGGGAGTACTATGATAAGGAGACGGAGGAAATCTATCTCAGGGCACGGTATTATCAGCCGTTAGTTGGAAGATTTTTGACAAGGGATAGTTATACCGGAGAGGATAATGAGGTCACCCCCCGAAAATTATTCTCCACTAAAAATAAAGATTACGTTATATTTTTTACAAAGGATAAACGTCCTAGTACAAAGAATAAGCATCAAGAAGGAAAATCTAGAAGACAGAGAGATAAGGGAGGAGAAAAGGGTGATAAAAGAAGGATTCAGAGGAAAGATCCACGAAAGTAAATTTATAAATTGCAGCAGGATTATATTAATGTTAGAGATGAGAAAGTGCATTGATTATAAAATGAGATCTGGCCGTTAAGCTTTTATTGTCAAGAGCAGATGCTTTTTAGGCATAGCAAAGCTAACGTAAGTCCAAAACCTACGGGAAATCAAAAACTATGCAGTTGCAAAAAATCAGACAGTCCGTTTTATTGATTTCAGTTTCCAGTAAGACTGGCTGCCAGGCCTAGCGACGGCTGCAACAGCTAGAAGGCTGATATGTGCTATTGTGTTGAGATTTGCAACAGAGTGCTTATTGCGTACCCATATATGTTCCTGATTGGTATTTTTAAATCTCAAATTGTATCTTTCACATTCCGTATACAGGGAGTAGCAGTATTTCTGTTTTATACAGTTCTGGTCATAACACCTGCTGTCACGGTTCATGGCAAGACCAACTTTACAGGCGGGAACACCGACAGGCAGGAAGTCATGGGTTTTAGCAAGGATATGGTTTTTATGCCTTGCAAAATCGCATAAACACGGAATGTGAAGAATTTTGCTCATGGCTATTAATGTGAAAGAAGAGTGATTATGATGGAATATGAAAATATTATTAAATCTTGTATTGCCTCCAAAAAGCAAGTGACAATAGAAAGAGAAGAAGTGGATGATGAACCAATAACAGCAATTCCAATTATGATAAGTCAACAATTGCTGTTGATACATTATTTGTATGATTTTTATATGGATGGATACAAAGTGTTGTGCATATCTGATATTTCAAAAATAGAAAGGGGAGAAATGGAAGAATTTCATGATGAAATAATTAGTAAGGAAGGAATATTGAATTTGTTGTGCACTCCAAAGGTTTCCATTAGTTCATGGAATGATTTTTTTAATTCAATGATGAATGAAAATAGACTAATAGACATTTCATTAGAGAAAGTACAAAATGGAAAAACTTTTTTTGTTGGAAAGGTAAGAACAGCAAAAAAGAACTTTCTTGAATTTCAGGAAATGGATGGGCTTGGTAATTATAAACAGGAGATTACCAAATTATTCTACAAAGATATTACCCTTGTTAGCTTTGGGAATAGATATTCAGAATTACTTGATAAGTATTCATAACAGAAAAAGAAGATTGGTTAAATGAATACAGTTTATACCCCCCCAAAAAAATAAATACAAGTACATAAAAATTGGCATTTGCATTGGAGTTGTTATTCTATTTGCTGTTTCAGTATCTTGTATTATATACCACAATATTTATAAAGATGGTAGAGAGGAAAGGTTTTTAAGAGTGTGGTTTTTAGGATTGAGTAGTTATATTTTTACTGGTTCTGGCGGTGCTGGTTCCTGTATGGGTATCAAAACGGTTAAAGATCAGGTCGCAAGGGAGCTTTGTAAGGAAGGATGGTAAATTATGAAGACCGATTTTGATTACAAACTGTCTGTCTCAAATCCATATCGCCTGGTCAAGTCACAGGTAACAGGTAAATATACAGATTCATATAATAAATCAACCAGAGTTTTGGGAGATACGAAAGCTGCTTTTGATAAGTAGCTTTCTGTTATAAATGGATGATGACCCGGTATTATGTGATATGTGGAATTATGCTGCCTTTTTTGGGGACGTCGTTAGGAGCAGCTTTTGTTTTATTTTTGAAAAAATCAATGAGTGAAAAATTATCCACGGTACTCATGGGCTTTACTTCAGGGGTGATGATGGCGGCGGCTGTGTGGTCGCTTTTGCTTCCGTCCATTGATATGTCAGGGCATATGGGAAGGCTGTCTTTTTTTCCGGCAGCGGTTGGTTTCCTGACGGGGATTTGTTTTCTCCTGTTGCTTGACCGGATTATTCCGCATCTGCATGCGAAGACAAACCACAGGGAGGGACCCAAAGGGCGCTTGAAAAAGATTACGATGATGGTACTTGCAGTCACTCTGCACAATATTCCTGAGGGAATGGCGGTAGGGGTGGCTTTTTCGGATTGTTTGTCAGAGGTAGGGACAGTGACTCTTGCAGGTGCTTTTTTGCTCTCATTTGGCATTGCCCTGCAAAATGTCCCGGAAGGGGCGATTATTTCCATGCCATTAAGAGAGACTGGGAAGAGTCGTGTGCAGTGTTTTGGTTTTGGAATCCTATCCGGAGTGGTGGAACCGGTAGGGGCACTGCTAACGATACTCCTCACAAAACAAATACAGAGTATGTTATCTTATCTGCTTGCGTTTGCTGCGGGGGCGATGGTGTATGTCATCGTAGAGGAGCTTGTGCCGGAATCATCGGGAGGAGAAAATTCGGATATGGGGACAATCGGATTTGCGGTCGGGTTTATCGTTATGATGGTCATGGATGTGGCATTTGGGGGATAAAGAGAGTGGAGCTATATAACTTTCTGAAAAGAAGTTCTTTTTTGCCTGTCCTTTAATATACTTAATTAGAATCATGTATATGAAGGAGGTTGTTTTGGAATATATACGTAAAATCATATATTTAAACGAGTATGGCGATGGTTCCTGTGGCGCAAGTGCCGGCTTTGCAAAGGTATCTAAAAAAGAGACAAGATTAAAAATAGAAATAAATCTTTCGCTGAAGGAAACGTTCCGGGATGAGAAAATCTATCTTTTGGACAGGGAGAATAATGCTGTAAATAAAGTTTTTTTGGGGACAATACCATCTGATGATAACAGCATTTCGATATCCAGAGATGGGGATGAGACGTCAGATATAAAAGGTGAAGTGATTGGAATCATTATCGGAGGAGAAAATTATATTGTATGTGCGGGGACGACCGATGCAGGAGTTCAGGTTACAGATTTTATCCGGAACGAAACCGTCACAGCAGTAACAGAGGATGAAGAAAAAAAAATAGAACAGCCGGATATGGAGGCGGCCGAAGACGTTTCTGGTGGAAAAACCGGAATCCCCGCGGAAGGCCATCCGGAGCCAAGACGGGAAGAAGAAAAAGCAGAGCAAAAACGAGAAGAACAAAAAGCAGAGGCAGAGAGAGAAGTGGAAATGGAGGAGGAAGAGGAGGAGGAGATCATTCAGGTGGAAATTGAGGAGGCTCACGATGAGGCATACGAATACCGGAAGATATTCCAAACCCATCCCAACATGTATCCGTTTGAAGATGATGAGATGGAAGAGAGTGTTCAGATTTCGCCGGGGGATCTCTCGGATTTCCCCCAGCGGTTTTGGCATCTTGCCAGCAATTCTTTCCTGCTTGAAGGATACTATAAGTACCGCCATCTGATTTTTACCAAAGTAGATGGAACATTGTATCTGGGGATACCTGGGCAGTATCACAGGAGGGATAAGTTTCTTGCTGACATGTTTGGGTTTACGAAATTCAAAAGTATATACAGGCGGGCGGTAAAACTGGGTGATTTTGGCTATTGGATGATGGAGATTGATGTTATGCCGTCTGATTCGGAATGATAGTCCGGCGCCGTTAAGCTAGCATCAGATAGAATACTTTTCGATCCAATACCCTGTCTGGAGAAGATAAGCTAACATTTGCGGCCCGGCCATGAGCTGGCCGTACCACGGTTTCCCGTAATCGCTCGGGGTGTTTAGGAAATGTCCGAGTTTTTTCGGGTCAACGATATCTTTCAGAGGAGAATTGTCTTGATTCACCATCTCTTTTAGCCGGCCAGCAAGCAGGGCCTCATAGGCAGGATCATAGGTTTTTGGGTAGGGACTTTTTTTCCGGTACAGTACAGAATCCGGGAGAAGTCCCTTTCCTGCTTCCTGTAAGAGACTCTTTGTCTGGCCGTTATGACATTTCATATCCCATGGGATGTTATAGACATATTCCAAAATACGGCAGTCGGCAAATGGAACTCTGGCTTCGAGTCCTGAGTGCATGCTTGCACGGTCCATCCGGTTTAAAAGCGTCATCATAAACCACCGGATATTCAGCCATGCGATCTCCCGGCGCCTCGCTTCGGACGGACTGTCATCCGGGCAGCGGGGCGTCTCTGCCAGTGTGGAAAGGTAAGCTTGCCTGGAATATTCTTCCATATTGAGGTCATGGATAAAATCATCCCGCAGGAGCGCTTTTCTTGCGCTCATATCCCATGACCATGGAAAAGTATTTTTGTTCCACAGAGCCTCGTTATGAAACCACGGATATCCACCAAATATTTCATCGGCACATTCGCCGGTCAGGGCAACCTGATTTGTCTGTGCAACCAGCTCGCAAAAATACAGCATAGAGGATTCCACATCTGCCATACAGGGAAAATCCCTTGCATCTACTGCCTTGTATAGATAATCGGCCTGTGTCTGGTTATCACATTCAAGAAAGGTATGGTGGCTGCCGATGTGTTCTGCCATCTGGCGGGCAAACGGACGGTCAAGGGAAGCCTGAAATGCATTTGCTTTAAAGTTTTTGTTGTTATCTTTGAAGTCAAAAGAGAATGTATTTAAAATACCTCCCTGTTCTTTCAGCTTTTTCTGGCAGATGGCAGATACGAGCGAGCTGTCCAGACCACCGGATAAAAAACTGCAGATTGGAATGTCGGATACCATCTGGCGTCCGATGCTGTCATCAATGAGCCATCGTACCTGATCCACTGTGTCTTTATAAGAGTCTGTATGTGGTTTTGCCTCAAGCGACCAGAAGAAATGTTTGTGACACATATAGTGAGGTTTTTCCGGTGCTCTGGTAATTCTGAGATATTGTCCGGGGAGAAGCTCATGCATATCTTTAAAACCGGCTTTTCCCGGTGTTCTGGCCGGGCCGAGCGAGAAAATTTCATTCCAGCATGCTGTGTCTGCTGTTGGACGGATCCCATAGGCAAACAGTGCTTTTGGTTCGGAACCAAAAACAACGGTATCATTGGCGGTCTGAAAAAACAGCGGTTTTACCCCCAATGGATCCCGGACCAGAAATAACTCATTTGAAGTATGGTCATAAATGGCAAAGGCAAATATACCATTCAGACGGGAAAAAATTTCCGTTCCGATGGCGAGATAACCATTCAGAATGACTTCCGTATCTCCTGTTGTGCGCCACTTGAGCGGGTAAGCAGAAAGCATGCTTTTTAATTCACTGGTATTGTAAATTTCGCCATTATAGGCGATGGTTGCCGTCCGCCCGCGATATGTGCACGTCATAGGCTGTATGCCGCCCTGTATGTCACGTATGGATAGTCTCGTGTGTGCAAGGCCGGCGTGGCTGAACAGGGCAACGTGTTCGTCGTTTGGTCCTCTGTGGCGCAGGCTTTCTTTCATCCGGATCAGTTTTTTATGCCATTTATTTTCTCTTTTATTTCCACCGTAGGCAGGAGATAAAAAGTTATAATTGTTTTGATAAAAACCAGCAATACCGCACATGTCAACCTCCATTCCTGCAAGGCCCCTGTATGACGGGCTGAAGCTGGCGGCCTTTCAGTGCCTGCTCGATGGTGTCGGTCAGGAATTCTATATGTGCGATCATAGAGTTTGGTTTTGATTTATAATTGTCCTGACCAAAAGGAATAAAATATATATTTTTTGTATTTAAAAGGATTCCGATATTTTTCAGGTTCATTCCCAGTGCATCGTTCGTTGAGAGTGCGACAACAAGCGGACGGTTGTTCCTGAGGTGTGCTTTTGCTGCCATGAGAACAGGGGTGTCGGAGATACCGTTTGCCAGTTTGGAAAGGGTGTTTCCGGTACACGGAGCGATGACCAGTATATCAAAAAGGGCATTTGGGCCGATCGGTTCAGCATCCGGTATCGTAGTGATCGGTTTTTTCCCGGTGATGTCTTCTGCACGTTTTAAGAAATCATTGCATTTGCCAAAGCGACTGTCTGTAGTGGAGGCGTGATCTGAAAAGATCGGATATAGATTTGCTCCCGTTTCTGCCAATCTCTTTAGTTCTTCAAAAACTTTTTCATAAGTACAGTAGGAGCCGGTTATCGCCACTCCAATATTCTTATTTGAAAAATTAACAGACATGATTGTTTTCCTTTCTGATGAAATAATTACAGGTTAAAATGCCGGCAGATTTCCTTGGCAATGAGGGTGCCTGCCGTCTTTGGTGCATATTTTCCCGGAATTCCCGGACAGGAAATAACACTGCCGGAGAAAGGAGCCGGAGGTTGCAGAGTAGTGGAAGCGATATTAAAAATCGTACAGTTTTCAGGAAAACTTCTCCATATATTATCGTTAAAAGGATTGGATGGAACTGTATTTATCAATGTATTAATTTGGTGAACAGGATGGCGTTTATCGTATAATTCTTTTGGAGTAATTATCTTGTAATGCCTTGATTTAGCGGATTTGATAGCAGATGGATCTGCGTCATAAATATATATTTCATCTGTAAAAATATTTAATATATCTGCTATTTCCCTGCCGCATTTCCCATATCCCGTGATCAGGGTACGAAAGTCGCTGATGGAAAAGGAAGTCTTAGAAAGAAGAGAGATCAGAAGCCCTTCTGCGGTAAGACGTGCATTCTTTCTGGCCAGGTCTTCTGAGCCCAGTACATCGTAATATTTGATGTTGTGAACCGTGCAGTAGTGCATCACTTCTTTTGGCAGATTTCCCCCCACGATAATGTGGGACGGATTTAGCATTCCAAGAAAGCTGTCGAGTCGTATCGGTGGTTTCAGGCTCGTGTTTAAAAGAAATTTATCTTTTGTAAAGGGAATTCCGCAGATGACATAACCAGAATCATCAATATCGGCATAGGAGGAGCATAATTTTCCCCCTTTTTTTTCCATGTATCCGAATACATATTCCATTCGTTCATCCACTGGAAGAATTGAGATGGATGGCTGCATAAGTCCGCTCCTGAAACAGTACTTATCAACATTATATGTAACAGGTTTTTTGGGTGTGAAAATCTTGACATAAGCATGAAAAACCTTTATACTTATTTTGTGTGAGTATACTCACATGTCATATATGTTAAGATTTCCGTGCAGCCGGGGAGATAGCGGTGCCCTGTACCTGCAATCCGCTATAGCAGGGGTGTTGTCTTGCCTAGGGTCTTTTGATAGAGAGCTGCCCTTCACAAGTGGCGTTGACATCCGGGTCTTACGCAACAGAAACTTGTGAACCGTGTCAGGTCAGGAATGAAGCAGCACTAAGCAAATCTTTCTGTGTGTCGTGAGGGCGCCTGGATCGAGTTAACTGTGGAGGTAACGTCTTTAAAAACAGATTCGAAGCGGGGCGCACGGATTATTTATCTGATAGCAAAGTTCTTACCTGCAAAGCAAGTTTGCCATAGGCGAACTTGAGAAGGCTACGGTTTTCAGTCAGCTTTTTATCTGGCAGGAAAAAAGGGGTAAAGAGGGAATAAAATGGAAAATAAAGCTCAGTTGACATTGAATAATATGAATTCGATAAGCAGCGGAACTGTTTTGTACGAAAAGGGTGATCCTGTTGAGACCATTGGTCTGCTTGTGAAAGGAAGAGTGGAGGCGGTTGCAGACGGGGCGTGTACGATTCTGGCATCCGGAAATTTTTTGGGCGTATGTGATGTGGACAGAGGATCCCATCAGTTTACATATACGGCGAAAGATGATTCCGTTGTTTTTGCATTACCTGTAAAGGGACTGGAAAGCATTCAGAATTTATTGAAGGTAAAGCCGGAGTACTGCGGTCTTCTGGTTACTTCTTTAAATTTTTTTATTATGGAATTAAATAAGAGACTGGCACAGCTGCGGCAGGAGAGCAAATTGCTGTCGGATTTCCTGCACGAAAAATTTGATCTGTGTGAGGAGATGGGAAAAAGTAATGATATCAGTCTGCAGACCGTGAATACGGTGGACCGGATCAAGCGGTATTCGATGGAAGATTCCGGATTGTCCGAGAAACTCGACTATTATCTCAATAGCGCCGAACTTCCGATCGATGCGCAGAAAAAATATTTTGGTGGAAGCGGTTATATTGCGATGTTTCATTACCAGGAGCAGTGCGATGTTATTTATTCCCTGATCCAGGGATGCGATTTTTATGGAAAAACTCTTTTTAAATATTTCAGGAGTCTCATCATGGATGAGGACAGTCTGTTTAATACGATCGGTAAGCTCGCCCTTGCCATGGCAGAGAAGGGAAGCCGTAATTCGATCGTTGACAGGGCGGTAGACGAAATTGTCGAGAAGATCAATGAAACAGAGATGTTTCTGACGGAAAAGGCAGGTATGGATATTACTCTGGACAGAGAGCGTATGGAAAAGCTGTACTTTGCTCTTTTGTCAGGAGATACGGTGGCAGACGAAGAGTCGGAGGACTTGGATGCACCGGGGATCGAGTACCTGTATGATTCACTGGAGCAGATCACAGAGTATGCGCCGGTGCATCTTAAAGTAAAGAGTGAATTCAAAGAAAATATTGAAAAGTTTATGTCTCTTGGTGATAAATTTGATAAGACGCCGGAAGTGACAGCTCTTAGAAAGCAGATCACAAACGGATTTTTTGAGATTTATGAGGCAATCATATTCCGCAGTTTTGAGGATAAGGATATCCCTCTGGCAGTAAAGCTTTTTCTGGATTTTGGCTATGTCAGTGAGAAGCTGCTCACGGAGGAGGAACTTAAGACGATCCTCTCGCTGCAGCCGAAGAAATATAGTAATGAGGACGGATGCCATATGTACACGATGCGCCGGTGGCTTAAGGCAGTGTACGATGGTGTGAAGAGTACATCGAAAAATGAATATGACCTCGACTACGAGCAGTATCTGCGTGAACTTGTAAAAGAAAAGAAAATTGAAAAGAAAGAGGTTGCGATCGAGCTTGCAGACAAGGATAAAAGGACGCGTTTTGAGTGCCAGAATATGTTCCGTTATGCGGACCGGGTAGTCAGCGGAAATATCAGTGCGTTTGTGCCGGTGCTGTGTTCGGATGGGATTTTTAACAGCATCGCAAATTCTTATGTTACCGAAGAAAAGATTAATCTTTCTGTAAATAAAATAGAAGAAATCGATTATTCTGTTTTTTATAAGGACAGACTTGTTTCATATGAAAAATTAGACGTGTCAAAGACTACGGTGATCGACCGGATTCCTCCGGATATCATAGTATTTCCAATTTACGGTAAAAATTGTATTATGTGGCAGGATATCGCAGGGAAGCGAAGAAACACGAAAGGCAGGATTTTCATGCCGATCCTGTTGGAGAAAGACCTGGATACGGAGATGATTCGTACTCTTGCGGCATTCCGTTGGGAAAAATGCCGTACCGATATGGGAAACAGATGGAATGATTTCCGTTATCCGTCGCTTACGAGTGAGTATTCAGATTACCTGCAGTTCTATCGCAAGAATACGGAATTGACCCAGGAGAGAAAGACAAAAATCCGGGCACAGCTGCAGCAGTGTAATAACAGGCATAAAGATGTGTTTACGAAGGATTATATGGATTGGATCCAGAAGGAATCCAGAGGTGCGATGAAACTCAGCCGTGTAGCGAGAAATATCATGTTTACGTATTGTCCGCTTTCCAACGAGGTATTTAAGGCGATCGAGGGGCAGACGATATATGCGGAGGCAGCGAAAAAGTATATACGGGAAAACCGTGCGGCGATAAAGAATGTAGAAATGGTCATACGCAAATTCGAAAGAGAAGGAATGGATGTTCCGGAGGAATTACAAGATACACTTGAGTATTTGAAAGGCTGAGCCAGAGTGAGGTTGTTATGGGTAAATATGATACAGCAGTAAAATGCGGACAGATAAAAACTTTGATTGAGGATAATCAGTACTTGAAAGCGATGGAAGAAATTGAAAGTATGGATTTTGAAAAGATACCTTCTATTGCAGATCTGTATTTATTCGCTGATATTTTTCTGCGTGCAGAAAAGATGGATGTAGCGAAGGAACTGTATTATACCGTCTACCGCAGGACTGCTTCGAGACCTGCTTTGTACCGGCTTTTGATGCTGATGATACGGATGGGAGATGTCGAAGAAGCAAAAGACCTTTACCTGACTTATGAAATCGTGGCAGGAGTTACACTTGATACATATGAACTCCGTTATCGTCTGGCAAAAGCGGAAGGGGAACCGGGAACGAAGCTCATTGAGATACTGGAACAGCTGAAAGAGGATGAGTACACGGAAGAATGGGGACTTCAGCTCGCAAAGTTGTACGAGATGGAAGGAATGCGGGAAAAGTGCATTGAGGAATGTGAAGACCTTGAGAGATGGTTCGGTACGGGAACAGTAGTAGAAAAGGCCAGGGAACTAAAGAAGAGATGCATGAGTCCATCGTGGGTGAAACCGACGGACGTAAAAATCCCGGAACCAGAATTTCCGGATCCGGAAGAAAAGATTCCGGCTTTTGCGCATGGTCCTGTACATGTAGAGGAAATTTTGCCAGAGAAAAAATCCGCAGAGACAGAGCATAGAGAGCCGGAGACCGTGCAGGAGATAAAAGAGCAAGGATCCGTACAGGCCGTGCAGGAGCCGGAACCGGTGAAAAAAGTAGAAGCGGCTCCGGAAGAGCCCGTGGAACAAGACCGGGAAGAAACGGCAGAGCCTGTCGATGGCAAGTCTGGAGAAGAGGATGCATATAATGTTCAGGAAGGTATTCCTGACGATGAGATAACAGAGGAAGAAATAACCGGGAAGACAGAGCCAAAGCCGGGGCTGTTTCATCGGATCGTGGACTATTTTAAGGTGGACCTGGATGAGTTCAATGAAGAAGGAGACGAATTTCCGGAAGAGCTGGATACGTATAAGCAGCAGTCTACGGCAGAGATAAATGTAAAGGCGATACTGGCAGAGGGTGTGGATGATATACTGGAAGAAACAGAAGCTTTAGAAGAGACTGTTTCTACATCAGAGGAGCAGGTTCTGGAAGTAGAGCCGCCTGCCCATACAGAGGTAGAGTCTCTTGAGGAGCAGCTTCAGGAAATGGAGGAGAACCAGAAAGTTATAAATTTAGAGGACTCGATGAATGTCGGGGAAGTACACGTAAAGAGCCACCCTCTTGGAAATTCGTCGTCGGAGGATTATGAGGATGTTTCAAGAAACGGGTTGTCGTATGGGACGCTGAAAGGAACGATCCTCAAGCTTCAGAATTATGATGGAATCATCAATTTTGCGCTTACAGGAGGGACGGAAGGGATTTCCCTTGTCGTTGCCAAAAGGCTTTTTAAGGAATTGAAAAAGATAAATTATTTTGAAGCAAAAAATATGCTGAAGATAATGGCTGACAAACTTGCTGAGGTGGATCTTGAGGAGCGTGTTTTAGAATTTATCGGAGGCTGCGTGTATATTATGGATGCGCCGTCACTGTCAAGCGAGAGCGTGGAAAACCTGAACCGTCTCATGGAAAAATACAGTGGGCAATTTGTCATTATGCTGGAGGGAAGCTATGACGAGATGGATAGTTTTCTGAATTTTCATAAGGAGTTTGAAAAAAAGATAACATTTAAGGTTAAACTGTAACCATAGAAAGGATGGGCGATTGAATGAAAAAACAGGAGTGGAAACCCGGAAATATGCTTTATCCCGTACCGGCAGTGATGGTCAGCTGTGGCAGGGAGAATGAAAAACCGAACATCATTACAGTGGCATGGACGGGGACGATCTGTTCCGATCCGGTCATGGTCTCTATTTCCGTGAGGCCGGAGCGTTATTCCTATGATATCATAAGAGAGACGGGAGAATTTGTCATAAATCTCACAACGAAGGAACTCACAAAGGCGACAGACTGGTGTGGTGTAAAATCCGGCCGTGAAATGGATAAATTTGAAGAGATGAAGCTGACTGCGGCGCAGGCAAATCACTTGAAATATGCCCCGATCATTGCAGAAAGTCCGGTAAATCTTGAGTGCAAAGTAAAGGAAGTAAAAGAACTTGGCTCCCATCATATGTTTATAGCAGAGGTTGTGGGAGTACAGGTGAGCGAAAAATATATGGATGAGAGTGGAAAATTTGAACTGAACAGTACAGAACTTGTGGCCTATTCTCATGGAGAGTACTTTGTTTTAGGGGAAAAGATTGGAAAATTTGGATATTCTGTAAAAAAATCATAATAAATTTTTAATAAAAGTAAACAAAATGACATTTTACAAATTGGCTTTATGTGTTATACTATATTAGTGTTGCATGATTTATATGAAATTGGAGAATCGTTATGAAACAATATATTATAAAAGGCGGAGAGCCATTGCGGGGAGAAGTGCTGATCGGAGGAGCCAAGAATGCAGCGCTCGGGATTATTGTAGCGGCAATTATGGCAAATGAACCGGTTACGGTTGAAAATCTTCCGGAAGTAGATGATGTAAAGATACTGTTAGATGCGATTGAGGGAATTGGTGCCATTGTGGAGCGCTTTGATGAGCATACGGTCCGGATCAATGGGGCTCTTATTAATGATGTAAATGTAGATGATGATACGATCCGTAAAATAAGGGGGTCTTATTATCTTGTCGGGGCGCTTCTCGGAAAATACAGGAAGGCGGTGGTCGCACTTCCGGGTGGCTGTCAGATTGGAAGCCGTCCGATCGACCAGCATTTGAAAGGATTTGAGCAGCTGGGAGCAAAGGTGACGATCCATAACGGAAAGATCGACGCCTATGCAGAACGCCTTTCCGGAAGCCATATTTATCTGGACTGTCCGAGTGTCGGTGCTACGATCAATATTATGATGACGGCTTGTATGGCAGAGGGAAAGACGATCATTGAGAATCCGGCGAAGGAGCCGCATATTGTAGATGTGGCAAACTTTTTGAACAGCATGGGTGCCAATATTAAAGGTGCAGGAACTGATACGATCCGCATAAGAGGGGTAGAGAGCCTGCATGGTAGTGAGTACTCGATCATTCCGGATCAGATTGAGGCCGGGACTTATATGATCGCGGCAGCAGCGACAGGCGGAGACGTATATATCCGGAATGTCATTCCGAAGCATCTTGAAGCGATTTCTGCAAAACTGATCGAAATTGGGGCAAAGGTAGAAGAGTATGATGACTGTGTCCGGGTTTGTTCGGAGAGAAGAATGGGATATGCTAATGTAAAGACGATGCCGTATCCCGGGTTTCCGACGGACATGCAGCCACAGATGACAACGCTCCTTGCGCTTTCTAATGGTGTCAGCATTGTTACAGAGACGATATTTGAAACACGTCTTAAATATATCAGTGAACTGAGAAGAATGGGAGCTAATATCAATGTAGAGGGGAATGTGGCGATCATAACCGGTGTTGAGGGATTTACCGGTGCTACAGTCAGCGCCCCGGATCTTAGAGCCGGTGCTGCTCTTGTTATCGCAGGACTTGTCGCAGAAGGTTTTACGACGGTTGAGCAGATACAGTATATTGAGCGGGGATATGAAAAATTCGAGGAAAAATTGAAAGGCCTGGGAGGAATCATCGAAAAGGTCGATGCTGATGATGAACGGGCACAGAGAAAGTTTAAGCTTAAGGTAGGATAAACAGAATGATATATGATGGACGTCCATTCAAAGAGTGGGCGTTCTGTATTAGTATTATAAAGATCCGGGTGTCAAGAGGGCGTGTGCACCCGGGGCATCCAAGGAAAAGTAGCGGGAAAGAAACGAACGGAGGTAAAAATGGACGGTAAGGTACAGGAGATATTGAACGAGGTGGGAAAGGTCATCCGGGGTAAGGACGAGGCAATCAGTCTTGTGCTCACGGCGATTCTTGCCAAGGGGCATATTTTGATCGAGGATATTCCGGGGGTGGGAAAGACGACATTAGCAGTTGCATTTTCCCGGGCGATGGAGCTTACGGAGAGGCGGCTGCAGTTTACGCCGGATGTACTTCCGAGCGACGTCGTGGGATTTAACATGCTGGATGCAGATGGTGAGATGCAGTACAAGCCGGGGGCGATTTTGTGTAATCTCCTTTTGGCAGATGAAATCAATCGTACATCGACCAAAACCCAGTCGGCGCTTCTTGAAGTTATGGAGGAGGGACAGGTTACGGTGGACGGTGTAACGAGACAGTTGCCGAATCCTTTTGTGGTTGTTGCGACACAGAATCCGGTAGGATCTGCCGGCACACAGATGCTTCCCGAATCACAGCTTGACCGTTTCATGATCCGTATATCTATGGGATACCCTACGATGGAGGAAGAAATGCGTCTGATTAAGGAACGTCAGGAGGCAAATCCAATCGATTATATCCGGGAGATCATTACAAAGCGTGAGCTTTTGGCGATGCAGGAACAGGTGCGTTCTGTCACGGTGGACGATAAAGTGCTGAAATATCTCTCGAAGATCATAGATGCTACGAGAAATCATTCGATGCTTTCATTGGGAGTGAGTCCGCGCGGTACGCTGGCTTTTGTTGATATGGCAAAAGGACATGCATTTATGCAGGGAAGGGGTTATGTGCTGCCAGAGGACGTAAAAAAAGTATCCAAAGCAGTTCTGGCACATCGTCTTCTTTTAAATGGAAAAGCGCGTATGAGCCATGCGACAGCAGAGGACATCGTCGAGGAGATCGTTGGGAAAATACAGGCTCCAAAACTATAAAAGAGATCGGAAATGTACGGATAGGAGGCTGCCTGTATGACGTTTGGGACAATCATCTATTTATTCATATTGCTCTCTGCGCTTCTCATATCGGTTATTTGTCTGGAATACGGTACAGTGGCCGTTATGGGGGCTTTTATTATTGTACCTATTTTTATGTTGATCTTTTTGATCATCATGCGTCTGCATACGACGGCAGAGGTTGGATGTAAGAATCCAGTGGCGGAGATGGATTCCATGGAACGGCCAGCGAGGGCTACGATTTCTCTTGAGGTAGAAAATACGGGAAAATGGCTTCCGGTCTCCAAGGGGATCGTCTGGGTAAAATATGAGAATTTCTTTTCGGGCGAAAAGGGAAGGATGAAGGTCCGTTTTTCTGTGGATACCGGAAAGCGACGGGGAAGGCGGATTCCGGTAGTGATGCGCCACTGTGGAAATGTTTCGATCAAGGTAGAGAAAGTAAAAATATATGATTATCTGAATCTTTTTGCAACAACAATAGGAAAAAATTTTGATACGCAGGATATCCTTGTCATGCCGCCGCTCAAAGAGATTTATCTCGGAGACAATAGATGGTATAATGAGACGAATGAGGATAGTGACCGGTTTTCTCTTTATAAAAAAGGAGACGATCCTTCTGAGGTTTTTGGCATAAGGGATTTTAAAGATGGAGACCGCATTCAGCAGATCCACTGGAAACTGAGCAGTAAGACAGACCATTACATGGTAAAGGATGGAAGCCTGCCGCTTGCCAAGGCGATTCATATTTTTGTGGATCTTTGTGCAGCGGACAGTCATGCTGCGGATCTTCTTGTGCAGGGAATTTATTCGATTTCAATGATACTGATGCAGCAGGGGGTTCCCCAGCATTACATATGGTATGATAGTCTGAATGATATCATTCAGGAGCATCTGATCGAGCAGGAGGAAGAACTGTTCTGGATGTTTGAGGATTTGTTTAAGTGCAAAACGACGAATATGCCGGACGAACTGATTGAGGCTTATATCGAGTGGGAAGAAGGAAGGCCAAAAGAGACAGGGCTTTATCTTACAGTGGCAGATCATGACGCCTCAGATTTTGACGGACTTGAGGTGGGCGAACTTCAGGTTATGGATCTGCGGGAAGAATAGGGAGGTGTCCCATGAAGAGCAGTAAAATAGCAAATTTTATATTAGAAGTCAGCCAGGTGTTTCTGGTATTTCTTGGTGTGTACTCAGCGCTGATGTGTGCGGCGTTAAGTCTTTCACTGCCAGTGAACCGTCTGGCGGTGACGCTTGTTCTTCTTGGAGCAGCCCTCTTGTTTTATGGTCTGTTTACCGTGCTGGAGACATTTCCCCATGGAAAATTGTATGGAATTCTTGGGATAACAGCTTTTTATCTGATCGTGTATATACGGCTCAGGATGGTGGTGAATAAAGGATTTGTGACCGTCATCAATACGTACCTGAAAGAAGTTATGAACTATACCCAGACGAATATTTCCCTTTTGTCAAATAGCAGTTTTGCAGGGGAGACAGCAGGAGTCGGATATTGTGTGACGCTGGCTGTTATTTTGACTGGGGTATATCTGACTGCGATCATCAGCTGCTGTTTTTACAGGAAAAGGCGTTCTATGGTTTATATCGCAGCCACGGTGTTTTTTTTCTTTGTACCGGTAACGGTCGGAAAGATGGGATACTTTTCGAATGTGGCCGTCTATATTTTTACCTCCATGGCGGTAGTGGGTACGAGATTTCTCCGGTCGGATACGACGGATAAGAGGATGCGCCAGAAGCTTTCTCTGGTTCTGGTATGTGTCGGTGCCATCGCAGGAACTTTAAGTTATTTGTTTATATCGCCAGAGCGTTACGGCAATAATTTGAATAATATTGTCGAGGTTAAAAATTCTGCATTGGCGCTCGTTTCATGGGACAAGGAGGATGTTTTGACATGGTTTCAGGAGTATTTTAATGGGGATGTCATGGAATATGGGCGCGTGGGAAGAAAAAACAGTGTAAACCGCACGGGAAAGACGATGTTTAAGGTCAGCGGAGATTTTGACACGAATCATGGACTTTATATGAAAGGATATACCGGGGCGAATTATTCGGATGGCCGCTGGCATCAGATCAAAGATGAAGATGGGCAGTATGCAAAAGAACGGGACGAGCTTGCGGTGGAGGGTTTGTCGGTGGATAACTGGCATGTGACACTGAGAAACCAGATCGGAGACAGCCAGACGACGGGTAATGACAGGCTATGGACCGCAGGAAAGCTGACGATATGTAATCTTGCTTTTGGATATGGAAACTATGTCGTGCCCTATTATCCGACGACGGCATTTTCTTCTGTGGGCGGCAGGATAAAGACTGTCGTGCCGGGCATACAGTATGAGGCAGAGTATTTTCCGTATCTTTATACCGAGTTAAAAAATGGTCTGGCGTCTAATATCTATAATCTGGCAGGAAATGAGTATTGGACGGGCAGTCAGGAAAACAGGAACCGTCTCTCTGATTTTGCAAAAAAATATTATCTCGGTGTGCCGGATGAGGTGTCCGGGGTAGTGGACGCTTACAAGACGTATTTGAATTCCAGAGATGGATTGTTGGATAAATTTGAGAAGGGAGAAGCGTCTGTCTATCAGGTGATCGAGGAAACCCGTAATTATATCATGATGGATACGAAGTATACGCTTTCTCCGGGAAAGACACCAAAGGATAAAGATACGGTGGCCTATTTTCTGGAAGAAAATAAAAAGGGCTACTGTACGCATTATGCTACAGCGGCAGCAGTGCTTTTAAAAAGTGTGGGAATTCCTGCACGGTATGCAGAGGGAGTATATGTAAGCAGGGAAAAACTGGCAGATATGAATGGTGTCATGAAGCAGCTTGAGATCACGGATAAGGATATTCATGCGTGGGTAGAGGTCTATCAGGATAATTATGGTTTTGTGCCGGTTGAATTTACGCCCGGAGTCGGTGAAGAGGAGGCAGATCAGTCGTCGGTTAGCGAAGAGGACGCAAACGGCGGTGAACAGCAGGGAGGACAAAATGGCGGAGATGGACAGGATGAAGCGACGATACAGATGCCGACCCCGCCGCCCGAAGAGGATATGACATTTGAGAATATTGATACGGAGGATTACAATAGAGAAACCGAGGAGGATGACGAAGAGTCAGTGAGTGAAGGAGCTGTGTCAGCAGAGGATCAGCCCAGTGATAAAGGAAATGCACGTCTGCCATGGTGGAAGATCGCATTGTGGTGTGTCGCAGTTCTTGCAGCGTTTATCTTGGTGGCAGAGGTACAGCGCAGAGTACGGGTGCTCCTGTTTAAAAATAATCTGAAAAAGAAAAATTATAAAAGACAGGTTCTTTTATATTATCGTCATCTGGAACGGGCATTTAATCATGACGGAATCCGTTACAGGGGACAAAGTGTAGCAGAATATACGGAAGATATTGCTATGGCCTATGGCATGAAACACGAGGTGGTTTATGAGTTTGTTTCAATGGTATTCTGTGCGAGTTTTAGCCGGGAACAGTTTGATAAAGGGCAGATGATCGATTTTAGAAGTACGTATCGTTTTATCCGGCACAGGATATATGCACGTCTGAGAGGGGTTAAGAAATTGTATTATATGTATATACTCGGGCTTTGAGTATAGAAGAAATAGAAGAAACTGTAAGTCAGCAGAAGGGACACATCCGTAATACGGGGGGTGTTTTGCTGACTTACAGCTTCTTTTAGTTCTGGGTTCGTTTAATGTAACAGCCCTTTAATTTGTGCGGTGTTTGAGGATGATTTCTTCGAAACGCCGGTTAGAAGCCTCCATCTCTACCTCTGTTTCTAAGATTTCTATTTCAGCGTTTTCCTGATCCAGTTCTTCTAATAGATCAAAAAGGTCATCATCCGTAAAAAATGTTTCCATGTGCCCTCCTTGATGACTATTTTTATAACTTAAGTTTAGCATAAATAGAATTAAGAAACAAGTACTTTATTGTTCTTTTACATTTTCAGACTGGGGAAGGCTGATGCGGCAGAATCTTCGCATAAACTGTTTGTAATTAAATGGAAGAAGTGGGTAAATATAGCTTTTTCCGGATATGGTTTTATTACAAATGATGCATACGATCGTAAGGAGGATTCCAGCGACATATCCATACACGTGGAATGCTGCAGTCAGGCATATGAGGATAAGCCTCATGAATTTTAATGCGTATCCTAATTCAAAACTGACCTGGGTATAATTAGCTACTGCGACAAAAGCCATATAGAGCATGATCTCAGAATTGAACCATCCGGAACTCACCGTATAATCTCCCAGAACAATACCGGCGACCACACTGAGCGGCGTACTAAACATACTCGGTGTGTTCAGGGACGCTAACCGGAGCCCGTCGATCGCAAATTCAAGGATCAGAAGCTGTAGGAAGATGGGGATATTAATAGGATCTGTAATCTCGATGAACTTAAGGCATTCGGGAATCCATTCCGGTTTCATGAACAGAAGTAAAAAAGTTGGTGTTAAAAGCACAGCCAGTATATTGATCAGGATTCTCGACAGACGGAGATATGTGCCTGTGACCGGGGGAAAGTAATAGTCGTCGGCATCCTCGATGATATCAAATACGGAGGTCGGGAGTATCATTGCAGAGGGAGAGGTATCCACCAGTATGACGATACTTCCCTCGAGAATGCTTGCAGCGGTCGTGTCGGGACGCTCTGTAAATTTGAATTTTGGAAACGGATTGTACCATTTGTGCTGATAAAGGCATTCTGCCAGGCTTTCCTGGTTCATTGTCAGTGCATCTATGTCAATCTGGTTCAGGCGTTTTTTGATATCGTTTAACATCTTTTGTTCCACCCGGTCAGACATATAGGAGATGACTACGTCCGTGCGTGAACTTTTTCCCACGGTAGTCATTTCCATGACCAGTTTTGGGGAACGGATACGCCGGCGGATCAGTGCCGTATTGTACACAAGGGTTTCCACAAAACCATCTTTGGAACCACGCATGACCTTATCTTTTTCTGGCTCGTCTACGCTCCGGGAGGGATAGGTGCGGAAGTCCATCGCAAGGAACTGATCAAAGCCATCTACGATCAGAATGGGAACGCCGGACAGGAGTCTTTGGATCAAATTGTTTTCATCAGAAACCAGGTCGATTTCCCCATAGGGAAGATTGTTCTTGAGAAAGTCATGTGCTGTTTCCGGCATCTGTTCCGGTGTGATCTGGTACATGAATTCCATTAGTTTTTCCATAACTTCATCTTTACAGAAACCATCAATAAAATAAAAACAAGCCGCTCTACCACCGATTGTCACCACCCTGTAGATCAGATCAAAACTTTTATTGATCTGAAAAAGATTGTCAATATATTTTTTGTTTTTGGTAAAATCTTTGGAAAAATTATCTGCCATCCCGAAAACCTCCTGTAGTTATTTCCTTCCAAAATGAAGTATTGGCATGATTTGTGAAATTATACAAAAAACTTGCTTTTAGTGTGAAAATTATATATACTATAAGTATTAGGAATGTTGGGAACAAACGAAAAAGATGAGGGGGAAGGTAATGAGTATCATACAGGTTGACAAGGATAAGTGTGTGGGGTGTAACGCGTGCGTAAGAGCATGTCCGGTCGGAGATGCTAACATCGCAAAAATGGATGAAGAGGGAAAACTGCGCATTTTGATCGATGATGAGAAATGTATCAAATGTGGCGCATGTATCCACGCATGTTCGCATGGATCAAGGTCATTCGAAGACGATATTGATGCGTTCCTTTCTGCCCTGAAAAACGGAGAGGAGATTGCCGCAATCGCCGCACCGGCGATCAAAGTGGCTTTTGACGGTTACTGGCGTCATGTGCTCCAGTGGCTCCGCAATCAAGGCATCAAAAAAATTTATGATGTATCTTTAGGTGCAGATATATGTACGTGGGCACATTTAAGATATCTGAAAAGACATCCGGGAGCTAAGGTGGTATCCCAGCCTTGTGCGGCGGTTGTGAATTATGTATTGCGTCACAGGACGGAATTACTTCCGCATCTGTCACCGATCCATAGTCCGATGCTGTGTCTCGCCGTTTATATGAAAAAGGTCCTCGGATTTAAGGGAAAGATCGTAGCGATATCGCCATGTATCGCAAAAATTGATGAATTCCGGGATACAGGCTTGGTTGATTACAATGTGACCATGGTACATCTGAGAGAATATTTTGAAAAAGAGGGAGTCAATCTTGCCGACATAAAGATTCGCAGTGAGTTTGAGTTTGATGACCAGCAGGGGCTTGAGGGCGCAGTCTATCCAAGGCCAGGCGGCCTGATGACCAACCTTTTGATCCATGAGCCGGATTTGAATGTCATAACATCAGAGGGACCAGAGAAGTTGTACCGTGAGTTGGATCAGTATGTGGGTCAGAAGGAAGAATATCTGCCGGATGTATTTGATGTGTTGAACTGTGAGACAGGTTGTAACGGTGGTCCTGCGATTGGAGTGGAGTACCAGCGTTTTGCTATGAACGAAATTATGCACGATGTGGAGGTTCATGCACATAAGAGGAGAAAAGAGGGAACCAAAAAGACGAGGAACGGATATGTGGATAAGCAGTTTGCAGAATTTGACAGCGAACTTGTGCTTGAGGACTATATCAGGGAGTATCGTCCTCGTGAGACAAACAAAGTAATCATATCCGAAGAGGCGATTCAACAGGCGCTCAGAGACATGGGTAAGGAGACAGATGTAGAAAAGAATTTTGACTGTCATGCCTGTGGATACACTTCCTGCCGGGAGATGGCGATCGCACTTGCGAAAGGCATCAATGAAAAAGAAAATTGCCACCAGTACATGCTGAATACGATCAGGAAGGAGCGGCAAAAAGTAAATAGTGTAAATGCAGAGGTTGTTGCCATGAATCAGGAACTGATGGAGATCTTTGGTGAGCTCACAAGAAATATTGAGCAGGTTAAGACGCAGGCCATGCTGATTCAGGAATCCGGTCAGAGAAGTTCGACCGAGATGACTTCGGTGGCAGATCACATGAGTGAATTGAATCAGCTGAATCAGAATATTTCAGGATCCATGCAGGATATCAATGAAAATGTAGAGCGTTATAATCTGATGACGCAGGATGTAGAGAGCATCGCCGGGAAAATCAATCTTCTCTCGTTGAATGCTGCGATTGAGGCGGCCAGAGCAGGAGATGCCGGAAGAGGATTTTCGGTTGTTGCTACAAATATTCGTGATCTTTCCGAAAATTCCAAGGAAGCAGTGGGAAGTGCGAAAGAAAATGATGAGGGAATCCACAGGGCGATTGATAGTATCAATGGTATCATCCAGAATTTCAATGATGAGATCAAAGAACTTGTAAAATCTGTGGATGCGGCTGTAGAAAATGTGAATCAGTCTTCTTCAAACAGTAATGAGATTCAGAATTCCATGACCGAGGTATCCAGAATCGCTGAGAAGGTTCAGGAAGTAATCGATAAGACAAATCGTATTCTTGGTTAGCCAGGCGGCGTTAATTTTGTAAAAATTAAAAATGATCAGAGGTGCGTCAGAACCGGCGCACCTCTTTTGACTGATTGGAAAATCCTTTGTTTACAGTTGACAAACGACCGTCAGACATTTAAAATTATAATGCAGTAGGAGAACCAACAGGTGGATTTGCACCAGAAAGAGAGGATATTATGGACATACCGGGTGACCCCATTATATTGCTTAGCTATACCAATACACAACTGCGTGACCAGTACACAACATTGGAGGAATTTTGCAAGACAAATGATATTGATGAGCAGACGCTCCGTGAGACGCTGGGGAGTCTTGATTATTATTATGATGAGGTGACGAATCAGTTCATATAGAGTACATGAATATAGATAACATTAAATTTCAGCAGGAGATAAATGTGGATGAGTATAACAAGCTTCGGGAAAGTGTAGATTTTATTCGGATTACACCGGAGCGTGCGAAGTGTGCCCTGAAAAATTCCCTGTACCGGATCATTGCCGTAGACGACGGCACGCCTGTCGGGATGGCCCGGGTAGTCGGAGATGGCGGTTATGTTTTTTTTATTTGTGATGTGATCGTGCACCCGGAGTATCAGTCGAAAGGACTTGGGCGGAAATTGATCGAACGTGTTCTTGGCTGGTTAGAGGATCAGGTCGATGAAGGCGAGACGATCATGGTAAATCTCATGTCTGCTATGAACAAAGAAGAATTCTATAGTAAATTGGGATTTCATAAGAGGCCATTTGGAAATCATGGCTCTGGCATGTCTAAATGGATCAGTGGGGATATTAAACAGGCATGCAGACCAGATGAGAACGGAAATGAAAGTTTGTAAGGAGATGTGTGACGTGTATCAGTGTAAGGACAGGGTGTCGTACAGCAGGATCGACACAGAGGGGAAATTAAAGGTGCATGCGATCGTAAACGTGTTACAGGATTGTTGTCTGTTCCACAGTGAGGAAGTGGGACGCTCCTGCATGGATCTTAAGGAGGATGCGCATGCATGGCTTGTAAATTCCTGGCATATCGTGTTTAAGCGAAGACCGTCTATGGGAGAGGAATTTATCACAAAGACATGGCCATATAAATTCCGTGGTATTTTTGGCATGAGAAATTTTCTTATGGAGAGCATGGAGGGAGAGACACTTGTCTATGCGGATTCCCAGTGGTTCTATTTTGATCAGAAAACAGGCAAGCCGATTAAGCCAACGCCGGAGGAAGTAGAGCCTTTTGGCATGGAGGCGGCATATCCGATGGAATATACTTCGCGAAAAGTGGCATACCCCGAAGAGATGGAGCATCGTGATACCATCCGGGTATGCGAAAATCACATGGATACGAATGAACATGTCAATAATGGCGAGTATATCCGTATTGCAGCTAATTGTCTTCCGATGGGCTACCGGGTAGACGAGCTGCGGGTGGAGTACCGGCTTGCGGCTAAGCTCGGTGATGAGATCGATATATACACGAAAAAGATGAAGGACTGTTTTTATGTGGTGATGGCAGATAAAGAGAAATCACCATATGTGATCACTTGTTTTCAGGGAGAAATAGTACGATAGTGCGATCGTGCTAACTTGTTTTTTAAGAAAGACTGCAGTCCGGGAAGGAAAAAAGGGATAGAAATGAATGTAGAAGAAAAGGTGTTGGGGAGAGTGGTGAGGCTGTATGCAGCCAAAACGACAAATAACGGAGTTTATCTGAGTTCTTATGAGCATCCGGAGCTGAGTGTACTCCTGCCGAATAACCAGGTTCCAAAGGATATGGAGAAAGGAGATATTCTTTCTGTGTTCTTATATAAAGATTCGGAGGACCGTCTGATTGCTACTACGTCAGAGCCATTTATTACTTTGGGGAAGATTGCGAAACTCAGGGTGACGGATGTAACAAATATTGGCGCATTTCTTGACTGGGGACTTGCCAAGGATCTGTTTCTTCCGTTTAAAGAGCAGACACACCGGGTAAAAAATAATGAGGATGTACTTGTGGCGCTTTATATCGACAAAAGCAGCCGGCTTTGTGCTACGATGCATGTGTATGATTATCTTTCTGTGGATGGGGAATTTCAGGTAAATGACCATGTGACAGGACGCGTGTATGAGCTGACGGATTCTTTTGGCGCTTTTGTAGCAGTGGAAGATAAATATTCTGCGCTTATCCCACATAATGAGATGAACCGGGAAATCCGGGTGGGAGAGGTCGTTTCGGCCCGGATCAAAGAGGTACGGGAAGATGGGAAACTTACGCTTAGTCTTCAGGAAAAACTTCCGGTACAGATGGGGATTGATGCGAAGACTGTGATGGAGAAACTGGAGGCAGCAGGAGGATTTCTTCCGTTTCACGATAAGACGTCTCCTGAGATCATAAAAAGGGAGTTTCAGATGAGTAAAAATGCATTTAAAAGAGCGATCGGGCGTCTCATGAAAGAGGGACAGATCGAGATCAGAACGGATGGCATCCAGAAAAAATGATATTTGCTAGTCTGGGCGGTTCCAGAAGGAATGAAGGATTTCTTTCATTCCTTTTTTGTTTGTAATATGATAGGGGATCCATTCTTTGGGGAAGAGTTCAAGATAACTTCTCTGGGCGAAGCGCTCATCCAGAAGAAGGATCGCTCCTTTGTCGCTGGCTGTCCGGATCACCCGGCCTCCTGCCTGAAATACTTTATTTATGCCGGGATAGAGATAGGCGTAGTCAAAGCCATTTCCTTTTTTCGCATCGTAATATTGCTTGAATAATTCCCGTTCGTTGCATACCTGGGGAAGGCCGGTTCCCACGATCGCTGTACCGATCAGGCGGTCTTCTTTCAGGTCGATTCCCTCACCGAAGATACCTCCCATCACACAGAGTCCGACAAGGGTGTGGTCGTTTTCGGCATCAAAAGCGTTTAAAAAAGCTTCCTTTTCTGACTCGTCCATGGACTGATTCTGAACGATGATTTCTGTATCTGCCGGGACGTTCATGCAGGTATGGACGTGGTTTAAGAACGCATAGGAGGGGAAAAAGACCATATAATTTCCCTGTCTGGCGGCGATAAATTCCTCGATATAAGAGGCTATTTTTTTGTATTCATGTTCGTTTCTACGGGTGTACTTACTTGTCACATCATTGGCAATGATGACTTTGCGCTGTGTCTCATGAAAGGAAGATTTGGCATAAACGGCATAGTCATCTTCTGTAGTGGAAAGTTGTTCCCTGTAATAACGGACTGGCAGGAGAGTGGCAGAAAAGAATGCGGATCCACGCGCATGACCAAGCGTATCCTCCAGGCGGACGGACGGATCCATACACTGCAATTTAATGCGGAAATTATTTTCGGAATCGTAGTCTGTGTAAATCTGGTATTTGTCATCTAAAACATCGTAAATGTTTAAGAAATGACGGATATCAAAAAAGAAATTCAGTATCGTTTCCCGTTCTGGCAGATCATGGATTTCTTTTGTGAACAATTCATAGCTGTTTATGACTCTCATGAGCTGAAAGCTGAACGAGGAAATGTCGTCGATGACTTCAAATTCGTCGCATTGGTGTTTCCAGTCCAGCATGGTTTTATTGCATTTTTCAATGGCGGCGATAAATATTTTTATGATGTAGTGGACTTCCGGCGGATAGGATTTACGGGATTCTGCTTTTAAGATCCGTTTCACTGCAAGGAAGTGTTCTTTTACGAGAATAGCACTGTACATCTCTCTGGCACGTTCCACCAGATTGTGTGCCTCATCAATGAGAAACAAAAAGGAGTCCTTTTTTCCATCCGAGAAAAAACGGCGCAGATAGACATTTGGATCAAAAGCATAATTGTAGTCACAAATGATGCTGTCAGCAAAAAGCGCAGCATCCAGACACATTTCAAAAGGGCATACCTGATGTTTTTCGGCGTAGGAAAGGATCGTATCCCGGTCCATATTTGTCTCATGGATAAGAAGATCATATACGCTGTCATTTACACGGTCATAGTGTCCTTTGGCGTAAGGGCAGGAAATGGGGTTACAGTCAGGGGTTCCCTCCAGAAAGCAAAGTTTTTCTTTGGCGGTTATCGTCAGATATTTAAAGTTTAGGTTTTGAGTGGTGAGCAACTGAAAACATTCCTGTGCAACTGTCCGGGTAATTGTCTTGGCAGTCAGATAAAAAATACGGTCTGCCAAGCCTTCACCGATTGCTTTTACCGATGGGAATACAGTAGATATCGTCTTTCCGACGCCAGTGGGGGCCTGGATAAATATTTTTTTCTTTTGCTCCATTGTTTTATAGACGCAGGCTGCCAGATGGCGCTGTCCCTCTCTGTACTCAAAGGGAAATTCGAGGTTTTGTATAGAGGTGTTCCGTTTTTGCTTCCAGTCGTATTCATAGACAGCCCATGGCTCATAACGGCGGATCAGTTCCTCGAACCAGGTCCGGATCTCGAGGTTTGTATAGGTTTCTTTGAAACGGCGCTCCTCTTCGGATTCCAGATGGCAGTAAGTGACCTGTACGGAAATGAAAGCGGGATTTTCCTTTTCACAGATCATATAGGCATAGCACATAGCTTGTGCTTTGTGGACAAAGAGCGGCTCCTTCAACTGATGGATGTCCATATATACGCCCTTTATTTCATCTACCATAATCTCGGAGCCGTCACGCAGTATTCCATCGGCCCGGCCCTCTATTTTTAGTTCGAAGGTATCGGCAGTATCTTTGCTTTTTAGTTTAATACACGTAAATAAAGGCACCTCTGCCTCATAACCGATGCCCATCCGTTTCTGTATTTTTCTGTGAATTTTATTTCCCAGTGCCATGGCTTCTGTGTTTTTTACACCAAAGCCAGTGGAGTTGATATCTCCTTCACGGAAGATAAATTCTACCAGTGTCCGCACTGAGATTTTTACGGTGCTTTTTTCCATATTTTTATTGTATCAGAATTTGGGGGAAATGTATAGGGGAAGAGGAGACAGGATGAAAATTGCGTTTTTTAACAATGTTTTTGTAAGATATTGTCGGTTGTTTGGAAAAAAACAGGGTGATATTTGCTGAGAACGGTCATAATTTGTCGAAAAGCGTCGAACGAAAGTTCGAAAATTTGCGATATTGCTATAGAGTATATGTATAAATTGTTGTATAATGGATAGTAAGCGGATGTGTCATTGGGGGGATAGACTATGTTGTACCAAATTAATGGTGACTTGAGAGAAAGGAGAACTGGTATGAAGGTAAAAAGAAAGTTTTTAAAAGGAAATAAAATAACCTTACTTTTCTTGTTTGTTTTTTGCTGTCTTTTTCTCAATGGATGCGGTGAGAATGATATGCCTGAAGATGTTGAATTTCAAAAGTTTGAATTGCAGCAGATTGAACGTGCGGAAGTTAGTTTGTATACAGCGCCAAACCGCACAGATACAGCAGAGTTGTCCAGAGAGGATATTGAAAAGATCGTAAATGTGTTGGGGAAAGCAGAAATTCATGAGATTGACGGTGAGGACAGAACGGCAATATCCGGTGGAGTTCCGATTTTTGAGTTTAACTTTGAAAATGGGGATAAGAAGAGGTTTTTTGTTTTTAAGAAATGGCTTGCATATGAGAAAAAGAGTTATCGGGTAGGTTCGGAGGTTTGTAGGCAGTTAGATGAGATAAGTTATGGTCTGCTTCCGGAGGATGTGGGGTATTAAAAGAGATGAATCGATGCCGAACAGCGTCTAATTAATTCGTACTATTTTATATACTAACACTAAAATGAAAAATTAAAGCACTATAGTGATATGATCCTTTCCAAGTTGACAAAAGGTGGTAAAATTGAGAATATATAGACTCCGAAGAATTTATATAAAAGTGTATCCGGAGAGATTTATGGCGGATGATTTTCATGTTAAGCTCGCCTTGACCCATATAAAGAAAAAAGAGGGGGTGATATATAAAGGAAAGAAGAACGTAAAGTTGTGTGATAGGAGTGATCTCTCCAGCGATGGAAGCGGATATAATGCAGGATATTATTGCCTTTATGGTTATCTGAACCGTACTTCTGACAATAAAGTCTGTATAATGGAGCAGCGAAAGGGAACCGGTAATATTTATTTTTCAACATCCACACATTCTACTAATAAATCAGACGGTTATACAGTAGGCAGTTTTTATGCCCGGGGAATAGAGGAGATGTTGAGTGTAAAATAATATCATTTTGTGGTGCGGAATTACGATTCCGCACCATAGTAGAAAGCCGAGGTGTGGTTATACGTATGAAAAAAATTTTTTTGTTATTTATCACGTTTTCCTTGTTGCTTTGTTCCTGTGGAAAAGAGAAATCAATTGAAGAGACAAATGCAACAGGGGAGCATTTGATTCCTTTGGCAGATGAATACGAGGTGGAGTGGGTGGACACATCCAAACTGGCTCTTGTGGATCATGTTCTTTTTAATGTGGCAGATTCCGAACTTTGCTTTATGCAGTCAATTCTTGTCTCGCGGGATGAAAATGGCAGGATGGAACATAAGTATGAAGAGATTTCCTACGATATGGTTTCCGGGGAGTGGTCAGAATCGCAGGAACTTTTAGTGACGGATGAGATTAACCGTCAGGGATTTGCTCATATGTTTCGGAAAGCAGCAGATGGGACATGGTATTTTTTGTTTCCCCGGTGGAATGAGGAGTTAAAGCGCCATAGTGATACTACTCTCTCAAGAGTGACGGAAAATGGAAAGATTGAGGATATACAGATTCCGGAAGATTTTATGGATGGAAAACTGGAGATAGATTCTTATACAATCCGGAGTGACGGAAAAATCTGTATCAAGGTGTACCCGGACAGTAAGACAGACGATGTTTTTTTACCAGAAGATTTTAATATTCTTTTGTATGATCCTGTAACAGATAAATTCGAGTATGGTGGAGATTTGTTGATGGGCGGGTATGATATGGTATCGGTTGAAGATGAGTATTTCTATCATTCCGTGGCGGGTGGAAAATGTGGATATGCAGTAAAAACGATGGACACAGGAGATGTCG
Organism: uncultured Eubacterium sp.; assembly: GCA_964579975.1. Lineage (GTDB taxonomy): Bacteria > Bacillota > Clostridia > Lachnospirales > Lachnospiraceae > Eubacterium_F. The sequence goes on along the minus strand of CAZOIF010000013.1, from coordinate 32,036 downwards.
TCCAGAGGGAGATGTATTGTGCAGGTGAAACGCCGGAAGGCGGATGGACGGATGAATATATAGATGCCCCATATGATACATGTGATGAGGAAAATAATTTGTATATATTTAATGTTGGTGGCATTTATGGAGCATATTATAAGGATAATGAGCTGAAAAATATTGTGCCGGCATCTATTTTTAATGAACTTAATCTTTCCAGTATGAACGACCCGGAGACTGCAATCTATATGTCAGATTTTTGCAGGGGAGCAGAGACGGGTTATGCGGATTTTTATGCGCTTATAACAGATATGGAGGATGACTTGCATATTAAGCTCACCCTGGCCCATATAAAGAAAAAAGAAAAATAACAACACATAATACGAGGTGTTCTAAAATATGAAGAAGATTATTTCCCTTATAATGACGGTGTCTCTTATGCTTTGTGCTTGTGGAGAAGATGAGACAGCCAGTAGTGTACCGCTTGTTCCAGCAGATGAATATGAGGTGGAGTGGGTGGACACATCAGCATTAACTCCCGGAGATGGGGTGGCGGTCTGTGTTGTAAATTCCCGGATTTGTTTTATACAAATGATTTGGGAATCAGCAGATCAGGACAACAGGATTACATATAGATACGAGGAAGTCTTCTATGATATGGTTTCGGGAGAGTGGTCTGAACCAAAGGTAATTCCGGCAACAGATAAGATAAATCAGATGGGGATGGGGTATGCATATGAAATGGCACCGGATGGGACATGGTATTTTCAGTGCTGTGATTGGGATGAAAAAGAGAAACGGTATCATGAAAGTGGTGTAGCACGGCTTACGGAGGATGGATTTGAAAAAATAGAGATTCCGGAAGATGTTGCGGAAGAGAAACTGCTTATTTCCCAGTATATGATACGAAATAACGGAAAATTGTACTTGAAAGTATATCCGGAGAGTAAAGGGGATGACGAGTTTTCTCCAGAAGAGCTGAATGTGGTCATATATGATCCGGCGACAGAAGAGTTCGAGTATTGCGGGGACCTTCAGATAGGAGAAAGGGATTTTATCGTCATCCGGGATGAATTTTTTTACTATTCAATCGCAGGAGGAGGAAGTGGGTTTTCTGTAAAAACAAAAGAGACTGGTGACATCGTGCAGAGAGAAGTCTTTTGTGTGGGAGAGGTGCCGGAAGGGGGATGGGAGAGCGAAGAAATTCACACGATACATAAGTCATGTGATGAAGAAGATAATGTGTATATATTTAATGCCGGAGGAATCTATGGAGGATATTATAAGGATGATGAGTTAAAAAATATCGTACCGGCATCAATTATTAAAGAACTGAATCTTACGACGATTCATGACAGGGATAAAAGCAATTATATGGCTGATTTCTGGCGTGGGGTAGAGACGGAGTATTCAGATTTTTATGTGTTAATTGCAGATACATCGCATGAGATTTATAACAAGCTCACCCTGGCCCATGTAAAGAAAAAAGAAAAATAACAATACATAAAAAGTGAGGTTGCATATGAAAAAAGAACTGATACAGCGGGCGTACGAGGAGGTGTCTTTTCTCTCGGAAAGGTTAAATGGTACAGAGATTAACTGGAATCTGCCCGAGGGAGAATTCGAAAAAATTCCTCCTCTGGAAAAAGAGGAGATTGCTATGGATGTTCTTCGTCTCATACCGCCCCGTTATCTGGCAGATTTATATGGTGGAAGCCTGATCCGGACAAACACCTCCGGCTCGACCGGGAAGTGCCTGGAAATTTACTGGAGTATGGAAGACTGCAGGCGTTCCCTGTATCCATTATGGTTTTACCGGAAAAAATTTTATGGCATCTGTACGTGGGACAAACGATGCCAGTTTTATACAATCTCCAGACCGGGACCGGAGGAAGAGAAAGTAAGATACCGGGATTACGGATTGGAATTTAGCAAAACGGATCTGGATGAAGAGAGATTGGTCTGGATTTATAAGGAGATGAAAAAATATGAGCCGGTCTGGATGATCTTGCAGCCCTGTATCGCAGAATTGTTGTGTCTAGTGAAGGAAAAGTATGGATTGCCGGAGTTGGATTCGGTACGCTATATCGAAATGACTGGAGAAATGCTCTCTAAGGAATTGAAGGAGCGCATTGAAAAGACATTTCACTGCATAGTGGCAAACCAGTACGGTATGAATGAGGTAAATTCGATCGCTTACGAGTGCCCGGAAGGAAACCTCCATTGCATGGATGAAAATGTGGCCGTTGAAATACTCGATGAAGAAGGAAACGTGCTGCCGGATGGGAAAGAGGGAAATATTTATGTCACGACATGCCATAACCAGGTCATGCCGTTTATACGCTATGGGACAGGAGACCGGGGGGTACTGGAGAACACGCAGTGCAGCTGTGGATGCAGAGGGAAGGTGCTTCGTCTGCTGACCGGAAGGAAAAACGAATGGGTTCTTACAAGGGATCGTGAGAAAGTAACGCCCTATGTATTTATGCGTGCGACTGAGGCAGTCAATTATCTCACGGATTTTAGCATTTTACAATATGAGATCATACAGAGAGACTATGATGATTTTCTGGTAAGGATCGTGTTGGATGAGCCGGTGGAGGGAATCCCGGAGATGTTTGTAGAAAATATTGGTCATGCCAGTTTACAGGACGCCCGGTATGAGTTTTTGTTTGAGAACGAATTATTTCCGGATGAGACAGGAAAGAGAAGTTTTTTCAAAAACCAGATTGGGATTGAAAATGCATAAAAAAGAGAAAGAGGAGGGAATTTAAACGAAATGGACAGTATTTACGAAAGAGTGAGTGAACTTATCCAGCTAAATGCCCCTCAGGAATCGCAGGTGCCGTTGACCGAGGATACCAGACTTCTGGAGGATCTGGGGTACGATTCCATTGCCATGATGAGCCTGTTAGTAGATGTAGAAGAAGAATATGGGTTTGAGACAGAAGACATGGAGGAAAGTTTGAAAGCTTTTGAAACAGTAAAGAGCTTTGTGGAGTTTGTCAGAAAGAACGTGGAGCAATCATAAGGAGAGGATAAAAGATGCAAGAGGGATACATATTACCGATTCGGGAGCCTTTGTTAAAGGCTTATCTGCATATCGGGATGCCATTTAGCATGCTTCCGGAAGAATTTGAAAAAAACGGCTGGGTATATAATACATACATTCAGCTTGTTTATCATGATGAGAACCCGGCGGATGCTTTTATGGATTTTACCCAGGAGAGGTTCTGGGAAGAGCAGAATGTATTTACCAAAGGTTTTTTTAGTTTTCCGGCGGGAACAGATGAAGAGCGGATGGAAATGCTAAAGGAATGGAAACGGTTTATGAATATGGGGTATTACATATTTGGTGACTGGGACGAGTATTACATCCCGGATACACCGTTCTATGAAAAAAGTTTTTTCCGGCATTATTTTTTTGCTTATGGCTATGAAAATAATGAGATCTGCGTGGAAGGATATCTGGCAGATGGTCACTGGCATCGGTTCCGTGTGGATGAGGAGGTGTTTTTACAAGCAATTCTTTCGGATAAAGACAGAGATAAAAACGGATATGTCGGAGTCAATTTCTATCGTCCAAGGGAGAGCAGACATTTTCGGTTTGATCCGGATATGGTAAAAAAAGAGGTAAAGGCGTACCTTGGCAGTAAAGGGGAAAATGCAGCGCTTTCTTACGGTGTGAGTGCGATGAGGAAATTCTTTGAGCAAATGACGGGAGCTATGGGCGTAGGTGCTGATTTCCCGATCCAGTCAGTGTATATCATCTATGAGCATAAGCTGATGATGCTTAAGCGTATTGAATACATGGCATCAGAGGAAATCGGATGTACGGAAGAAGATGTACAGGACTACAAAAAGGTCGTGGATCAGATTTTCTCTGTCGTATGCAGTTGTGTGAAATACAGAATGGCGAGAAAGTTAGCCCATTTGAATAAAGTAAGTGAAAAAATAAACGATGCCGTAGTGTCAGAGCAAAAAATATTAAGGAGAATTTTTAATGAGTAAACTTTCAGTAAATACAGATATAAAAAATTCGACAGATGCATTGATGATACTTACGAAGGCAGTGCTGTCTCCGGAGATGGAGGAAAAGATCAGAAAAAGGCGCATAAAGGATATTCCGTTCTATGAAGATCTTTCGGTGTTTTCCCATGGCTTTTTTAAGTATTATTTTGGAGAGGATGATGTGGCAGATTCGATAAAGGAAGTGGAGCGGGATATAAAAAACTTTATTGATGCCGGGTATTATATTCTGATTGGAGAGGACTGGGGAAAGCGTTCGATCATCTATGGGTATGAGGAAGAATTGGTTTGCGTTATGGGAACGGTTGAGGAGAAAAATGAGATAAGGCCTTTTTTGTATGAAGAAAAGATTTATGAGTTGTTGAAAAAGGCTGGCTTTTTTGAGGGGAAGAGAAGAGATGAATACCTTCGCCTGAGAACCCTGAAAGAGAATCCTGCGTTTTCAGATGATAAAGGTGGAGTGGTCGGTTTTTTGAAGGCATTCTGGAAGAAGTCGTGACAGGCAGGTGGCGGTATGAAGATACTTAATGGCAAAGATGACGATACTGCGATCATCACAGAGGATGGCGGGCACATTTCCTATGGCGAACTAAATATGCGTTGCCGCACGTTCCCAAAAAGCATGTCCCACAGGAGTCTTTTGATCATAATCTGTTCGAATACCGTAGAATGTATTTCGGGTTATATCGGGAGTCTGATGGGGGAACATGTTCCCCTGCTGCTTGGAGCGGATACAGATTTTGCTATGTTATCTGGATTTCTCGAGGCATACCGGCCGGGATATGTCTGGGTCGGGAAAGAAGAACTGGTAAAGGGATTGACTGATAAGCGGCATTTTTTGAAAGTATTCGGGATGGGAAATTATGTCCTTTTAAAGACGGACTATAAAAAGATTATTTTGGATCAGGAACTTGCGCTCCTTCTTACTACGTCTGGAACGACAGGAAATTTAAAGACGGTAAGGCTGAGTAAGAAGAATCTTTTGTCGAACACACAGAGTATTTGCGAATATCTGGAAATCAAGGAATCACACCGTGCAATCACCACACTACCAATGAATTATACATATGGTCTTTCTGTGATCAATACACATTTTTACCGGGGAGCCTCTATCCTGCTTACAGATCGGTCAGTCATTGACCGCAAATTCTGGGATTCTTTTCGGAAGCACCAGGTGACATCTGTGGCGGGGGTACCGTATACATATGAATTGTTTTGCCGGATGGGGTTCCGGAAAATGAACCTGCCGTCCCTTCGGTTTATGACACAGGCGGGAGGTGCACTGAAAGAAAAGGAATGGTCGTATTTGTCCCGGTATTCGAAAGAAAATGGGTGCCGGTTTTTTGTGATGTATGGACAGACGGAGGCTACAGCGAGAATGAGCTACCTGCCGCCGGAAAAGGTGAAAAGTAAAACAGGGAGTATCGGGAATGCCATACCGGGGGGCAAATTGTATGTAATAAACGAGAACGGACAGGAGATAAATCGTCCATATGAAGAGGGGCAGATCGTATATGAGGGTCCTAATGTGATGATGGGGTACGCAGTAAGTGTCAATGAACTGGCGCAGGGAGATGAACAGCATGGAAAGCTGTACACAGGGGACATCGGCTACTATGATGAAGAAGGCGATTTTTATGTAACCGGACGGATGAACCGTTTTACAAAAATTTATGGGAAACGCATCAATCTCGATGATGTAGAGAGAGCGCTCTGCAAAAAAATGGGATGTCAGGCAGTGTGCATTGGCCGTGATGATGACATTGTCCTCATCCACGATGGCGGTGTGGATGAGGAGAGAGAGGGCATCAAAGAGTTATGTGACCGATATGCAATCGGGAGAAAAAATATCGTTTCCATAAGAACAGAGGAAATACCCTATACTGCTTCGGGAAAGATTGACTATAAAACAGCAGTGAAAAAATGGTCCCTTTGAAAGTTACTCCGGTGTGTCCTGGAACGCACGGTATGCATAACATGCAGTAAGTACGATGATCGCACCGCTGAGGCACATATTGAGAGCCAGACTTTTTATCACTCCTACCTGTGTCAGATAGGTAGGAACATATCCGATGATGTGAAGGATGATCGCAGTTGGAAAGAAATAGGTTCGTTTTTTATCGTTGATCGCGATATAGATCAGGACGGTAAGAGCTGCCTGGAAAAACAGGGCAAGGATCCGTTCTACACCGGCCACTACATTTTCGATCGGCTGGACAGCGATCAGTTGTTCAATCGCAGTTTTATAATCTGCAAGTGCTTCTCCGCTTAGATTTAGTTTGGCAAGATAATTATCCATTCCCAGAGAATTTACCATAAAGGCGAGAAGGATATTTCCCATAAAGAGGGAACTTCCAAAGACGATCGTCTCAAAGCCTCCATGCCCTACTCCGAATAAAAAGGCATTCTGTTTGCCGGGACGGTTCTTCATGAATCGGCTGAGTCCGACATATTTACCGACCTCTTCAAAGATGCCTGCTGCGATTGCCCCATAAAGGGCGTACCAGACCGGATGGGTGGAGCGGTTAAAAACATCTGCCAGAGAAAAAAAGTTGAACAGGATCATATTCAGGAGTCCCTCTGCACCAAAGGCGAAAAGTACATAAAATCCCATGCCGATGAAAAAGGAGGATAATTTTGCTCCCGACTTTGCCCGGTAATATCCTAAGAATATAAAAGGGACAGCAGTGCAGATCAGTGCAGTAACGATCATGCTGGTCAGTGACTGGCTGGAAAATTTTGTAGCCATAAGTAATGCGTTCATAATAATCTCCATTCTGAGAACATTTGCGTTCTTTTGCGTTTGAATTTTATATGTTAACCTTATCATACCGTTCTTTGGAGTGTTTGGCAAATATTTTTTGTATTTTATGGGGGAATCTGTTATAATAAAAACAAGTTTGATCGTGTGATGTATTTTGCGACAAAGGTAGCAAGGAGGTAATGTTTATGAAAAAAGGAATTCTGTTATTTTTATTTGTTGCCGTTGGTTCTATCTTTATCGCTCAGACCGCATCAGCGGCCAAAAAGCTCGAAAAAAAAGAACCTCATCCTCTTTATGTGCAGCAGGGCAAGAGTTATAAACTGTCAAAAATTCTCTCGGATATCAAAGACCCGGATGAGGATGATACATTAAAAAACTGCCTGAAAGGGAAAAAGGTAAAATGGTCAGTAAAGAAATCACAGATTAAACTAACAAAGAAAATGGTCACGGTAAAAAAACAAGGGGAATTTAAATTAACCGGAGTGACAAAGAAATATAAATATGTGATCACATTAGTATCAGGCCCGGAGAAATGGCCGGAGATACCAGAGGGGATCACCAGAATAAGTATTATGAAGGAGGGTAGGACGGTAGAGGTAAAGGATGTGAATACGGTCAATTATTTACGTGACTTATTTAATTCAGGGGATTATCGTTTTAACTATGATCGAACAAACTGGCAGACGTCCGGCTGGGAGTATGCAATCTGTTTTTATGCGGCAGATGGTACGTTAGAGCGTAAATTCAATACGGCAGGTCCGTATGTAATACAAAAATATTGGTACAAACTAAAAAATCCGCTTGACATATATCAGCATGTGTCGGAGATATATAACCGTATCATGACAGAGCAGGGTGCGTTTACAGGAGCCCAGTAAAAGGCGGTGTAGAAAAGCATTACATTTTGTCGGGAAATATTAAAGGGGCATAAAATCTATGAGAAAATGGAGTGTTTTATTTTTATTTCTGTTATTTGTAACAAGTTTTTGTATATCGGAGAAAATGACATATGCGGTCAAAAAACTCGAGAAGAAAGAACCTCGTTCTCTTTATGTGCAGCAGGGCAAGAGTTATAAACTGTCAAAAATCCTCTCGGATATCAACGACCCGGATGAGGATGATACATTAAAAAACTGCCTGAAAGGGAAAAAGGTAAAATGGTCAGTAAAGAAATCACAGATTAAACTAACAAAGAAAATGGTCACGGTAAAAAAACAAGGGGAATTTAAATTAACCGGAGTGACAAAGAAATATAAATATGTGATCACGTTAGTATCGATTCCGGAGAAGTGGCCTGCAGTCCCAGAGGAGATTACCAGTGCAAGCATCATGAGAAACTACGATGGTAAGAGAGTAGAGGTAAGGGATGTGAAGATGGTCGAATACTTGTGTAGATTGTTTAATGTTGCGGATTATCGGTTTGATTACCAGCAAACAAACTGGCGAACGGTTGGGTGGACTTATCGCATCTATTTCTATACAGCAGATGGGGCATTAAAACGTGATTTTATTATGATAGGTGCAGATGTGCATGAAGGCCGTTACTGGTACAAGCCAAGTTTGGATGATATATATTATAAAGTATCGGAGGTGTACAATAACTTACTGGTGGAGCAAAATCCTGCCAGTACATGGTAAAAAGTGGAGAGAACAGAATACGACCTGAGAGATATTAGGACTTGACCTGAAAAAGCAGAGGGGGAAAATACGAAACCAGCATACGATACAACGAGATGAAATACTAGATATAATTTTTGAGATTTGTAGCAGAAAAAGGAGGAGTCAGAATGAAAAACCGAGTTTTGATCATATCAATATTGGCACTTATGTGTATGGAAATATCTCTAGTTCAGGTGCCGGCAAAAGCAGCTGCAAAAACATTTCGCCCTGTACATCTTCAAAAAGGAAAGGGATATAACTTGAAAACGATTCTTTCCCAGACGGATCAATGGACGATGGAGGGAATTGCAGGCGATAAAAAGATCAAGTGGACATCGCAGGATAAGAGTATAAAGGTTAAAAACGGAAAGCTTCGCTGCAACAAAACGGGGGAGTATAAATTAAAAGGAAGGTTAAAAAAGAAGACCTATGTTATTCCGATCCGGGTCGCAGCCGGTTCATGGGAAAAAGTCCCTGATAATATTGTGCAGGCAGACATTTCATTTCAGGGAAAGAGTAAAACGATTACAGATCCAGTGCAGGTAAAAGAATTATGTAAACATATCAACAAACCATCGTACCGATTTGACTATAAATATACAAATAATCCGAAATCGGGTGATGTATATCAGATAAGTCTTGTTTGTGCAGATGGAAGCGTGAAACGAAATATAAGTCTTGGGCAGAATATGATTAAAGAGCATGTGCAGGGAGTAAAACCAGAGTGGTGGAGAAGTGGCCTTTATTCCTGTAAAGAAGATTATGGGGCGTTTATGTATGCCAGAGGAATTTATGAATCACTGGCTTAGTTCGATAACGCCGATTTGGGTCAGAGAGGAGCATATGTTAAAAATAGTAAAAAAATCCGGCGGTATATGGACGAGGATGGGCTTCTTATCGTGGGTATAAAAACCAATGCATTTCCCTGGGCTCAGGCATACAATCAGGATGTCAGGGGAGTGCATTTTCTTTGTTAGCGAACTGGGAATCCTTTGTATTGATACAATGCCGGTCAAACAGGATGTCGTGCTTGGCTGGGAGGACGCCGAAAGGGGGGTGATGAGTCTTATTCACATCCGGGATCTGGGAAGGCAGAGAGAGGTAAGGATTGACCGGGTCTGGAAGCATATAAGAAAGAATGTACAGCCAAAGGGTGTGCAGTATTTGAAAGAAAAACTGCGCACGGATTTTCAGGTGCAACGCGAATTTGGTGAACAAAAGAATATCTGGAGGATTCCGCTCTATCAGTTGTTTTTGACGATCATGGACGGCTATACAGTTAAAACTTTCCCCTGAAAGAACGTGTGAGTATATTAAGTTGCCACAGTGTAAGGAGATACATATATTTGCGATTACCGTTTCGTAGTCAAAATCAGCAAAAAATGTTTGGCAGGTTTGCGGATTTTCTTGACAACACCCCATAATAAGGATAAAATAAAATATATTTTAGATTTTCATAAAAGGAGAGCGTTATGCAATATATTACGAGAGAACTTGAGCGTAAGTTTATGCAGATGGACGCATTTTTTAAGGTTGTGCTTGTTACCGGAGCAAGACAGGTTGGCAAGACTACCATGCTTAAGCACCTTGCAGAGGGAACAAACAGAACCTATGTAAGTCTGGATGATTTAATGGCAAGGGAACTTGCACAGACTGATCCGGCATTGTTTTTTCAGACTTACAAGCCGCCGATTCTGATTGATGAGGTTCAGCATGCTCCGCAGCTTTTTGAGCAAATAAAACTTATGTGTGAAAACACAGAGGAAACCGGACGGTTCTGGCTGACAGGTTCACAACAGTACAATATGATGAAACATGTCAGGGAAACACTGGCAGGCAGGATTGGCATATTACAACTTTATAGTTTGTCGCAGAGAGAAAAGAAGGGTGTGTTTTTTGATAACCTTCTTGATTTTTCTTATGATACTTTGAAGGAGCGACAGGAGATGCTTCCTGCGAATGATGTCACAAAGGTGTTTGAACACATATGGAGAGGCGGTATGCCGCAGGTACTTGAAGCTGATGAGGAAATGCGTCAGGAGTATTACAGTTCCTATGTAGACACCTATCTCATGCGTGATGTGGCAGAACTTGGCGGTGTCACCGATTCAGCAAAATTCATGAAGCTGCTCAGAGCTTGCGCAGCGCTCACGGCAGAGCAGATCAATTATGCAACCCTTGCTCAGGCGGCAGATATATCACAACCTACGGCAAAGGATTGGGTAAGATTGCTTGAAAGCCTGGGAGTTATTTATCTGCTTGCGCCATATTCAAATAATGAACTGAAGAGACTAGTAAAAACTCCCAAACTATATTTTTGTGATACCGGCCTTTGCGCCTATCTTTCCATGTGGCTTACAAGGGATACCTTGATGAATGGGGCGGCAAGTGGTCACTACTTTGAAAACTATGTAGTGATCGAGCTTTTGAAAAATTATGCCTATGGAAAAACAAAAGCTGTTCTTTGCTATTATCGCGATTCCAATGCAAAAGAAATTGATGTGTTTGTTGAGTTAAATGGTTTTGTACACCCATTAGAAATAAAAAAATCGGCAACTCCTGATCGCAAAGAGGTCAAGAAATACGAACTGCTTGACAAGGCATCCATACCGAGAGGATGTGGCGGAATTGTGTGTATGTGCGATAACCCTGTTCCAATCGATGAAAAGAATTTATTTATTCCCAGCAATTTAATTTAAGGCTGTTTGCAAAAGCAGGAGAAACTTAGTATACTATTAGGATACAACAATATAAGAAAAGATGAGAAGTGAATGAGCGACAGACTATATACGGCTCTGGAGCATTATTGCCATGAGGATATTCTCCCAATGCATATGCCGGGGCATAAAAGAAATAAAAAATTTCAGATGGGCAATCCGTATGAACTGGATGTGACAGAGGTGACGGGAATGGATGATCTTCATCATCCAACGGGTGTCATAAAGCAGTTGATGGATCGGATATCCGGGATGTATCATTCGGATCATTCCTATCTGCTTATAAATGGAAGCACCGGTGGAGTTCTGGCGGCAATCGCTGCCTGCTGTCACCACGGCGACCGGATCGTGGTGGCCAGGAACTGCCACAAATCCGTATACCATGCGATTCGTCTTTTGGAACTTCGTCCCGTGTATGTGTATCCCGAATACGAAAGCGAAGAGGGAGAGAGGCTGGGGATCGCCGGAGTGATTACAGCAGAATCGGTAGATCAGGTGTTAAGACAGTATGAGGATGTATCTTGTGTGGTGATTGTATCTCCTACTTATGAAGGAATCGTGTCTCCGGTCAGAGATCTTGCGGAGGTGGTACATCGAGGGAATATTCCGCTCATCGTCGATGAAGCACATGGTGCACATTTTAACTGGCATGAGGCATTTCCTGACACAGCTCTGACAGAAGGGGCTGATATTGTAGTAGAAAGTCTTCATAAAACACTTCCCTCATTTACACAGACGGGACTTCTCCACGTCAGGGACGGGTTGGTCAGAAATGACCGGATCAGGTGGAGCCTGCACACATTTCAAACGAGCAGTCCATCGTATCTTTTGATGGCTGGCATCGACCGGTGTTTTGCATATATTGAAAAAGAAGGGGCAGAGGATTTTGACGCATATGTAGAAAATCTGTTGGATTTCAGGAAAAAAATGAGTGGCCTTAAAAGGCTCTACCTTTTTGAATCCCCTTGTAAAGAACTTTCTAAAATTGTTATAGCGACAGACCGGGCGGGTATTTCCGGAAAGAAACTTGCCGATATATTATATGAAAAATATCGGATCGAAACAGAGATGAGTTGTGGGAATTACTGTATCGCCATGACTAGTGTCTGTGATGAGGAGGAGAGCTTCTTAAGATTTGCGACAGCCCTGAAAGAAATCGATCATATGTGTCCGGACATAACAGAAAAAAATGAATTTCCGTTTAGATATAGAGGGAAGGAACCTGAAATCTGTATGTACAGCTTTGAGGCGGCAGAGTGTGAAATAGAGTCCCGCCCGGTGGAGGAATCGGCAGGACAGATCGCAGGTGAAGACATTTATCTGTATCCTCCGGGAATCCCACTTGTCGTTCAGGGCGAAAGAATACCAGAAGAGGCAGTAGCGGTTTTATGTGCCGGGGAGAGTGCCGGATATACGGTATATGGTGTGAAAGAGGGATTTGTAACAGTGATAGCTGGTGTTTGATTACAGATTAAGTGAGGACGGAGATTAAGCCGTCTGATTGACAGAAATGAGGGGGAATTATGGGAAAATTGTTTGTAATCATGGGAAAAAGTGCGACGGGAAAGGACTCTTTATATCAGAAGGTTGTAGAGAAACATCCGGAGCTGCATGAGATCGTATCTTATACGACGAGGCCGATTCGGGCCGGTGAGACATATGGTAAGGAATATTTTTTTGTGAGTAAGGAAGAAATGTATGAGATGCAGGAACAGGGAAAGATCATCGAGTGCAGGAAGTACGATACGGTACTCGGGCCATGGTTTTATTTTACTGCGGATGATGGACAGATTGATTTTCAAAAGGGAAATTATATTTTAATCTCTACGCTTGAGGGTTATGAGAAACTGCAGAGCTTTTTTGGCATTGGAAATATTGTTCCTGTTTATATTGAAGTAGATGACTTTAAGCGTCTGGAGCGTGCCGTGAACCGGGAACGGAGCCAGAAGAGTCCCTGTGTACCGGAACTGTGCCGCAGATTTCTTGCCGATGAGGAGGACTTTTCGGAGGATAAGCTTCAGATGGCGGGCATAGAGACACGGATATTAAATGATGAGTTGGATGAGGCGCTGGAAAATATTGAAAAACTGATCCAGAGTAGTAACTGAGGATAGTACTGGAATAAATCCGAAATAAATGCTATAATGTGTATATAAGCAGAGAGGAGATGATAAGTGGTGGACATAAAGATTGATAATATTCAGCAGACACAGGCAGCGACGACGGCGAAACAGACCCAGAGTACTGGTGAAGATTTTAAGTTCACCCTTATGAGTTCTCTTGAGGAGGATGGTCTTCAGGCACGCCTTACACTCATGATGGAGGACATCACGATGCAGGGAAAGAAGCTTGGAAAGCATATGGATGTCCGGGATATGAAACATTACCGTAAGCTCATTCAGGAGTTTATGAATGAGATCGTGAACCGCTCCCACAAATTCAGCCGTGAGAATTTTCTGGACAGGCGGGGCAGACATAGGGTATATGGCATGATCAAGCGGGTCAATGCGGCGTTAGATGAGTTGGCGCAGGAACTGATGCAGGAAGAGAAAGACCATCTTTCCATACTTGGAAAAATTGATGAGATCCGGGGATTATTATTGGATATACTTACTTGACAGAGGAAGATGCGTGCAAAGAAGATTTGTGTTTTTTGCACAGATGCGTCGGAAAGGAGGGCACTATGTTTTTATTTTCAGAGATTATGGGGCATGATGATATCAAAGAACATCTGCAGACAGCGATTCGGGAAGACAAGCCGTTTCATGCCTATATTTTTCAGGGTGAGGTAGGCTGTGGTAAAGAGACTATGGCAAGGACGTTTGCTGCGGGACTCCAGTGTCTGTCAGAGGAGAGGGACAGGCCATGTGGAACCTGTGCGTCTTGTAAACAAACGGATTCCGGCAATCAGCCGGATATCATCTGGGTGAACCGGGAGTTATCCAGTATCGGAGTGGATGATATTCGTGAGAAAATAAGTGGATCGATTACGATCCGGCCGTTTTCCAGTCCGTATAAAATATATATTGTGCCGGAGGCAGACCGCATGACAGAGGCGGCGCAGAATGCTTTATTAAAAACGATAGAAGAACCGCCTGAATATGGTGTGATCATTCTTTTGACGAGCAATATCAGTGCGCTTTTGCCGACGATACAGTCACGGTGTCTGAAATTGGAGTTTCGGCCACTGTCTACGGTGACGGTAGAAAAATATCTTATGGATAAGTACAATGTAGTTGATTACCGTGCGAGAACGAGCGCTATTTTTGCACAGGGAAATCTGGGGAAGGCGATCCGGTATATTGAATCTGAAGATTTCGAGGAAAAAAAGGACAAAGTGTTAAAAATCTTGAAAAATGTCCAGACAATGGATGTATCAGAGATGTTAGAGATCATAAAAGAAATCGGCGAGGATAAGGATAATATAAAGGACTATATTGATCTCATGGTTTTGTGGTACCGGGATGTGCTTTTGTTTAAGGCTACCACAAATATGAATCACCTTATTTTCCAGAGTGAGTTTCGTGCGATTTCTTCTGAGGCAAACCAGAGGGATTATGAAAAAATAGAAGAGATACTCCGGGCGTTTGATAAGGCGAAGTTGCGTCTGAAAGCAAATGTGAATTTTGAGGTTGCTATGGAGCTTATGTTGCTCACGCTTAAATAACAAAGAGAGATCGGGATAGAAAGGCAGGAAAATAAATTGAAAACTATCATAGGTGTACGTTTTCGCCAAGCGGGAAAGATTTATTATTTTGACCCGGGCGATAATGAGGATATAAAAAGAGGGACACATGTAATCGTAGAGACGGCGAAAGGTGTGGAATACGGTATGGTAGTCCTTCCGCCTACGGAGATGCCAGAAGAAAAAATCGTATCCCCTCTGAAAGGGATCATACGCATTGCGACACCGGAGGATGAGGAGAGCGAGAAGAAGAATAGAGAAAAGGAAGAAGAGGCTTTTGGGATCTGCCTGGAGAAGATTGCGCAGCATGGGCTGGAAATGAAGCTGATCGCAGCGGAGTACACGTTTGATAAGAATAAGCTGCTCTTTTATTTTACGGCGGATGGGCGTATTGATTTCCGTGAACTGGTGAAGGATCTGGCATCGGTATTCCGGACAAGGATTGAACTGCGTCAGATTGGAGTCAGGGATGAGACGAAACTGAGGGGCGGTATCGGTATATGTGGACGGGCGCTCTGCTGTCACACATATCTTTCTGAATTTGCGCCGGTCTCGATCAAGATGGCAAAGGAGCAAAATCTTTCGCTTAATCCAACGAAGATTTCCGGTGTATGCGGAAGGCTTATGTGCTGCCTGAAAAATGAAGAGGAGGCCTATGAGGAGCTAAATAGCCATCTTCCGAATGTGGGAAGCCGTGTGAGGACGCCGGAGGGCCTGTCGGGTGAGGTTCAGAGCGTGAGTGTGCTGAAACAGAAGGTCAGAGTTATCGTAACGCTTGATAATGACGAGAAGGAAGTGCGGGAGTATCAGGTCGCAGATCTTAAATTCAAAAGAGAGCGGAGACGCAATCGAAACGATAGCGAGACAGATAAGGAACTTAAGGAACTTGAGGCGATGGAGAAAAAGGAAGGTAAATCGAAGATCTGATGTCACAGGAAAAACAATACAGAGAGAGCGGACTTTTAAAACAGGGGGAACGTCTGGATGATCTGCAGCGGGATGGACTCATGATCATCCAGAATCCGGAATGGTTTTGCTTTGGAATGGATGCGGTGCTTCTGACTGCATTTGTACGGGCGGGAAAGGGAAGCCGTATGCTTGATCTGGGATGCGGAAATGGCGTGATACCGATTTTACTTTCGGCGAAAACGGAGGGTGAAGTTTTTGAGGGGCTTGAGATCCAGAAGGATATCGCCGATATGGCGAGACGAAGTGTGCGTCTGAACCATCTGGAAGAGCAGGTCCATATAATGACCGGAGATATCAGGGAGGCGTCTTCATATTATGAGGCGGCTTCTTTTGATGTAGTCACTTCGAACCCGCCTTATATGACGAATGCTCATGGATTGACCAATGAAGCAAGTCACAAGGCGATTGCCCGGCATGAGCTTTTATGTTCGCTGGAGGATGTTGTCCGCGAAAGCGCCAGGCTTTTAAAACCTGGCGGACATTTTTTTATGGTCCACAGACCCTTCCGGCTCAGCGAGATCATGAATACGATGTGTCGTTATAAATTGGAACCAAAGAGGGTGCGGATGGTGTATCCGTATGTGGACAGAGAACCGAATATGGTTCTTATCGAGGGGACAAGGGGAGGAAATCAGGGGATGGTCGTGGAGAAGCCCCTGATCGTGTATGAGGATGTGAATGTGTACACAAAAGAGGTGAGGGAGCTTTACTAAACCGGAATGATGATAAAACTCTACACTTATATATTTAGGAGGAGACTGGTTATGGGAACTCTATATTTATGTGCCACACCGATCGGAAATCTGGAAGATATCACTCTCCGGGTACTCCGGATCTTAAAAGAAGTGGATATGATCGCGGCAGAGGATACGAGGCAGACGGTAAAACTGCTGAATCATTTTGAGATAAAAACTCCTCTTGTGAGTTACCATGAACACAATAAATATCAGAAGACACCGGTACTTATTAAGGAACTTTTGGATGGAAAAGATATCGCACTGGTGACAGATGCCGGAACGCCGGCGATTTCTGATCCGGGGGAGGAACTGGCGCTGGCAGCGTATGAGGCGGGAATCCCGGTTACATCCCTGCCAGGGGCATCTGCGGTCATAACAGCGCTTACGTTGTCGGGATTGCCGACGAGAAGTTTTGCATTTGAAGGTTTTTTGCCACAGGACAATAAGAACCGGGACAGGGTGCTCGAAAATCTAAGTGTGTCTACATACACTACGGTATTTTATGAAGCGCCGCACCGGTTGGTAAAGACGTTAGAGCAGATCGCCAAAGTGGCTGGCGGGGAGCGAAAGATCGCCGTATGTCGGGAATTGACGAAAAAGCATGAGACCGTAATGCAGTGTACTCTTGCGGAGGCTCTTTCTTATTTTAAAGAAAACACGCCCAGAGGTGAGTTTGTATTTGTTCTGCAGGGAGTGGATGCGTCAGAACTGAAAAAAGAAGAACAGAAGAAGTGGGAGAAGATTTCACTGGAAGAACATATGGAAATGTATGCGTTGCGGGGAATGGAGCGGAGAGAGGCGATGAAAGCGGTGGCAAAAGACCGGGGAATGACAAAAAACCAGGTATACCGGGAATTAATGGTGAATTCCAAAGAGTAAGGGGAGTGGGAGTGGATGTAAAATTCCCCTAAATTCTAAAAAAAGGCAAAAGGAAAGGCAGGAGTCTAGGGGGCTCCTGCCACACTAAAGGGATATATGATTAAATTAAACCAGCTAGCTTGGATAATTCTTTGATAGAGTCTTTGGAAACAAGTTTTCCGTGATATTCTATCAAATCTTCTTTCGAGCCTGTAAAAATATCAGTCGGCTCATATTTTTCTAATACAATACAGTTATCTTCTGTAAAAATTTCTAATGCATCTCTGTCTTCAATCCCAAGTGAACGTCTAAGCTCAATCGGAATAGTGATACGACCTAATTCATCCAATCGTCTTACGATCCCTGTATTTTTCATAAATTGAATCTCCTTTGAATATGTATCTCAATAAATCAACATACCCTTGCTATGTTTTTATCTTATCATTTGTTTTTCGCTTAGTCAATAAAATAAATATAAAATATGTATTAAAAAGTCCAAATATAGGATAAATTGTCATATTTTGCCAGGGATTCTCCGAAGTATCTGCATTGACAGATATCCGATCAGTATTCCTGTTACCAGTCCGCTAAAGTATAAAATAGGAAAATACCATAGGACGGAATGAAACCCTACGAGAAAAACAGCAGTAAAAAATTGGCCGGTATTGTGAAGGATTCCTCCGAGTGCGCTTACTGAAATGATAGTGAGGTGTCCCGTCCTTTGCTGCACCTTTTTTATGAGTGCCATAAAGATCAGGCTCAGTATACTGCCGGCCAGACTGTATAACAGTGCGAACAAACTTCCGAATGTAAAAGCATTTAGCAGATTGCGGAGCATGGACAGCCCAAAAGCATAGCGGAAATTTTTTTGATAGAGTACGATGACAATGACCAGATTTGCCAGTCCAAGTTTCATTCCGGGGAAGGGAACCGGAAAGGGGATGAGGCTTTCGATATAGCTGAAAATGAAAGCGAGCGCAGTATAGAGCGAAAATTCGGCAATATGTTTCATGTTACTCATGATCCACCTCCTGTGATGGCATCTGGTTGTGCATCCTCATTCTGGTTTATGATCTCCAGGACAAGTTTGTGGGGAAGGCATACAATGGTTTCGCCGGCTTTCGATATCCCATGCATATTTACGCAGACTTTATCGTGGCAGTCGGCTTCCTTCATATAGACAGTTCCTTCTTTAATATAGAAGGTATTTGTTCCGTTTTCGGTTTGGATGTTTTCGGTCCGGTCCGTGGAGAGAGAATAGGTGAAGAGAACTTTTCCATCGGCACGTACTTCGACATAATTTCCGGAGGCTGTGCGGGGCAGGTAGATCACAATGCTCAGAAATACTCCGAACAGAAAAAGAATCGTAATAAAAATAAAATCTGATTTTCTGGCTTTCATCCGGCAAATCCTCCGTTTTTTCTTAAAGTATAGCATAAATAGCATATTCGTTGTACTAAAAAATAAAAAAACCATAAACTGCACAAAAATTATGATAAAATAAGTTCTGACGAACTTATTAGTGAGTTGCTTCGCAACATCGGTATGTGCAGAAAGCATGCACAAAAAATATGATAAATCATGAAAGATGTTCTTGACAGGGAAAGAGTGGTAGTATATGATAAAGGTACACGTGGTTTTGAAAACTACATGAAGCGAAAGCGATTACAATGAAAGGAAGTTGGTTTGATGGGAAGTTCAGAGAGAAAAAAGTTTGAACTTGTGGGAATTGCGGACCGCTTTATTGACACGGAAGTGGATGAAACAGGTGTCCTGAGTGCAATTTCGTACAAAAATGATGAAAAGTTCAATTTTGCTTATGATGTGGTAGATGTAATGGCAAAGAAGTGTCCTGATAAACTGGCGATGCTTCATGTAGCAAAAGATGGACGGGAGCGGTATTTTTCATTCCGGGATATGGCAAAGTATTCCAATATGGCGGCGAATTATTTCAGTTATCTTGGAATCCGCCGGGGTGACAAGGTGATGCTCGTATTAAAACGTCATTTCCAGTTCTGGTTTTCGATTCTGGCGCTTCATAAGATTGGGGCGATTGCGATACCCGCGACGAACCTTCTTACCAAGAAAGATTTTGAATACCGTTTTAAGGCGGGAGAGGTAGATGCGATCGTCTGTACAGCAGATGATGAAGTTTCCCGTGAGGTGGATAAAGCGGCACGGGGAAATTCAAGGCTGAAGACAAAGATCATGGTGGGTGGAGCCAGAGAGTCATGGCATTGTTTTAATAAAGACATACGGTTTTTCTCTGCTAATTTCACAAAGCCGGAAGATGTGCCCGGTGGAGATGATACGATGCTTATGTTCTTTACATCCGGCACGACTTCTTATCCTAAAATAACAACACACAGCTACAAATATCCGTTGGGGCATTATATTACGGCAAAATACTGGCATCAGGTAGATCCCAACGGAATCCATTTTGCGATTTCAGATACTGGTTGGGGAAAGGCGCTCTGGGGAAAGATTTACGGGCAGTGGATCTGCGAGGCGCCGATCTTTACCTATGATTTTGATGATTTTGATGCGAAAGAAATCCTTAACATGATTGAAAAATACCAGATCACTACATTTTGTGCACCGCCTACGGTGTATCGTGTGATGGTGCATCTGAAACTGGAGAATTATGATCTCTCTTCCCTGCAGAATGTGACGACGGCGGGAGAGGCACTGAATCCGAAAATTTATGAGAAATTTAAAGAAAAAACCGGATTTGATATTATGGAGGGCTTTGGTCAGACCGAGACAACGATGATCATCGGAAATATTGAGGGAATGACGCCGCGGCCAGGATCCATGGGGAAACCAAGTCCGCTTTATGATGTTGCCGTTATGCTTCCGGATGGAACGATCGCAGAACCTCATGAAGAGGGGGAGATTGTGGTAAAGACGTCGGAAGGCGTTCCAAATGGTCTTTTTACGGGATATTTCGGAGATCAGGAGAAGACGGATGCAGTCTGGTATGATGGATATTACCATACCGGGGATACTGCATTTATGGATGAGGATGGTTATCTGTGGTATGTGGGAAGAGTGGATGATGTTATCAAATCGGCTGGTTACCGTATTGGACCGTTTGAGATCGAAAATGAGATCATGAAACTTCCATATGTACTTGAGTGTGCAGTGACATCTGTGCCTGACCGGCTCAGGGGCCAGGCGATCAAAGCGACGATCGTGCTGGCAGATGGCAGCGAAGGCGATGAGCATATGAAAAATGATATCGTTAAATATCTTAAGAGTAATATTGCTTCTTATAAATGGCCCAAGATCGTGGATTTTGCGAAGGAGCTTCCGAAGACGATAAGTGGTAAGATCCGGAGAGCGGAGATTAAGCAGGGTGACTGGAACGAAGAGGGAGCTGAGGAGAAAGCAAAGGCTTTAAATGTCTCTGTCGAAGCTGCTACAGAAGAGAAGGAAGGTTCTGGTGATGAATAAAAAGGTTTCTTTGTGGAAAGAGCACAGAGAGGCACTCGTATTTTTATATTTTCCGGTTTATCTGCTCTGGTTTTTTGTGCTGGAGCAGATGAATCCGGAAAATCTGTTTTTTGTGACAAATCCATTGGATCGGTATATTCCGTTTTGTGAATATTTTATCGTGCCGTATCTGTTATGGTTTCCCTATTTGTTGGGGGGATTGTTCTGGTTTTATTGGCGGGAGAGAAAAAATGGATTTATAAAATTTGCAGTGACTCTGATCGCAGGTCTTACTACCTGCCTTCTTGTTTATACGGTTTTTCCGAATGGTCAGGCGCTTCGCCCGGCTTTTTATCCCCATGACAATTTGTTTACCGCCGTGGTAAAACAGCTTCAGGATTTTGATACGCCGACAAATGTCTGTCCGAGTATTCATGTGTTCTCCACAGTTGCAGTGCACATCGCCATTGTAAAGAGTGAGTGCCTTAGAAAAAAGCGTTGTGTAAAATATGGTTCTTTGATTCTTGCATTGTTGATCTGTATGTCTACTGTATTTTTAAAACAGCATTCGGTCACAGACGTGGTTTGTGCGCTTGTTCTGAATGCGTTGCTGTATTTTCTTATTTACCGGGCTTGCTCAAAAAGAGTTCATATAAGATAAGATGTACCTTGACAGTTTTGCTACAGGGGAGTAAACTAAAAATAGTGATGATTTGAGGCCGAAACTCAAAAATATATGTGTAAAGGAAGTACGATACTATGGAAAAGAAAAATATCGATTGGGCAAACATAGGATTTTCTTATCGGCCTGCTGATAAGAGATACGTAGCAAATTTTAAAAATGGAGCATGGGATGAGGGGGCGATGATCGATGACCCGACGATCACCATGAGTGAGTGCGCTTGTGTACTTCAGTATGCACAGACATGTTTTGAGGGGTTGAAGGCATATACGTCAGAAGATGGACATATCGTGGCATTTCGCCCGGATATGAATGCAAAACGTATGTCAGATACCGCAAAACGTCTTGAGATGCCAGTGTTCCCTGAAGACAAATTTGTAGACGCAGTCGTACAGACTGTTCTTGCCAATGAGGCATATGTTCCGCCATATGGTTCTGGCGCTACATTATATATCCGGCCATTTATGTTTGGAATCGGTCCTGTGATCGGTGTGGCTCCGGCAGAGGAGTATCAGTTCCGCGTGTTCTGTACGCCGGTAGGTCCTTATTTTAAGGGGGGCGCAAAGCCGATTACGATCCGTGTCAGTGATTTTGACCGTGCGGCACCAAATGGTACCGGGAATATTAAGGCCGGCCTTAATTATGCGATGAGCCTTCATCCGATTGTAGATGCCCATGAAAAGGGATTTGCAGAAAATATGTATCTGGATCCGAAAACTCATACAAAGGTTGAGGAAACTGGTGGTGCAAATTTCATCTTTGTGACGAAGGATGGGAAAGTCGTTACACCGAAGTCAAACAGCATATTGCCTTCGATCACGAGGCGTTCGCTCGTGACGATCGCAAGGGATCACCTCGGACTGGAAGTAGAGGAGAGAGAAGTCTATATGGATGAGGTGAAAGATTTTGCAGAGTGTGGTTTATGCGGAACAGCAGCTGTGATCTCGCCGGTCGGCAAGATCGTGGATCACGAGAAGGAAATTTGTTTCCCGAGCGGTATGGAAGGAATGGGTGAAGTGACACAGAAACTTTATGACACGCTGACCGGAATGCAGATGGGAAGGATCGAGGCTCCGGAGGGCTGGATCAAAGTGATCAAGTAATTTTTATAAAAAATTCAGAAATATTTAACAAAGAAAGTACATGTTTGGAAAGTCCTGATATGTACTTTCTTTTTTGTATATGTTATACTGTCATAAGTAGTCTTTGTGATACGGAAGGCATATTGCTTTCAAATTTTAAAGAAAGGAAGCTTAATAAATGGAGACGATCGCAAGCTTTACAGTAGACCATCTAAAACTCCGGCCTGGAGTATATGTGTCGAGAAAGGATTGTACGGGTACGGATATCGTGACGACGTTCGATATCCGAATGACGAGACCGAATTTTGAGCCGGTCATGAATACAGCGGAGATACACGCTGTCGAACATCTCGGGGCTACATTTTTGAGAAATCATCCACAGATGGGAGAGAAGACGGTTTATTTTGGACCGATGGGATGCCGGACAGGATTTTATCTTTTATTGGCGGGAGATTATGAGTCGGTAGACATTGTTCCCCTTTTAAAGGAAATGTTTACTTTTATAAAGGATTATGAAGGGGATATTCCGGGGGCGGCCCCAGAGGCTTGTGGAAATTATCTGGACTTAAATCTTCCGATGGCAAAATACATAGCAAAAAAATATCTTTCCGAAGTGTTGGAAGGTATTACAGAAGAACGGCTTGTTTATTAGTATCATTTAATATTCGCATGTTAGACCTTATAATGGGGATTCCGGCCAGTCATTATTTTAGTGTCCCTGCATATTTATAATAAAAAGAATGCAATGTGGGGCCGGAAAGCGGATGTTTGATTGGGAAGGGCGGATTTTGGACAACAAAAGCATAATGATGGTAAAAGCGGCACTTCCCTTTCTGGATATTCCTGTCGGAAATGTTGTGGACATCGAGGGTCTGTTTCGGGCAATCCGTGGATTTTGTCATAGAAGGGAACAGAAAATGATCGATATGATCCTGAACTTTTTTATGATGAAACGGATGATGTCCATCATGACTATGATGAATGAGACGCAGAATTCGGAGCGGGGGATGGAGGGAATGATCGACCTCATCAAAAGCCAGATTCCGAAAGAGCAGCAGGATATGTTTGAAATGATGTCCATGATGATGTCCATGTCTGAAATGGGAGATGGTGTACCGGGAGAAAATGGTGAGCCTGAAACTGGCGGATCAGAAAATGAAGGACCGGCATCTTTCGGATCAGAAAATGACGAGTCAGCATCTGCTGAAAATGAACAACCGGACTATTCCGAACCGGAGGAGCAGCCAATCCCTGAAATCTGGCAGCGCATTGCAGAAAATATCGGTGAGGAGATATAGAATGGCAGACCAGAGTGAAATATTTCGGAACATGCATCCATTAAAAGTCCAGATCATGAAAGAGCTGGAGGCAAAAGCGGCAGGGAAGGAAATGAAAAGTGCAGCGCCGCTTATCATGGAAGCGATGCAGAAGCTGAAAGCGAACAATCTTTCTTTTTCGCAGGAGGAGGTTTCTGTTTTGCTGGAGGTTATGACAAAGAATATGAGCAGTGAGGAAAAACAGCGGGTGGAAATGATGAAACAGGTTGTAAAAAATAGAGGAAAGAAGTAGGTGAAGACAGAAAAAAGGCACTGTATAGAGGAAGAATCCGGGCCTTAGAGATGTCTGAAAACATAAGAAGAAAGGAGCTTTTTATGCAACGAAAAATGAAAAAACCGATTGCAGTTTTACTATTTTGTACCATGATGGCAGGAATGGTATTTCCTTATGATGCAGGGAATGTTCTGGCGGCGGCCCAGCCCAGACTGAGTAAGAAAAATATCACGATACAGAAGGGAAGCCAAAAAAAGATTACTTTGAAGAAGAAGGCAGGAGCAAAGAAGATAAAATGGAGTATTGGCAGTAAAAAGATCGCAACGATCAAAGCGAAAAAGGCAACTGTCACAGTGAGCGGCAAAAAAGCCGGACAGACAAAACTGACCTGCCGTTTTGTATATCAGGGTAAGAAGAAAAAACTCGTGTGTAAGGTGAAAGTCACAGCGGCATCTACGCCATCGGAGGGCAAGGAGACCGCCCAGCCACCGATCGTAACACCACAGTATGGAGGCGGGATATCTGGAAGTACAGCTACACCAGATGCTGGTCAGACGACGATCCTGCCGGGAACATCCGGTATGCCATCAGTATCGGAAGATCCGGGAACGTCCGGTACACCATCAGGATCGGAAGCCCCGGGAGCATCCGGTACGCCATCAGGATCAGAACAGCCAGGCGTATCAGAGAATCCGGGAACCTCAGGAACTCCATCAGTATCGGAATCCCCGGCTGCATCGGGGACTCCGACAGCATCAGAAGGCCCTGGAGGAACTCAAAAGCCACCTGTTCTGACTACACCGCCTGCCGGGACGGACAAACCGGTTGTGACAGGTGGACCGCAAGTTACAACGACACCTTCTGTGACAACTCCTGCCCCAGAGCCGGCAGAGGAGGGTGTTTTGCTGGATAACGATTATTCGGATGGTTCGACAGGAGGTTTCCGGGGAAGAGGGGATGCTGCTGTCAAGTCCGTGCTGGATGAGAATATCGCCGCAGTACCGGTGTTATCTGTGACTGGAAGGACTGCGTCGTGGCAGGGCGCGGAAATGGATGGTACGGGTCTTCTTGTGCCGGGAAAAACTTATACAGTGAACACCTCCGTTTATCAGAAAAAGGTGTCAAAAACAAAAATCAAATTGACCCTCTCTTATAAAGATAGTACGGGAAAAACACAATATATGTCTGTTGCTTCGGTAGATGCTCCGAAGGAACAATGGGCGGGGATTAAGACAAATCTGGCTGTGCCGGAAGGGGCGACGGATCTGCTCCTGTACTTTGAGGAAGAGGACGATACGAATGATTTTTACGTGGCACCGGTACAACTCTTTGATAATGACAGCTATGATAAAATCGTGACCGATGATTTTTCAGGGGGATCGCTTACCAATTTCAACGGCCGTTCTGCGACGATCGAAGTTTCCGAGGGCGGTGTCAGCGGAGATTGTCTGAAAGTGACGGAGAGAAAAGCTTCATGGAACGGAGTTTCTTCAAAAGCTTCCATCGCACCAGGGGCTTCCGTATTTGTATCCGGATATGTGAAGACAGATGCAGAGGGATGTAAGTTGAAGGTCAGTGCAGAGGGGACTTCCGCTGACGGAAAGGCCTGCTATCCGCAAATCCTGACGATGGATCTGAAGGCAGGTGAGTGGACGAAATTCAGCGGTGTGAAGACATTTGATAAAGAGGATTACGCGAGTCTGAAGTTTGTGTATTTTGAGCTGGAAGACAGTAAAGAAGCATATCCTGATTTTTATCTGGATAATGTAAGTGTCTGTGTCGTGGATGGAGAGACAGATCTTTCAGATATAAAGGCAGATGCTACTTATGATATAATGGGAAGTCTTCTCGATTCTTATAGACCATTTTTCGGAAATGTGGGAACTTGTATAAATCTTTCCCAGTTAAATGGTACAGGCACATTTGATTTTGCAAAGAGCCAGTATAACAGTATCACTCCGGAAAATGAGACGAAACCGGACAGCCTTTTGAATCGTGGTACGATGTCTATAGAAGATGCAAAAAAGAATAAATATTATTATGTGCCGGACAATTATAAGGAAACGAAATGTCCGAATATAAATTATACAAACATTGATACGTACATGAAGAAAGCGGCAGAAAATGGAATGCGTATCCGCTTCCATGTGTTTGTATGGCATCAGCAGACGCCAAAATGGTTCTTCAAGGAAAATTATGAGGAAAATGGTGACTGGGTAAGTGAAGAGGTGATGGATGCACGACTTGAACTTTATATCAAATCCGTCATCAAGTACATTTCCGAGAAGGAAGAGGAACTCGGATATGGTGATGTTGTTTACTGTTATGATGTGGTGAATGAATACTTCCATAATAACAATAATCAGGATGCGAATAAAAAATATTACAAGTCCTACTGGGATGAGATTTACTATCCGGATAATCCGATTGATGAAGATAAGGGCACATATGAACAGACGACAGAACCGGTATATGTAAAGAATGCATTTACCTATGCCAGAGAGATTCTGGACAGTTATGATAAGTCAGATATTACGTTGTTCTATAATGATTTTAATACGTATATCGGCGACACACCGGATAAGATCATTGCCATGATGGAGTATATCAATGCAGAGGGGACGCTGTGTGACGGAGTCGGTATGCAGAGCCATCTTGACGTAGGTTATCCGTCACCGGAATATTACACACAGGCTCTTAAGAAATTTGTGGCCAGTGAATATATCAAAGAGGTACAGATCACGGAACTGGATGTGACAGCTTATGAGAAAAATAATGCGACACTGGATACGCAGATGACGTATTATTGTGATCTGATGAAACGAATCCTTGATGTACAGAAAAACAATCCGGGTAAACTTACGGGATTGACTTTCTGGGGGCTGTATGACAGTGTTTCGTGGAGGAGCGATGGAAAGCCACTTCTCTTTGCGAGTACGTCAAAGGCAAAAGGTGTTTATTTTAAAATCTTAGAGGTGGCTGCCGAAGAGGCAGAGAACCGTTAAAGAGAGTAAAGAAATTTTTAGGACAGAGGGTAAAAAAGAGTCTGAAGAGGACGAAACCCTCTGTCCTTTTGCGTAAAAACAACAATTATTAGCACTCGCTATTGACGAGTGCTAATAATTGTGTTATAACAGAATCAGAGAGGAAAATAGCAACTGCATAAGATCAATTACAGAAATGGGATATACTATCTGGAAAGGAAAGAAGGGGATTGTCATGAATATTACAAAATTTACACAGAAATCAGTTGAAATCCTGAACAGTCTGGAAAAGATCGCCTATGATTTTGGAGCACAGGAGATCGTGCAGGAGCATTTGTTATATGGCATGCTGACGATCGAGGACAGCCTTTTGAAAAAACTGATTGAAAAGATGGAGATTGACAGCGATGTATTTCTGGCGCAGGTGGAAGGGCTTGTGAAAAAGCGCCCACGGGTCAGCGGCGGCCAGGTGTATATCGGGGAGCAGTTAAATAAGGTTCTCGTATATGCAGAAAACGAGGCACAGGCACTGGGGGATGAATATGTGTCTGTGGAGCATTTATTTTTGAGTCTTCTTCATAAACCATCGAAAGAGGTTAAGCAGTTATTTCATGACTTTCAGATTGACAGGGAGAGGTTTTTGCAGGCATTGTCCAAGGTGAGGGGAAATCAGAAAGTGACGACGGACAATCCCGAGGCAGTCTATGATAGTCTGAATAAATACGGCTATGATCTGGTAGAGAGGGCGAGGGAGCAAAAATTGGATCCAGTCATCGGAAGGGATTCCGAGATCAGAAACATGATTCAGATTCTGTCCCGGAAATCGAAAAATAATCCGGTTCTGATCGGGGAACCAGGTGTCGGAAAGACGGCGGCGGTAGAGGGGCTTGCCCAGCGGATCGTCCGGGGAGATGTGCCAGATGCCCTGAAAGAGAAGCAGATATTTGCACTTGATATGGGGGCTCTGGTCGCCGGAGCCAAGTATCGGGGAGAGTTTGAAGAGAGATTAAAAGCAGTTCTTGAGGAAGTGAAAGAGAGTGATGGGCAGATCATTCTTTTTGTTGATGAACTGCATACGATCGTCGGCGCCGGAAAGACCGAGGGAGCGATGGATGCTGGCAATATGCTCAAACCGATGCTTGCCAGAGGTGAGCTGCACTGTATCGGTGCGACCACGTTGGATGAGTACCGGATGTATATTGAGAAGGATGCTGCCCTTGAGCGGAGGTTTCAGCCGGTGTTGGTGGATGAGCCAACGGTAGAGGATACGATTTCAATTCTCAGAGGATTGAAGGACCGCTATGAAGTTTTCCATGGGGTTAAGATCATGGATGCCGCGCTTGTCAGTGCGGCAGTCCTCTCAAACCGTTACATTTCAGACCGTTTCCTGCCTGATAAGGCGATTGATCTGGTAGATGAGGCATGTGCGCTGATCAAAACAGAACTGGATTCTCTCCCGACGGAGTTGGATGATGTAAAACGTCACATCATGCAATTAGAGATCGAGGAGGCAGCCCTTAGAAAAGAGACCGATAATCTGAGTGTGGAACGGCTGGTCAGTCTGCAAAGAGAACTTGCGGAACTGAGGGAGGATTTTGCAGGGGCAAAGGCGAAATGGGACAATGAGAAAAATGCAGTGGAACGGATCCATAGTTTAAAGGCAGAGCTTGAGGAGGTAAATAACCAGATTGAGGTGGCAAAAAACAATTACAATCTGGAAAAGGCTGCCCAGCTTCAATATGGTGATCTTCCAAGGATCATGAAACAGATCCATGACGCAGAAGAAAGGGCAAAAGCGAATGAACAGTCCATGGTACATGAGCGTGTGACAGAGGAAGAGATTGCAAAGATCGTATCCCGATGGACAGGGATTCCGGTAATAAAGCTCACGGAGTCCGAGCGCAATAAGACGCTTCACCTGGACGAGGCTCTTCATGAGAGAGTGGTTGGACAGGATGAGGGAGTTACCAAAGTGACGGAGGCGATATTGCGTTCCAAAGCGGGTATTAAGGATCCGAATAAACCGATTGGTTCCTTTTTGTTTCTCGGTCCGACTGGTGTCGGGAAGACGGAACTTGCAAAGAGTCTTGCCCAGAATTTGTTTGACAATGAGCAGAATATCGTTCGCATTGACATGAGTGAATATATGGAGAAGCATTCGGTATCGAGGCTGATCGGGGCGCCTCCGGGATATGTGGGATATGAAGAAGGAGGGCAGCTGACGGAAGCAGTCCGGAGAAAACCGTATTCGGTCGTACTTTTTGATGAGATTGAGAAAGCACATCCAGATGTGTTCAATGTCTTTTTGCAGATTCTTGACGATGGACGCGTGACGGATTCGAAAGGCCGTACTGTGGACTTTAAAAATACGATACTGATCATGACCTCGAATCTTGGGGCTGAGTATCTGCTGGATGGCATTGACGACGAAGGAAATATTGAGCCGGAGGCAGAAAATCTGGTTATGGATAAATTGCGTATGAGTTTCAAGCCGGAATTTTTGAACCGTCTGGACGAGACGATCATGTTTAAGCCGCTGACCCGCGACAACATCCGGGGTATTATTGATCTGCTTGTGGCGGATTTGAACCGGCGTCTTGCCGATCGGGAACTTCAGGTGGAGTTGACGGAGCAGGCGAAAGATCAGATCGTGGAAAATGCGTATGAGCCGGCTTATGGAGCGAGACCGTTGAAACGTTATATCCAGAAGCATGTGGAGACGCTTTTAGCGAAGAAAATCTTGTCGGATGAACTGCATCCGGGGGAGACATTTGTGGTTGATGGAGAAGATTTTTAGCACAGTTTTGAGCCAGCCTGCCAGGCTGGCTCAAGTGTTCATTGTCTTTTTATTAAGATTAAATTGTTAGCATTTCTTTTTGGAATCTGATATATTGAATTTACGGTACCGATATTATTTGAAAGGAATGATAACATGAATATCTCAATGGGAGCGAATATAAAAACAGCACGAAAGAAAATGGGACTCACTCAGGAGGAACTGGCACTACAGCTGGGAGTAACTGCACAGGCGGTCAGCCGCTGGGAATCGGAGGTAGGAATGCCGGATATTTCCATGGTGGTTCCTCTTGCACAGACGCTTTCTGTTTCTACGGATACTTTGTTCGGTTTGACACACAGTACTTATAATGAGTTGCATTATCAGGAAATCAGGGGTAAACTGGATGAACTTTACGATGGCACAGATCAAGCGAAAAGTGCTCTGGAAACTTGTTGCTATTTGCAGAAAGAAATCCAGAAAGACCTTGCAAATTATGCTATTTTGAGCCTTTTTGTGGAGCGGGCGGCAAATCTGAGCAGGTATGTTGACTATGATGGTTATGCAAAAGATGAATGGCCGGATATACGGGGGGCTGCTATCAGCAGTGGGCTTCAGGTCATTCGCTACAGCACAGATCAGGAACTGATCGAGCGGACACATTTTGCACTTGCTTGGATTTATATTCACGAAAAAGATTATAGCAGTGCCAGAGAACACATCGGTACGCTTCCGAGTGTGGCATCGAATCGCTTACAGGAAAGCATTCTGGCAAATCTGGCTGTCATGGAACATGGAATGGAGGCCGGAAAAGATGTCCTGCGCAAAAATCTACAGAATTTCACAAGAGTTATTAATAAGGAGATTCGTTATGCAATAGAGGCGTTCCATTGGAATGCGTCCCCGGAAGAAACGATTTCACTAGGCAAATGGGGGTTGCACATTATTGACGTCCTGTCCGAGAATCCCGATATGATTTCTTACTGTCGTGGTTTCACGAGAGATTGCCACCAGTATCTGATTAGTGCTTATTTAAAATTGGGAAAATATAAAGAGGCGGCGGATCAGTTTGGTGAACTGCAGAAAAGCATGGCGCATCATCTTAAGTATTGCCAGATGGTTTTGGAGACCGAGACGGAAAGCAAGAAATTTGATGCAAACGACCTTCGATACATGCGGGCTTATACGGAAGAATTTATTAGGAAAACCCAGAAAGAAATCCTTGCTCAGTTGAAAGGCTGGCATGGCGATGAGGTCTATGACAAGTTTTCCAAAGAGTTATAATGTTTAAAGAAGACACCGGCTTTGATTGACAGCCGGTGTCTTCTTTGAGTATCTGCAACAGTTATTTACAGAATTGTTTATCGAAATCCGGGTTGAATGCGTAATAGTTCTTGCTGTCCAGATTATCCAGAATGAGACGCAGGCTCTCGCCGAAACGCTGGTAGTGTACAATTTCCCGCTCACGCAGGTAGCGGATCGGGTCGCAGACCTCCGGGTCTTTGACAAGACGAAGGATGTTGTCGTAGGTCAGGCGGGCTTTTTGCTCTGCTGCCATATCTTCGTGCATATCGGCAATCGGGTCTCCTGTTGACTGAATCGAGGATGCGCTCCACGGTTCACCGGATGCTGCCTGTGGCCACAGGCCAATCGTATGATCGACATAGTATGGGGCGAAGCCCTGCTCCTGAAGTTCGTCTGCTGTGAGATTTTTTGTCAGCTGGTGTACGATGGCGCAGACGATTTCCATGTGGGCGAGTTCTTCGGTACCTATATCGGTGACGGTATTGCACCAGGGAGAAATACCTGAAAATACAGGGCTGTAGCACATCACCCAAAATAAAATATGATTGATCAGAACGTGTGGAAAAAATTCTATGCGTTCTTTTTTGTGGGAAAGGGGTAAGATGTCTCATTATATACCTGCTAAAATGAAATACAGAAAATGATCTGCATATAATGTAAAAAGCAGGTACGGGAGGGCTTGTCATGAAGGAAGAAAATTTTGACAAGATAACGACATACAGTGATCCGATACCAATAGAAGTAAGGTGTTCTTTTTATGATGTTTTGAAAAGGGGGATTTACAAAGAATTACATCGAAGAAAAATGCTATCCGATGGGCA
>CAZOIF010000012.1:0-70626 GCA_964579975.1 uncultured Eubacterium sp. | reverse complement strand
ACAGCGCGTTTTCACTTAAGCCGCTACGCAGCGGTACTAATGCCCCACCATTTGTTACTCACTACTGCGGGCAGATGCGAAATATCTCTCTTTGAAAGAAGACCGCCCGCAGTAGTGAGTAACAAATGGTGGGGCATAAGAACCGGCGAGCGGCTATGCTGTCAAAAGGCAGGAAACACGACAGCAGACAGCGAGTTTTGCGAAGGGCGGCGGAATGCTTTTGCAAAGCAAGGGAAACAATTTGGTTTTTCGTTGGAGTGATATATCAGACGAGCAAGTACGATATTCTCCGCCCTGACCATGGGTGATTTTAAGCGATTGCCCTATTCAAACATGTAATTAAAATATGATTCTTTAAAGGCGACATATCGGTTTCTGGATATCGGTATTGCCTGGTTCTGGTTTGTCGTAATCTCCGATTTTGTAAACTGCTCAATGTTATTCAGATTGACTATGTAGCTGCGGTGGCAGCGGAAAAACCCATTTTCCAACGAAAAGATCTCTTCGCATTTTGAGAATAGTTCACGGATTGCTATTGTCCTGCCATTTGACAGACGAACAAGAACCTCTTTATTCTGCGCCTCAAGATAAGCAACATCGTTTATCACAATTTTACAAAACCCTTTGTCCGTCTGGGCAGTAAAGAGACGCTGGGGCAGAATGGTTGTTTTGACAAACTCATCAAGGATTCGAAACAACTTTACATCATCCACAGGCTTTATGAGGTAATTGAGCGCCTTTACTTCATAGGAATCAACAGCAAACTCCCGTGAGGAGGTAAGAAAGATGATCGGGACGGTCTGATTATTATTTCTTAGTTCTTTGGCAGTATCCATACCACTTAATAGTGGCATGATGATATCTAATATAATTAAATCCATACAGTTATTTTGATGGGCGGCAATCAAGTCATCCCCATTGGTAAAGCGGTAGAGCGTAAGCTTGATTGCATTTCTTGCTGCCCATTGTTCTAGTAGCGGGCAGATGGCATCTATAAATTGTTTTTCATCGTCACAAACTGCTATTTTCATAATGTCCTCCTTCTAGATGATAATACGTAAAATAAACAAGTGATTGGAAACGGAGAAATGGCATTGCCCATTTAACTGCTCTACATAATATACGATACTTTTTACCCCGATGCCATGTCCCTTTTTACCGGAAGTTGGAATACCATCGACAAACTGGGGGATTTGCAGAACCGGATTTTCAATATGGATCAGAAGGTGACTTCCTTTTTGGGAAATTGTAAGACGGGCCCATTTTTTTTCTTTTATGTCTATTTGTTTTAATGCATGTAAGGAATTTTCCAAAGCATTGGATAATATTGTACAAATTGCAGTATCTGGGCAGGATAAGACTTGGTTTATGGCGATATCACAATGAAATACAATTTCATTTTCTGCAAAACGTGTATGATAAATCGAGATTACGGTATTGATCATTTCATTTTTACAGTAGGTTGTAATCACTGTGTCGTCATAGGTGTTACTGATTTCCTTAATATAATTGATTGCTTTCTCTGTATTGTTGATCTGAAGTTGTGTCAGGATGATATCTAAGTGATGGCGCATATCATGTCTTAGTATAGTGAGTTTTTGCTTGCTTTGTTTTACCTGCTGGATCTCTTTTTCGATAGAGGACAGCTGCATTTGCATTAGTTCACTGTATTGCCGGATTTCCTGCTTTTTTTCATATTCAAAGAAATAGACAAACAGAAAAGCAAGATAGGAGATACATAAGGCGAAGCCCATAAACTCTACGATCAGTTTGTTGCTGGAATAGAGCAGATCGGAAAGTTTGGTAAAAGTATAGTCAGAAATATAATATACAGTAGGTAAAAAACCTATAATATAAAGTTCCCTTGTGTCTCTTGTAAATATCGTCTCTGTCGTATGGCAGACGAATCTGCATAGTAAAAAAAAGGTAATGCCTGTGATCAGGATCCGGGAAGTATAGTAACACCATTGTGCGTTCGTGATGGATAGCATGAGTAATCCTACCCAGTTGCTTAACTGGCAGCACAAATAGGCAGAAAAAACAGAGATGCAGGAGGAAACAAGGTGATATTTATAATATAGATTCAAAAACAGGATGAGTGGAAAGTGTATGATCATAAAGTAAAACCGATTGGTAATGGTCTCATTGAACAGTAAAAAGACGATAATATATACAAGTCCGGAGAAGCAGAAAAATATGGATATTTTAAGGACGTTTTTCGTGTTTTGTTTTACTCCGAGAAAGAAGGCAGAGATAAAGATACCAAATAACATTGTAGTTACATTATGTATAAAGGAAAGTATCTGCAGGAACATCGTAAGTCCTCCTTGTGTGAGTGGTATATCGTTGTTTTATATCCGTATCGTTTAAATGTGGCAACCATTGCTACTATATAATTAGTATACATCTTTCTTAAATGCATGTAATTTACCATTCGCGCCATATATTTACCATTCACGCTAATTTCGCTAAAAATGCCAAATAAAGTGATATAATGAATTAGATCAATAAAGATCAATAAAAGAAAGAGAGGAATCATTAAAATGAAGAAAACGTTGCAGATTATGATGGTTACAGTTATGATGGTGTTGTGCATGGCTGGTTGTGGAAAGGAGCAGGATGAATTTCTGGAATATGTGAATGGTGATGCCAGGAAACAGGTAACAGAACTGGAGTCAAAAGCGAAGGATAGTTATGCGAGTGTGACCAGCGATAACTACAAGGATGACGAGACAATGCTTCAGGAACTTCGTACAAACACGGCAGACCTGGCAAAGCAGACGGTTGACAAGGCGACAGCCCTTGGGGAGACGTTGGAAGGAGAGCAGCTGAAAAAGGTACACGAGATGTATGTAACTTCTCTCAAAGATTTCCAGAGTGGAGTTGACCAGTTGATACAGGCGTTGGAGAACGGAGACGCTGAGTTGGCGCAGCAGGCAAATGATATTATGGGCAAAGTCAACGAAGAGGGCGAAAAATACACAGAGGAAGTAAAGAAATTGGCAGGCGAACTTGATGTAGAGCTGGAGACAAAGTAATAAAGTAACATGAAGCCAATTAAGTAACATATATAAATAAATATTTTTCTGCTACCCTATTGTAACAAAATCAATTTTAGCGTATGATAGTAGATAGTATAAGAATAAAAGGCAAAAAGAAGGAGTTGCGTAATTCTTTTTGCCTTTTATGAATTGTTTGCAGGCGGTAAAGTTGTTATAACCGGAAGTGTAAGAATTGATTTAGGGGGTACATCATGCGGATAGCAGTTTGCGATGACGACGAACAGGAACTTGCCCATCTCATGGAGCTGATTACGGAATATCAGTTAAGTCGTGGGGTAAGCAATGATTGTCGTTTTTTTAATAATAGTACTGATTTTTTGTGCGATATGAAAGGTGGGGAATATGACCTCGTTCTGCTGGATGTCCTTATGCCGGGGCTAAGTGGAGTACAGGCTGCACAGGAACTGAGGCAACTGGATAAAAATGTTAAGATCATTTTTATATCCTCATCACCGGAATTTGCTGTGGAGAGTTACAGTGTGGGAGCCTATTATTACCTGCTTAAGCCTGCAGACGTTTCTTCACTTTTTCCTTTGCTCGACAAGGTCGGGAGTGAACTGTTCATTCAGCAGGAACAGGGACTTGTGCTGAAAGACCGCAAGGGTGTCGTCATGATATCTTTTGCAGGATTGGAGTATGTGGAGGTCATAAATAAGACAGTGTCTTTCCATATGGCAGATGGTGTGATTCGTGAGGTGACGGCAGCTTTGGCGGATGTTGAGGAGAAACTTTTATCCAGACCGGAATTTATAAAACCGCATCGCTCCTATCTTGTCAATCTAAAATACGTTGAATCGATTGGCATTAGCAGTATTGTCACAAAAAATGAACATAGTGTTCCGGTATCCCGGAGGCGACGTGATCAGGTCCAGGAGGCTTATGTGCATTTTCTGCATCACGAAGGAATGGCCGTCCGGGCATCAGATTTGCAGGAAACAGGATTTGCAGGAAAGCAGGAACGCGCCGATGGTCCGTGGCGGATCCTGTTGGTAGACGATGATCCTGCGGATCGTACATTTTGGGCGGATATTCTGAGACGTCATGGCTGTCTCGTGGAGTTTGCGGAGAATGGAGAAAAAGCGGTTAAAATGGTGTCAGAGGATACTTATGACTGTATATTGTTAGATGTGCTGATGCCCGGTGAGGATGGATTTTCCATTTGCGAAGAACTGCGTAAGTCTGTGAATGTACCTGTTATTTTTCTAAGTTCTCTTACTGAACCGGACAGGCAGATTGAGGGATTTGCAGCCGGCGGCATTGAATATATTACCAAGGATACTCCTGCTGAGCTCTTCTGGGCAAAGGTCGAGACACGTATCAAATTAGCAGTATCTGAACGGACCCAGTTATATTATGGTTCGCTTCTTCTGGATCTGACGGGACGCAAGGCATTGATCCAAGGGAAAGAACTGTCGCTTACTCCCATTGAGTTCGATATTTTGTGGCAGATTTCGGAGCAGGCAGGACATATTTTTACGCCGGAAGAAATTTTTAGTATGGTTTGGGGTTCTCAGGCATGGGATGGTGGACAGATGGTGCAGATGCATATG
The DNA here is from genome assembly GCA_964579975.1 of uncultured Eubacterium sp. Taxonomy (GTDB): domain Bacteria; phylum Bacillota; class Clostridia; order Lachnospirales; family Lachnospiraceae; genus Eubacterium_F. The sequence continues at coordinate 66,014 of CAZOIF010000012.1, read as the reverse complement.
TCCAGGCTTCGGCGCAAACTGGAAAAAGCATGGGGAGGACATCATTTTATTGAGACAGTCTGGGGACAGGGATACCGTTTTGTCCCAGAAGATATTTGACGCCGCACAAAAAGGAGAAGTGTATGAAACAGCAGAAAATCTGGTGGCAGCCACTGGTTGTTTTGGCTGTATTGGTCGTTTTTTTGACAGTGATCTATTATAGGGATAATAAATACCAGACGCCGCCTCCGTACGGTAACTCTGGCGTGATGACTTTGAATGAGAAAAATCTGGAGCAGGAAAATCCGGTTTTTCTTATTGACGGCTGGCTGTTTTCAGATGGACGCATTACAGACAAGCCTACTTATATCGGTGAGTTCTCGAACCTTCAGAGGGAGGAACTGTCGGTTTCGCCCCATGGAAAGGCACGGTACCAGCTGATACTGCGTTATGATGGCGCATCCAAAATGGTATCAGTAGATTTTCCGGAGCTTTATTCACAATATACGGTTCTACTGGATGGAGACCAGTGTGCCAAGGGCATGGGAAACGGACGGATCACCTTTTTATTGGCACCGGGCGATCATGTTCTGACTGTCGAGACTTCATCAAAAGCAGGATATTACAGTGGGATGTATTTTCCGCCGGCATTGGGTACGGATGGGACGATCCAGCGTGTGGAACATATCCGGAGCTTTGCCTATGCGTTAGCTTTTCTGCTGCCGTTAGCACTGGCAGTGTTCACATTGTTTTTGTGGCGGACGGGAGGGAAACTCAGCCGTTGGTTTGGACGGATGTGTTGCTGTTATGCGCTGTATATGTTTCGGTATTTTGTGTTTCTTTTTTCTATGCCGGTGGCACAGTATTGGTTTTTGGTACAGAATCTGGCGCTATATTGTCTGTGCTTTTGCGTGGTGCAGCTTACTGTTCTGGCTTCCGGCGCTCAGAGCAGATGGCGGGGCATAAAGGCAGTTTTGATCGTGCTGCCGGTACTTCTTCTTTTGTTGAGCATTCTCATTCCGGTACTGCCATGGGCAGTTTCTATCCATGGAAGACTGACAGATATTTATTATGTTTTTATCTTTGTCACAGCTGCTTTTTTTGCTGTCCGGGGAATCACAGCAAAAAGCTGGGAAAGCCGTTATACACTAACGGGTTGTGTGGTGTTTGGAGCGGGGATGCTTGTCAATCTGTTTTTCTCCAACCGCTTCGAGCCAATTCGTTTTTTCTGGCAGTTTGAATGGTGCGGGTTGTTGCTGGTGTTGTTGTTTGCCGCCATGATGGTGTCGTACAATCGTCATATTCTGCAGGAAAACGATGCACTCACCAATCATCTGGAAGAACAGGTAAAGGAGCGTACGAGAGAAGTCAGTCAGCTTCTGGACGAGCGCAAGGCATTCTTTTCTGACATGGCACATGATTTAAAGGCGCCTGTATTTGCCACCCAGTCTTTTATCCAGGCCATCCGTAAGAGCGGTGTGGGAGTGGATACGGAACTGCAGGGGTATCTTGATATGGCAGAGGCCAAGCAGCGGGAAATGGCAAAACGTCTTCAGGGGCTTTCTGCCATTAATGCACTGGACAGGATTGAAGGGGAATGGGTTCAGGTATCTTTGAAGGAACTGCTTGAGGAGATTTATGCTACCTATCATGGGGAAGCGGAAGTTCAGTCGGTATATTTTTATGTAGAATTGCCACAGAAGGATGCGTTTTTGATGGCACAGCCGGAGAAACTGGATATCCTTTTTGAAAATCTTATTTACAATGCGATCCGGGCAACACCGGACAATGGAAACATCACCGTAGCTGCCAGTGTTGCGAATGGTAAAATCTGCATAACGGTAGAAGACAGTGGCTGCGGCATTCCGGAAGAGGAACTGCCCCATATTTTCCGGCGGTTTTATGTGGGTGCGGATAATAGGGAAAATGGTACGGGACTGGGGCTGTATATTGTACACAGCATTGTGACTGAGCTGGGTGGTACGATCCATGTCCAGTCCGTCGTGGGGAAAGGAACAAAATTTACGATGGAATTTCCCAGGGACATTTAAACGTCTATCTGTGCGGCAAAAATCTGCGAAGTATATGGCTCTTTCCCGAAGCTATGATAAAACTCGTGCCGGCGATACACAGACTGGCGACTGCGATCACTGCTACTGGGGAAAATGGTTCGTGCTTTTTGGTTTCTGTCGTGTCATCGGATATTTCCCATCGGTCAGTTTGTTCCTCATTATTGGATGAAACCAGAGTGTCAGATGCTTCATCGCTTTGAATAAATGGTATTTCGTAACCAGATGTATTGGCTTGTATATTTAAATGCTGTCTAGTCACTGTGTTGTCATTTTTATTCCCGGAGTCAGTATGATTCTCTGTATTGTCTGATTTAGTAGTATTGTCTGATTTAGTAGTATTGTCTGGTTTAGTAGTCGTTTCTGGTTTGTTTTCCTGATTTGGTATAAGATACAGATGCTGCTCACTGATGGTGAGGTCATTCTTGCTGTCAGAGTCAGTGTCATTTTTTATATCATCAGGTACTGTAGTGGTTTGTGGTTTGTTTTCCGGTGTGTGTGGCAGATTTGGCCGCTGCCCGCTTTCTGTACTGTCGCCTTGATTGACAGTGCCGGCGTTGTTATGGTTTCCTCCGGAACCGCCGATATCTGGTAGATCGACGGGTAATTCATAGGTGTCCGGCCACGCAAGGATAAGCTGTTTTCCATCGTAAACACCGCCCTCTATTTTCAGCCCGACAAAGAATGGTGTGGGGGCGTCTCCTGCGGTCTGCGTTTCCAGATAAGACCGATACGGTTCCTGAGTTTTATGAAGCACTAAGGTATAGTCGCTGTTTTGGGTGGAAGGCTGGGCGTTGGCTGACTCTAGCAATGGAAGATCAGGAATTTCTGTCCATTCTGAATCTCCCTCTAAAAAGGTATATGCCCGGATCGCTGTGGCACCAGTAGGTTTGAGATCAAAGGCCATTTCCAGTCCGGTATTTTGTTCTGACAATACCCCTGTAGGATCTTCGCCCTCAGAGATGACGTTTAAAACCAGCCTCACTTCATCTGCAGGTGCATATTGGTCCATGTCTAATGGTTCGTCTAACTGAAAGATGCCCATCGGGGTAGTGACCAGAGTGCCCTCAGGAACTACAATTTTTTCGGCGGCATCTGCAATGGTCACGCTTTCTCCAGCAGTGAGCTGGGGGAGTGAGAAGGATTTCCATTTGACAGGACAGTTCACGACACCATCGGCGTAATGGTTTTTTTCTTCCTCAAAATCGACTGTTACTGGAAGAGTATCCGGTAAACAGGCTGATATTTCTTCTGCTGTGGCGTTTTCGCTTACGGTGAGCTGGTATCTGCCATAGTAGCTAAATGGTCTTGTTGCCAGGATAGACATGGCAGGAGAGAACTTGGCGCCGGGGGTTAGTTCTTCCGGAATATGTTGTGGCTTACCACGGTCTATGACTGCCGGCTGGGTTTCATATGTATTTCCATTCTCGCTGGTGATACGCAGTTTCAGGTAGAAACAGTCCAATTCCTCTGCAAGGTAACTTTTCAGCGGTTCGCAGTTTGAGAAAAGACGAATCTGATTCTGTGGTTTTGCCAGTGTATCCTCATCCTGTGTGTCAAACAGGCGCAAGTCCCAAGTTTCGCCACAATTCTGGTAATTTTTCCCATCCGGCGAATAGAGTGGCTGGACAAGGCTGGTATCAGGAATAAAATCTGTAAAGATTCCCCTTATGATATAACCTTGAGAAGAATATTCTACTTTGGCGCAAAACGCCGTCATCTCGCCCGATGACGTGGTTTCTTCCGGCAATGCCCGTGTATCCATTGCATACGCAGGAACGCCATTTAACAGGATCCATAGTGCGGCGAATGCGATGGCAAGTTTTTCTGGTATTTTCATATGTAAACGCTCCATTTCACGTGATTTTATGGTTGTTTATATTATTTTAATAAGAATAAGAAGTGATGTCAAGCGTTGCCTCCTTACCAATGTATGAAATTTACCATTGACGCCATATATTTACCATTCGCACCCGAATTGAAAAATAGAAGGAAAAAGATGATATAATCAAGTCCTAAATTGCTGTTCAAAGGAGGAAAAGTAAATGAAACAAAAAATCATACAAATTTTTAGTGTGGCACTGTTGTGTGCGTTTGCTGTGGGAGTATCTTTTTTGATCGTTCCTTCTGTTGCTGATGCCAAAGGAATTACAATTGAGCTGGATGGCGACTGTCAAATAAATGATATTCAGAATGCGTTGGATACGTCAAGAGATGATGAAAATAATTATTATACTATTATTGTTCCAAAAGGCGTGTATGAACTTCATGGCACCCAGCGTCTGAGAATATACAGCAATACAACACTTGATCTTACAGATGTTACAATTAAAAGAACGTCTGATAGTGGAGTGGGTGCAATGCTTTTAGTTTCTGATCCGCGAACGGAGACAGGAAAATCATCTGCAAAAGGAGGGGGATATACAAAAGGTGGTTATACGCGTGGACACGACATGAAAATAATAGGGGGTACATTTGACTCAGGGACATGGTATGGAGCCAATTATTCAACATTATGCACATTTTCACATGTTAGAAATATGTCTTTTGATGGTACTACATTTATATATAAGCCAAAAAAAACAGAAGATGCGCATATGATCGAATTTGGTGCAAGTAAAGATATCACATTAAAAAACTGTAAATTTATTGGAAATCAGAAAGTTGGGGAAGCAGTTCAAATTGAGTCTGCAGTGAAAGGCGTTTCGGGTTCTGACTTGATGGGAAAAGAGGATGGAACCGCCACAAAAAATGTAAGCATTGTTAAGTGCGAATTTAAAAATTTTCAATATGCGATTGGAACCAACCATGGTTGTAACAAGGACAAGTATACAGGTTTTTCAATAAAAAATAACAACTTTGAAGGAATTAGCAAATATATTTTGTGTGCTTATAACTATAGAAATACTGTTATTAAAGGAAATATAGTAAAAAGCAGCGGCAAAAAATCATTTGATGCGTTCATTTTAAATTTGGGACAAAAGAATACATTAAAAAAGAGCAATAACAAGGTTAAATAAAAATGCCATTTTCGGCACTTAATAACCTTACAGTCCACGTAAAAAATAGCAGGCATCGCAATATTGTGATGCCTGTTATTTTTTCTCAATTTGAGCATACTAAGGAAAAATAGAATTGAGGTGACTTTTTATGAAAACAGAAAATGATGATTCCATCAAATTACTAAAAGAATGTGATGCCGGTACCAAAATGGCCATTTCCTCACTGGATGAGGTATTGGAAAAGGTCAATGATCCTAAGATGAAACAGCTTCTGACGGAAAGCAAGGGTCATCACGAAAAATTACGGGATGAGATCTTTGATCAGCTGATGCGTAAAAACAGCGAAGAAAAAGACCCAAATCCCATGGCAAAAAGTATGTCATGGTTAAAAACAAATATGAAGATCGGAATGGATAACAGCGATTCCACTGTCGCTGACCTGATCACGGACGGCTGCGACATGGGAATCAAATCTCTTTACAGATATTTGAACCAATACAAAGCGGCAGACGATGACTCAAAGGAATTTTGCCATCGTCTGATCACGATCGAGGAACAGCTTCGGCAGACACTTCACCCGTACCTCTGATCCTTATATTTCCACCCCATTCATCCTCCCAATGTCACATCTTGTTTTTGATACCAGTTGAGCGCATATTCAAACTGTTCTTCTTTAAAATCCGGCCACAGATCCGGGAGGATACAAAAATCTGAGTACACGGTCTGGAGGGGAAGAAAACCGGATAACCGGCACATTCCCCCCCACCGTATCACCAGATCTACTCTCGGAATTGTTTTTGAAACCCAGTCATGTTTCATATCCCATTCCCACCCGTAGTTCACCAATAAATTGATCCTCATTGCATTCGTATCATTTCCCTGTGATGCCACAGACTCCGTGTACGGAATCAATTCTTTGGGAAAGCAGGAAGAGTTCGTATTCCCCACCACATATGGTCTCACGTTTTCCGATTCCATCATCTTTACCGCTTCCACACAGGCACGGGAAAACGCTTTGACTTGTTCTTTCGGGCGCTTGCAGTTATCTACCGTAAAGCCATAGTACGTCAATTCCCGGACGCCATATTTTTTTGCTGCCCGGAGAAGTGCCAGGCCTGGTTCCAATCCAAATGCATACCCTTTTTCTTTGGTCAATCCATTTTTCTGTGCCCACCGTCTATTGCCGTCCGGGATAATTCCAATGTGTTTGGGAATCCGAAACATGATGCCCTCCTTTTTTTTCATTATTATAGACGGTTTTCACAAGTAATATACTGATTCGTTAGTATTCTGCCTTGTCCGGGTTTTTATGATTAGATTATAAGTCTATTTCGGTATTGCAATTCAAGGGGAGCTGATGAAACTTCGTAAAAAAACAAGAACAGTTCCTGACGAAGACCGTATAAACGTGTCGGTCCTTAGGCTGCGTATAAGGTGCGTATGCACCTTGCAGCCTTTGTACCGCTACATGTTTATCCTAAGCGGGAGCGGGTCTTTGTCAGGAACTGTTCTTGTTTTTTACGAAATTCACCAATCTCATAGAATTGCAATAGCTAAGGATCTTTATTTCCGGATCTTTATCCTACACGTTGCTTTCTTCTTACTGCCGTCTGTGGCAGTGGCAGTGATGCTCACGGTGTGCCCCCGTCCCTTCTGCTTCGTGGTCACAACTCCCTTTTGGCTGACACTGGCCCATTTTTTGCGGGAAGAACTCCATTTTACCTTTTTTACAGTGGCATTAGAAGGGGAGACGGTGGCTGTGAGTTTTAATTTGTCTCCGGCATTTAGTGTAATCTTGGATGATGTCAGTTTTACATTCTTTGTTTTTGTTGTCTTTTTTATTTTTCCGGAAGCAGTTTTTTTCCGGACGGTGTAAGTTCTTCGTGCCGAGGTGGAAATCTTTACTGTTTTGACAGAAATTTTCTGAACGATCCCTCCTCCGGAAGAAATAGGGTTGGAAATTGGTTGTGAAACCTCTGTTGCCGGTGGCTGGGGAGTGTAGTTATCCATTTTTCCCAGATCAAGAACACCGCCTGCGATGCATTTTCCGGAGAGAGCAGGAACGGTTCGGACGCAGGAGAGGAGCCGGCCTCTTCGGTCTGTCGCACTGTCGCCCGGATATATTTCGCTAAGCAGAGCAACGGCGCCGGTCACCATCGGTGTGGACATGGAAGTTCCGCTCATGACTTCATACTGTCCGAACAGGGAAGTATCCGGGTCTGCTACGGAAATTCCAACATCATCGATCCAATATACCAAGTTTCCGAATGCCCTGACAGAGGGAGAGATGCCGAGGACTTTGAAATATATTTTTCCGTCCGGTGCTTTATAAAACCGGTTGTCTTCCGAGTCATATTTTCCGCTTGATTTCTTTACGATGTGTTCCCATGTAAAGAAACCATCCGAATCGGTGCTTCCTAACATCATGGAAACATAATAAGTAGATTCAAGATCTTCAGGGATCTGATCTGTCACATCCAGATACAGATAAGAAATCCGTTCTTTGACAGAGGGTTTGTTGCCAAGGTAGAGTGTCCACAGAAGGCTTCCCGAAGAGGGGGATTCCCGGTAGTCTTTTCCGGCACTGTATGTGAGGGAAGCCGGGATATCCGGGGACAGGCCAACCTGTTCATCCGTGTAGAACCGGTTGGCGTCCTGTGTGTTATCCAGCGAAAGAAAGGTACCGGTCAAAACAGCTTCCGTGTCGGTATCGTATATTCCGGGGAAATAAGTGTCTTCGCAGTAGGTGGATAAAATGCGCTCACCTGGGGCAAAGATATCGACGTCCTTACTTCCATAGTCAGAGAAGTCAGAAGGGGCATCATTTGGATCGGAAGAACCTGCGATGAGGATATAATTTCGATTCTCTGTGAAGTCCCTCCCCGTATAGAGATCATAAGGGCAGGAAAGCGGATAGAAGTTATGATTTATGCCGTCATTTCCTGCAGCAAAGATAAAGAGTGTTCCGGATGCACCGATCTGTTTGATCAGCTGTGCCATGCCCACACTGGATGTGCCGCCACCCCAGGAACAGTTGACAGCAGTAATATTTACGCCGGCATTTTTTGCCTGGATGATATAATTCAGCGCCTCTACGATCACGGAGTTGCGCGTCTGCCCTTCTGAATCAAAGACCTTCAGTGCCATGAGTCTGGCAGAGGAGATTCCTGCGATCCCCTTCTGGTTGTCTGTGGCAGCAGCGATCACGCCGGCACAGTGGGTACCGTGTCCGTTCGTATCCATACAGTAAGCCGTGTCATCCATAAAATCATAGCCATATATGCCGCCGAGGGTAATATCAGAATTGACCCACATGCGTTCTGCGAGATCTTCGTGGTTATAATTGATCCCGGTATCCATAACGGCGATAACGGGGGCTCCGGTCTTTGGTTTTGATTTCGTAGATGAGTAGGAAATACCGGAACTGGAACCTTGAAAATTCCCGCCGTTATCCAGATACCACTGCTCATCGGAACAGGTGTCGTTGGATACGGAATCCAGATACTGGATGTAATCCGGTTCTACGGATAAGACATAGGCCTTGTTTTCAAGTTTCTGTATGAGTTCTTTGGTCGAATAGGTTTCGGAGGAGACCTCTGAGACATAGACCGTCTTGTCAGCCAGAAAACGTTTTTTAGAACTGTCTTCGGCCAGAGTAGAGGCATCGCCCAGATCATAAGTCTCTTCCACCAAAATATTTTTATCAAATGAAGTTTTTCCCTCTCTTGTGAGAGATGTTTTTCCCGGAGCGGCCACAGTCACGAGAACCGTTCCGTCTATGTATTCTCCATCGGAAATACTGGTTTTCAGGCGGGAGGATTCCCCGGAAGACGGAGTGGTTTTTGCCTCAGTCTGAGGAGCCAGCGGGCTGAGAAAGAAAAGTCCGGCCAGCAGGAAGGAAAGAATTCTTTTTTTCATAATTTACCTCATTTCTTACTTGTATTATTTTCATAGAACTGTTATGATTATAATAATAGATAAGTGTGTCGAAAAAGTGAAAGGAGACAGAAAGATGCTTTTTGTGAAAGTGGATGATTTAAAACCTGGAATGCGTCTGGGAAAACCGATTTATAATAAAAATGGTGTTCTTCTATATGACAGGGATACAAAGCTGAGTACGCAGGTTATATATGGTATCCGGAATTTTGGATTGCTTGGGTTGTACATACTGGAGCCGGCCGAGCCTGTTCCGCCTATGTCAGAAGAGGATATAAACTTTGAGCGTTTTCAGACGATGGCAGTATTCAGTATAAAGGAAGATCTTGACTTGATTGCTGCGGGAAAGAAAGATAAAGGCCTTGACTGGCTCTGCAGCCTGGTCTTGAAGAATTATGCCAATCTGGGACATAAGATTAATTTTATCCAGAGTCTGCGAAGCAGTGATGATTTTGTGTATAAACACAGTATCAATGTGGCGATTTTATCGGCGATCATTGCCGGAAAGATGAGCATGCCGACCGGACGAATCAACTCTATCGTGAAGGCGGCACTCTTACACGATTGTGGCGGCGTCAAGGCACAGAATGCACTAAAAGCGGATGACGATGAGGAAATGAAGGAAATGATCAAGATCAACTCTATTGAGATCCTCAGAAATTGCAAAGAACTGGATGACGATATTTTCCAGATCGTGATGCATATGCAGGAAATGTATGTGAATCCGGAGGGTGAGAAGCTGACAGATGCGGTTAAAACAAATACGAATGCGGCGATCCTGTATGTGGCAGATGCGTATGACCGTATGACAGCGATGAAGTCCTTTGAGGAGCCTACCAGTGAGGTGAAGGCGCTGCGCGCGCTTTTAGCAGAACCTGAAAAATATGATCAGGTCGTTGTGCAGGCGCTGATCAACGGAATCAATGTGCTGAATCCGGGCGTATGCGTAGAACTGACCGAGCATGTGAAAGGGCTTGTCATCATTGAGAATGAACTTGATATCTTTAAGCCATGGGTACTTAGTTTCCGTGACAATAAATTATACGACCTTTCTAATCCGGACTCCTGCGGGGATCTGGAACTGGTTGATATCATGAAAACGATGGATAACCGGATCAAGCTGGACAGAGACCTTTTGGAGCAGTATTCTGCGGATGCGGAGTTGTAAGTCCCGGGAAGGAAATGTGACGATAAGCGCAGATAAAAACACTTAAAATTTAGGAGAATTGTATATTGACAATTTTCGCCTTAGAAATTAATATAAATAAAAGTAGAAAAAGACTGTGAAGGAGAGAGTAGCAGAAAGAATAAAGTCGCAGTGAGCCGGAGATAGTGGGAATCCGGTACGAGTAGCTTTTTGTGAAGATCACTCCTGAGTTGTGAAGCTGAATCTTTAGTAGGCTGATCCGGTGTTCACCGTTATATGAAAAACTTTAGGCAGCTGTGGCTGTCTGATTTACAAAACAGGTGGTTAATGACAGCATAGGGGCTTTCATCCTTTTTTGGATGAGGTCCCTTTAACATTTAAAATATGTGAAAGAAATGAGGGAAAACGATGTACGAGAAGGTTTCGACTGGTCTGAATTTTGTCGACCGTGAAAAAGAAGTAGAAAAATTCTGGAAAGACAACGATATTTTTCAAAAAAGCATTGAGCTGCGTGAAGGTTGTCCGACGTATATGTTTTATGATGGGCCTCCGACGGCAAACGGGAAACCTCATATTGGTCATGTACTGACCCGCGTGATCAAGGATATGATCCCGAGGTACCGTACGATGAAAGGTTATCAGGTACCACGTAAGGCGGGATGGGATACGCATGGACTTCCGGTAGAACTCGAGGTAGAGAAGCTTCTGGGACTGGACGGAAAAGAACAGATCGAGGAATATGGGCTGGATCCCTTTATTTCAAAGTGTAAAGAGTCTGTCTGGCAGTACAAGGGTATGTGGGAGGATTTCTCCGGTGCTGTTGGATTCTGGGCGGATATGGATGATCCGTATGTTACCTACGACGATGATTTTATCGAATCGGAGTGGTGGGCGCTGAAAGAAATCTGGAATAAAAAGTTATTATATAAAGGCTTTAAGATCGTACCGTACTGCCCACGCTGCGGGACGCCGCTCTCATCCCATGAGGTGGCACAGGGGTATAAGGCGGTAAAAGAACGTTCTGCGGTCGTGCGTTTCAAAGTGATCGGTGAGGATGCTTATTTCCTTGCGTGGACGACGACGCCGTGGACGCTTCCGAGTAACGTGGCACTCTGTGTAAACCCGGAGGAGATTTATTGTAAAGTAAAGGCAAAAGACGGTTATACGTACTATATGGCGGAAGCGCTTTTAGACAAAGTTCTCGGAGGGCTTGCAACAGAAGAGGAAAAGGCTTACGAGGTACTGGAAACTTTCAAGGGAACAGATCTTGAGAGGAAAGAGTATGAACCGCTATTTGATTATGCCACAGATATTTGTGAAAAGCAGCATAAAAAGGGATATTATGTAACCTGTGATGATTATGTAACGATGACAGATGGTACTGGTATCGTCCACATTGCACCGGCATTTGGTGAGGATGACGCCCAGGTGGGACGTAAGTATGATCTGCCTTTTGTACAGCTTGTGAATGGAAAGGGCGAGATGACAGAGGAGACCGACTATGCGGGGATGTTTGTCAAAGACGCCGACATGCCGATCTTAAAAGACCTTGAGAGTAAAGGACTTCTGTTCGACGCACCGAAGTTTGAGCATGATTATCCGTTCTGCTGGCGCTGTGATACCCCGCTGATCTATTATGCCCGTGAGTCCTGGTTCATAAAGATGACCGAGGTAAAAGATGACCTGATCAAAAACAATAATACGATCAACTGGATCCCGGAGAATATCGGAAAAGGACGTTTCGGAGACTGGCTCGAGAATGTACAGGACTGGGGCGTGTCGCGAAACCGTTACTGGGGCACCCCGCTTAATATATGGGAATGTGAGTGCGGTCATATGGAGAGTGTGGGCAGCCGGGAAGAACTGGTGAGACTGAGTGGAAACCAGGCAGCAGAGACCGTTGAACTCCACCGTCCATATATTGATGCGATCACGATCAAGTGTCCGCACTGTGGGAAAGAGATGCACCGTGTACCAGAGGTGATCGACTGCTGGTTTGATTCCGGTGCGATGCCATTTGCACAGCATCACTATCCATTTGAAAATAAAGAGCTGTTTGAAAAACAGTTCCCGGCCCAGTTTATTTCTGAGGCTGTGGATCAGACGAGGGGATGGTTCTATTCGCTCCTTGCGGAGTCGACGATCCTTTTCAATAAGGCTCCTTACGAGAATGTAATCGTTCTCGGCCATGTTCAGGATGAGAACGGGCAGAAAATGAGTAAGAGCAAGGGAAATGCGGTGGATCCGATGGAGGCGCTTTCTGAGTATGGTGCAGACGCCATAAGGTGGTATTTCTACGTGAATTCAGCGCCGTGGCTTCCGAACCGTTTCCATGGAAAGGCTGTCGTGGAAGGACAGCGTAAGTTTATGAGTACGCTGTGGAACACGTATGCATTTTATGTACTCTATGCCAATATTGACGAGTTTGACCCGACAAAATATAAATTGGAACAGGAGAAGCTGTCTGTCATGGATAAATGGCTTCTCAGCAAGCTGAATACAGTGGTGAAAGAGGTCGATGCGAACCTTGAGAATTACCGCATTCCGGAGACGGCGAGAGCGCTTCAGGATTTTGTGGATGATATGAGTAACTGGTATGTCCGCCGTTGCCGTGAGCGTTTCTGGGCGAAGGGAATGGAGCAGGATAAGATCAATGCCTATATGACGCTGTATACTGCGCTTGTGACAGTTGCCAAAGCAGCGGCGCCGATGATTCCGTTCATGACGGAGAGCATCTATCAGAATCTCGTGTGCAGTGTGGACAAAACGGCGCCGGAGAGTATTCATCTCTGCGATTTTCCGGAGGTACAGGAAAGCGTTATTGATAAAGAGCTTGAGGCAAAGATGGAAGAACTTCTCCAGATCGTTGTTCTCGGCCGTGCAGCCAGAAATGAGGCAAACATCAAAAACCGTCAGCCGCTCGGAAAGATGTATGTGCGAGTGGATGGGAAGACGGGAGACGACGGGGAATTGTCCGATTATTATACGGATATCATTGCCGATGAGTTGAATGTAAAAGAGGTTGTATTTACCGATGATGTGAGAGAGTTTACGAGCTATGCCTTTAAGCCGCAGCTCAGGACGCTTGGAAAACGTTTTGGAAGCACACTTGGTGCATTAAAAGAAGTGCTGTCTGCGCTGGATGGTAACAAGACGATGGATGAGCTGAATGAACATGGAGAAATCCGGATCCATGTCGAGGGGACAGAAGAGGTGCTTGCCAAGGATGATCTTCTGATCGAGTCAGCGCAGATGGAGGGCTATGTATCCCAGGAAGACAGAGGCATCACAGTCGTCATTGACACTCACCTCACGGATGAGCTGATCGAGGAAGGATTTGTCCGCGAGATCATAAGTAAGATCCAGACGATGCGAAAGGACTCCGGTTTTGAGGTTATGGACAACATCGAGGTCTATGAAGTTGGAAGTGAGAGACTTACGGATATCATCATTCGGAATGCAGAACAGATCAAGTCAGAGGTTCTTGCGGAAAAGATCATCATCGGGGATATGCAGGGGCATACGTCCGAGTGGACGATCAATGGTGAAGAAGCAACCTTTGGAATCGCAAAGCGGTCATTTTAAGCGATGGCACATTGAATAAAGAAGAAGCAGGAAAGAGAGGAAAAAAGGAATGAAGTTTTTCAATGAAAATGATAAGAAGATCCATTTGAAGCAGGATGTCGAGAACTATATGAAACTGCTGTTTCGTAAACCGGTAGAGCAGGCGACAAACCAGCAGCTCTTCCAGGCGGTAGCGTATGCAGTAAAAGATATCGTTGTGGACGACTGGTTCGACACCCATAAGCAGTACGAGGAAAAAGATGTAAAGACGGTTTATTATCTGTCCATGGAATTCCTGATGGGGCGTGCCCTCGGAAATATCATCATCAACTTAAAGCAGGATAAGGTAGTCCGTGAAGTACTGGAAGAGTTTGGTGTGGATCTGGATGTCATCGAGGATGAGGAACCGGATGCAGCACTTGGAAACGGAGGTCTTGGAAGACTTGCTGCCTGTTTCTTAGAATCATTATCCACGCTCGGTTATCCGGCATATGGATGTGGTATCCGCTATAAATATGGTATGTTCATGCAGAAGATCGAGAACGGTTTCCAGATTGAGGCGCCGGATGACTGGCTCAAAGAAGGAAACCCATTTGAGATGAAACGGCCGGAATATGCCATGGAAGTAAAATTTGGCGGACATGTGGCTGTGCGCAGGGATGAAAGCGGCCGTGACCGTTATGTTCAGGAAAATTATCAGTCGGTCAGGGCAGTTCCTTATGATATCCCGGTGGTTGGCTATGGAAACCACATTGTAAATACGCTTCGTATCTGGGATGCCGAGGCGATGGATACATTTAATCTGGATTCCTTTGATAAGGGAGATTATCAGAAGGCAGTGGAGCAGCAGAACCTTGCCCGTACGATCTGTGAGGTGCTTTATCCGAACGATAATCATGTGGCCGGAAAGGAACTTCGTTTAAAACAGCAGTATTTCTTCGTATCTGCCAGTGTGCAGAGGGCAGTAGCAAAATATATGGAAAAACATGATGATATCCACGGACTTCCAGATAAGGTATGTTTCCAGCTCAATGACACACATCCTACGGTTACCGTGCCGGAGCTTATGAGAATCCTTCTCGATGAGTATTCCCTTGAGTGGGATGAGGCATGGGATATCACGACAAGGACATGTGCTTACACGAACCATACGATCATGTCAGAGGCACTCGAAAAATGGCCGATCGATCTTTTCTCGAGACTTCTTCCGAGAATCTATCAGATCACAGAAGAGATCAACCGCCGTTTCCAGAATGAGATTGCAGAGAGATATCCTGGAAACTTTGATAAAGTGAAGAAAATGGGAATCATCTATGATGGACAGGTGAAAATGGCGCATCTTGCGATTGCAGCCGGATTTTCGGTAAACGGTGTGGCGAGACTTCACACAGAAATCCTGAAAAATCAGGAACTGAAAGATTTCTATGAGATGATGCCGGAGAAATTTAATAATAAGACAAATGGTATCACACAGAGACGTTTCCTTCTTCACGGCAACCCGCTTCTTGCCGGATGGGTTTCGAATAAGATCGGTCAGGGATGGATTACGGATCTGGCACAGATCGACCGTCTTACTCCATATGCGGATGATGCAAAAGCGCAGAAGGAGTTCATGGACATCAAATATCAGAACAAGGTACGTCTTGCCAACTATATCAAAGAGCACAATGGAATCGATGTGGATCCGAATTCAATCTTTGATGTGCAGGTCAAGAGACTTCACGAGTATAAGCGTCAGCTTCTCAATATCCTGCATGTGATGTATCTGTACAATCAGGTAAAGGCAAACCCGGATATGGATATCGTTCCGCATACCTTTATCTTTGGAGCCAAGGCATCGGCCGGATACCGTCGCGCCAAGGCGATCATAAAGCTGATCAACAGTGTAGCGGATGTGATCAATAACGATGCGTCGATCCGTGGAAAGATCAAAGTAGTATTTATCGAGAACTACCGCGTGAGCAATGCAGAGATCATATTTGCAGCGGCAGATGTATCCGAGCAGATTTCCACAGCCAGCAAAGAGGCGTCTGGTACCGGAAACATGAAATTCATGCTGAACGGTGCGCCTACTCTCGGTACGATGGATGGTGCAAATGTGGAGATCGTGGAAGAAGTCGGTGAGGACAATGCCTTTATCTTTGGTCTTTCCTCTCAGGAAGTCATTGACTTTGAGCATAATAACCAGTATGACCCAAGGCAGATCTACAATTCGGACGGAGAGATCCGGAAGGTTGTTGACCAGCTTGTCGATGGAACATACTCTGCCGGAGATCCGCAGCTGTTCCGTGAACTGTATTCTTCTCTTCTTGATTCCAATGGGTATGAGAAAGCAGACCAGTATTTCATACTGAAAGATTTCCGTGCCTATGCAGATGCCCAGAAAAAGGTGGATGAGGCTTACCGCGACAAAGAGGCATGGGCGAAGATGGCGATACTGAATGTGGCGAAATCGGGCAAATTCTCCTCAGACCGTACAATTGAGGAGTATGCAAAGGAAATCTGGAAGCTTACGAAAGTAACGCTGTAGGGAACTGGTAAAATTCAGATCATAGATATAGAATCTAAGGGCCAGAAAATGATGGAGTATAACATTTTCTGGCTCTTATTGTACTGATAATAAGTAAATAACAAAGGAAATAATTACTTTTGGTCATTCTCTTCACCCGGCAAGATCAGGTTTGCAAGGATCGCCACAAAAAATACGGTAGCGACACAGTTGTCAGCAAAGACATTTTGTACTATGTCGGGAAAGATCCGGAAGATTTCCGGAACCTGAGTAAAACCGATTCCTACGCTGAGTGACAGGGCAGCGATCGTGATATTGCGCTGGGTAAAACCACAGTTACTGATCATCTGAAGACCGCTGATGACGATATTTCCAAACATCATGATCGTACATCCGCCGAGAACGGCATCGGGAAGTGTGCCAAGAAAGGCGCCGATGACAGGAAAGAAACCGGCAAGAACCATAATGACAGCTCCGGTTGCGATCGTAAAACGGTTGATTACTTTTGTCATTGCGATCAGCCCTACATTTTGACTGAATGAGGTGATCGGCAGACAGCCAAAAAGTGCCGATAGTGAACTGATGAAACCATCACAGGCAAGGGAGCCTGTGATTTCCTGATCGGTTACGTTACGCTTTAGTGCCGAAGAGGCGAGAGCGGACGTATCACCGATCGTCTCCGTGGCGGAGACGAGGAAAATAAGTATGACTGTCAGGACAGGCCCGGCATGAAATTCCGGTGTGAATGGCATAAAGTGCGGAAGTGCGATAATGCCACAGTCTTTCAGGGCAGAAAAATCGACGACGCCCATGCAGGCGGCGACGATATATCCGGCGACCAGACCGAATAAAACGGATAGCTGTTTCAGGTAAGATTTTGCAAAAATTTGGAATAGCAGACAGCATACAAGAGTAATAAATCCGAGTAAGAGATTTTGCCATGAGCCAAAATCTTTCGCTCCGGAACCGCCGCCGAAGGAAGAGGCCCCGACAGAGAGAAGGGAAAAACCGATTGCCGTCACGACGCTTGCAGCTACGATGGGGGAGATGATCCTTCGCCAGTATTTGGCAAAGAGTCCAAGAATTCCCTCTACGACACCGCCGATCAGGATGGCTCCAATGATGCTCCCATATCCATAAGATGGTCCGATGACACAAAAGATGCCCACAAAAGTAAAGCTGATTCCCATAACGATCGGAAGGCCGGAACCGATCTTCCAGAGTGGAAAGAGCTGTATGAGCGTTCCGATGCCGGCGATGATCATAGCACACTGTACAAGATTTGTAATGTCACCGGCAGAAAGGCCGCACGCACCTCCTACGATGAGAATCGGTGCGATATTGGCGACAAACATTGCCAGAATATGCTGCAGACCAAATGGAACGGCTTTTCCGATCGGGACGCGGCCGTCCAGGGTATAGATATTTTGAATCTGGCTTTCTGTATTTTTACTCATGATAATCCTCATTTCTGTTTTCTTGATCCCGGAATGTAACGGTACCTTTTTCGCTGTCCATCGCATCGACAATGGCGAGTGACTCAAGCTGGATGCCTGTCTGGCGGATGAGTTCACCGCCTTTTTGGAACCCTTTTTCGATAGCGATACCGATTCCCTCTACAGTGGCGCCGGCACTTTGTACAAGGCCGATCAGTCCTTTCAGGGCATAGCCATTTGCAAGGAAGTCGTCGATAATGAGGATATGGTCCTCTGGTGTTATGTATTTTTTGGACACGATGACATCGTATGTCTTTTTATGGGTAAATGATTCTATTCTTGTAGAATAAACATCGCCCTCGATATTGATGCTCTGCGATTTTTTGGCGAATACGACAGGAACATCAAAATGTTGTGCCACAATGCATGCGATTCCGATGCCGGATGCTTCGATCGTGAGTATTTTATTGATTGGTTTCTCATGGAAAAGTTTTTTAAATTCTTTTCCCATCTCGTTAAAGAGCCGGGTGTCCATCTGGTGGTTTAAGAAACTGTCCACCTTCAGGACATTTCCCTCTCTTACGATTCCGTCCTTTACAATTCGTTCTTCCAGTAATTTCATAAATTTCTCATTCGCTTTCTTTTTCTGTATTGTCGGATTCGTTTTCCTCACCAAACTGCAGTCTTTCAGGGGCCGATTCCTGTGGAGCTGTTTCCATCAGATCGGATTCTGTTTCCGTGTCCCGTGGCTCTGCAATGATCGTTTTTTTCTTTTTGCTATATACTTTTTTCTGGATGTAGTATACGGCAAGGATGATAAGGGCGATAAGGATCAGATATGGCATCACGCGTATGATGAAGAACAGAAGTGCCTCGAGGAATGCCAGGAAGGTTTTCCATGTATCCTTCACCGTATTGCTAAGGCGCTGCCAGAAGGTATCCTTTTTCACCGGTTTTTCATTATATTTTGCGACTTGAACAAGCGTAACATTGATGGTGGAATAGTCCACGTCTGTTTTGATCGTATTCATCCGGGTCTTGATCTGGGCGATCTTGACCTGAAGCTCCGTCAGTTCTTTTTCCACCTTGAGAGCCTGGGCGTCATCGCTGATCTGGGACAACTGTTTGATATAACGCTTTTCCTTCGCTTCGTAAATTTCCAGTGAGGTGTTCAGATCGGTGTATTCCTGACTGACATTTTCCACATTGGATGTCTTGGAACGGACATCCCCGAGCGTATCTGCACCGCTTAAAAAGGCCTCGTACTGGCTGCTCGGCACCCGGACCGTCGTCTCATACATCTTATTTTTATCCTCTTCCTCAACATAATAAGAACCCTGAGAGTAGCCATCCGAATAAGTTTCGCGCTCAATGAACCCATTTACGTTTTTTAACATATTTTTGAATTCAGCGACAGATTTTTCAAAATCCAGTGTGTCAATGCTGATATCACATGTGTATACGAGCATTTCCGTATTGATCTGCGCAGAGGTTTTTTCCTGTGTGGTATCATCAATCCCCTGTTCGCCAGCTTCGTTGTCTTTGGCAACTTCATCCGATGTTTCTCCGGATGTTGCTGCTTTCTCAGATGAATTTTCAGATGCGGTGTCTTCATAATCCGTGCTACCAGAATAAAAGTCCAAAGAATCAGAATCATTTGAAGTGCCACAGCCTGCGCATATCAGGATGACACAGGTAAAAAGTAATGCCATCAGGTGCTTTTTTTGAATATGTATTATTTTCATAAAATACCTCCTTGTTTTGTATGCTATATTTTCTAAGGGAATCGGCCGATCCTTTATCTAAGCGTTTCCTATAAATCCAGAAACCCGTCAAAATCATACCGCTCCCCGAGTATCATATCTACGGCTTCACGGACCGGCGCCTGTCCGGCCGGTCTCGTAAGGATAATATCGATGAAGGGTTTCAGGCTCTTTGCACAGTCTGCCGGAGCGAAAGTGATGCCGGCGGTTTTGATGGCACTTAAGTCGTTCATATCATCGCCGATATATGCTACCTGTTCTGGTTTTAATCCGTATTTTTCCATAAGTTCACGGAGTTTTCCGGCTTTGTCTTTTACCGCCTGGTGAAATTCGGCGATACCGAGTTCCTGACAGCGGTTTTCTACGATTTTAGAGTTCCGGCCAGTGATGATGGCGGGAACGATGCCGTAATCTTTTAATAACTTGATCCCGAGACCATCTTTTACGTTAAAGGCCTTGAACAGTTCGCCGTCATTTCCCATATATATATTGCCGTCGGTCAAAGTTCCGTCCACGTCCATGGCAAATAGTTTGATTTGATTCAGATCTTTCATGTGTATCGCTCCTTTTAGCTTTGTGGATTGATCTCAAAGCGGGAAGGTGTCAGGAAGGAGATCGGGCAGTCGGACTGACGTGTGTTGATGTAGTCCTCAAGCATACTCTGTACATTCCTGTTTGCCTCGTCTGCATTCCGGGTGTTACGGGTCTTTTCCATCTCTTTGTGCATGTAGTTGTTGCTCGTTGAATCATGGCTATAGCCATCGAAGCCGGCCATCGTGATCGAGGCGACATCCAGTTCGTCCAGAAGACGCAGAAGGAGGATTCCCGAGTTGTCGAGCTGATCCCATCCGCATTTTACGAGCCGGGTAAAATCAATGATAAGCTGGTTTTTGTTTTCTGCAGTTGTCACGTTCGAGGTGACGATTTTTTTATATTCGCTGAAACTGCTTGCGCTTTTCCAGTAATTATAGCGTTTTTTATTGCTGAAATAAGCGTAATTGATCGGGTAGTCGTGGGAGAGAAGGTTTACGCTGATCACGACAGGATGTTTTTCATCGCAGTATTTGAGGATTTCATCCTTGTGCGTGACGATACTGTGGCCCGGAAGGAGCATAAGAATATCTTTTCCGTGCAAGCTCTCTTTTAAAAGAGAAACGTCTTTCTCGTCATCCCGTATCGTTCCGTTGTATTCCATATATGTTTTTTCAAGAAGATCATAGTCGTACCGCTTTCTTGCGTCTGCTCCGATGCGGTTCAGGATATAATTGATATCGCGGCTTGAAATTCCTGCCTTTGTCGTGAGATAGGAGATATTGTTTACGTGGGCGCTGTAAGAACCAGCCAGAAAATAATGTGTAGAATATCCCCAGCTGTGTGTGTTGCGGATACCGTCGATATAGTTGTCGATCAGGTCGAGGACGGTATCGATATCATAACCGGAATTGTATTTGCGGTTCATATACTGCATGACAAGCTCGGTATTTGTATTCCCGGCACCACGCCCCATGCCGGCCATTGTTGCATCGATCACGATCTTACGCAGGCCCTGCGTCATATCAATAAATTCCTGTGACAGTGAAAATGACATCTGAAGGTTGTTGTGGGAATGAAATCCAATCCGGGATGCCACATTTAAGTTGCGGTCGATCAGGTAAAATACGCGGCGCAGATCCTCCTTATACATAGAACCAAATGTATCCACGACAGAGAAGGCATAAGGTTCCAGTGGGTTTATCATTTCGATGAGCTCGAGGAGCTCTGCGTCGGAATATCCAAGGATATCAACCGGCTGTACATAGAGTTTATATCCTTTTTCCGTGATCTCTTTACAAAAATCAATGACATCATAGCGCTCATGTTTAAAAAAGCAGGCCCGGACGCCATCGATGGATGTGCCGTCAAAAGATTCCAGATTGGAAATCGTGTAGCGGCTGTAATCCGCAAGGCATACATAAGAAGCCTGACGACGTTCTTCCGGAAGAAAGGGGCGGAGCTGGGCGGCATTATTAAATATCGTGCTGCCCTTTACATGTGGTTCATCTTTTAAAAAGCCACATTCCACGACATCGATCCCGCTGTCAGCCAGTCCTTTGATGATACCTTTTATTACCGTATTTCCAAATTGTGCGTCTACGAGATAACCACCATCCCGTAATGTGCAGTCTAATAGCTGTACTCTTTTCATATATGCCTCCAATTCTTATTTGATCAGGAAAGTGTATCAATCCCTTTAATGACCCGCTCCACTTTCTCGATATGTTCCGGAAGGTCGACTCCGATGGACGAATGCTTTGTCTCCTTAAGGCGCATTTTATAGCCGCGCTCCATCGCTCTCAGTGGTTCAATGCCTTCACCGAGTTCCAGCTCTGTCTGTGTCATCTCAGAAAATTCTTTTAAAAAGTCACGTTTATATGCATATATGCCCACATGGCGGAACACTCTGGCACGGTTTCCGTCCTTGACGTTGGACGGAATGACAGAGCGGGAAAAATACATCGCATCGCCCTTTTGGTCGGTGACAACTTTGACCGTACTTGTGGCCTTTATTTCATCAGGGTCGGTGATTTCTTTTTTCAGGCTTCCGAAATACACTGTCTCGTCTTCGAAAAAGATCGAGATGACTTCCTGTATCATTTCAGGGTTTATGACGGGCTCGTCTCCCTGTATATTGATAAACAGATCGCCTTCTACTTTCGAAGCGACTTCCGCTACCCGGTCAGAACCGGTTTCATGCTTGTCCGAAGTCATGATCACATTCATATTGTACTCATCGCAAACGGTTTTAATACGCTCATCATCGGTCGCAACATATACCGCATCAAATTCACTGACTTTTAACGACTGCTGGTACACCCACCAGATCATGGGTTTTCCACAGATGTCAACGAGTGGTTTGCCGGGAAAACGGCTGGATTTATATCTTGCGGGAATAACTCCTATTATTTTCATATGAAACCTCCATTTTGTAAATGTATTTGAATTGTCATGATTTTCCAGATCAGTGTGCAGACGGTTTTTCAGCAGCGAGTACATCCTCTAATTTCACTCTCGGAAATACTTCCAGATTGCCGCCGCGGGTGGCATTGTATATTTTTATCCCATGCCGGTCCGCATATTTTTTCAGATGCCGGTAGGTGATAAGGGAGCGGTCGATGATGTGTTCACCAATCTGTCCGATTGTCACATTTTCCCGGTTCATACGGGTTTTGATCCTGGAGATATCTGTCTGGGCAATTTCCTTTGTTGCATAATTATCGGTGAAATGCCCTCCGGCAGCATGTGGATTTGTACAGTCCACACCTAATAAATAAATTTCCGAAAATCCCATGTGAAAGGCAAACTCTGCGGCAAGTGAGAGTACGGTTGCTTTTACCATACAGTAGGCAAAAAGGTTTCCCTTCACTTTATAGCGTTCGCTCGGGATCGTGTGTACATAGGTGGTGTGCAGTGTACGTTTTGTCATCTTGCGGTATGTTTTTTCAAGCGTAAACAGAGGGGACTTGACATTATTGTATAGCTCATCCCTCAGTTTAGTGGCATAAATACTGTCCGATACACAGTGAAAACTCGGACGCCAGTCGGTCTGGCTAAAAATCTTGTATACCATATTTGTGCCAAACGTGTACTCATCTTTTAGCATATGAAGATCGTCCGGGGAAAGGCTTGGCCCGTTTCCGATAAGAAAACAGCGCTCGCCTTTGTGCGAGTCTTTCATATCCATAAGCCGTCTGCTGTTATTGTTGAGGAACATTCCATGTTTGTTGAACCATCCTGTGATGTTGTAACGGATGATCATGTAAACAAGCCGGAGACGGTTCTGATTCTTTTTGTAGAGCAGAATAAATCTCTCCCACAGTCCCTTTTTGTGGGCGGGAATGTCAATACATTGTTTGATGACACGTTCGGCGGCGTTTCCGTCTTCAAGTGGATTGAATTTTTCGTGGAAGGTCTTATATGTTTCATCCGAATCGTAATTAAATCCGTTTAGCTGTGTGGCAACCGCATCAGCCAGTTCCTCCTCGTTTGTGGTGATGGGACCCGGGAGTTCGGAGATATCAAAATAGAATCCCCGGATGTTATTTTCATATTCATCCCTGTCATACATATGAAAGACCATTGGTCGTTTCAATACGCTGAAATCAAACATAGTGGAGGAATAGTCGGTGATCATAAGATCACTGATGATGTATAGTTCATTGATATCATCAATACTGGTTACGTCGATGATATCCGGTGTACTTTCAATGACATCTGACAGTCCGATCTGATGATGTGCCCGAAAGAGCATAACACAGGAATCCGGCAGCTTGTCCATAACCTTTTTCAAATCTACGGCACGGCTGTAGTCAAAGCCGTCTTCTGCCTGATAATCGGTATCCCGCCATGTCGGCGTGTACAGGATGACCTTTTTGTCCGGAGTGATGCCAAGTTTGTTTTTAATAGCAGAGATCTCTTCCTCCGTGTAGTGGAAAAGGGCATCGTTTCTTGGATAGCCGCATTCGATAAATTGATCCTCACAGGGGGCGTCCAGACCAAATGCAGAACGAATCTTTTCGCTGTAGTAGGGAGAAGGGGAAAGAAAATGTGTTACTTTTTTCCCTTTTTGGCGGTATCGTTTATGCATGCGGTCTTTTGACTGTCTCGGATCGCTATCTGTCTCAATGTCGCAGCCGAGCCGTTTTAATGGGGTGCCATGCCATGTCTCGATGTAGACCTGATGTTTTCCGGGAATGAGAAAATCCGGAATGCTGACATTATTGATCCAGAACCGGGAAGCGGCATAATAGCGAAAATAATCCATGCTTCCTTTTTTTATGACGATCGTATGTGGATTTTCTGCAAGCTCCTTATGGTCGTCCGGTTTTGTAAAAGCCCAGACAAAAGTATAGTCCTGAAAAGAATCATCATTTACCATAGCGTCGTAAATGGCCTTTACGCTGTCCCCGCAGCGTTTGCCGTGATAAGATTCAAACATGACCATTTTGTCCTGCGTAATAAAAAGCATCCGCATCAATTTAAATTTTAATCTGTTTTTTGCGAAAGAAAGATCCTGCCGCAGTTTATATTTTAACCGTTCGTTCATATCTTCATCCATTCATGCACGTCTTTTGCTCATTAAAGAACTTCAAGTATCTTAGTCTATTTTACCATATTTGTATTTTATGTCAATTACTGCAAAAATATAAATTGACAAGCTCTGCCGATATCATTTAGAATGGGAGGTATGAATGATGTGTGAAAATGGAGGGGTCAATATGGAACAGAAGAGTACGCTCTACCTTGTAGTACCGTGTTATAATGAGGAAGAGGTTCTGGATGAGACCACGAGACAGCTGAACAAAAAGCTTGAAGATCTGATCGGAGAAGGAAAAGTCAGTGATGCCAGCCGCATCTTATTTGTAAATGATGGTTCGAAGGATCAGACATGGATGATCATAAGCCGGCTGCATGAGGAGTATAAACTGGTCAGTGGCCTGAACCTGTCCCGGAACAGAGGGCATCAGAATGCGGTATTTGCAGGACTTATGTATGCAAAGGAGCACTCCGATGTGGCGATTTCCCTGGATGCCGACCTTCAGGATGATGTGAATGCGATCGATGAGATGATCGATAAATTCCATGAGGGTTGTGACGTCGTTTACGGTGTGAGGAGCAGCCGGAAAAAGGACACGTTTTTTAAAAAGACGACAGCGGAAGGGTTTTATAAGGTCATGAAGTGGATGGGAGTCGATATTGTATTTAACCATGCGGATTACCGGCTGATGAGTAAACGGGTTCTTGACCAGCTTAAGGATTATAAAGAAGTGCATCTTTTCTTACGGGGAATGGTTCCTCTGATCGGCTATCCATCGGCCAATGTGTATTATGAGAGAAAAGAACGTTTCGCCGGGGAGAGTAAATATCCGCTTAAGAAAATGCTTGCCTTTGCGTTTGACGGGATTTCTTCTTTTAGCGTAAAACCGATCCGTTTTATCGTCTGGCTTGGTTTTTTCATATTTTTTATAAGTATATTGATGCTTCTGTATTCAATCCTGCAATTTGTGTTTGGGGATACGGTGCCCGGCTGGAGCAGTCTGATCGTATCGATCTGGGCGCTTGGTGGATTGCAGCTTCTTGCGATCGGCATAGTGGGCGAGTATATCGGTAAGGTTTATATGGAGACAAAGGCAAGACCCAAATATGCGATACAGGATATTCTGGATAAATGATGGGAGGAGCATGAGATGGGGATCACACATGTACTATTTGATCTGGATGGAACATTGACTGATCCGGGAACCGGCATCACGAATGCGATCATGTATTCTCTGGAAAAGTCCGGAAGGAAAGTGGGAGACAGAGCGGAGTATTATTCATTTATCGGTCCCCCGCTTATCGATTCTTATAGGAACGATACCGGGATGACAAAAGAGGAGGCCGAAAAGGCTGTCGGGTATTACAGAGAGTATTACAATGCGGGGGGAATGTTTGAGAATAAGGTCTATGACGGCATTCCGGAACTGCTTATGAGATTGAAAGAAAGTGAAAAGAAACTCGTGGTGGCTACGTCCAAACCGGATCATTTTGCGGTGCAGATCCTGGAACGGTTTGGACTCCTGTCATATTTTGATTTTGTGGGAGCGGCTACGATGGACGGAAAACGTAATGATAAAGCCCAGGTGATCGGGCACGTGATAAAAGAATGCGGGATAAAAGATCCGGCGGCCTGCATCATGGTAGGAGACCGCAGATACGATGTGGAAGGGGCGCATCATTTTTCCATACCGTGTGTGTCGGTTCTTTTTGGATATGGGACACAGGAAGAATTTGAGCAGGCGGGAAGCGATTACATCGCTGGGACGCCGGAGGAGATCGAACGGTGTATCCGAAAAGCAGAGGAGAAACTTCGTGTTTTTCAGTCTGGGCGATGAGCTGTCGGTAACGCTACGGTGAATGTAACACCTCCTCCGGGTGTGTCTGATACAGTGATGCGGCCATGGTGCAGATCCACGATTTCTTTGGCGATACATAAGCCGAGACCGAAATGATCCTGGTTATTTCGTGCCGGGTCTGCCCGGTAAAAGCGGTCAAAGATATAAGGCTTTGCCTCATCGGAGATACCGGGGCCATTGTCCTCGACGACAAAAGAGACCGAAGAGGAAAGGGTGAGAAGAGATAAACGGATGGTTCCGCCATCTCTGCCATAGTTTATGGCATTTGATAAAAGTATGGCGAGAACCTGCGAGATCCGTTCCGCATCACAGAAAAGGGCAGGGATCTCTGTTTCGGGAAGTTCAATAAATAATTTCATATGTTTCTTTTTGGCGATTTCCAGAAACTCTTCGAAGCTGTTTAGTAAAAGAGTGTCTGGTTCTATTTTTTTCACGACAAGGGACTGGCTGTGGGCATCGGATCCTGCCAGAAACAGCATATCATTTACGAGAGCAGATAAACGTCTGCCCTCTTTTTCGATCATCTGCAAAAAATGTTCTTTCCGGTGATCCGCCTGCCGGATGGCGCCCACTGAAGCGAGGATAACAGCTACCGGGGTACGGAGTTCATGGGAAGCTGCTGCGATAAAGGAATTTTGCTTTTTCTGGTTTTTTTGGATCGGGGCAAGGAGTTTTCCGGTGTAAAAGAATGAAAAAACAAAAAAGATGAGAAGTCCTGCCAGAGTGATCAGGATAAAAGATAATCTCTGGGAGGATAATTGTTTTTCCAGTGTCTGGGGAGAGTAGATAATGACGGCATCTAAAAAGGAAGAGGAATATTTTATACGTGCGGTATTAGTATACCATGTGACGCCGTCTTTTCCCTCATACGAAAAATCAGTGTGGACCCAGGTGTATTCGGAAACCGGAGAAGCAGATAATTGTTTTCTGGCAATAGCGAGTACATCGGAACTGAGTGATTTCTGCTCATCTGACAGGGTGGACTCGGCAAACGAAAGAAGCTTGTCATTATCATAGATGGCGACAAACAGGTTTTTGTTATTTGTCACAGTGGAAAGCAGGCTGTATGAGAGGGTATTTTGTTTTTCCAGATTGGAAAAAATCGTGTCACTTTCCCTTAGGAAGGATAAATAATGGTTCTCTTTGAGCGCCTGTTCGGAGGTATAAAGCCAGGCGGCAGACAATGAAATAAGAATCAGGCCGGCGATACCGGTAAAAAGGAAAGTCAGTTTGAAACGGACCTGCTTGAAAAGTTTTGTTTTCATTATGAAGTGCCCTCCTTATTGTTTACGGTTCATTTTTGGTGTCGTCAGGCTGGCGGCGCATGGTTAACTGGTAGCCGACGCCACGGATCGTTTTTAATGTGACCAGGCAGGAGACTGTTTTCAGACGTCTTCGGATAAAATAAATATAATTGTCTACGTTGCCTTCTTCTACTTCCCCGTCCGGTCCCCATATCCTCGATAAGATAATATGTTTTGGCAGGATCTGGTTTGTGTTGTGCATCAAAAATTCCATGAGCGCGCCCTCCCTTTTTGACAGGGTACAGGTTCCGAGGGGGCCGGACAGGCTGTTTGAATCCGATATGTAATGGATGTCGCCAAAATCAAGGGCAGTAGCGGGCTGCCAATGTCTGGGCCTGCGGTTTATGCTGCGGATGCGGGCCAGTAATTCTTCAAATTCAAAAGGCTTTACCAGATAATCGTCGGCGCCGGTATCCAGCCCACGGATTTTGTCCGTTGTCTCTCCCAGTGCGGTAAGGATGATAACAGGAGTCTGGTCGTCGCTGTTTCTCATTTTTTTTAAGAATGTCAGTCCGTCAATATGGGGAAGCATCCGGTCGAGCAGGATGAGGTCGCAAACATTCTGGCCGATATAATAAAGAGCTTCTTCACCATCATGACATACATCAACGGAAAAACCGGCTTCGGTCAGCTGAAAGGAAAGAACTTCACAGAAATCTTTATCATCTTCGATCAGTAGGATTCTCATAGATCATATAGCCTCCTTTTATATGGTGTTTTACTTATTGTACCATAGAAATCTTTAAATAAAATCTAAGTTTAGAGAAAAATTAGAGTATCAGGTGTTAGATTGAAGGTGTATCCGAAAGGAAATAAAAGAATGAAAGGCGGAAAATGTATGCAAAAGGTAAAAAAGAAATGTTTGCTTTTTCTTTTCATGTTTTCCCTGATTCTGTTGGTGACAGGGTGTGGGGAGAACAGGGCAGAAACTGGTGAAGATGGAGAAACGAATAAAACAGGCGCAAAGGGGCGCTATGTAGAACAGATTTTAGCTGTGCCGGAAGAATATCAGGGCGGTGGAAGCGTAAGTATCGGGGAACAGGGTACGGTTACGATCGTAGATGTGAAAAATGGAAAAATCATCCGCTCAAAAGATTATGGTAAGACATGGGATGTGGAGGAAAATAAAATCCTGAAGGAGCTCCTTAATAAGGACAGCATAGAGATCACAAGTGCGGTGACAGCGCCAGACGGAAGCCTTTTTATATCTTATATCCTGTGGAACGAATCGACCGATAAAGTGCCATATCCGGAGCGCTATCTTTATGTGGATCCAAAGGGCAGGGAAAAGGAACTCAAATTAAAGATAGGAGGTAGCTCTTCGTGTGTGGAAAAGGCAGTGTTTACAAATGAGTCCAGACTTTTTGTTTCGTTAAATGATGGGTGTGCGGTATATGAAGTCGATGAGAAAAAAGGGAAAGCATATAAGAGGATTGGAGCAGAAGGAGAAACGGGAGCAGGACTGGTGATTTCTTATTACGGGAATTGCATTGTTGCACATAGTGGCAAAAAAGTATATGTCTATGATCCCGGGACGGAAAGCATCACTTCCTCCGATGCCGTTCTTGATGAATTTGTGGAGAAAGAGTCAGAGAAGGATGGTACGGTTATTCTGGGAGGAAGTGAAAAAGACAAGATACTGGCTGCCTCCAGGAACGGGATTTATTCCCATGTGACAAATGGGAGCGTAATGGAACAGCTGGCAGAGGGCAATCTTACCTGTCTGTCAGACCCTGAAAAGACGCCGTTAGAATTATTTGTTATGGATAATGACAGCATTCTGATTGCATATGAAGATGGAGAACTGGATACCTACCATTATGATCCGGATGTACCATCCGTCCCTGAAAAACAACTTAACATTTATAGTTTGTATGAGAACAAGACGGTAAAACGGGCGATCAGCAGTTTTCGTGAAAATAACCCGGATGTTTACGTTCGATTGGAAATTGGCGTCAGCGGGGAGGATGGCGTGACGCAAAATGACGCCATTAAAAATCTGAATACAAAGATCCTTGCCGGATCGGGACCGGATATCATTCTGTTAGATGGAATGCCGATGGATTCCTATGTGGAGAAGGGAGTCCTGAAAGATTTGAGTGATGTGGTAAATGAATTGGAGGGAGAGTGCGGGTATTATAAAAATATCCTCGAATGTTATTCGAAGGATGGGAAAATATATGCGGTGCCATCACGGTTTCTCATGCTTCTTATGTCGGGTGATGAAAAGGAAGTCTCTTCCATCAATGATCTGAAAAGTATGGCAGATGCTGCAGAACGTCTGGCAGGTTCCCGTGAAACGGTATTTGGGACATATCGTGCGGATGAATTACTAGAACGCTTGTATCCGGTATGTGAGGGTGCGTGGAGTACGGATGACGGAAAGGTTGACGAGGGTGCACTCACGGAATTTGTGACGCAGGCGAAGCGGATCTGGCAGGCAGAGCAGAAGAAACTGGACTCGGGCAAGATACAAGCACATGAAAGACAACTGGAGAGTATAGAAAAATATAGGGAGTATTCTGCAAATGATTCGGCCAGTCTGGATGGTTCGAGGCAGATGATGAACCGGTATGGATCGTCAGGACAGGTTATCGCACAGGGAAGTTTCAGAGGAATGTCCGGACTGAGGGACCTGTTTTCTGTGATGCGCAAAAACGGAACAGATTCCTTCCGGCTTTTTGAGGGGCAGTCGAAGAAAATATTTATTCCGTCTGGTGTCGCAGGAATCACGGAAAGTTCCAGGGAAACGGGGCTTGCTCTTGAATTTTTGAAGGTGATGCTGGGAGAAAAAGTACAGAGAAGTGATCTGGATGATGGATTTCCGGTAAACAGCGAGGCTTTTAAAAGTTTTAGCAAAAATCCGGATCCAGACTCTTCGCTAATAGTGAGTTTGCCGGACCGTAATGATGCTTTGGAATTGCAATGGCCAGATGAAAAGGAACTGAAACGGTTTGAGGAGCTGGTAGACGGGGTGGAGACTCCGGCGGACTTAAATGCTGGTATCCGGGAAGAGATCATTGAGATTGCTGCCTCTGTGATAAATGGAGAAAAGGAGGTTGAAGACGGTGTCAGGGAAATCAGCCAGAAGATCACGCTCCTTATGGAAGAGTAAAATATGGTTTCTGGTGCCGAGTCTGGCGGGCGTCGGGATTTTTGTGCTGATTCCCTTTCTTGATATGGTCAGGCGATCGTTTCACAATTCAGTGTCAAAGGGATTTTGTGGCCTGAAAAATTATGAGCAGGTATTTTTCAACGAGGCATTTCGTCTGGCGCTGAAAAATACAATGCGTTTTTTAGGGACGGGGCTTCCGCTGCTGATCCTCATATCTCTGGCAATATCAATGATTTTATACCGGTGCCGGTATTCGGAATATTTGAAATCGACATTTCTATTTCCAATGGCGGTACCTGCGGTAACGGTGGCGATCATCTGGAAGATATTTTTTTACCGCAATGGGATTCTGAATATGGGATTGTCAGCGATGGGACTCCCATCTATCGACTGGCTTGGCAGCGATGCTTCCTTCTGGGTTCTGATCATCAGTTATCTGTGGAAAAATACCGGATACACGATCGTTCTTTGGCTGGCTGGGTTGAAAAATATCTCGGTCAGTCTGATCGAGGCGGCGAAAGTGGATGGCGCTTCCGGATGGAACTGTTTCCGTTATGTGATCCTGCCGGAACTCCGGCCAGTCTTTTATACGATCACGGTACTGTCTCTCTTAAATTCGTTTAAGATCTTTCGGGAGGCATATCTTGTGGCAGGTGCTTATCCACAACAGAAAATGTATCTTTTGCAGCACCTGTTCAACAACTGGTTTACCAATCTGGATGTAGACCAGATGTCTGCTGCCGCAGTATGTATCTGTGCCGTGCTGGTCGCTGGTATCTTGTTTCTTGAGAGAATGGGGGATGGCGTACAAAAATGAGAAGTTATAAAATACCTCGCATGATAATGAAATTATTTGGAGAGATCGTGCTTTTTATGATCGCCGGAATCGTTTGTGTTCCGGTGCTCCTCACTGTGGTTTCTTCATTAAAGAGCGGATGGGAACTCAAAGAAAGTCTGGTTCCCATCCTGTCAGGAAGCGGAGGGAGCACGGAGGTGCTGACGCTTCCGTCTTATCCAGGTCTTTCGCATTTTGGAAAGCTTTTGTTTGAGACACCAAGTTTTTTCATTGTATTTTGGAACTCGGTAAAAATGGTTTTTTTGATCCTGTGCGGTCAGATGCTCGTAGCGCTGCCGGCGGGATGGGCATTTGCCAGGTACCGTTTTCGGGGAAAGCATATTCTTTTGACGCTTTATGTTATTTTAATGCTCATGCCGTTTCAGGTTATGATGTTGCCTTCCTATCTTGTGATTGAACAACTGGGCTTGGTAAATACACAGGCGGCGGTTATCCTTCCGGCTATTTTTTCTACGTTTCCGGTTTTTATTATTTACCGGGGATTTGTGGCAGTGCCGGCAGAGGTGATCGAGGCAGCGAAAGTCGACGGCGCCGGAGAATTCATGATATTATTGCGGATCGGGATACCACTTGGACGGTCCGGGATCCTGTCGGCATTAGTACTGGGATTTTTGGAATACTGGAATATGATTGAGCAGCCATTAGCGTTTATAAAGGATCGATCGCTCTGGCCGATCTCGTTGTATCTGCCGGAAATAAAACCGGAGCAGGCGGGGATATCCCTCGCCGCTTCGGTGATCATACTGATTCCGGCGGTTCTGGTATTTTTGCTTGGACAGGATTATATGGAACAGGGAATCATCTCAACAGGAATGAAGGAGTGAAATATTTTGAAAAGAAAAGTGATCCGTTTACTGGCGGGATTTATTTTATTTATGATCGTATGCACGGCAGTGTCACGAGGTGTATACGCATGGCAGATGCCACAGGTCAAAACAGGAAATGCAGAGACCGGAACGCTCAAATATAAAATTGAAAAAGAAGGGGTGCTTGAGGCAGTATCTGAAAAAGTCGTCATGACAGAGGAGGGATTGCGGGTACAGGAAGTGTGTATAACAGAGGGAGAAGTTATAAAAAAAGGCGATATATTGTTGCGGCTGGATATGGATAAACTGGAGGAAGATAAAAGGCATCTTTTCGATGAGCTTGGGGCCGAGAAGCAGAAGTTAATTGATTTGGAGAGGGTGCAGGAAAAGCAGGACAAACAGGTTGTGACCGCCAAAAAGAGAGCCAGACAAGATGTGACGGATACCATTTCTGAGCAGAATCAGGCGGTCAAAAAAGCAAAGAGAGCGTATCAGGATGCCTGTCGGGAACTTGCCTCGTATCATGATTTTGAGACATATCTGAATGGGGAAAAAATGCGGAGTGCAGAATACCGGACGATGGAGGCAGCAGCAGGAAAGGAAAAAGCTCCGCAGGAGGATGTCGATGCATTTACGATCTTTTCCTCCGTTTTTAGGGAGCAGGCATTAAAAGAGTGGAAGGAGGGCAGGGAAGTTCTTGAAAAAGCGGCCAGTGAAAAAGAAGCCCTGTTAAAGAGTGCCAGGAATAAGGCAAAAAAACTGAAAAAAGAGGCAAAGGAACAGGCCGACAGGGAAATTGAGGATATGGATAATGCCAAAGAGGAAAGCACAGGGGGCATTTATGAGCAGAAGAATTTGATCCGGGAAAAGGAAGAACAGTTGAAAAAGCTGGAAAAATATGTAGAGGAGGGTGGAGTGATCCGAAGCCAGGAGAGAGGCACGGTTCGGAAAATTAATGTGAGGGAAGGCGAAGAGACGACGGAAGGGGGAGTTCTGACTCTGGCAGTCAGTAAAAGTGGATGGTATTTCCGGACGGAGCTTAGCAGTGAGGAGAGGGAATATGTGAATATAGGTGATACCGTAGCACTTGAGTTCAGGGCAGGCAGGATCAAGATTCCGGATGCTGTTATCGATACAATCCGGAGAAAAGGGGATGGAAGTTTTGAGATGAACGTTTTTGTGGAAAATAAAAAATTAAGTCTGGGTGAGAGCGGTACGCTGAAGGTGGAATCAGATTCTGGGACAAAAGACTGCCTTATCCCATTGTCTGCCTTGTATGCAGGAGGGAATGAGTATTATGTACTTGTGTTGGAGGAAAAGGAAACATTTTTGGGAAAAGAGTACAGCGTTAGTAAGAGAAATGTGGTAGTGGGGGAGAAAAATGGACAATATGCGGCTTTAGAAAATGGACCAGTGGGTGAGGAGGAGCAAATCGTGGTGCTGTGTGACAGGGAGGTGCAGCCAGGTGATAAGGTCCGCATGCTGGAGGGAGAAAATGAGAAAAATGATTAGAAACGTGATTTTGTTTGGGCTTCCATTTGTGTTTGTTACAGTGCTCACTGTTTTATTTGCTTTCCGGTTTTTGTGGAGTGGAACAGATGGAAACCGGATGCAGTGGAGACTGGAGACACCATTTCCATATGACGATGTGGCGAAAGAAAAGATCATCGAGGCGCAGACGGAGGGTTTATGCTGTGTGTTTTGGAAAAAGAATCGAAATATAACGGTAGAAAATCCGGAGTTTTCCCGAAATGAATGTATGAATGTGTATGGGGTCGCCGGGAATCCGGCCGCTTTGTTTTCCGGAGCGAATGTTCTCTGGCCGGGGGAAGAGGGGCATTGTCTGTTAAGCGCAGATGCCGCCCATAAACTGTTTGGAAGTACGGACATCGTTGGAAAGAATGTTCGGATCGGCGAGAAGAACTATGAAATAGCGGGAATCCAGTATGAAAGGGAAAATCTCTGTGTGGTTCAGCTTTCACCGGAAGAAAGGCAGAACGTCAATTTTGCGGCCTGCTGGTACGAGGATAAAAATGAAAAATATATGGTGAAAAAGAGAGTTATGACGCTTTTTTCGTTTTACTAGAAAAGACCCATTCTCTCTGTATCTGGAAACTGACCATGAACAAGATCGTATCGATAATACACTTGCGTATGGTGGAGGATGGGATAAAAGTCAGCGCATTGGCCACTAAAAGCGTGGACAGGGTGAGCTGGGAGATACATAAAATGTAATATTTTATGAGGATCCGGATATCCTTTGACTCATTGTGAAATACCTGTTTTTTATTGATCGTAAAATTATATAAAGAGGAACCGAGCCTTGAGAGGACATTTCGCAGCAGGATGAGCAAAGAGATATCAAAGTACCAGAAAGAGACCTCTGCCTTATCTCCTATGACCGGCCGCAAGATGGCACCCAGTATATAGAACAGTGCAATATCAATGATAAAACTGGAAAAGGAACTGAGCATAAATTTGATAAACACTTTATAGATCCGTATGGAGTCCACAAATGGATTAAAATGAGAGCTTTCATTATGTTCCAGATAGATCGTCTGGATCGGGAACTCCGTGATCGGTATGTGGTTTTCGCGGGCGCAGATGAGCATGTTCATTTCATACTCAAAACGCTCGCCTTTTGTCTGTGCAAAATACTCACTGATCAGAGTCCGGGACATACCACGAAGACCTGTCTGGGTATCAGAGACATTGATACCACACAGAAGGCGGATAAAGTGTTTGGTGAATTTATTGCCAAAACGGCTGCGGAGAGGAATCGCTTTGTCATCAAACTGCCGGCAGCCAAGGATCAGGTGGTCGGGGTGCTCGTGGACAAGCTTTGCACAGGTTACGATATCTTCTGTCACGTGCTGTCCGTCACAGTCCACGGTTACAGTCCCCATGATATCCGGGCGGTTATCGAGGATGTGATTAAATGCGGATTTCAGCGCCATTCCTTTGCCGAAATTGATCACATGGCGGATGATCCGGCAGTTATATTCTTCTTTGCAGGTCTTAAAATAGTCCCGGTTCTTGATCTCGCTGCCGTCATCTACGATAATGATATTTTCAAATCCATGTTCTTTTAAATCACTGACAAGAGCAACCATTCGTTCATCCGGATTGAGTGCCGGAATGACGATGGCGATCTCTTTTTGATATGTCCCCATAACTACCCTCGTTTCTAACTCAATGATGCTGTTCTGAACTATGTTGTTATCTTAACAACAGTATAAGCTTTTATGGGCGGAAGGGCAAGCAGTTATTTTTTCTTTTTTAACCATATCGCTTCCTTTAATACAACAAATTTATTCCGTTTAAAAGCGGAGGCATACTGACGTTTTGGAACCGGACAGGGAATGCTTCCGATTTCAATCGTCACACTCGGCACTTTTAATTTATAGATCAGGTACTCCCTGTAATTTCCGTTTGCGGAGCCTCCGTAACCTGCTGCGCTGGAATAACCGGTCGCACGTCTCGCAATTCGATACATGCTCTTGATATCAGCACGGAGCGATTTGTTTTTCCCGCCGTAGTCACCGAATACGATCTGGCCCATTGCATGGTAATTGACAACGGCAAGTTTTTGTGTTTGATTCAGTTTTTTGGTAAGGCTGATAACTGCCTTTGTTTCACTTTCACTTGCCGCTTTTGAACCGCTGTAGCTGCCGGTCTTTCTGCGTCCATCCTTTTTAAATGCATAAGGGAAATTGCGGTTTAAATTTACCCCGTTTGCATTGGCCTTCCATAATGCTTTTTTTGTTTGTGAAATGGTGACACCGTCCGGATTTGCCATCATGACATAATGAACATTGCATTTGGCAAACACATCTGACAATTTTGTTCCCTTCACTGTCTTATTGTAATTTAACAGATAATATTCCAGTTGTTTCATGCAGGCAACTGTCGCAATATATTCCCTTGCATGAAGCGTGCTGACAACAAGTACGGTCTTGTCCGCTTTTTTATTTCCCAGGATGACATCATAAATTGGCCTGCCATTTTCGGAAAAACCAATGATTTCATAAGAAACATATTCACTGTATTTTTTACACAGTGACTGAATATCTTCCCGCATTTCCTTATAGGTGTATTTCTGGTGGTTCATTGATACAAATTCTTTGTTTTCATAACTGGTTTCGGCTGCATTTCCGGAAATCGCTCCAAGGGTACTCTTAAAAAACGGAACAACTTTAAACTGGTAACTTTCTTTGTTTTTTACATCCAGACGGACATCTGTTTTTTCCACGGTTTTTACCAGTTTGTACTCTTTTTTGTTCTGCTTCTCATAAATCTCATAGGAATTAGCACCTTTTGCAGCTTCCCAGCACAGTTTGACATTTGTTTTGGAATATGCAGTTGTCGTAAGAGTGTTTACTTTTTCCGGAATCAACACTTTGATTTCTGCGGATTCCCCGGTCTGTTTTTGTGTATTGTCATAAGCCCGGATTTTAAAGATGTGTTCCGTTCCATATCCGTTAAGTGAAAACGTTCCTGTGGTTTGCTGTGTTCTGTTTATTTCTTCCCATGTTTCGTTTTTCCGCAAAAAAACAGCGTATTCAGCCGTACCATATAAACCGTCCCATTCCAGTGTAACGGTTTTTCCTTGTGCATCCGAACCGGTAAGCCGCACCGGGATTTCTGTCAGTGGTTTTTCCGGTGTTGCTGGTCGATTAGATGTCAGCGGCTTTTCCGATGTTACTGGCTGATCGGATGTCAGTGGTTCTTCTGATGCTGCTGGCTGCCCGGATGTCAGTGGTTCTTCTGAGGTTGCTGGTTCTTCTGAGGTTGCTGGTTCTTCTGAGGTTAGTGGCTGCTCCTGTATATCGGCTGTGTTTTCCGACATCTTTGATTCTTTCTGTGCGGGGAGAGCCGCTGCACTTACCGTATACGGCTCTAACAAAATCGAAAGAATAAGTGCTGCAATACACAAGCGTGCTGGTTTTCTCTTCATTTTTCATTTCCTCACTGTAATTATGATTATTTTTAGATAATAATTATAACACATTTGTCTGTTCTGTTCCTTGATTTTTCGCGAATGGTAAAATTAGGGTGTGAATGGTTCATTTCGCGTCGGATTTCCACGTCGTCTGTTATTTTCATTGCATTGCCTCCTCTTTCTATGGACTTAATTATACCACAATAATCTTTTTTTTCAAATTGCGAAAAAAAGGAAGTTATATTCATTACTGCAAGAATTTTAGCGGTTGCGGAAAAGCGTGTTTGTGGTTATAATGTATAAAACACTGGAAATAGAGAAGGGCAAAAGATGAAAAAGACATATATTGTCATATTGTTTTTAGGAATGATATTATCCATCGGCGGTTGTGGGAAGCAGGAGTATACAGGTGACAGCGAAAATACAGAATTAGTGGAACAGCCTGAAACCAAAACGGAATTGTATTGGGAAAAAACAGAGGATTTAGGACTTGAGAAAACGAGTACGGTTTGCTTGGAGAGCAGTGAGGAGCATTCCGATTTAAATATCGTAATTGATGGAGAAGCAGTAAGTCTGGAGGGCGAAAAGGGAATTCAATATGAAAATCCAAACTTTACAAAAATGATAACAAAGGATTTTGATAAAGACGGCGTCATGGAAATTATTCTGTTGTTTTATGGCGGCGCCGGTGGGACATACCAAAATTTCCGGATGATAAAATGGAACGGAGAAAAATGGGATTTGGTGTCTGTGGACGTTAGCGATGAAGAGATGGAATCTTTTGTGGAAGTAGCAGGAACCGAAAATAATTCCGTGCAAATCGATGTGAAAAAGACCGGATACCAAAAAATAGTACCGCTCCCGCAAAAATATACATCAAAAGAAGAGGCGGACTTCGGTATCGGATCTCATTTTTTTGAAGTACAGGGAGATCATATCATAGTAGCCTACCGGGTATACGTTGATCATGTAGGTGATGACATTGGAGATGTCAGGCAGGAGGTCCAGTTTGATGAGACGGGGACGAAACTGATACTGGGGAAAACTGGTTATATGCCGATCGAGAAGGCAAAAAAGAGGAAATATGAGGTGTATTAAGTGGAGTTGGAATTCAGAAAAAACAGAAAGGAGATTGAGGTATATGGCTTCATGGGTTACACATTTAATGATCGCAGATAAGGTTATGATGGAAGTGCCGGAGTTAGACAGACATGGATTTTGTGTGGGAAATATTGCACCAGACTGTAATGTGGAAAATGAAGACTGGACAGCTTTTACACCTTCCCGTGAAGTGACACATTGGATGAGAGGGGAACGAAAAACGGCTTCCGATTGTGATTTGTTCTGTAAAGAATATATACTTACATGCAAGGATAAAATAGAGTCAAAAGAGCAGTACGGTTTTTTGCTTGGATATTATGCACATTTGATTACGGATGCAGCATTTCAAAAATTTATTCGCGATGAGGACAGAGTTCGTGCTGCATGGAAAAGAATCAAGGCAGATATCTATTTGAGAGAACGGGCAAAGGGCTATCCGGAAGATTGGGATTCTGTAAAGATATTGATTCCTACAGATAAGCGGATGGAAGAAATATATACAATTGAGGCAGAGTATCTGGAAAATAATCCAGAATCCGGGTATTTGACAGAGATTATTCCATTAAAAGAGTTTCCAGATTATATAGATTATTTGCCGACAGGTTGTATTGCGCGAAAAGTTGGTGTGATGGGATATATGCCGGAGGCAGCCGGGGCGAATGCCAGTTTTATTGCCATTTCGCGTGAGGAATACCGACTGTTTGTTGAAAATACGGTGAAACTTGTGTTTAATAAATTTGAGGAAATGAAATGTATATAAATACATTTTCAGAAGGAAAGACTGATGAAAAAAGCATGTTTATTATTTTTAGTCTGCCTGCTATTTAGTGAAATACTTCACAGCCGTGTGGTGCAAGCAGCGCCTGTTATGACGATGGAGAATCTTTTTTTAATGCCCGGTGGAAGCCAGAAATTAGAAATGATCGGAACGACGTCAAAAATCAGTTGGAGTTCTTCTAAGAAATCGGTTGCGACAGTTTCCAAAAAAGGAGTTGTGAAAGCAAAAAAAGCAGGGAAAGCAGTCATTACCGCCAAGGCCGGGGAAAACAAATATTATTGCAAAGTGACGGTGGAAATCCCTAAGAAAAAGATTATTTATAAGAATTCTGTTTTTACAAAGAAATTTTATGAGTCTGTTAAATGGATCGAGTGTGATGCGGAAAACGGAAAAGTTAAAAAAATAAAAGATGAAAAGGTGATTCGTCAGATTTATGCCGAACTCGCAGGAACAGGACTTCAGAAAGCTGCGAAAGGGACGGATCCGATTGAGGGTGGCATCTGGTTTACAGTCGTGAAGAAAAACGGAAAGAAAATAAATGTAGTTGTCGGTTCTCAGGTGATCGTCGATGTGTCAGGAGAGAGGGCGATTTATGTCCCGTCAGATAAGGCGATTTCCGATAAGGTGGGGAGTTTACTGAGGGTGTATGGGAAATAGAGGCTTGTGTGGATTTCACTGTTTTTATAAAAATGTAATTGCTAAAATTTGATTTCCCTGGAAACTTGCAGTTGCATGTATCCCCATGATAATTTATAATATGGAGTGAAACAGTCTAGCCCAAGGCGAGCCATTGGAAATTTGTCAAAGACAGAGTTCTGATAGGCGAAGATAGGAGAAACATATTTTGAATATTTCCATAGGGATCGTAGCATATAACGAAGAGAAAAACCTTCCAAAGATACTGGAGGATATCATAAAACAGAGCTATCCACATAAGCAGCTGGAGGTCGTGCTGGTAGACAGTATGTCAGAAGACCGGACAAAGCAGATCATGCAGAATTTTTCTGAGCAGCACGCGGATGAGTTTCTGGCTGTTCAGCTTGTCGATAATCCGGGACGGATCCAGAGCTGTGGGTGGAATCAGGCGATTGATACCTTTACAACGGACGTGCTGATCCGGATCGATGCCCATAGCAGTATTCCGACGGATTTTGTAGAGCGGAATGCGGCAGCGCTTGCGGAGGGAGAATTTGTGACAGGTGGCGTCCGGCCGAATATCGTGGAATCGGACTCGGCATGGCAGAGGGTGCTCCTGACAGCGGAGAGTTCTATGTTTGGAAGCAGTGCGGCATCGTTTCGGCGCGGAAATGCGGCATCAATCCAGAATGAGGAGAAAAAGACCTATGTCAAATCTTTTTTTCACGGAGCATACCGGCGTGAAGTGTTTGAAAAGGCAGGGGGATTTCGGGAAGATCTGGGGCGGACAG
Source organism: uncultured Eubacterium sp. (assembly GCA_964579975.1). Classification (GTDB taxonomy): domain Bacteria; phylum Bacillota; class Clostridia; order Lachnospirales; family Lachnospiraceae; genus Eubacterium_F. The sequence continues at coordinate 25,348 of CAZOIF010000012.1, read as the reverse complement.
AAGATAATGAGTTTCATTTCCGGCTGAGACAGAGTGGCTTTAGGCTCTGTATGGTGCCGGGAATTATTTCGTATCAGATGATACGTCCAAGCCTTGGGAAGATGTGCCGCCAGAAATTTTCCAATGGATACTGGATCGGACTGACGTCGGGGGTATGCCCGGGATGTCTTTCACTATATCATTTTGTTCCGTTTGCCTTTTTGTGCGGGATTATTATTACGACGGTATTGGCGGCATGTTCCTATCCGCTTTTAGCAGTTCTTATGTGGGGGATGTACGGGGTGTTGGCTGTTCTGATGGCAGTCATGGCGGTGCAGGGAGAGAAAAAGTATCCCGGGCATCTGCTATTGCCAATTTTATTTTTCCTGTTACATATCAGTTATGGGGCAGGGACTTTTGTGGGATTGATAAAAATGCCATTCTGGAGGGGAAAACATATTGGGTCAGAGAGAGAATAAACAAACAGGGATGAGAGAATATAGCGAAGAGGAGTTAAAGGGACTCCAGAAAATAAGTCTTGAGATGGCAGAGGTGTTTGTGGAGTTTTGTGAGGAGTATGATCTTCTCTGCTATTTTTGTGGAGGAGGCTGTATCGGGGCCATCCGGCATGGAGGATTTATCCCGTGGGACGACGATCTGGACTTTTTCATGCCAAGAGACGATTATGAGAAATTTGTTGCTCTCTGGAATACATATGAAAAGGGAGAGCGGTATCTTTTGTCCGATACGACGGAAGATTATATAGACCGGAATAATTTTGCCACGCTCCGGGACAGTATGACGACGCAGGTCAAACCCTATCAGGAGGGACTTCCGATCCCCCATGGGGTAGCATTGGATGTTATTCCGTTAGACGGTTATCCCGATGGGAAATGGCAGAGGAAATGGCAGTGTATCTGGGCGCTTATTTATTCGCTGTTCCGGGCGCAGACAGTACCCGAAAAACATGGGGGGCTGATGGCAGCAGGGAGCCGGATGCTGCTTGGGATATTCCGGGGGAAGCGGGTTCGTTACCGTATCTGGAATCTTGCCAAGAAGAAGATGACGAAATATCCGATCCGCAGCTGTCACTATATCACGGAACTTTGCTCGGGCCCTTATTACATGACGAAAAAGTATAAAAAAGAATGGTTTGAAAAGGCTGTCTTTGTGGATTTTGAGGGAAAGAAAATGCCCATTCCCGTTGGATATGACGGATATCTGCGAGAGGCCTTCGGGGATTATATGGAACTTCCGCCCAAGGAGAAGCAGAAAGCACATCATGACTGCGTGTGTCTGGACCTGACAAGGCCATGCGTGGGAAATGAAACAGAGTAATAAATATAAATGGAGGAAATGATGAGCCAGATATCAGATGGGAAAAAGTCATGTGACCTAAAGGAACTTCAGGAAAAGTGTCTTGAGATCACACTTGTATTTAAGGAGTTTTGTGACAGGCACGGTCTATTGTTTTATCTTTGTGGAGGGTGCTGTATCGGGGCTCTGAGGCATAAGGGGTTTATTCCGTGGGATGACGATATCGATGTATTTATGCCGAGAGATGATTATGAGAAATTGTGCCGCCTGTGGAAAGAGGAGATGGATGAGAGCAAATACCGGCTGAGCCGCACGAGCAAAACGGAGTTTTTGCGTTCCCAGCTCACAGCGATCACCGATGAGGAGACGACGTTTATCAAAGAACGGCAGATGGATCTTGATATGGCTCACGGAGTGCGGCTTGAGGTTTTGCCGCTGGATGGCTGTCCCTCTTCGCGGTTTAAACGAAAGATGCAGCTCTTGTGGGGACTTGCCTATCAGATTTATATCAATCAGGAGGCGCCTACGAGCAAGGGGCGTTTTTTGTATCTGGTCGGCAAATGCATGCTTGCGCTTGCGCCGGGATGGAAGATGCGCTATAAAATGGCCTGTGTCTGTGAACGGCATATGTCAAAATACCCCATCCGCGAGTGCAATCATATTACGGAGCTTTGTGTCCGCTATAATTATATGGTAAATGAATACCCGAAAGAGATTTTTGAATCTGCGGTGTATAAAGAATTTGAGGGATATCAGATGCCGCTTCCGGTCGGTTATGACACCTATCTTAAGATGGCATTTGGGAATTATATGGAGCTGCCGCCAGAGGAGGCTCAGGTCCCCTCTCATGACGGCGTGTGCGTAGACGTCCATAACAGCTATAAAAAATACCGTGGGAAATATTATCCCGTCAAACGTCAGGAAAGATGAAAAACAGGGAGACAGATTTAATGAAGGAAGCAATGATTTCGATCATCATACCAGTTTACAATTCAAAGGACAGGCTTGCCGAATGTCTGGAAAGCGTGGTATCCCAAAGTTATAAAAAGCTTGAGGTGGTCATTGTCGATGACTGCTCTACGGATGGCAGCCTGGAAATCTGCAGGGAATATGAGAAAAAATATTCATTTGTCCATGTGCATACAAAAGAAAATGAGGGGGTTTCTGCCGCGAGAAACTTCGGGCTGTCAAAGGCAGAGGGAGAGTATATACAATTTGTGGACAGTGACGATATGCTTTATCCGGATGCCTGCCGTATGCTGGCGGAGTGTATGGAAAAAGACAAAAGCGATCTTGTCATAGGCGGCTATTATAATGAAAAGGAACAGGAAAAAATCCTTTATGATGAGAGGAGATTTCAGGATCGATTCGAATTCATGAGAGAATTTCCGGAGCTTTTTTCCCGGTTTTTTATTCATGTTCCATGGAATAAGCTGTACCGGAGGGGCATTCTGAAAGCGGGCTTTCCAGAGGATCTCGATAAGGGAGAGGATCTGGTTTTTAACCTGAGGGCATTGGAGCAGGCAGAGAAAATAAGTGTGCTAAATGCGGTGCTGTATTTTTATCACAATATAAATGAGAATTCGCTTTCGTTCCGGTTCCGGGAGGATGCGATGGAGATTGAGGAGCGCCTCTATGAAGAGGTGTCTGATTTTTATAAGAAATATGAAAAAGAAAAAGAACCAGTATTTTTATATCATTATTATCTGACAGCAGTAAAAAATAAATTTTATGCACTCGCTGGGAAATCTGGTCTGGATGGAAAAACATGCCGGAAGTACATAGGAGAATGGTGTGAAAAAAGCAGCATACAGGATCTGTATTTAAAACAGAGTTATTTTGGGAGAAAGGACCGGTTATTGCTGCGTCTGATGCATGGGAAATTTGTATTTGCGTTGTATCTTTATTACAGAAAATAAAACAAAAAGGAAGAGAGCGGCATTATGATAAAAATAGGTTTTGTGGATTTTGACATGAGTATACGGGGAGGAGGTCAGCAGGTGCTATGTAACATTGCCAATGCATTAGCTGGTGAAGATCCCGGGCAGGAACAATATGAGATTCATGTCATAAGCCTGATCCATGAAAAGGGAGAATGCGCTTATGCACTGGATGAGGCGATCCACTATTATAATATACTTCCCTATAAGGCGAGGATCCGGGATGTGATGTTAAAGGCGGGGAAAGATTTTCGCAAATACTGTCTGGAGCATGAAATCCAGTTTTTATTTTATATAGGTGTTTATGCAGGATTTCTGGCAGGGGTTTTGGGAAGAAGACTGAACATACCAAAAGTGTTCTGCGACCACGGAGCACTTATGAACCAGTGGGATGATAAAGTCGTGCGTTTTATGCGTCGGATGGGGGCGCGGTATTCAGATCGTACCGTCGTTCTCACCAGACAGAGCGAGACTGCCTACTATGAAAAGTTTCATTGTAAACCAGAAAGGGTCATGACAATCTATAACTGGATCGATGATACGATCCTGCACCATGCAGGAAGTTATGATGCGGATTGCCGGAAGCTGCTTACCGCAGGGCGGTTTTCAAAAGAAAAGGGAATGGATCTTCTTGTGGATGTAGCAGTGGCTCTTCGGAAAAAAGACGCAGAATTTGTGTGGGAAGTGTACGGCGATGGAGAATTATTCGAGGAGATCAGGCAGCGTATCCATCAGGAGGGATTGGGGAAAAATGTAAAATTGATGGGACTTGTCAATGGTATGGAAACTTGTTATCAGGGACATTGCATGTATGTGCTGACCTCATACCGGGAAGGACTTCCGCTTGCACTTTTGGAGGCAAAGGCAAACCATCTGCCCCTCGTCAGTTTTGATATTGTGTCAGGGCCGGCGGAGATCATTGCAGATGGAGAGGATGGTGTACTGGTACCACCCTATGACACAGAACGTATGGCAGAAAAAATCTATGATCTGCTTGAGGACCGGGAAAAAAGAATCCGGATGTCGGAACGGTCCTTATGGAATGTGGATGAATTTAAAAAAGAGAAAATCCTCAGTCAGTGGAAAGCCCTGATCCGTGAGATGACTTCACAGGCAGCGAATGATTAGCTTTGCACAGATAGCCCATGCCGATATATAGAAGCATTGTCTCGATATTTACCGTGAAGAAAACATCATGAAAACACATCAGAAAGATCAGTACCGCTACGATCAATGCTACAAATAAAATGTAGTTGGCGCTGATCTTTTCGTTTTGCCGGATCCGCTTCAGGGACTGGATAAAGGTCAGAAGGAAAAATGCCCCCATAACCGCAAAGCCTGTAAATCCGGTTTCAATTAGAAGGGAAATGTAACTGTTGTGGGTGACATACTGGGTTCTCGCCAGGTAGCTGTCCGGATATTTATCTGTCGCATAAGGAAGGGCGCTCCGGATGGAAAAGCCGAAAACAGGTTTGTCTTTATAGAGAGAAAAGTAGTTTTTCCATATGGTGGAGCGGTTGTTTGTGATATTTTCCGTGTTTACGTCTTCCCGCACCATGTCATTGACGCTCCGCGCGGGTTCCATGAAATGGCCGATCTGGCGCATCGGGAAGAAGATAACAGAATATATAGCGATCACGCCGAGAACGGCGATCAAAAGCCGCTTTCCGGATAAGAGAAGAAAGGTTTTCGTATCGGATGCCGGATCTGTTTTGAGGTTATTATAAGTGATGAGGACGATAGCGGTGAACAGAACCCCGAGTGCTGTGATATAGATCGTTCTTGAATTTGACATGATCAGATAACACAGATTGATAAAAATGCTGATGGTGCTATATATTTTTAGTGTTTTTATTTTTGTATGCAGGATGGTGTAGATCAGGAGAATGATAATGATCAGGGAAGTAAAAGCGGCAAAATTGGGATCGGAAAATAAACCAAATAAACGTCCGTCCACGATTCCCTGCCGGATCCGGAGATTTTCAGGGCTTATCGTGGTGTAGTGGATATTTTTTATGTACTGGTACAGAGAAGAAATACATCCGATCGTCCACAGAAAAGAGGTAAACAGGGCGGTGTATTTGATGCATTTTATAATTTGTGTCTTTGGCATAATGAGGGGAAGAAAATAAAAAACGATAAGCTGTGAGATAAAGGTAGCCATCCCCAGTATATTTCCAGTCAGTTCGTATTTGTAGTTTAGCAGTGTAGAGATACCGAGTATTGCGATAAAACCGGCCAGCAAAAAAAGATGTACACCGGGTTTGATGATATCTTTCAGGAGCCAGAGATAAAGGAGTGAGAGAACTCCGCCACTGAAGATAATAGTTTTGTATAAGATATCTGCCACAGGTCCCTCGCAGAGGATAGCGGTGGGCACAAAACGGGTAGATATGCTGTATATGGCAAGGAAGATAATATAGCAGAAAGTAATGCGGTTTACTGTATTTTTCATAGTTGTTCTCCATTCTTATGTATGATGTCGGCAAAGCTTTTGCCAACTGAGGGTAGTATACTCTAAAAGATTGATTTTTTCAATATTTTTTTGTATAATGTTGTTACTGTTTATCGAACAACATGGAGGGAAAAGGATGCATTGGTTTAAAAAGTATGTGGAAAGTGGTAAAATGTCGATGGTCTACAGAGTCCTGCTCGTCGTATGGGATGCTGTGTGCATTAACCTGTGTTCTTTTGCTGCTTTGTTTATCCGCTACGAACTAAACTGGGGCAGGTTTATCCGGAGCGGGATCACGGATGATTATCCCAACGGATATGTGACGACACTTCAGGAACTTATTATTATAAATACGATCGTTACGCTTATTATATTTACCTTGTTCCGGCTGTATAACAGCCTTTGGCGTTATGCCAGTCTGGGAGAGGTGTTAAATATTGCGATAGCGTGCGGGTTGTCTGCCGTTGTCCACTTTCTGACTGTTTTTGGAACATACCGCAGGCTTCCGCGTTCTTATTTTGTCATCTATCTCCTGCTTTTATTTGTTATGACGTTAGTCGTCCGGTTTTCTTACCGGATCGTCCGGCTTTTATATAATGAAAATGTGCACGGTGTCGGGATGCGTAATACGATGGTCATCGGTGGCGGAGAGTCTGGCAATATGGTGATCAATGAGCTGAAGATGAGTAAGAAATTAGACAGCAATATCTGCTGCATCATTGATGACAACAAATCCAAGCAGAATACATTTATCAACGGGGTCAAGGTCATCGGCGGAAGAGACCGGATCCTTGATGCGGCGAGATATTATGCGATCAATGAGATCATCGTCGCGATGCCGAGCGCCCCGAAAAAAGATGTGAAAGAAATTCTGGAGATCTGCCAGCAGACAGGGGCTGATCTGAAGATCCTTCCCGGCGTTTATCAGTTTGTAAATGGTGAGGCGGCAGTGGAAAAACTGCGTCCGGTGCAGATTGAGGACCTTTTGGGAAGAGAGCCGGTGGAGACAAATCTGGAATCCATTACCGGTTATGTAAAAAATAAAGTTGTTCTCGTTACGGGGGGAGGCGGCTCGATCGGAAGTGAGCTCTGCCGTCAGATCGCTGCCAACCGGCCGAAGATGCTTATCATATTTGATATTTATGAAAATAACGCTTATGATATCCAGCAGGAATTGCGGGCAAAGTACCCTTACATGCATCTGGAAGTATTGATCGGGTCGGTCCGAAATACGAACCGGGTAGATCAGATTTTTGAAAAATACAGGCCCGATATCGTATATCATGCGGCCGCTCACAAGCATGTGCCGCTTATGGAAGACAGTCCGAATGAGGCGATCAAAAATAATGTATTTGGTACGTATAAGACAGCACTTGCTGCTGATAAATACGGAGCTAAGAAATTCGTCCTCATATCAACGGACAAAGCGGTGAACCCGACGAATATCATGGGAGCGTCCAAGCGTATGTGCGAAATGATCGTTCAGGGGCTGAACCGGCATTCCTCTACGGATTTTGTGGCGGTTCGTTTTGGAAATGTTCTCGGCAGTAATGGAAGTGTTATCCCTCTTTTTAAAAAGCAGATTGAGGCAGGTGGGCCGGTTACGGTTACGGATAAGCGGATTATACGCTATTTTATGACGATTCCGGAGGCGGTTTCTCTCGTTTTACAGGCAGGTGCTTACGCAAAGGGTGGTGAGATTTTTGTGTTAGATATGGGAGAGCCGGTAAGGATCGATGATCTGGCCAGAAACCTGATCAAGCTGTCCGGTTACGTGCCGGATGAAGACATCCGGATCGAGTATACAGGACTGAGACCCGGCGAGAAATTATATGAAGAAATCCTTATGGATGAAGAGGGGCTGACCGATACCGAGAATGAACTGATCCATATCGGAAGACCGATTGAATTTGATGAAAATACATTTTTTGATAAACTGGAAAAGCTGTATGAAGAGGCAAACAACGAGGTTTCGAATATGAAAGAGATCATTTCAGAACTGGTGCCTACCTATCAGATCAAAAACGAAGAGCGCAAACGGGACAAAAAAGTTCTCGATGAGAGATTTACTGATTTTTATGAGTCCAGCAAAAAGATGAATTGAGGGAGAACATGATTAAAAAAATTGTTGTTGCATGCATCCGCCTTCTTCCGCTCAGAAAGATCATTCTGTTCGAGAGCCATCCCGATTTTTCTGATAATTCATTTGCATTATATGAGGAATTCCTGAGAAGGGGGATCCACCACCGTTATAAGATTTACTGGATGAAGACTTTTCATGACGGAAAGAAGTATGAACTTCCGGAACATGTATATACCTTTGAAAATGACGCCCGCACGGTCAGGGAGATGATCCGGAGAGCGTATGTGTTAAATTGCAGCAAATATATTATTGATTGCAATTCCTTCATATATAAAAGAAGAAAAAAACAGGTCAGGATCCATCTGGGGCACGGTATGCCGATCAAGATTGATCTCGGGTACAGCCGTAAGTTTGGCGAATGTGATAAATACATGATCCAGTCGGAATTCTGGAAGGACATTTACAGAGAAAAAGTGTATGTCCCGGAGCATGTTCTTTGTGATCTGGGGTATCCGAGAAATGATGTGTTAGTAAAACGGAGTCCGGCTGAAAAATGGAAAAGTTCGGTGTCTGATTTTCAGAAAGTTGTTCTTTGGATGCCGACTTACCGGCAGCATCGTCTTCATATGGAACAGGCGATGGAAAATCCGTATCCATATGGTATGCCTTGTGTCCATGACAAACAGGAATTAAAGCGGCTGAATGATGTTTTGGAGGAGGAGAACATCCTTATTTTGTTCCGTCCGCATCCGGTGCAGGAGCTTTCGGTGTTTGAGAAGGATTCCTTTTCGAATATTGTGATTGCCGATGACGCTTATCTGGCTGCATCGGGGCTGACACTGTATGAACTGCTCGGGAATACCGACGGTCTGATCACGGATTATTCTTCCGTATATTTTGATTATCTTCTCACAGACAGGCCTGTGGCACTTACGATCGAGGACAGAGAAGAATATTTCCGGCATTTTACACTGGCATTTCCGGATTATAAAGAGTATATAAAGGGATTTTATGTCGAGGATTTTAAGGGGTTACTGGATTTCATAGGAGAAATGGCTTCCGGTATGGATTCGGCAGAGGAAGAGAGAAGGAAGGCAAAAAGGATGTTCCATACGGATACCGACGGAACATCCGCTGCGAAGATAACGGACATGCTCATTGAAGAATATAATTTGTAAAAATATCATAAACATAAATAAAAAATGGTGTTTTTGGTATGGAAATATATGTGGTACAAAGAGGAGATACCGTAGATGAGATCGCCAGGCAGTATGCGGTGCCGGTGGAGAGCATTATTTGGAATAACCAGCTTGTGTTTCCTTATCCGCTCGCAGTAGGGCAGGCTCTTCTGGTCGGGGAGTACGAGGAAGAAACGGCGCGGACGATCAACTCGGGAGGCTATGCCTACACGTACATCAGCCACTGGGTGCTCGAGCAGACGATTCCTTTTTTAACCCGCTTATTTGTATTTTCCTATGGTTTTACGACAGAGGGAGAAGTTGTTTATCCGCCGATGGATGACACGTGGATGATACAGATGAGCCTGGAAAATGACACTCTCCCGATCCTTACGCTGACTCCTTTTGGGCCGGACGGAAAATTTAATAATAATCTGATTCACCAGGTTGTTACAAACGCAGCTTCTGTAGACAGGCTTTTGTACAATCTGGTGTCTTTGATGCAGGAAAAAAATTATCGGGGGATTGATATTGATTTTGAATATATCCTTGCGGAAGACCGGGATTTTTTTACCGCATTTGTGGAACGTACGGCAGAAGTGATGCATGAGTATGGATTTACGGTGTCGGTCGCTTTGGCTCCCAAGACGTCGGCAGACCAGAAGGGGCTTTTGTATGAAGGAAAGGATTATGGGGCGATCGGGAGTGCGGCGGATGAGGTGCTTTTGATGACGTATGAGTGGGGATACAAATACGGCCCACCCATGGCAGTCGCCCCCCTGAACATGGTAAGAAGAGTTGTAAATTATGCCATAACAGAAATCGTACCAGCGAAGATCAATCTGGGGATCGCGAATTACGGATATGACTGGCCGCTTCCTTTTGTGCGGAATGAGACAGTGGCGAGGACGATCGGAAATGTAGAGGCTGTTCAGATTGCGATCCGTTATGGGGTGGATATCCAGTTTGATGAAACGGCCCAGTCACCATATTTTAATTATGAGGATGAGGAAGGGACCGGGCATGTCGTATGGTTTGAGGATGTGCGGAGTATACAGAAGAAATATGAGCTTCTCACAGAGTATGGTCTGCATGGGACAGGAGTATGGCAGATCATGAGGTGGTTTCGTGGTATGTGGCTGGTTTGACGGATATTATCTTGTTTCAAAATGTTTACAATTCGGAAACTCAAATAGCATTGACAAATAGGTACGGTGTGATATAATTTCCTTGTTAAATGGATAACTATGTTAAATAATATGATATTTGGGGCAAAATATCTTTATTAATACCCAAACATAATTTAAGGGGGAAATCAAATTGTTATCGAAGTTGAGTGTAAGAAAGCCGTACACCGTACTGGTGGCTGTCGTGCTGATCCTTGTTCTTGGTGTGCTGTCTTTCCGTAATATGAGTACAGATCTTTTGCCGGATATGGAGCTGCCCTATGCGATCGTTATGACAACTTATCCGGGAGCCAGTCCGGAGGAGGTAGAGACGGCAGTTACAAAACCGGTCGAGCAGGCGATGGCCAGTATTACAAATATGAAGGAAGTATCCTCGGTCTCGAGTAGTAATATGTCCGTAGTCATTTTGGAGTTCAATGAAAGTACAGATATGAACACAGCCACGATCGATATGCGGGAGAGTCTTGATATGGTTTCGGCGCAGTGGGACGACAGTATCGGAAGTCCTACGATCATGAAACTGAATCCGGATATGATGCCGATCATGGTTGCCGCACTGGATTATGATGATCTTGACAGTATACAGGTGACGGATAAGGCGGAGACAGATATCATTCCGGAACTGGAGAGTGTGGAAGGTGTGGCTTCTGTAAGTGCATCCGGAAAGGTTTCCAAGAAGATTGAGGTTATCATCCAGCAGGATAAGATTGACAAGATGAATAAAAAGGTCAAGAATGCAGTAGAGGGAAAACTGGATGATGCCAGCCAGGAGATTTCGGATAATAAGGCGAAGATTAAAGATGGAAAGGATACGCTGAACAAAAAACAAGAGGAAACAGCGGAGCAACTTGCAAAAGGGGAAGCGAAACTTGCAAAATCTTCCCAGAAGATGGAGAAGACATTAAAGACACTCAATAGCAATCTTAAGACGATCGAGTCGAACGAGAAGAAACTGAAGGAATCCGAGAAACAGGTCAATGCAGGACTCGTACAGATTAAGACCCAGAAGGCAAATCTGGAGGCGACGATCAAAACACTCACTTCGGCAAGAGATGGTTTGGCTCAGCTGAAAGACGGTCTGGATGGGCTAAATGCACAAAAGCAGATATTAGAAGGGCAGATCGCCGTTGCCGGGGAGACGGCAGAGTTAAAAACGCAGCTCGATGCGATCAATATGCAGATTTCGGTTGTTCAGTCCAAGCTTTCGGAGCAGGGAATCAAGGAGTCAGAGCTTGCAGGAAAATTGGCCGAGGCAGAGAACGGTCTTTCGCAGGCACAGTCAGGACTTACTGAAATTTCAAAGCAGGAAGAGAACCTGAATAAGAGTAAAAAGGAAATCGCGAAGGGTAAAAAGCAGATCGCTGCGGGCAAGAAGAAACTGACCGATGCAAAGAAAAAGTTGCAAAAAGGTCAGATTTCAGTCGAAGAGGCGACACAGGAGTTAAGTAAACAGAAAGTATTGGCGGCGATCAAACTCAGTGTGGCTGAGGCGGAAGTGTCCAGTGGAGAGAGTAAGTTAAATGAAGCGGAGAATACGCTGAAAGAGACGTCAAAAACAACGAAAGAAAATACAAATCTTGAAAAAATCATAACAAAGAGTATGGTGGAAAATATCCTGAACGCGGAGAACTTTGACATGCCGGCAGGATATATCACGGATAATGATTCTTCGTATCTGGTAAGAGTCGGGGATAAGATCGAGTCCGATGGGGATATCGGGGATCTTGTAATCTGCGATATGGATCTGGATGGCCTGAAGCCGATCCGGCTTTCGGATGTGGCGGATGTGGCAGTCACAGATAATTCCGGTGACGTTTATGCGATGGTGAATGGAAACCCGGCAGTGGCGGTTGTTATGGAAAAGGCTACCGGATATTCCACCGGAGATGTAACGGATCGTCTCGTCGAGCGGTTTGAGGAACTGGAAGCTGAGAATGAAGGGCTTCATATGAGTGTACTCATGAATCAGGGAGTTTACATTGATCTTGTTGTGGATTCTGTCGTACAGAATTTATTGATCGGATCGCTCCTTTCCATATTGATTCTTTTTCTGTTTCTCTGGGATATACGGCCGACGATCATCGTGGCATGTTCCATTCCGCTCAGTGTGGTGGCGGCGATCGTGCTTATGTATTTTAGCGGAGTTTCCTTAAATGTTATTTCGTTGTCAGGGTTGGCGCTCGGGGTAGGAATGCTCGTCGATAACTCTGTCGTCGTGATCGAGAATATATTCCGTCTCAGAAATGAGGAGGGATATTCGGTCAAAGAGGCAGCAGTGGAAGGAGCCAGACAGGTGGCGGGTGCGATCCTTGCTTCCACGCTTACGACGGTATGTGTATTTGCGCCTATTATATTTACAGAAGGAATTACGAGACAGTTGTTTACGGATCTGGCGCTGACACTTGCGTATTCTCTTCTTGCCAGTCTGGTAGTCGGTCTTACGCTTGTACCAGCCATGTCACAGGGAATGCTTCGCAGGACAAAAGAACATAAGAGAGGTATCATCACAAAAATACAGGATGCTTACGGCGGTCTGCTCTCATTATTATTGAGAAGAAAGTTTTTGGTTCTTCTTGGCTCGTTTATCCTTCTTGTTCTGTTTGCGATGCTGGCTGTATCAAGGGGAACTGCCTTTATGCCGGAGATGGAGAGTACCCAGATGACGATTACACTGGCACCGCCAGAAGATAATAAAACATTGTCGGAAGAGGATCTACATGAGATGTCTACGGAGGCGATGAACCGTATGATGGAAATCGATGGGATCGATACGATCGGAGCCATGTCCGGCGGCGGGACGATGTCCATGATGTCTGGCAGTGGAAATGCAATCTCTATGTATGTCCTGTTAGATGAAGGTACAAAGCGGACCAATCAGGAGTTAAAGGAAGAAATCGAAGAAAAGACAAAAGATATAGCTTGTGACATTCAGGTAAACACTTCAGCTATGGATATGAGCGCTATGTTTGGCTCAGGAATCACGATTCAGGTCAAAGGAAAGAATCTGGATAAACTGCAGAGTATCACGGAGGATCTGATGACAAAGATCCAGACAGTGGAGGGTATTGAGGAAATTACAAATGGAATGGAAGAGGGAAATAAAGAGTTCCGTATCACGGTAGACAAGAAAAAGGCGATGGAATACTCTCTCACGGTGGCGCAGATATTCCAGCAGATCAATGCAAAGATAAAAGATGCTCAGTCGGCGACGACGGTTTCGACAGATACTGAGGAACTGAGAGTATACGTCAGTGACGACGAAGATGTATCGATGGACCGGAAAGATATCCAGAAGATGAAGATTGAGTACACGGATATGATGACCCAGAAGACAAAGAAGGTAAAACTTAGTAAAATAGCGGAGTTCTCCCTCGCAGATTCGCCGTCTTCGATCAATAGAAATAAGCAGAGCCGTTATATGTCGGTATCGGCTTCGATTGATGACGAACACAATATTGGGCTGGTGAGTAACGAGGTGAGAGATGTACTGAAGGATTACGAGATGCCGGCCGGATATGAGATGGAGTTTACGGGTGAGGATGAAAGCATCAACGAATCGGTGGAGCAGGTCGTGCTCATGTTTGTTGTGGGAGTACTTTTTATGTATCTGATCATGGTTGCACAGTTCCAGTCGCTCCTGTCACCATTTATCATATTGTTTACGATTCCTCTCGCCTTTACCGGTGGATTTATGGGGCTTTGGATATCGGGCAGCGAGGTTAGTGTCATTGCGATGATCGGATTTGTCATGCTCTCTGGTATCATCGTTAACAATGGTATCGTGCTTGTGGATTATATTAACCAGCTCCGGGAGAGCGGAATAGAGAAATATGAGGCCATTGTGGAGGCCGGCCGGACGAGGCTGCGTCCAATTCTGATGACAGCAGTAACAACGATCCTTGGCCTTGTGCCGATGGTAGTCAGTGGTCAGAGCGGTTCGGATATGGTGAGGCCGATGGCGATCGTTACGATCGGAGGCCTGGTTTATGGTACATTGCTTACCCTGTTTGTCGTTCCATGTATTTACGCAATTTTAAACCGAAAGAAAAATAAGGTTGCACAGGACGGGGAAAAATAATATAATAAAAAGGTCATATGAGTGCTGATAGCGCTCTGTGTGGCCTTTTTAATTTATTGATGAGACAGGAGAATGGAAATTTATGGATGCACCGATCGGGGTATTTGATTCGGGAGTGGGCGGTCTCACTGTCGTGAAAGAGATCATGAGGCAGCTTCCGGGGGAAAATCTTGTTTATTTTGGGGATACGGCGAGAGTGCCGTATGGAAGTAAGTCAAAAAACACAGTTTGTAAGTATAGCAAACAGATCGTGCGCTTTTTGCAGACCAGGCAGGTAAAGGCAATCGTTGTCGCCTGTAATACGGCAAGCGCCCTTGCCTTAAATGAAATACAAAATGAGATCGATATTCCGATCATCGGAGTGGTAGAACCCGGTGCAGTTATGGCAGCGGATACGACAAAGACAAATAACATCGGTATCATTGGCACGGAGAGCACGATAAAGAGCGGTATATACAATAAGTTCCTTCATCGGATCAATCCGGAGATCACTGTGGTCAGCAAGGCATGTCCGCTTTTTGTTCCACTTGTGGAGGAAGGTTTGTGGGAAGACCGTGTGACTGAGGATATCGTAGGGAGATATCTTCATGAAATGAAAGAATATGAAATCGATGCTCTCATACTAGGCTGTACTCATTATCCCCTGCTGCGCAGGACCATCGGGCGTGAGATGGGGGACGGGGTAAAACTTGTCAACCCCGCCTATGAAACAGCGAAGTCACTAAAAGCTCTCCTGACTGAGAAGAATCTGCTCCATGCGGTAGGCATAGATGGGGAAGAACCTTCATATGATTATTTTGTCAGTGATGGAGTTGATAAATTTATTTCTTTTGCGGACGATGTGCTGTCCTGCCATGTGGAGAAAGCAGAAGTCATTGATATCGAATCGTATTAAATCGTATTAAATAGTCAGCCAACCGGCGCCGCCTGGTTCATCGGGCAGTACCGTTTGGTTTGTGTGGGAGGGTTCCCTGTGGGGAGAAGACCGAAAATGCATAAAAGAACCAGAGCGGGAAAAAAAGTGAAGGTTCTGTTTGCTGTCATTATTTTTGTGATGGTACCGATGGAGACGGGCTGGATACTGGGCGGGGCAAAGGCAGATGCTGTCCTGCCGCTTTCAGAGGACATGGAGCGGTTCCGGTGTTTTGATATCAAGGCAGAAGAGCTTGCCAGAGAGGATCCATTTACAGAGAAATATTACCGGAGGCTTGCCAAAAAGCTTCTTTTTGACGGAGGGTATGTGCCGTTATCCTTCTCCCTCCAGATTGAGGATGAGGTGCTGGATTCGTACAGCGACGCCTATGCGACGCTTCTCAGTGATGTAAGCTGTTTCCCGGTTGCCTTTGACGGAACAGGAGAGGCGACCATTTCCTATGAAAATTCATGGGGAAATACGAGAAATTACGGCGGTGACAGAAGACATGAGGGTGTGGATCTGATGACTTCGAATAACGTCCCCGGATATTTCCCGGCGGTAAGTGTCTGTGACGGGATCGTGGAGAAGATCGGGTGGCTCGAGTTAGGGGGATACCGGATCGGCATACGTAGTGAACACGGTATGTATGCGTATTATGCCCATCTGGATTCTTATAGAACCGGCCTTGAGGCGGGAGATCATGTGAAGGCAGGGGAGATACTCGGTTATGTGGGAAATACCGGTTATGGGGAAGAGGGAACAAAGGGAAAATTTGATGTGCATCTTCATTTTGGCATGTACATTGATATAGAAGGAAAAGAAGTAAGTATTAATCCATATGAAATCCTAAGGTACCTGGAAATGTAAAAAAGAAAGAGGAAATTATGAAAAATATAAAGGGAACAAAGTGTGAATTTGGATATATCAGAAGCCAGAAGAAATTTCAGGCGCTTATGTTATTGCTCTATATTGCGATCGGAGCGGGGCTTTTTTTAACTGGTTTTCTGATCACTGGTACGAGGGCCAATTTGTTTACAGTTCTTGGGATCCTCATGGCACTTCCGGCAGCGAAGCGCGTGATCGCACTGGTCGTCATGGTGCCACGCCAGTCAGTAGAAAAAGAACGGTATGATAAAATGAAATCGGTACTTTCAGGGGATAGTGCCCTGCTCACAGATTATGTGTTTACCTCCACCGAAAAGATCATGAATCTTGATTTTGTAGTTATTTACCGAAAGAATGTGATCGGCATACTTGGAAGAGACGGACAGGATATAAAATATATGACGGACTATCTGCAAAAGGGAATCGGTGAAATCGCATCCGGCTGGCATGTCAGGATTTTTTTCTCGGATGAGGATTTTTATAAATTTTACAAAAAAATGCCGGAGAGCGACAGAGAAGATGATGACAAGACGAAACAGGATGAGGTCGTAAAGCATCTGAAGATTCTGGCGGTCTGATAGTTTGACGGAGATCCTAAGATGAAGGAAATTATTATAGGAAAGAACCAGTGCGGGCAGCGGCTGGACAAGTTTCTGGCAAAATATATGAAAGAGGCGTCAAAGGGATTTCTATATAAGATGCTTCGCAAAAAAAATATCAAGTTGAACGGAAAGAAGGCAGAGGGCAGGGAAAAACTTTCCGAGGGGGATGTGGTGACGCTTTATCTCTCGAAAGAGACGCTCTCTAAATTTATGGGTCAGAATAAAAAGGAGGGCGGGATACCGGCAGAACGCAGAGTATCCCTTTCTATCCTATATGAGAATGAGCATGTTGCGCTGATTGATAAGCCGGCGGGGATGCTTTCCCAAAAGGCCGGTCCGAATGACGTGAGTCTTGTGGAATATTTTCAGGGTTATGTGGGGAGTGTCGAAGAGGGGTTTACTCCTGGAATCTGTAACCGCCTTGACCGGAATACGAGCGGGATCGTCATCGGTGGCAAGAGCCTGTTCGGGCTTCAGAAGATGTCAGAGCTTCTGCGGGAGAGAAGGATTGAAAAGTATTATATTGCCGTGGTGAAGGGGGTCGTAGAAAAAGGAGATACTGCTGAAGGATGGCTCATAAAGGATTCACAGGCAAATAAAGTAAGGATATCGAGCCGGCAGATTCCGGATTCTTCTTATATAAAGACAGGGTATGAACCGCTTGGGACAGATGGGAATTATACGCTGTTGAAGGTCAGGTTGTTTACCGGAAAGCCACATCAGATCCGGAGTTATCTGGCCAGTATTTCCCATCCGGTGGCAGGAGATGCCAAATATGGGGGGCGCATATCAGGGAGTCCGGTCCACAGACAGTTATTACATGCGTGGGAACTACGCTTTCCCAAAATGAAAGAACCTCTTTTGGATTTGAGCGAAGCGGTGTTTTGTGCCGGGCTTCCGGAAGATTTTTATGAGGATACGGTGATTCGGAAATTAATACAACAATATATGAATAAACAGGAGGAAGAATGATGAAAAAGGTTGTTATGTTGTTTGCAGAAGGATTTGAAGAGGTGGAGGCGCTGATGACAGTGGATCTCCTCATGAGAGGCGGGGTGGATGTAAAGCTTGTCTCCATCACAAAGGAGATGGAAGTAGCCGGCGCACATGGAATCCGGATCGGGATGGATGTTACGATGGATCAGGTGGATTTTGAGGAGCAGGATGCCGTACTCATCCCAGGTGGGATGCCGGGGACGCTCAATCTGGGAAATAGTCCGGAAGTGATCAGGGTACTTACTGAAATGCATGAGGCGGGAAAAATCGTGGGTGCGATCTGTGCGGCACCGTCAGTGCTTGGCCAGTGTGGTATATTAGAAGGAAAGAAGGCAACCTGCTATCCGGGATTTGAGGATAAACTCACAGGAGCTGAATTTACCGATGAAAAAGCTGTAGTCGATGGAAATGTAGTTACCAGCCGTGGCCTCGGAACTTCCATGGAGTTCGGGTTTTCTGTGTTGGAGCTGCTGGTTTCAAAGGAAAAAGCTGAGGAAATCAGAAAGCAGATCGTCTTTATGTATTAATGTGTTGCAAAAAAGAAACTATTATAAAGGAACTGTAATTAGTGTCCTTTCAAAATTAGATATTTTTGTAAATATTAAAATTTAATATTTCTATTGCTTTTTACAAAAAAGCGTGTTACAATGTAGTGCGTATGTGGGAAATACCACGAAAAAACAATAAGGAGGAACTTGGATCATGAAGAAGTTCGTAAAGAAGGCTTTAGCCGGAACTTTATCATTAGCTATGGTTATGGGGATGACCGCAGTAGTTAGTCCGGAGACTGCATCAGCTAAAAAAGTGAAGGTTAAAAAGGTTACAGTGACTGCACCATCAGGCAAAACTGCTGAAGTTGCAAAAGGTAAGAAGATCAACCTTACTGCCACTGTAAAGGTTACGCCGAACAAAAAGGCTAACAAAAAAGTAACTTATAAATCAGCTAATTCAAAAATTGCAACAGTAAACAAAAAAGGACAGGTAAAGGGTGTAAAAGTCGGAAAGACAAAAATCACTGTTACTTCTACAAAAAATAAGAAGAAAAAAGCTACGATCAAAGTAGTTGTTAAGAAGGCAGCAGTAAAGAAGGTTACAATCAGCGCTAAGAAAGCAACTCTTGCTGTCGGAGCAAAGAAAACGCTCAAGGCAACAGTGACACCGAAGAAGAATGTAAGCAAAAAGATTGCTTGGTCTTCTTCTAAGAAAAAGATCGCAAGCGTAACATCCAAAGGTGTTGTTAAGGGTGTAAAAGAGGGTACGGCTACGATCACAGCAAAAGCAGCAGATGGTTCTGGCAAAAAAGCTACCTGTAAAGTGACAGTTGGCGCCGGCATCAAAGATGTAACAGTTCCTGACAGCGGTATCGTACGTGTGAGCCTGACAAGTGCAAAAGCACTGACAGCTGCAGACTTCACAGTGCAGAACAAGAAGACACCAGAGGGAGCTTACAATACTTCTGAGGGTGTTGAGAAGATCGTGACAAATGACGGTGGAAAGACATATGATGTACAGCTTGACAATGTAAGTAGCATTGCTGAGTACTCTTATGTTAAGGTTACCGTTGCTGCACTGAAGGTCGACAAGACGAAAGAAGTTTATGTTGGGGCTATACCAGGAAGCCGTTCTTACAGTGTGACAGATACGATCCAGCGTGTCACAGGAAGAGTTGGTAAGCGTGTTGACGTTTCTTACGATGACGACGATTATTACCAGAGTGGTATCAGTAGTATGTATGTAGTAGGTGATACGACAGGTGTTGTAAAATATTCTTCCGTAGAGGGACTTCCGGAAGGTCTGAAGGCATATATCAGCAAAGATGGAACAAGTGTATCTGTAAAAGGTAAGTATAAGAAGGTCGAGAATGGAACGAAAGCTGTCGTTACAGCTGTCGACGAGACAGGTAAGACCTTTAAGAGAACTTATGAATTCTATGTTGGTGATGAGAATACGATCGTAGGAAACTTCCTTGGCGATACTGTGCTTTCTTACACACCGGATGATCCGAACACAAAAGGAATCAATGAGGCAACTGGATATAACTTTGAGTGGAAGAGTATCAAGAACTTAGGTGATGGCGTGATCGCTGGTGGTTCTGGAGATTATGAGTATGTAGCTACTGGCCTTCCGGCACAGGTAGATACGATGACTGTTGAGGGACGGCTCGGACACGCATGGGCAAACGGAAGTTATGTAGCAGTACCGGCAGCTACTTATACAGTAAATGTTACGGTAAGGGATAAGTATAATCCGAATATCCAGGCTACCTTCCCATTCACACTTACGATTGTAGACGGTGTGACTGTGACAGGTACGGTAAAAGATGCAACAGGTGCTCCTGCGAAGAACATCGAAGTAACAGGTCAGACAAAACGTGATGCTTACGGCAATTATGATAGCTTTAGTGAATACACAAAAGCAGATGGAACGTATAAGGCAAGATTGATCCCTGGTGAGTATTCCCAGATGGCATACTTTAACGGTGGATATGATTATACGATAGGCAATGTTTACACAGCAGGTGTGGCTGCCGTGAAAGACTTTGTTCTTCCACTGTATAAAGTAAACTTCACAGCGACCGTACCAGGTGCGATTGCATACAATGACGATAATGGTGACAATGGATATTATAACGCTCTTCCTACCATTGCAACTGTATATGATGCGAACGGAGTTAGTTCACCGATCAAGATCGATCAGGAAGACTATACAATGTATTCTTATTTGATGGCTGGAGCTTATGAGTTCTCACCGTCAGCAGAAGAGTATAACGATACAGTATATGCATTCAATCAGGTACAGACGAGTGAGTATGGTACAAAATATCTGGATTATGAGAACTGCATTGGTAAGTTCCACCTGTCCGGTGCATTTAATGTAGCAGGAAATGGTACTGTTCAGCTTACAGCTGCACCTATCCTGGATACAGAAGGATAATTCCGGAGTGTAGTTTGGAACGACTATGGAATAAAGCCTTTTAACAGGTTGAAGATATGGAAAACCCTCTGGCGGACAAATTCGCCGGGGGTTTTCTTTTGTTTTGTGTTGCCAAAGCAGGTTATTTTTGGTATGATAAAAGTTAGTTGCAGTACAACGTTGAACCCAAAAAGGATAGAGTAAGGATGAAGAATATGCAGCTTTGGAAGCATTTTTGTACAATCACAAGACACAGGCATCAGGTGATAAAACATTGTTTTCGTGCCGGGATATTATGGCAGGGATTGCGGCATGATCTGTCGAAATACTCACCGACCGAGTTCATTCCGGGCGCCAGATATTATCAGGGTGACAGAAGCCCAAATGCAGGGGAGCGTGAAGCGATTGGTCATTCCCTTGCGTGGATGCACCACCAGGGCAGGAATAAACACCACTTTGAGTACTGGCAGGACTATGATCCGGATACCCGTTTGAAAGAACCGGTAAAAATGCCATTAAAATATGTAAAGGAAATGTTCTGTGACCGGGTGGCGGCAAGTAAAATATATAATGGTCAGGATTATACGGACGATATGCCGCTTAAATATTACCAAAAGGGAAAGTACTGCCGTGTGATACATCCGGAGACGGGAAAACTGATCGAAGAACTTCTCACAATGCTGAAGGAGAAAGGCGAAAAGGAGACTTTTCGGTATATTAGAAATTTAAAAGAATAGAAGGGAAACGTGTGGAGGAGAGAATGATAGAAAATGTAATCGACCTGATCGGGAACACACCTTTGATCAGTCTGGAAAAAATGACAGGGCTTCCTATTTATGCCAAAGCAGAGTTTCTGAATCCGGGGGGGAGTATCAAAGACCGGGTTGCTAAAAATATGATCGAGCAGGCGGAAAAGAAGGGTGTACTTAGCCCCGGGATGACGATCGTGGAGCCGACCAGCGGGAACACAGGAATAGGTCTTGCTTTGGTGGGCGTCCGGAAAGGTTACCGGGTTATCATTGTTATGCCGGAAAATATGAGTGAGGAAAGAAAAAAGATCATTCATGCGCTTGGAGCAGAGCTTGTGCTTACTCCCCCGGAGGAAAGTATTGATGGTTCTGTCAGAAAAGCGGAGGAACTTGCCGCAGAAATTGGGAACTGTTTTATGCCACAGCAATTTACCAACCCGGAAAATCCGGCAATTCACTACAAGACTACGGCAGTAGAATTATATCGGCAGCTGGATGGGAAAGTAGATATTTTTGTATCCGGTCTTGGAAGTGGTGGGACACTTCAGGGAATTGGAACTTATTTAAAAGAAAAAAATCCCAATTTGAAAGTGGTGGCAGTGGAGCCGAAAAATGTATCGGCGCTGCTCGGTGATGAGCCGGGACTTCATAGTATTCAGGGGATTGGAGACGGTTTTATACCAGATGTACTGGATACTTCGATCATCGATGATATTATCGAGGTTACGGATGAAGACGCCATAAATACAGCGAGAGAACTGGCCAGTGTGCAGGGAATTTTATGTGGAACTTCATCGGGAGCAAATGTCTGGGCATGTAAGAAGATTGCGGAAAAATATGGGACAAAAAAGGTGACGGCGACGGTGCTCGCTGACCGGATGGAACGTTATTTCAGCACAGGATTACTGGGGTGTTGATCGTCTTCTTCTGACCGAATTTTTACTCTGCCATTTGTTTGTGTATTTTTTTTGTATAATACAAAAGAGTGGGAAAAATACACATGGCGTAGCAATGTCAATTTTACAGAAATGAGGGATAAAATGAGAGGTAGAAGACTTTATGCTGCAGCATTTTTTCTGACAGCTTTGTTGTTTTGTTTTGGAAATGCAGGAGTGGCGCATGCCAAAGAGGTTCGGGCAGTGTGGGTTTCTTTTTTTGAATATGAAGGAGCTGGTCTGAAAAATCAGCCGGAGGCGGCATTCCGTATCAATGCAGATAAGATGTTTCGAAATATTCGTGATAATGGTTGTAACACGGTGTTTTTTCATGTGAGGGCATTTGATGATGCGATATGGCCATCGGACAATTTTGATTTTAGCTCGTACATGGGGGATCAGGAACCGGATTATGATCCGCTTGCGATCCTTGTGGAAACAGCGCATAAGTACAAGCTGTCGTTCCACGCCTGGATGAATCCATACCGGATCACCAAGACAAAGGTGTATGATCCAGCCGAGCAGTCGACAAACAGCCGGATCCTTTTGGCAGTGAGAGAAGTGATCGACCAGTATGCGGTAGATGGTATTCATTTTGATGACTATTTTTATCCGTCAAAAGGGCATAAGCAGTATTCAAAATTTTCTTCTGTTTCTAAAAACAAGAAGATGCAGTATACCAATGCTATGGTTCAGTCTGTATATCAGACGGTAAAACAAAAGTCACCTTCGCTCCAGTTTGGAATTAGTCCGGCCGGAAATGTGGAATATTGTGAGGCGATTGGGGCAGATGTAAAGACATGGATGAGTACGCAGGGATATATCGATTATATCGTACCTCAGATCTACTGGTCTAATTCATATCTGCTGGGTGGAAAACTGACTAAGTTGTTTGATCAGAGACTCAGCCAGTGGAAGAGTCTGAATACTGCAGGTGTTACGATGTACATTGGTCTTGGCCTGTATCGGGGAGGCATGAGTGACCGCCTGGATACCGGTTGGAAAAAAAGTTCCAAGGTGGTTGCCAGTGAGATCAGTAAGACCAGACGAAGCGACAAGGTTTCCGGTTACGCATTATTCAGCTATGAGAGCCTTTATAAAAATAGCTGTCAGAAAGAAGTAAAGAATTTATTGAAGAGGATATCTACAGTGAAGATATCCGGAAATAAAAAAACATTGAAACGGGGAAACAGAATGACCCTGAGTGCATCTGTATGGCCGCTCCGTCTTGGACAGAGTGTGGTGTGGCGTTCCTCTAATAAAAAGGTTGCCACAGTTTCCCAAAGTGGTGTTGTGCGGGCAAAGAAAAAAGGAAGTGTAAGAATATCTGCCATTAAAGGAAGCCGGAAGGTTTCGGTAAAGATCCGCATTAATTAGTAAGCTCAATGGCACCATTGAGCTAAGAAAGGACAGGAAAAGATCATTGATAGAGGCATTTGATTATGGGATTCTCGAATTTTTCCAGCAGATCCATCATACAGTTCTGACTCAGTTTTTTCACTTTTTTACGGTGATCGGTGAGGCGGGAATGGTATGGATCGTAATCGGCATTCTGCTCCTGTTTCAGAAAAAACACCGAAAATACGGAGTGATCGTGCTGCTGTCTCTTTTGATGTGTCTTCTTTTTGGAAATGGATTGTTAAAAAATTTGATCGCACGTCCCAGACCGTGCTGGCGGCATCCGGAGGTGGAAATGCTCATAGCGGTCCCGAAAGATTTTTCCTTTCCATCGGGACACACGTTTTCATCGTTTGCGGCAACGGTGTCTCTCTTTCACTGGAAACGCCGGTATGGATGGATCGCACTTTGTATGGCGCTTCTTATCGCTGCTTCCAGATTATATTTTTTCGTTCACTATCCGACGGATATAATGGGAGGCATGTTGTTTGGTACAGTGTTCGCACTCGTTAGTATATGGATCATAGAAAAAACCCAGAATCGAAAAAAGGAGGTATCATAGTGGCTGTTATATTGATTGCGATTGGTCTTTTATTTACGGGGATCGATCTTTATGGGATAACCGGGATATCTTATCCGGCATTGGATGTGGCTGGTTCAGTAGGAAAATATGAGTTAAGTGAGTCGATTCGCACATATACGGTGACCAATATTCTCAGTGACCATGTAAGAATGGACTATCTTCCGGATGTGATCGGCTGTCTTTTTATATTGGTCGGCATATGTATGCTGGTCCGTTATAATAAACAGTTTTTATTCAGCATTCCTTTTCTCCTTGTGACAGCGGTATGTTCCGTCCTGCTGAGAACCTGTGGATTTATCGAGCAAGGGCCGGCGCTTGTCATCTGGATCATTATCCTGTACTTTGTGGGGACTGCTTCCGAACTTGTTATGGAATATTTTGTTGTTTATTCCACTGCAGGCATTACAGATGCCCTTGTAAACCGGTCAACGAACACAAGGATTTTATTTGCCTGGTGGTTAGGCGCATTTTGCAGGGTGTTTATGACTTTTCTGAATTTTGTCGGTCATTTTACCGTATCCCGTGTTTATCATGTAATACTGATTCTTGCGGTACTGTTTTATGTATATTACCTGATCCGTACAAAGAAGTATGTGGGGACTTGTGAGACGGTGAAGATCAGTGTACGGAGGAAAAGGGATTACAAGGAGAAGTTAGAGCCGAAACAGAAGATGGAGCAATAGAGGGGGAAATAGAGGGAGAGCTGCCCAAAAACCAAACAGGTGCCAGTAACAACACGCTTGCGCTCGTAAAATCACGCAGTGGTACAAAGGATGCAAAAGACGCATCCTAAGTACCAGCGGATTTTAAAGGTTGTTACTGGCACCTGTTTGGTTTTTGGGCAGGTCAGCCCTTCTATTTTCCGGGATGTATGTCACAGGGGAGGTCGTTGGATTTAGATGTGGGTATTGGCACGGTTGTTTATGTGGCGTGTTTTTTAGGGGGTGTCAAAAAGGTGCTACGCACCTGCTCTATAGCATATATCGATATTGCAAGCTTGCTTGCATATCAATATATGCTATGAGCAAGCACCGAAGGTGCTTTTGACACATTCTAATCTTATATAGAAAAAATTTTTTACATAATGAGGGAGTGCAGTTTTTGGTATACCGCCAGGAGGCGTTCCCCGGGGCAGCCTTTAAAATCCGCCAGCA
>CAZOIF010000011.1:27497-72109 GCA_964579975.1 uncultured Eubacterium sp. | reverse complement strand
ATTTTGGCGTGGAGCAGGGAAAGATGGTAGCCCTTTTGGGTCCAAGCGGAAGCGGAAAGACTACGATACTCCGGATGATCGCCGGCTTGGAGCAGCAGGACAGCGGTGATGTGGTCATTGGGGGAGAAGTAGTCAATGATATAGCGGCAAGGGACAGGGGGATTGGCTTTGTGTTTCAGAATTATGCCTTGTTCCGATATATGACGGTATATGAAAATATTGCTTTTGGACTCCGCGTCCAAAAGGAGGATAAACAAAAAATAAATAGCCGGGTTACGGAGCTCATCAAGCTGGTGGGACTTGAGGGCATGGAAAAACGTTATCCTGACCAGCTTTCCGGTGGACAGCGCCAGCGTGTGGCATTTGCGCGGGCTTTGGCGCCAAACCCGCAGCTGTTGCTTCTGGATGAACCATTTGCCGCCATCGATGCCAAAGTGCGCAAAGAGCTTCGCGGGTGGCTGAAGGAAATGATTGCCAAAGTAGGGATCACTAGTATTTTTGTGACGCATGACCAGGAGGAAGCAGTAGAGGTGGCGGATGATATTATTATCATCAATGAGGGAAGACTTGAGCAGATGGGAACGCCGACAGATATATACAAGAAGCCAAAAACTTCTTTTGTGGCACAGTTTATCGGAACATCTGCGATCCTGAACGATTTTAGCGGCTTTAAGGGGTTTGAAGACCTGCCAAAAGGGAAACAGGCGATTGTGCGGCCGGAATTTGTGGAGGCATTTAAGAGCGATAACGAGAAGTTCAGGAGCCTGATGCATGCAACAGAGACCGGGGTGATCACAAGGATCGCTTTCCGCGGAAGCTTCCAGGAACTGACACTTGAGGTAAACGGGATTTCACTCACGACCAACCGTTCTTTGGAGAGGCGCCCGGTTAAGGTTGGAGAGCAGATGTGCATACTGGTTTACCGGGTGTACGTTCTGGATGAAACCGATGCGGAGATTCATAAAAACCAGCTTTTAAAGGGAGTAGATATAGAAGCGTTATAAAGTTATACCTTGTCGTGTCGGAAAAAGTCTGATACAATGAAGAAAGCAGACCAGATGAGGTGAACAAAGATAAAAACGCGGGGAGGTATTTGCTCATGTTAAATAAACAGATCGATCAGGTTGTTGAACTTTTGCCGGTAATCAGGGAGCTTTTTGAAAATGATGTATATATAACAGTATTGGACAGGGATGGGATCATACAGGGGTATTCCGTTCCGGACGGGGTGACCCCTATGCTGAGTGTCGGTCAGAAGTTTGAGGACCCAAGCGGTGCATTTGATGAAGTGATCCGAACCGGAAAGCGGATACATAACCAATTGCCGGAAGAGGTTATGGGTGAAGCTTTTGAGGGAGAATTAGTAGCGATCAAGGATGGTGGGGAAGTTGTCGGCTGTTTGACGTGTACATACTCTGTCCATATAAAGAAGCAGATGTCAGAGATTGCAAGTCAGTTTGAGGAGTCGGTTAAATCTGTTGGTGTATCGATCCAGGAAGTTATTGGTGGGATTGAGAGTTTGTTTCAGATGTTGACGGAAATGGACCGGATGGCAAATGTTGTTGAGGGTGATGTAGACAATGCCGTTGAGGTAGTAAATCGGGTCAGCAGCAATGCTTCACGTTCGAATATGCTGGCGTTGAATGCGTCTATTGAGGCAGCACGCAGTGGCGAGGCTGGCCGCGGGTTTGCTGTAGTTGCCAATGAGATGGGGCAGTTGGCAAAGGACAGCGGCGGTTCTGCAACCGCAATTAAGGAAACGTTAAATACTATTACCGATCATCTTGTTAGTATTATTTCTTCAATAAAAGATGCAAATGGTATGGCAAAAGAGCATATGGAAAGTGTCAGCCAGATTCAGAAGGTACTTGATCAGACGCTTGTACTTGCCGGGAAACTGGAGGAGGACATCAATAAACAGTGATCCATTAGAATTGTGGAGAAAAGCACCTGGGTCA
This sequence comes from uncultured Eubacterium sp., assembly GCA_964579975.1. GTDB lineage: Bacteria > Bacillota > Clostridia > Lachnospirales > Lachnospiraceae > Eubacterium_F. Next base: position 70,151 of record CAZOIF010000011.1, on the reverse strand, counting down.
ATCATTGACAAGAGGATGGGCAATAAGACAGCCTGTCCTCTTGTTCTATATAAGATTGGGATGTCAAAAGCCCATTAGTTTTTTATCTATATTGCCAAGAACTTTAATTAAGAATGGACTTATGACATCCCAATTCTTATAGGAAATATCTCGTTGTGTGTATCTAGCCCTTCACCTGTCGTCCTTCATGATTGATCGTGTATCCATCTTTCATGATCAGTTCGGAGATCGGCACAAAGGTAAATCCCTTTTCTTTTAAGGTTTTTATCATGGTATCCAACGCTTCTGCCGTGTGCTTTGCCCCATTGTGGCAGAGGATGATGGAGCCATTGCTGAGGTTTTTGTGTTCGGTGACTTTCCGGATGATGGTGGAGGCGTCATAGTCTTTCCAATCGAGGGAGTCCACGTTCCACTGGATCGGAAAATAATGAATGTCCCGGCACACCTGGATCAGGTTGTCGTTATAATCGCCATAAGGCGGGCGGAAAAGCTGCATATCTTTGCCGGTAAGCTGCTTGACTTTTTCGTGGGGAGTGAGGATTTCGCTTTTACATTGCTCGGCACTCAGCGTAGACATCTGTTTGTGGTTTTCGCTGTGGTTGCCAAGGTCGTGTCCGGCAGCAGCGATAGCTTTTACGTCATCCGGGTACTTCTCGATCCATCCTCCTGTCATGAAAAAAGTAACCCGCACGTCATTATTTTTGAGAATCTCTAAAATTTTTGCCGTATCTTCATTACCCCAGGCAGCGTCAAAAGAAAGAGCGATCTTCGGTTCTTCGGTTTCTACACAATAGATTGGGAGTTCTTTTGAATTTATACGTGAGCTGATGGTGGCGGTGGTCTGTGGATAAAAATAGATGCTTGTCACTAAGAGGAGCAGTGAGGTGAGAACGATGGCTCCGACTTTCGTAAAGAGAATGAGATTTTCTTTGTCTTTTTCGATATTTTCCATAAAATAGTCCTGCAGATTTTTTTATATTTTATTTTGAGAAGGATGTTTTTATGCTCAAATTGTCAGGAAATCCGGTAACAACTATGGTATAGTATCAATAAACCCGGAACATACAGGTTAGTTTGTAAAAAAGACGGGTGTGGATTATGTCGGCCGGCATCATTCCAGACAGGAGGACGCAATGAAGAATTTTTATGTGTTAACCGATGCACTTGAGTATATTGAACGAAATATCTGTGAAGATTTTCGCAGCCAGGAGGTAGCGGACTACTGCGGGGTATCCCTGTCCAGTCTCCAGAAGTTGTTCCGACTGGCATTTCAATGGAGTGTAAAGGATTATGTGCAGAGACGGAGGATCTGCCTGGCGGCGAGAGATATCCTTCGTACAAAAATGAAAATGATCGACATTGCGTACAAGTACCAGTTTGGTTCTCCGGAAAGCTTTGCGAGGGCATTCAAAAAGGTGTGGAATGAGTCTCCCACCTCATATAGGAGTTCATGGAAATTTTCCGGAATCTGGCCCAAACTGGATTACCATTATCAGGAAGGAGCTGACGAAGACATGCCAGGAAAAAGAGTAGACATTAGTGAAGCGTATGATGAGATCGTAAAGATGAGGGGATCCTATGTGATCTGCTTTGACATTGTAGGACTGGTTCCGATCAATGATATATCCCACGAGGCAGGGGACATTGCGATCGCCGAGAGCCTAAAACGTATCGATCGGGTGGCAGAAGATGATATGATACTGCTTCGTATCGGTGGGGATGAATTTGCACTTATTACAGGGAGTACAGAGCGTTCCTATGCGGAAGAACTTTTACGTAAGGTACTCAGCCAAAACGGAGAGAACTTTTCTTGGAACAAACAGGAAGTACCGCTTAGTCTGAGAGCAGGGATCTTCCAGGTTCCGGCGGGAAATTTGAAATATGATGAATTTTTTACCGGAATGCATCAGGCGATTGAAGACAGCAGAAGGGAGAGGGAAAGCTAACTCAAGGGTGCCAATAACAGTAGACATTATGTGTCTCACCCAAAAACAGGACATTGCTCATTTTATGTCCTGTTTTTTTCTGTTCATAAATGGTAAACTGACAGGGAAAGGAGGATGTAATCGGATGGATCAACAAAAAACAGGTACATTTCTGAGAGAACTTCGAAATGAAAAAAATCTTACGCAAGAGCAGCTGGCAGAAAAATTCGGTGTTTCACGCAGAACTGTTTCCCGTTGGGAGACAGGCAGAAATATGCCGGATCTGGATATTCTTATTGAAATGTCGGATTATTATTCCGTCGAGTTATTGGAACTCTTGAATGGAGAAAGGAAAGGTGAGAAAATGAATAAAGAATTAGAAGAATCTGTATTGAAGGTTGCCCAATTTAGTAATGAAGAAAAGCTAAAGCTCATAAGACGGATCCACATATTATATATTGGCGGGCTTATGGCAACGGTTATCTATTTTATATTGCTTTTTACAGACCATTCCGACAATTTCTTGGGAGGATTCTGTCTCGGTATCACGCTGGGAATGATGATCCTGGGTGTTATTATGACCAGTAAATATGCAGCGAAGATCCGTGCTTTCAAGATGAGGATCCTGCATTGAAGCAATGCGGACGAAAAAAATAGTTTTTGTAAAAAAATGGTAATTGACAATGCGCGCCAAATCGGATACAATAATAGTGACAGTACGGGCTTGTACTGGTTTCGACAGGCCGGCTGAAGATGGAGAAGCTATCCGTGGACTGTGACCACGTAAAAACGCAGACAAAAATTAAACGCTGAAGATAGAAATTTAGCATACGCAGCCTAAGTGCTGCTGTCTGACCCAGAGCACCTACACTTTGGGAGCCAGGCATCAATGATGTAGGAAACGACGTATATTAAGCTTTGCGTATACGGGCGTATTATGAAGCTACTAAAACCTGCAGGATGTTCATTTCCGTCAGGCGGAGGGAATGTAAAAGAATGAACTATGATAGTAGAAGTACATGGGATTCCGGTTTGGACGCGGGTTCGATTCCCGCCAGGTCCATTGAAAAGGCAGATAAAATTATTCTCTGTCTTTTCTTTTTTTTTTCACAATTTTGTGCTACAATCTGTTTGGTAGTAGTAAAAAACAAATGGCAAGGAGAGTCGGTTATGGCAGCAAAAGGTAAAAAAAATAAAAATAACGGAGTAAGTAAAAATATTATTGTGATCTGTATTGTGTGTGCTCTGGTAGGCGGGATGCTGATCGGAGGTCTTAGTGTCATGATCTATAAAGATCTTAGCAAATCCGAACAGACAGCGAGTAAGGACGATAAGAAGACAGAGACGGTGGATGAGTCTGAGGTGGAAAATCTCGAGGACGGAGCCGCGTATGATTTTGAGAAGGCAGGATACATCAAATTGGGCAAGTATAAAGGGTTAGAGGCTGACGTGGATCCCGAAGAGGACGATGTATACTCTGAAATGATGGAGGTAGCGAAGAAGAATAAAGTCTCTGGTGATAGTAAGGTAAAGGATGGTGATCTTGTCCTGATCGACTTTACAGCGAAACTGGATGGAAAAGCGCTGGAAGATGCGTCGGATAAGGATGCTTATGTGATGGTTGGAAAAGGGGAGTATATTGATGATTTTGAAAAGGGGCTCATCGGTATCGAAAACGGAAAGAAGAAAACGATCGATTGCAAATTTCCGGCCGATTATGATGATGCGGAGCTTGCCGGGAAAACGGTTCAGTTTACGATTCATGTAAAAGGAAAGTTCAGTAACCAGATCGCGGAAAAGGCTTCGGATGGGAAATATAAGACGATTCAGGAGTATTTTGACTATGAGAAGTCCGTGCAGCGGCGAGAAAACAGCGGGGACAAAGGCGAACTCGTGTGGGAGTCTTTAAAGGAAGATTGTCAGATCAATGGGGCGCCGGAAAAGATGGTGGCCAGAACGGAAGAAGATGTTACAAAAATGTATACCAATTTTGCAGAACTTTCCGGGATGAGTGTGGAGGAACTGCTTGCGGAATTTGGTATGGATGAGGATGGGATTTCAGAGATCGCACAGGATAATGTGGAAGATTATATGATATCAAAGACCATTGCAGCCAAAGAGGGTATTACGATGGAAGATGATTTTTATGTCAAAAAGCTGGAAGAGGCTCTTGGGCGTGAAGAAGGCGATGATGAAATGTCCCTGGCAGATATGGAGAAAGAGTATGTGAAACAGGGGATGGGGAGCCGTCCGAAGGACGATATGCTGGTTGAGAGAGTGAAACAGTATATAGGAGAAAATGCAAAGGAAGCGTGAAATGTCTGAAAAATATATGGTGGATGGATTTTGTTTTCAGAATAAGAGTGTGTACGACCGGGCTGTGAAGGAGCATACGGTCATAACTTCCATGCGGAAAAAGTATAATTTCTCGGAAGGAAAGACAGCGTGGATGGTATATCAGAAGGCAGTAAAAGAAGAAGTGTTTACTACAGTTGTAGGATATTCTTTTTTAAAAGAACTTCAGGAGACGATAAGAGCTTCCGGAACAATGAAAGGGAAATCCATTGTTGAGATTCCTGTAAAGTTAGAAGCCTCGGCCTCCGGGGCAGAAGAGTCCGAGGCAGCAGGGGCAAAAGTAACCGGCTCTGCAGGCTGGACGGAAAACCCGGGCAGGTATAAGAGGCTGTATGAGGGGCAGTGTCTGTTAAACCGCCGTCTGAAGTTTATTGTGTTTGCTTTGATCGTGCTGGTGGCGGCGCTTGTCATCATCGATGCAAAGAGCGAATATTCGGTATTCACATATTTCACGGATTATAAGACTCAAATGGAAGAAGAGTTGATCAATAAGTATGAGGAGTGGGAGAGCGAACTGAAAGCCAGGGAAGATGCGTTGAATGGGAAGGAGCAGTAGCGGGGTATTTTCTGCACTGCGCTTTGGAAAGGAGAATGTTATGCTGGAACAGAAAATACTTATTGTAGATGATGAACAGAGAATGAGAAAACTGGTGAAGGACTTTCTTATACGGGAAGGATTTCAGGTACTTGAGGCAGGTGACGGTGAAGAGGCGGTGGATCTTTTCCTCGAAGAGAAGAACATTGATCTGGTTATACTGGATGTGATGATGCCGAAAATGGACGGATGGCAGGTGTGCCGGGAAATCCGGCAGTATTCCAAAGTCCCGATTATCATGCTCACGGCCAGAGGTTCTGAAAATGACGAACTCCGGGGGTTTGAACTCGGTGTGGACGAGTATATTTCCAAGCCTTTTAGTCCGAAAATCCTTGTGGCGAGGGTGCAGGCCATATTGCGCCGGGCCAATGCGTCGGCGGAAGATGTGATCGAGTACGGGGGGATTTTATTGAACCGCTCGGCACACGAGGTTATCATTGACGGAGAGCGGATTGACCTGAGTTTTAAAGAATTTGAATTACTGGCTTATTTTATGGAAAACAAGGACATTGCGCTGTCCAGAGAGAGGATTCTCAATCATGTATGGGATTACGATTATTTTGGAGATGCCAGAACGATCGATACTCATGTGAAAAAACTGAGAAATAAAATGGGAGAAAAATGCGGCAAATATATTAAGACGATATGGGGGATGGGGTATAAATTTGAAATATAAAAAGGCGCGAAGTTTCACTAAGTTCGAAAAGACCTCACTAAGTGAAACTATAGTCGCGCCTGTGAAGAACGCATGTCTCAGCTTTGCTGAGACATTAGCAGCGTTCTTCCCGTATTATTGATATCAGGAGAGGGTTTGTTATGAAGCAGTCACTTCGTACGAGGCTGGTGTTTATCTCAGCGGGTATGATTTTACTATGTATTGCGGTTTGCTGGGCCATGAATCTTTTTTTGCTGCCGGGATTTTATGAAAATTCCAAAAAGAAGCAGATGGACCAGGTGTATTCCCAGGTGGCGGAGTTGTTTGAAAAGAATGAATGGGGAACGATCTCATCGGATCAGCAGGAGGAAGTTTATGATTCCATGGATAAGATCAGTGCAAATTCCGGCGTGAGCCTGTATATCATGGAGATCAAGGTGAGCGTGGACAGTGGGATGGTGAGTGAAATTTCCTATGTATATCCGAGCATGAGCGCAAGGACGCAGGAACTCAACCGCAATAAGCTCAGCAAGTATGTGATGTTCAAACAGTTAGGAAATGTCTTTGATGAAAATTATCAGATGTTAAAGAAGACAGACCAGTATGAGCTTTTTAAGGTGTATGATGAGAGGATGGACTCAAACTATATTGAGCTTGTCGGTGGAGTAAATGGAGATTACTGGGTCTATGTCCGTTCAAACTACCAGAGTATCCGGGAGAGTGCGGCGATATCCAATGAGTTTCTTACCTACGTGGGTATCGTGGTGATCGTACTGTGCATTCTGATCATGGTTTTTGTGAGCAACCGTTATACAAAGCCGATCCTTACCTTGGCGAGACTGGCTCAAAAAATGGAAGAATTGAATTTTAATGTGCGTTATGAGGAGAACCGGAAGGATGAGATCGGGGTGCTTGGGCACAGCATGAATTCTCTTTCCGATAAGCTTCAGGAGACAATTTCAGAATTAAAGACGGCCAATAATGAGCTTCAGCTGGATCTGCAGAGGCGCTCGGAGCAGGAAAAGATGCGTCAGGAATTCCTTGCCAATGTATCTCATGAGCTCAAAACGCCGATCGCCCTCATCCAGGGATATGCAGAGGGACTGCAGGAAAATGTCAACGATGATCCGGAGAGCCGTAATTTTTATTGCGAAGTGATCGTCGACGAGGCGGATAAGATGAATAAGATGGTAAAGAAGCTTCTGAGCTTAAACCAGCTTGAGTTTGGGAACGGACAGATACACCTTGAACATTTTGACGTTCAGGAAATCGTGAAATCGGTCATTGCCTCTTCTGATATTTTATTTAAGCAAAAGGGAATTACCCTTTCGTTTAACGAAAAAGAACCGGTCTTTGTCTGGGCAGATGAGTACATGACAGAAGAGGTCGTCATGAATTATGTCAGCAATGCGGTAAATCACATAAGCGGTGAGCGCATTATCGAGATCCGGATTGAAAGTGTGGAAGGCAGAGTGCGAGTCGGCGTATTCAATACCGGAGAAAAGATCCCGGAGGAAGAACTGGATAAGATCTGGGATAAATTTTATAAAGTGGACAAGGCGCGCACGAGAGAGTATGGTGGAAACGGGATTGGACTTTCCATCGTGAAGGCGATCATGGAGGCGCATAATCAGGCCTATGGCGTGAGGAATTATGACAATGGTGTAGAATTTTGGTTTGAATTGGATGAAAAGGCGGAAAATTGATTGAAGTTTTTCTTAAAATGTGTTAAGATATAAGATATTGAAAAAGAAACAGGAAACTGCAGGAGGGAAAAATGATAAACAAAAAATATATTCTCTCGCTTTGCCTTTGTTTTAGCATGTTTGCGCTTGCCGGATGTGTCAGTAGTAAAAATCTGACAGAGGAACAGGAGGATGTCATCGCTGAGTATTCCGCCGGTATTTTGCTGCAGAATGAGGATAAGTACGAAAGAAAACTTGTCAGACAGGATATGTCATTAGTGCCGGAGCCGACGACAACGCCGCAAGTAACAGCCGGGCCGGAGACGGCGCCGGTTGAGGATTCAGATGCTGCGACAGGCGGGGAAGAGGGAGAGACAGAAAATGAAGTGCCATTAAATGATATATATGGGATGGCAGGACTGGAAGTCAATTACGATTCCTATACGGTTTGTAAGAAATATGCAGAGTCTGCGATAAGTGAAATACCGGCAGGAAAAGGAAATTGCCTGTATGTTGTTAAATTTAAAGTTAAAAACACGACATCCAAAGAGTTAAAAGTAAATTTAATAAAACGGAAGATTGCATATTTATTGGAACTTGACGGAGACAGTTACGATGCAACACCTTCTTTTCTGAAAAATGGCGGTCTGAATTACCTGAAAACAAAGATTAAGGCACATTCGTCTGAAGAAGCACTTCTTATATTTAAGGTGCCTGAGACCGCAAAGAATGCTGCTTCAGCAGTTGTAACCGTACAGGGACAGGAGAAAAAGGCGACACAGGTGTTAAAGTAAACGAGAGAAATTTGTGATGAGTACCAGTTATGAGATACCTGTTTTTGTGTGTTGAAAGGGAGGATTATGGAATTTAAAGAAGAGTACAAGGAAAAAAAGCGTAGTTTGTTTTTTGGTCTGCCGCTTTCGTTCACAACATATACGGTGACAGAACGGAAGATCAACATTAAAAAAGGACTCCTGCGTACAATAGAAGATGATACACTTATGTACAAAGTTCAGGATGTGAAACTGATTCGGAGTCTGATCGAAAGGATATTTGGACTTGGTACAGTTGTCTGCTATTCCAGTGATATCACAGATGCGAAACTGACGCTCACGCATATACGGAATGCATCTGAGGTGAAGGAATATATCCTGCAGACTTCTGAGATGGAGCGGAGAAAAATCAGGACGGTTCATACAATGGGGCTTGATGCCTCTGAGTATTCTGATTATGAGAATTTAGATGATTTACAGTGATTTTATTATAAAAGGAGGAGATTAACTTGTCAGCTGAAATGCCAAACGATACGGGAATATTATTGGAAAGTGGAACAAATGAACTTGAGTTGCTGGAGTTTATTGTAGGAGGGGAGCATTATGGAATCAATGTAGCCAAGATTCGGGAACTTTGCCCATTTCAAAGGCCAACGCCTGTCCCCAATGCCCATGAGTATATTGAGGGGATATTTATGCCGCGTGAGATGCTGATCACAGTCATTGATCTGGCAAAGGCGCTTGGAATGCCTTCGTCACAGGATACTACTGGTGATATGTACATAATCACAAACTTTAACAGGCTGCATACTGCTTTTCATGTAGAAAAAGTATTAGGGATCCATCGTATTTCCTGGAAAGATCTGACCAAACCGGATTCCACGATCGGCGCCTCGAGCAAAGGAGTGGCTACTGCGATCGCCAAAGTGGATGGAAAGATCATCATTGTGCTGGATTTTGAAAAGATTGTATCTGAGATTAATCCGGAGACAGGACTTAAATTGTCAGAAGTCGATGGGTTGGGAGAGCGTGACAGACATGAGTGCCCGATTCTTCTTGCAGAGGATTCGCCGCTTCTTCTTGAGATGCTTAAAAAATGCCTTACCCGTGCAGGGTATACGCACCTCATACCGACGACAAATGGTCAGGAAGCATGGCTGACGCTGGACCGTATAATGAGTGAAGGTGGAAAAGTGGGGTCGGACATTGCGTGTGTCATAACGGATATTGAGATGCCGCAGATGGATGGTCACCGTCTTACCAAGCTTATCAAGTCAGATTCCAGATTTGAGGGACTTCCTGTCGTCATTTTCTCATCTCTTGTAAATGAGGAAATGAAACGGAAAGGAGAGGCGCTTGGTGTAGATGCGCAATTATCCAAACCAGAGATCGGCAGACTTGTAAGGCAACTGGATGTATTGGTGAATTAAAAGGTTTTTCAAATAAAATAGAAAGTTGCGTTTGCTGACTGCCGGACGCAACTTTTTTAAGGAGAGAAAGGCTATGGCGAAAGAGGGAGAAACATATCTTGATCAGCTTTTGAACACGGTTGCCCCGGATTGGGAAGATGATTCAAAACAACCGGAAAAGAACATTGAGGGGGCGGAGAACGAGATGAGTGATACGAATACGACCATGGAAGATGAAGATACATCGTTGCAGGAAGCAATGGATATATTGAACAATTTACCGGATATGGATGATGGTGAATTGGATAATGGTGGATTAGAAGATGGTGGATCGGAAGATGTTGGGGCAGATATGGATGAATTGTTCGATCTTCTTGCTGACACACTTCCGGAGACTGGGGAAGAGGAAGCAGCAGAGCCTTCTTCCGCTGAAGTACAGCCGGATACCGAGGAACCAGAGGTAAGTCCTGTGGAAGAAGAGACGGAAGAACCGGAGATGATGTCGGCGGAAGAAGAACCGGAGATGATGTCGGCAGAAGAAGAACCGGAAGAACCAGAGATGGTGTCTGCGGAAGAACCGGAGGAACCAGAGATGGTGTCGGCCGAAGAAGGGGCAGAAGAACCGGAAACATCGGAAGAAGAGCCTGCCGAGGAAATTCCTATTTCCGTTGACAGTCTGCCTGAGGAAGCTTACGACGGGACAGAGAGTGATGCTCCGGAGGAGACCCTTGTCTCGGAAAGCTCTGTAGCAGTAGATGATATTTTCCAGGATGCACTTTCGGCGGTCGGTTATAGTGAAAATGAGGAAGAGGGAGAAGAGCAGGAGGATATTTTCTCCATCGGAGACATGGCAGACCTTATGGATGATCCGGAAGAAGGTGTTTCTTCTGTTCCGATTGCAGAACCTGTCGCTGATGGGAAGCTGTCGGCAAGGAAAAAGAAGGGGCCAGGATTTTTCAAAAGGATATTTGGAAACATCATTACGGATACGACGGCAGATGAGGAAGAGAGAGCGCGTCAGGCTGAAGAGAGAATAAAGGAGAAGAAAGCGGCCCAGAAGGCGGAAAAGAAAAAACAGGCGGAGGCTACCAAAGAGGAAAAGGCACAGCTTGCGCAGGAGGCAAAGGAGAAGAAAAAACAGCAGAAAGCAGAGCTTGCACTTAAAAAGGCGGAAAAGAAAGAAGAGAAGAAGCGTCTGAAAGCGGAGCGGAATGCCGAGGCGGCCCAGGAGGTAGTTGGAAAAATAAATCCGGTCGGAGCGACGATAGTAGCTATCTTTTTTGTCACGATCGGTCTTGCGACGATCTTTGGATCGAAGCTGCTTGAGCGCAGAAGTGCGTTAAATGATGCGGAGAATTATTTTGCCAATGAGGAATATATCCTTGCTTATAATTCCATCAGCAGTGTAAATCTGAGAGAGGATGACGAGACGCTGTACCGGAGGATACGGATCTGCTCCCAGATGCAGAAGGAATTGAATTCTTATGAAAACTATACTTCTATGAGCATGCGGCTTGAGGCCTTGGACTCACTCATAAAGGGAATTCGATATTATGACATCAACCGTCCTGAGGCACAGAATCTTGGAATTGAAACCGCGTATGATAAACTGAGCAGACAGATCACGGAAAAGCTGGCAGGAGAGTTTGGAGTCAGCGAGGATACGGCCAGAACGATTCTGACGATCGAAGACCGGGAAGAATATACGACGAGATTGCAGCAGATTGCGGAGAACAGTTAACGCAGTGTGGAGGATATAGACGGATGATAGCGATTGTGGATTATGATGCCGGAAATATAAAAAGTGTAGAAAAGGCATTGCAGTATCTGGGAGAAGAACCGGTCGTGACGAGAGATGCAGACATTCTTCTCGGTGCAGATAAGGTGATCGTACCCGGAGTGGGAGCATTTGGAGATGCGATGGAAAAAATGCATCAGTATGGCCTGCCTGACATTCTGCGTACAGTCGCCGGGAATGGGACGCCATTGCTTGGAATCTGTCTCGGGCTTCAGCTCTTTTTTGAGAGCAGTGATGAGAGTCCGGGTGTACCGGGGCTTTCCCTCCTTCCGGGAAAGATTGTGAAGATTCCCGCCAGAGAGGGGTATAAGATTCCTCATATGGGTTGGAATTCCATTCAGGTATCGTCCTCTTCGCGTCTGTTAAGGGGAATTCAGGATGGTGCGTATGTGTATTTTGTCCACTCATATTACCTGGAGGCAGAGTGTCCGGAGGACGTGGCGGCGACGACGGAATATATCGTAAAGATCCATGCGGCGGCAGAACGTGAAAATGTGTTTGCTACACAGTTTCATCCGGAAAAGAGCGGAGATGTGGGACTGAAAATACTGAAGAATTTTATTGACCTGTAGGCTTCGGAGCGGTGGGGTTCCAGAGTTAGCGCCGGATGGTTGCCCTGAGGGAAAGGATTGGTGACAGGAAAATGTTTACAAAGAGAATCATCCCATGTCTGGATGTGAAGGAAGGCCGTGTGGTAAAGGGAGTCAATTTTGTGAATCTGGTAGATGCGGGGGATCCTGTGTCAGTCGCAGCGGCTTATAACAGAGAGGGCGCAGATGAACTTGTTTTTCTTGATATTACGGCATCCAGTGACGCGAGGGAAATTCGGGTGAACATGGTGAGAAAGGTTGCGGAGACTGTATTTATCCCATTTACCGTGGGGGGCGGCATCCGAACGCTGGATGATTTTCGTATGATACTGAGAGAGGGTGCGGATAAGGTGGCTGTGAATTCGGCAGCCATACAGGATCCGGAACTTGTGTCCCGGGCGGCGGATAAGTTTGGCAGCCAGTGTGTCGTAGTTGCGATCGATGCCAAACGGAGAGAAGAGGGAAATGGCTGGTCGATCTATAAAAACGGCGGACGGATCGACATGGGAATCGATGCTGTGGAGTGGGCCATGAAGGCTGAAAAACTGGGGGCAGGAGAGATTCTCCTGACGAGCATGGATTGTGATGGGACGAAAAGCGGATATGACATTGAACTCACAAAGACGATTTCGGAAAATGTTTCAATCCCGGTGATCGCATCCGGGGGAGCAGGAACCAAAGAGCATTTTTATGATGCGCTGACGGAGGGAAAAGCGGATGCGGTGCTTGCCGCCTCGTTGTTCCACTTCAATGAAATGAAGATCATGGATCTGAAACGGTATTTGTCGGAGCGTGATATCAGCGTCCGGATGCAGGGCGCAGATAACTGTTAGCAGGCATAGCCGGTTCCGTACAATGTATGAACCCGTTACACCTGATGACGATACAAATGGAGGAATGGCATGGCTGGATTGACCGGGGAATGGGAAAAGGCACTTTCTGAAGAATTTACAAAGGAATATTACAAAAAGTTATTTTATTTCATAAAAGAAGAATATAGCAGTGTGGCTGTTTATCCAAAGGCAGGGGATATTTTTAATGCATTTCATCTGACGCCTTTTGAAAAGATCAAGGTAGTCATTATCGGACAGGATCCGTATCATAATCCCGGGCAGGCGCACGGCCTCTGTTTTTCCGTAAAACCGGGTGTGGACATTCCGCCATCCTTAGTGAATATTTATCAGGAACTTCATGATGATCTGGGGTGCCGTATTCCAAACCATGGCTATCTGAATGAATGGGCAGAGCAGGGCGTCCTTCTTTTAAATACAGTTCTGACTGTCCGGGCACATAAGCCGATGTCTCACCGGGGTGTTGGCTGGGAAGAATTTACAGATGCTGTCATCCGGAAGGTGAATCAGATCGACCGGCCGGTGGTATTTATTTTGTGGGGAAAGCCGGCGCAGGAAAAGGAAAAGATGTTAGATAATTCCAGGCATCTGATCCTGAAAGCGCCACATCCAAGTCCGTTGTCTGCGTACCGGGGATTTTTCGGCAGCAAGCCGTTTAGTAAAGCTAATGATTTTTTAGTACAGAATGGAGAAAAGCCGGTAGACTGGCAGATTTCTGATCTGTAAAAGGTAAGATTATTCATAAGAGACGGGGGATTATTTGATTATGCAGGAAAAACTGACAGAGATTTTAAATGAGGTAGGGAAAGTCATAAAGGGAAAGGCAGCCGAGAAAGAAATGATACTGGCTGCCATTTTGGCAGAAGGGCATATTTTACTGGATGACATACCGGGAGTCGGGAAGACAAGCCTTGCGATGGCCTTTTCAAAGGCGATGCAGATGGAGGCAAACCGTATGCAGTTCACATCGGATGTGCTGCCATCGGATGTAGTGGGTTTTAACATCATTGGGGCAGATGGTTCCCGGGAATACCAGAGGGGAGTTATACTCTGCAATTTGTTTCTGGCAGACGAGATCAACCGGGCTTCTTCCAAAACGCAGTCGGCACTTTTGGAAGTGATGGAAGAAAAGAGAGTGACAGTGGACGGAGTTTCAACACCAGCCCCGAAACCATTTATCGTGATGGCGACAGAAAATCCGGTCGGCTCTGTAGGAACCCAGCTGCTTCCTGAGTCACAGGTAGACCGCTTTATGATCTGCCTTACGCTTGGTTATCCGTCCCACGGTGATGAAGTGATGCTTTTAAAGGAGAGACAGGGCATCAATCCGATTGATTCGGTGATACAGGTGGTAAGCCGGGAGGAGCTTCTCGCGATGCAGCAGGAAGTAAAGGCGGTCCATGTCGATGAAGATATTTATGATTACATGGTTCGGATTGCAGAAGCTACGAGGGAGCACAAGCTTTTGTCCTTGGGGATCAGTCCGAGGGGAACGATCGCACTTATGGAACTCAGCAAGTCCCTTGCATTTATGAATGAGAGAAATTGTGTGTTTCCGGAGGATGTGATCAAGGCGGTTCCTTATATCATGCGTCACCGTATTTATCTTACGGCAAGAGCGAGAGTAGAAAAGCAGGACAAAGATTCGATCATAGCAGATATTTTGAAGCAGATCAAGGTAAAATAGTTCTATCTAAAAAGCTGTGGAATGAGGTATTGTATGGTAAAAAACTGGATCATATATATTGTGGCTTTTGCAGGACTTGCTATATTTTCGGTTATGTATATCAAGCAGAGCGCATTTATCGTACTTACAATGGCGGCACTTGTGCCACTCTGGTATTCGATGATCACATTCATTCTGGCGAAGAGAGCGGTGAGGGCATCGATCAGCACAGAGGTGTTGACGCTGGAGAAAAATAAGCCGGCAAGGTTTCTCATAACGGTAGAAAATCGTTCTGCGATCAATCAGGGCTGTACGGCAGTTGTATATATTACCGTGAAAAATGGAGCAGGTATGGTTATTAGCCGGAACCGGAAAAAAATGTATCTGATTTCGGAAAAAGAAGAGATGGGGTTTGATTATGTGCCGTCTCACAGTGGAATCAATGAAGTCATTGTGGAGAAGGTCCGGGTGTTTAATGGGTTTTCCCTGTTATATTCCACGGTGCCATCGGGAGACCGGCGTTCGTTTTTGATCATGCCGGATTACAAGGAATATCCGATTCATCCGGAGACGCTGTATGATGAAAATGAGGGGGAGAGTGATCGGTTTTCCGCAGTGAAGCCGGGGAGCGATCCGACGGAACTGTATGATATCCGGGTATATAAGCCGGGGGACAAGCTAAATCATATCAACTGGAAATTTACTGCGAAAAATAGTCAGCTCATGGTTCAGGACTATGGTTTTCCGATTGCTTGTGACACGGCGGTATTTATTGATGTTTCTGACGAAAAGGATATGGATAAGATTGAGACAGTAAGTGAGATTTTGTATTATCTGATGGTGAAGTTTGTTCTGGTGCGTAAAATTTTTTATGTGATCTGGAAGGATCGCAGGGCAGAAACGGTAAAGCGTAAAATGATTTCTGGTGATGATGACATTTATGATCTGTTTCACGATCTGTTTTGTGCGGGAATGAGTGGATCTTGTAAAAATATCGAGGATATATACAGCATGCAGTATGAAGGTGAATTTCTTTCCGGCAGCATTCTGATCTACAGCGGTAGAAAAAATATCGAGGATGAGATCATCCGTCAGAAGCTTAGGACGGATAAACTGCAGCTGGTGCATGTGTAGAAAGTGTGCACAATAATTATGCTGGGTGTGTCGGGAGGAGTCTCACAGGATATTGACAGAGGGGGGATATAGATCGTGAGTAAAAGAGTACAGATGATTCCGCTGCTTGTGCTGATCGTATGCAGCGGCATAAGCCTGTCCAGCGGACTGTATTATGATGACATTAACGAAGCGGGATATGTGGTCCATGTTCTTGTCATGAGTACGGTGTACTATCTGACCCGCTATCTTTCCAGGGAGATGACAAGACGTGAACTGATCAGCCTGGGGGTATCCCTGGCCAGTCTGGTGATTTTTTTTATACTTCTATATCCGGTTACGAAGCCCGGAATCCATGATATGCTGAATACGATATCGACTAAGATCCAGCTTTCTTATGGGATTGATCTGGGAAAATGGAGCTACCCGGA
This sequence comes from uncultured Eubacterium sp., assembly GCA_964579975.1. Classification (GTDB taxonomy): domain Bacteria; phylum Bacillota; class Clostridia; order Lachnospirales; family Lachnospiraceae; genus Eubacterium_F. Next base: position 54,305 of record CAZOIF010000011.1, on the reverse strand, counting down.
CAGTGACCCTGTAGGGTTGGTGATCTGTCAGATGTTAGCGTTTTGCACAGTGTTCAGTCTTTATTTTTATGAAAAAAAATATCCTGTTGTTATTACTGCTCTGCCGTCGTTCCTTGTTTTTATTATATCAGTCATAGCAGACGGTGTGCCGTATGAAATGTGTTTTGTCGTTTATGGTGCGGCGCTTATTATCTTTTTAGGCATGGGGAGGCATGGCGGAAATATAAAAAAACTGGCTTTGCTCGCTTCCTGTACGACGGTGGCCGGACTGCTTTTTGTCACGGTATTTTCATGGAATGATGTGGATTTTTTAATGAGAGGATACCGGGACAAGCTTATTGTCTCTAAAAGACAGACGCCCCCGAAAAGACAAAAGGAAAAAGATAAAACACCAGAGAGGGAAAAACAGACGATAAACTTTGGGCAGTTTAGTTGGGAAGGGGACATTACCTATACCGGAACGGTTGAACTTTATCTTCATACGGACAAGAAATTTGATCGGGAAGCTTTGTTTTTGCGCGGATTTATCGGAATTTCTTTTGTAGATAATACATGGTATGGAGATTATACATTAAATAAAGATGACAGTCAGGGAAATGCTTTTGCGCGGGAAAAGAATGTCAGTGTGGAGAATGCCTATGACAAAGGGACTTATATAGCTTACTCGACGAATAAAGAGTATTATGAGCGCCTGATGGATATGTCATGCCGAATAGAGAAAAAAAATATTAACCTTGACAAAGTATCACCGGAGACCAGAGAGATCGACGAGAATCTTAAGGATCAGATCGAAAAATATGTACTTGAATTTGATGAGTTTGATACCGTCGGGGAGGCTGTCAAGTTTGTTGAGGATTATTTTTCAGTGGGCTATAAATATACGCTTCATCCGGGAGAGGTATTGTATGGTGAGGATGAGGTTGAAAAGTTCTTATTTGAGAGGAGAACAGGGTATTGTACCCATTTTGCGTCGGCAGCCATTATGATCTTCCGGACAGTGGGTATTCCGGCGAGGCTGGCGCAGGGATATATGGTGAGTGGGAACCGGATTTCGCCAGATGAGATAACGAGCGTATATGACAGTAATGCCCACGCATGGGTTGAGATTTATGTGAATGGCGAGGGGTGGGTTCCGATCGATGTCACTCCCCGGATGAATCGGGTTGCTGAGGGGCAGAATGCTACTGATGGCAGTGAGGAGGCCGGTGAGACAGTGCCGCAAGAGGAGGTGCCCCAGCCCACAGAAGGTGCAGAGAGCGGGACGCCAGAGGATCCGGATGAGACAGAGGAGGAAGAAATCGAGGAGGAGACAGACGACAAAAAAGAGGATAAGAAAAAGAAGAAAAAAGAGAAAGGGTATGAAAAGGAAGGAAACGTGCTGTCTGAGAAGGATAAAGAGGGAAGGCCGGGAGGTTTCTTCCTGGGACAAAATGGTGGTTTTAGTGACGTTTCTACCGTTTTGAAATATATAGCCGGTTTTGTTGTGGTCGATCTGATCCTTCTGTTGTGTCTCGGAGGATACCGCTTCCGTCAGTATGCCAGGATGAAACGCAGGCTTACGGAAGGAGATTTTAGCAAGAGGCTTTTGCACATCAATGACAATTTGGAAAAGTTCTGGTGTATTTTCAGGGTAGAATGGGATTATGCAGATAGTGGGGAACTGACAGAGAACATTTACCGGGCGGTATCAAAATATTATGTATTCGGGAATGCTGACAGTGCATCTGAGTTCAGGCAGAGGATTTATTCTTATGTCGTGTCGGTTTATAAAGCAAGATATGACGGGAAAAGCATCAGTCAGGAGGAATATGACAGCTGTTTGTCCTGGCTTCTGGAATTGCTTGAACAGATACGGAAGCGTGATGCAGGGAAAATATGGAAAAAAGTAAAAAAATGTAGCATGGTAAGGATTATTTATAAAAAAGAAAAGAGGGAATCAAATGGATAACAACAAATTTGAAGCAAGGAAAAATCTGGCACAAACGATGATAAAAAATCTCGAAAAGAGAAATATGGAAGGCTTTTTTGCCGGAACGAAAGAGGAAGCGGTCGCTTTGATCATGGAAAAATTTCTCACAGCCGGAAAAAGTGTATGTTTTGGCGGCTCGATGTCGCTTACTGAGTCCGGGCTTATGGAGGAATTGAAAAAAGGTGATTGTATTTTATACGACCGGACGACGGCAAAAACCCCGGAAGAACTCCGGGAAATGAAAGCGAATATGATCAACAGTGATTACTTTCTTATGAGTACAAATGCCATAACGACAGACGGAGAGCTGATCAATATCGACGGTACCGGCAACCGGGTTTCATATCTGTGTTATGGGCCGGAAAATGTGATCATACTCGCTGGTATGAATAAGGTTGTGAGCAGTGTTGAGGATGGTGTGAGAAGAGTGCGTGATATCGCATCGCCGCCAAATACAGTGAGATTGAATAAAAATACACCGTGTGCCCAGACAGGACGGTGCGGCGACTGCTACAGCGAGGATTGTATCTGCTCCCAGATCGTTATTACGAGAAGAAGCGGTGCAAAGGGCAGGATAAAAGTCGTTCTGGTGGCAGAAGAGTTAGGATATTGATCATATGGGAAAAAAGTTATTTATCGCCGAAAAACCGAGTGTGGCACAGGAATTTGCGAAAGTACTTAAGGTGACGGGACGGCGGGGAGACGGTTTTATCGAATCAGAGGATCATGTGATCACATGGTGTGTCGGACACCTTGTCACGATGAGTTATCCGGAGGCCTATGATCCGGCATATGCCAAATGGGCTTTTGAGACGCTTCCCTTTTTGCCGGAGACATTTAAATATGAAGTGATACCAGATGTAAAAAAGCAGTTTGCGACTGTAAAGGGGCTTCTGACGCGTGACGACGTGGAGGCGATTTATGTCTGTACCGACTCGGGGCGTGAGGGAGAGTATATTTACCGTCTCGTCGATCAGATGGCCAAGGTGCCGGATACAAAGAAAAAATACCGGGTGTGGATTGATTCCCAGACGGAGGATGAGATTCTGCGGGGGATCCGTGAGGCAAAGCCATTGTCAGAATATGATAATCTTTGTGCGTCGGCCTATCTCCGGGCGAAAGAAGATTATCTGATGGGGATTAATTTTTCCCGGGCGCTTTCGCTCAAATACGGCGGCTGGCTCAATGACAGTGTCGAGGGGAAAAAGTGGACTTCGGTGTCAGTCGGGCGGGTCATGACGTGTGTGCTCGGAATGGTTGTGACGAGGGAGTGGGAGATCCGTAAATTTGTAAAGACCCCCTTTTACCGGGTGATTGGCCAGTTTTCGCCCTGTGGTGAAAAAGAAATGGATGTAGAAACACCAGAGGCAGAAAATAACACAGCAGGCATGTTTTCCGGGGAGTGGCGTGTATCGGAAGATTCGGAATATTTCCAGTCGCCAAAGCTCTATAAAGAGAACGGGTTTAAGGAAGAAAGTACGGCGAAAGAGCTGATGGAGTCTGTGATGTCCGGTGAGAAAGAGGCCATTCTTGAAAAGATTGAGAAAAAGAAGGAGAAAAAAAATCCGCCGCTTTTATTTAATCTGGCAGAACTTCAGAATTTATCCTCGAAATTATTTAAGATCAGTCCGGATGAGACACTTCAGATCGTACAGGAACTCTATGAAAAGAAACTTGTCACCTATCCCCGTACCGATGCCAGAGTATTGAGCAGTGCTGTGGCCAAAGAGATCACCAAAAATCTGAAAGGGCTGCAGGGGTACGAGATAGCGCTTCCGTATCTACGTGAGATCGCAGAGATGAAGAGTCATGAGAAATTGTCGAAGACGAGATATGTCGATGATAAGAAAATCACGGATCACTATGCGATCATACCGACGGGGCAGGGACTGGCGGCGCTAAAATCCCTCAAACCGGTTTCGGTGAAAATGTATGAGGTCATTGTCCGGAGATTTTTAAGTATTTTCTATCCGCCTGCTGTCTATCAGAAGATCAATGTTGTACTGGCGGCAGAAAATCTGAGAGGCGAAAAAATTTTTACGGAGCGTTTTTTTACATCTGCCAGAGTCCTCGTTGAGGAGGGTTATCTTCCGGTCTCCCAGTATTCCTTTTCCAGTAAGAAAAAGGCGGGTGGCGATGCGCAAAAGGAGATGAGAGAGGATCAGGCAGACGATCAGACAGACGAATCCACGGATGCGGATCGCCTTCGGGAAATCCTTCCACTTTTAAAAAAGGGAATGAAATTACAGATCAGGGATATGGGGATCAAGGAGGGCGAGACTTCGCCGCCCAAACGTTATAATTCGGGTTCGATGATCCTTGCCATGGAAAATGCGGGCCAGCTGATCGGGGATGAGGAGCTTCGTGCGCTGATCAAGAGCAGCGGGATCGGAACGAGCGCGACGAGGGCGGAGATCCTGAAAAAGCTGTTTCATATTTCTTATCTGAAGCTGAATAAAAAGACACAGATCATCACACCGACCTTGAAAGGGGAGCTTGTGTGCAGCATCGTCCGGTATTCGATCCCTGCCATGCTGAGCCCGAAACTGACGGCGAGCTGGGAGAAGGGGCTCGGAGGCGTGTCAGAGGGTGAGATCAGTGAAACGGAATACATGGATAAACTCACCGGGTTTGTCAGGGTGCAGGTCGGCAAGGTGAAGGAGACAAATAACATTACACAGCTTCGCTCATATTATAGTATGGCAAAGGAGTTTTATGATAGCAGGGGCAAAAAGCCATAAAACAGGAGGTAAGAATGGAAGTATTAAAAGTTCAGGAGATTTTTGAGGATAAAGAGACGATCGCGTGGGAATTTATCCGGCGGTATGAGTATCCGTATGAGATACTTCCGGATATCGGCGTCTATATTGTGGAACTGGGAGAAAGGCTTCCGGAAGACCGTTTTGAAAAACGGGGAGAGAACATCTGGGTCGCAAGATCAGCCAGCGTGGCTCCGAGCGCCAGCATCACCGGGCCGGTCATCATCGATGAGGAGGCAGAGATCCGGCACTGCGCATTTATCCGGGGAAATGCGATCGTGGGAAAGGGCGCTGTGGTCGGAAATTCCACGGAATTAAAAAATGTGATCCTGTTCGACGGTGTACAGGTGCCGCATTACAATTATGTGGGTGACTCGATTCTTGGCTATAAATCCCATATGGGAGCTGGTTCCATCACATCCAATGTCAAATCGGATAAGACGCTGGTGGAGATCCGGTGTGAAGATGAAAAAGTAAAGACCGGCCTGAAAAAAATGGGAGCAGTGCTTGGGAGCTTTGTGGAGATCGGATGCGGAAGCATCCTGAACCCGGGAACCGTCATTGGCAGCCACACGAATGTGTATCCGCTCTCTTCGGTCAGAGGATATGTGCCGGGCGGAAGTATTTACAAGAAACAAGGAGAGATTTGCCGCAAGGTGTAAGTGTGCTTTCTTAGAAAAGGTATTGAATTCAATTTTCAGCTATTCGAGTTCATGAGAAATTGATAGAGGTTCATAGAACAGCGCGAATGCTTTCCTGCCAAGGACCGTATAAGCATGCCGGTCCTTAGGCTGCGTATAAGGTGCGTATGCACCTTGCAGCCTTAGTACCGCTGCATGTTTATTTGAGCGGGAGCGGGTCCGGGAAGGAAAGTATTCGCGCTGTTCTATGAACCTCATCAATCCGAAAGAACTGGAATTCCTGAAAATTGATTTCCGTGTCCAAAAAGGTATTTTCATTGACTTTTTTGGAAAAATATTGTACGATAATGTAAGAAATTCGACGCATAAAGAAAGGAGTTACGATCGACATGATTTATTCACAGGAAGTAGAGAACATGTGCCCAGTTGCTCAGGGTGTGAACCACGGTTGTGCACCGATTCCAGAAGAAGCAAAATGGGTAAAGGCAAAAGAAGTTAAAGATATCTCCGGTTTCACACATGGTGTAGGCTGGTGTGCACCGCAGCAGGGAGCCTGTAAACTTTCCCTGAATGTAAAGGAGGGCATTATTCAGGAAGCACTTGTTGAGACGATTGGATGTTCTGGTATGACACATTCTGCAGCGATGGCTGCTGAAATCCTTCCGGGACGTACAGTTATGGAAGCATTAAATACAGACCTTGTGTGCGATGCGATCAATACAGCGATGAGAGAACTGTTCCTCCAGATTGTATACGGAAGAACCCAGAGTGCATTTTCCGAGGATGGACTTCCGGTTGGTGCTGGTCTTGAGGATCTTGGAAAAGGACTTCGTTCCCAGGTTGGTACGATGTACGGTACACTGAAGAAAGGTCCTCGTTATCTGGAAATGGCAGAGGGTTATGTAACTGCGATTGCACTGGATGAAAATGATCTGATCATTGGTTATAAATTCGTTAGCCTTGGTAAAATGACAGAATTTATCAAGAAAGGTGATGACCCGAACACAGCTTATGAAAAAGCCTGCGGTCAGTACGGCCGTGTTGACGATGCTGTGAAACTCATCGACCCGAGAACCGATAAAGAAGTCGCAAAATAATAAAGGAGGTAGCGAATAATGGCTTTATTTGAATCATATGAAAGAAGAATCGATAAGATCAATAGCGTATTAAATGAGTATGGTATCTCCTCGATCGAAGAGGCGGAAAAAATCACAAAAGATGCCGGCTTAAATGTATACGACCAGATAAAAGGTATTCAGCCGATCTGTTTTGAGAATGCGTGCTGGGCTTACACGGTAGGTGCGGCGATTGCGATCAAAAAGGGCTGTAAGAGAGCAGCAGATGCCGCTGCAGCAATCGGTGAAGGGTTACAGGCATTTTGTATTCCGGGATCCGTTGCCGATACGCGTAAGGTAGGATTAGGACATGGTAACTTAGGAAAGATGCTCCTTGAGGAAGAGACCGAGTGTTTCTGTTTCCTTGCCGGACATGAGTCCTTTGCAGCAGCAGAGGGTGCGATCGGTATCGCTGAGAAGGCAAATAAGGTGCGTAAAAAACCTCTCCGTGTCATCCTGAACGGACTTGGAAAGGATGCAGCGCAGATCATTTCCCGTATCAACGGATTTACATTTGTTGAGACCGAGTATGATCCATATACGAACACAGTAAAAGAAGTATCCCGTACTGCTTATTCCGATGGTCTTCGTTCCAAAGTAAACTGCTATGGAGCAAATGACGTGCAGGAAGGTGTTGCGATCATGCACAAAGAGGGTGTCGACGTTTCCATCACAGGTAACTCCACGAACCCAACCCGTTTCCAGCATCCGGTAGCAGGTACATATAAGAAAGAATGTTTAGAGCAGGGAAAGAAATACTTCTCCGTAGCATCCGGCGGTGGTACAGGACGTACCCTTCACCCCGATAACATGGCTGCAGGTCCTGCTTCTTATGGTATGACAGATACGCTTGGACGTATGCACAGTGATGCACAGTTTGCAGGTTCGTCTTCCGTACCGGCTCATGTGGAAATGATGGGACTGATCGGTGCCGGAAATAACCCGATGGTCGGCATGACAGTGGCAGTTGCCGTTTCCGTACAGGAGAGTGCTGAGGCAGGTAAGTTCTAAAAACATTGTAAATACGTGGTTTAAGAAGTGGTTAGGAGTGGCTAAATGCAGGTCACTCCTACACTATTTCTACATTATTCCTACACCGCATTCCTACACTTGTTGGAAAATATTATTTTTGACAAAATAGAAATGCTTTGAAAACAGGAATGGATATTTCTTTCGAATTGTGGTAATATATGATTATCAGAATTTTGGAAAGGGTGATGAACATGGCATTAGCAGAGGCTGTAAAAACAGTAGAACCTACTTATACAATCAATGATTCTATGAATGTCTTGTTGGGAAAACTCGATGAAGCTATTGACGATATGGAAAATGGCAGAGTTCAGACAATTGATGAGGCATGGGAAGAAATTGACAGAGTATAAGGAGTACAAATGGCAAAACGATACAAAGTGGTAATAGCACAGAGTGGAAAAATGGATGTCATGAATAAGAAGCGGTATATTATTGAAAATTTTAAGTACCGTGATTATGCTCAGAATTTTTCCGCTAAGATAAAGAAAGCGGCACAGGAATTGGACACCTTACCCACCGGATATGGAACCACAGGTTTTCAATACCGGGGATATGATATTTATATGAAACCAAATAGTAATCACTTATTATTTTATACAGTAGATGAAGAAAAGATGGTAGTAACTGTGCTTCGTGTATTACAGGATGGAATGGATTGGGAATACATAATCGGGCGTTGGATTGAAAGTAACTTGTAAGTGAGATATAAATACAGTCTGTTTAAAAAAACAAATAGAAAGCAGAACAATGTATTAAGAAGTACTTGGGTGTAGGTTATTCCTTGATTATTCCTACACTTTTCAGGATGAAATGCCGTATTTTTAGGGTTTCACGTTTCCGTACAGGAAGCAGCAGACAATGGCAATTTTTAAGAATTACCTGTAATTCTTTATTGCCATAGGCAATTTCTAAGAATTTAGCCAACTATATATAAATGGGCAGAGAACGCCATCAAAATCAAAGAAAAACTTTTAGCAAGCTCGCTTGCATCTGTTTGGAATGATTTTGATGGCGTTTTTCTGCCTGTTTCGATGGCGCAAATTTGAACGCTGCCTCTGTTTGAAATCGTTCTGCAGAGGGAATGAATTCGTCATTTTCCACAAAAAAAAGACAAAGATAATATAAATTCTGCTAAAAATGTCAACATTCTCCTTGAAATGACAGGAAAAGTGTAACAGGAGTAAAATGAATTTCGTTTATATAAGTGTAGGGGAGTGGGAAATCTTGAAGAAAGGAGACGAATTACGTAACTGTTAACCAAGGTTTTGTAAAGGAGAGTAAAAGATGAAAAAGCAGGTAAAAAGATTTTTTGCCAAAGCCGTAACGGTTGCCATGCTGATGGGCACAGTGGCCGGTGTTGGATTTGTACCAGAGAAAACAGTCAGTGCGGCTCAGCTGTCCGAGTATAAGAATGTGGAATTTGGCATCAAGTACACAGGACAGACAAAAGCAGTGAAAAGTGAGACGGCAGAGGCGTGGAGTATTGAATACTTCAATGTGCAGGATTCTGCATATGAGACAGGAGATACCTTCTTTGTTTCAGCTAAGATCTCTGGTGCATCTAACTTTAAGCAGGTTGCAATGCAGAGTAGCGTGAATGGCTGGGATTGGACCAGTGCACCAAAGAAATGGACAGAAGCAGGTACAGCAGATGACACCCTTGTATCAGGACTGGTCGAGGCGACAGCAGACGGGGAAAACATTGCATTCAAAATACAGCTTGATAATGCAATCAATGAAGCTGGCGCAGAAGTAGAGGTTACCCTGACAGATCTGTATATCATGAAAGTCAGCAGTGGAAGCGACACTTCAGTGGCTCTGCCAGAGGACAAGCAGCTGAATATGGGAACCAGATATACGGGAACAGTCAATGCAGTTGCAAATGATGATGTTTATGAGGCACAGTATTTCAATGTAAATGATTCTTCCTATTCAGCTGGTGACACTTACATCATATCCTACAAGCTTAGCGGAGCAGAGGGATTCAAGCAGGTGGCAACACAGACGAATCTGAATGGCTGGAGCTGGTCAGATTCCAAAAAGATCTGGCAGGGAGAAGGTATCCCAGAGAAACTGGACGTATCTGGTGATTTTGTAGCTGCCAGCTCTGGAAATGGTATCTCTTTCAAAGTACGTCTGGATACACCGGTAGACGAAGAAGTAACAGCAGGTGAAAGCATTGAGCTTACATTGACTGATCTTATTGTAGTAAAGGTTGGAAATGATGATTCGATCGCCCTGCCAACATACAAGATGATCAATAAGGGAAGAAGCTATACTGGCTCGGTAAGTACTGAAAAAGATGGAGATGCATGGGTAGTACAGTACTTTAACGTGAATGATTCTGCATTTGAAGTAGGAGATCAGATAAAGATCAGCTTCAAGGTATCCGGTGCATCTGCATTCAAGCAGCTGGCTGTTCAGAGTGGTTATGACAACTGGTCATGGGATAACGCACCGAAAATCTGGAGAAATGATGGTATCGCAGATGACACGGTATTTAGTGCAGTGCTGACTGCGACACGTGCCGATGACAATCTGGCCTTCAAACTGTGGTTTGATAGTCCGGTGAACGAGGACTTCACTGAGGAATCGGTTAACATTACACTTAAAAACCTTATGATCAAAGATATCCAGAGGGTAGAAAGCCTGCAGGATGCTTATGAAGGACTTTTCGATGTAGGTGCCGCTGTATCTGCAAGCATGATCGATGATGTAGAATATCAGAACCGGATCAAGGGTGTATTTGGTACGATCACAGCAGAAAATGAGATGAAACCGGACGCACTTTTGAATCAGGAAAAGAGCCAGGAAGCAGAGGACGGAAAGCCTGTACTCAACCTTGAGTATTCCGGTATGACTAAGATCCTTGACTTTGCACAGAAAGAAGGTCTGAAAGTACGTGGGCATGCTCTTGTTTATGCAGAGCAGACTCCGGACTGGTTCTTCCGTGAAGGATATACAGATGATGGTGAGTATGTAGAAACTGAGGTTATGGAAGCGCGTATGGAAAGCTACATCAGCCAGGTTATGGGCTTTGTTAAGGAAAATTATCCTGGAGTAGTGACTTCATGGGATGTTGTGAATGAGGCTCTGAATGATAATGGTTCTTATGTGCAGAATAAATGGTATGAGATCATGGGAGCTTCGTATATAACGAAGGCATTTACATATGCGAGGGCTTATGCTGAGCCAACTGCCAAATTGTACTATAACGACTACAATGTAGATCAAACGGCAAAATATAGAAGAATTGTTGCACTTCTAAAGAATGTTGCTGATGGTGTAGGAATCCAGGGTCATGTTACGTTAGACTATCCTTCTGTTTCGGCACTTGAGGCAGCTATTGATTATTTTGCAAAGAATAATCTGGATGTACAGATAACAGAGCTGGATGTGCAGATAGAGGCAGATGAGACATTGGCAGCACAGGCAGACCGTTATAGTGAGTTGTTTACACTCTTTAAAGCTAAGAGTGCATCCATTTCTAATGTAACAGTTTGGGGAATCAACGATGGAAACTCATGGAAGAGTGAGAAGCGTCCGCTTCTGTTCTTTGATGACCTGACACCAAAGCCGGCCTTTGAAAGTGTGCTTGGTGTTGCGGAACAATAATTATCTCATTATAGCTCTTTGTCAAGAGTGGAGATAAAAAAGATCATATATCAGGTGTGGATTTTCCGCACCTGATTTTTTATGTGGCTGTCAGCAGGATTGATCTGTTTCCTAAAGTTATTAACGTTTCGATAGCCATAGGCATTTCGCTTTATCACCTTTTTTGTTCTGAAAGGAATTCAGATAATCCTTCAAATGGTACAGGGGCATAGAGGGCAGTATATCAAATCTTTTATGACTTTTGGTGTCCATAAGGATTGTCTGGAATTTTTAGCCGCTGGCATCGTCCATGGACTCATTAATCGAGAGCGCCGAAGGGAGGATACCTGGTTTTAGGTGACGGATACCGTATAGAGGGGGATTTGGTATAAAATCATTAGTAAGTATAGATTTGAGTTCTTATCCTGTTTTTATAAAGAATAAAAAAAGGTTCTATACCTTACCCTAGGTAAAGTTTAGCACCTCTTTGTTAAAAGTAGAAAAGTATATTTTAAAAGGACGGAAAGTCATACAGACGATCCGTCCTTTTCACTTTATACTATTCTACTTGAATGATAAACTGTTTTTGCTCCGTAGAGCCGTCGCTATGTTTAATTTCTGCGATAAGGGCTGTGACACCTGCGGAGTGGGCTGTGATCAGTCCGCTTTCAGAAACTTCTGCAACGTGTGTAAGATTAGTACATGATGTCGGTTCGTTCTCATGCGTAGTCTTTGCAAGGGAAGATTTTGTATAGTAGGTTATTTTATCGGTAGGTGCAGTGTTTAATTTTAATTGATGGGTATTATGATCTGTTGTATTTAGAGAGATTTTATTTTCACCAGTAGAAATCGAGATATTATCAACCGTATACATAACGGGATGTGGTTCGTTTTCAGCATTACTATGATCTTCTGGTATCAGACATTTTGGAAGATCTCCCTCTAATTTTAACTGTACCTTCATTTTCTTTTTTGCTGGAACATTAAGAGTACTTTGGATTTCATAAAATTCAGGGTTTATGTTGTAAAAGGCACAAGGGAAGGGAACCTTAATATTGTCTTTCAGTGTAGTCTCAGTTCCGGCCTCATCTATGGCAACCAGTTTTAGCGGCAGGTTATATGGGATAGGAAGAGTCTCTTCATCCCACATCATCTCCTCGTCAATGGCGACACCGTAAAAACTAAACATAAAGGAAAGAGTGAAGCTCTTTTCTTTTGTGTCATTATTGTCTAACATAAACTGGAGATAATCGTTTTCACCACCAAAGAAGGATCTCATTGCGTGTGAATTTTGGGTGGTTCCTGGATCAATGATTCCGTCAGAAGGGAAATTGTTCGTGATATTAAAGTTTTTCCATATTGTATTGTCAGGTTTTGTGGCCTGAAAAGAAACTACATTACCCTGTTCCAGAAGAGTTAATGAGTTTGTTGTGGAAAAGTTTTCATCAAAGATAACTTGACCGGTTTCCTCCGAAGAGGCATTCTCAACAGTGACAGTCTTTTCACCAGATTTACTTGGATCAAAAACAGAGACAGCTTTTACCGTGATTTCAGTACCCTCGGTTACCGTTTCATCAATAGAAAGAGTGCAGCGGTCTCCTTTTGGTGATAAAGAAGCTCCTGTTACTTCTGGATAAATAGACCAGGTTACATCTTTGGAAGGAGTTCCGATTGTATCGAGAGTCACATAAAAATCTTTAGTGCCCTCAGGAGAAATGATATCTTCATCGCCGATGCCAGATACGGTAACACTCTTTACCTCATTTGCCCTTACTGTAATCGTGTAATCCTTTTTCTTTGTCGCATCAAAGACAGATGTCGCTGTAATACGAAGTTCTGTACCATCGGCCACTTTTCCTACTTTCAGAAGACCGTCCTTTGAGATGGAAGCGCCTGATACTTCTGGGGAAATAGACCATATAACGGATTCGTCCGGTTCTCCAGTAGAGGAAACTTCTGCAGTGAATTGTAATTCGTTATCCTGATAAATTTCCGTGGGATTACCCTCAGCGGATACATCGATCGAGTCAATGCTCTGTGCCAGTACGGTAATCTCCCTTGTGTCATATTTTTCGGGATCTTCGATGGAAGAGGCCTTTAAATTTATGACAGAACCGGCTGGTGCGTTGTCAACCTTTAGAAGTCCATCCTCTGAAATGGAAACATTTTCTACTGCTGGTTCGATTTCATAGTTGACCTTCTGGATCGGAATTTTTGTACCTGTTACTTCTGCCGAATACAGGCGGGTGTGGTTCTGATAAATCGTCTCCGTATCATCTTCTGAGGAGAGCGTGACATTTTCTATATCTGCTTTTTCGACTGAAAAGACAACGTTATCGAGATAGTAGACGGGATGTTCGTTGTCGGTAAGCTCACTGAAACGGCTGAGGTACAGATTGTTTCTTGTGCCGTTATATCGGAAATCCCTGTATGCTGGCAGTTCATAGGTTCCAGTGACGTAGTACCAGGTATCAGGCTCAGCATTCCATTTACAAGCAGGATTGCTGTAGTTCCAGCGCTCATTCAGGACAAGGCCGAGATTGTTTCGGGTTTCCAGTTTATCATATTTTATATATGCGGATATATGAACGGTTTTACCGGCATACATAGGATTGATCGTCATCCATGCGATCATATCGGTTTTATATCCGATGGTCTCATCCACCCGGGTAACGCTGCCGCGCATCGGGTCGATAACAGTGCTATAGGCTTTTGTGCCATCATCCGCAGTGCGGTAAGACAAACCTTGCGGGGATTCCGCAGTTTCTTCGTTTAATTTGATATGGTTATCGGCAAGTACAGATTTATTTTCAATGACAGAGAGTGATACAGTGTCCGTAATCTCTGGGTCAGAGTTTAATTTTGCCGTAATGTTGATTTTCTTTGGCGAATCTAGTGTAGTCGACGCTTCTGTGGTTACTGACAGTAAACCAGATTCGCTTATGTTGACGCCGTTCGGGGAGTTCGTCATCGACCATGTTATGTCGGTTACCGTTTTCCCGGAGTTTGAATCTTTTGCTGCCAGCTGCAAAGTTTCGCCCTGCTTTATCCCAGTCCTGTTGTCTGGTACAGTGATATCAATGGAGTTCATCACCGTTGGTGACGAGGATGGCGAGGTGGATGGTGATGCTGATGCAGGTGCAGATGCAGATGGCATCTGGGATGGTGAGGACGTCACTGTTCCCGGAGAAGCCGATGTGTTAGCCGAAGGGGAACTGGATGTAGATACTCCCGGTGTTGCGCTGCCAGATGGAGCCGGGCTGGCACTAGTGTCCGAAATTCCTTGTTCAACGGTGACGCGGCAGGTTGCCTTGGCACCCTGTCCATCCGCTGCAATAGCGATAACAGATGTTGTTCCGGCTTTTTTTGCTGTGACAAAACCGGAATTGCTGACAGAAGCAATACTGCTGTCTTCAGAAATCCATCGTATTTTTTTATTTGTTGGTTTTTTCGGAGAAGTAATTTTAGCAATCAGATTTGCAGAATTCATAGTATTTCCCAGAGAAAGGGAAAGAGTACTCCGATCAAGTTTTATCTTTTTTACTTTCTTTAGTGTTTTTACCACAGTTACTTTGATGACTGCCTTTACCTTTTTGTTTCCTTTAGGTGTGACAGTGATCGTTGTTTTTCCTGTTTTTGCCGCTTTAATTACGCCTTTTTTAGAAACGGTAGCAACTTTTTTTTTGCTACTTTTATATGAAAGAGTAACTTTTTTTGCAGAAGATGGAAAAAGCTTGGTTTTAATCCGAAATGTACTGCCTTTTTTCATTGTAAGAGTGGCAGATACCCGGCTGCCGGTCTCAGTTAATGGTGACGTAAGTTTGATTGCAGTAACTTTTGGTGTACTCGTTTTTGCTTGTCCGGGAACAGAACAAACGACAAGTACGACAGCTGAACAGACGGAAACAGCCCGTCTTAGCTGCCTTGTGAGTTTGTTGGTTAACATAGATACATAAGTCCTCCTTATAAATAATATAATATACAGTATATTCAGTAAAAAGAAAGAATATGACTGTTATTTTGGTATATTAAAATATATTTAAAAATATACACATAAAATCTAAAAAGGTACAAATATCATCTTATTTTTACAAAATTTTCAATCGACAATAAATCCTTATACAAGGAAAAAACTTTAATTATTTTCGCGCAAATTATACACAAAAAGACATATTTTTTCTTTATTACAAATTTTTTTTCATTTTTTTCTTTTAAAGGGCATCTCGCAACATACCGTAAAACGGTGCTTTTTCAGTGTCTTTGTCGAAAAATGTAATAATATGACGAACGGTTTTTCTTGTTGCTTTGCTCAAGATACGATATAATTAAAAATATAAAAAAATTGTGCCCAATTGGACTGGGGAAAAGGTGGATGTATGTTATGAGAGAAGAATTTTTGTTGCCAGATGAGCAAAAAGAAGAATTAGAAAAATTATTTAAACTGTATCGGGATGGCATGGTTCGTTATGCGTATTCATTTATACAGGATGAAGAACTGGCCGAGGATATCATACAGGAAGTCTTTATTAAAGTGGCTGGTTGTATGGACAAGATCAGAGAGATGGAAGAGAAGCATCAGAAGAATTTTCTGTTTGTGGTCGTTAAGAACTGTTCGATCGATCACATGAGGAAAATGAAGAGGGAGTGGACGCAGACCAGTCCCTTGGAGGATGAAGACATTTTGGCAGACGGCGAAGATGTTTTGCAAGTCATCTGTGAAGGGGAGCAGAAAAGATTTCTTCATGAAGAAATCGGTAAGCTGAAAAGGGCTTATCAGGAGGTCCTTATCCTGAAATACATAGATGAACTTACGGATGAAGAGATTGCTGAAAGATTAGATATTTCGAAAGAGAATGTGCGTATCCGGACTTATCGTGCCAAAAAGGCTTTGGCAAAAGCAATCCGGGCAGATGAAGATAAAAGTCACAACGAGGATAAAACTCAGAAGGAATAACGAAGTTAGAAAGATACTGATTTAACAATTTCAAAACTCTAAAGATGATCCGGGTGTGAAAAGTACTGTTTTATGTTTGGTGTGGGTTGGAGTGACAAACATGGAAGAATAGTTTTCACACCCGGATTTTCAATATAAAATGAGAGGATGATAAAAATGAAAAAGGCAAAAAAATTAGTAGTAATCGTAATGTTGTTAGGTTTTTAACAAATATTTCCAAGGTGGACGCTGCCGAAATAAGTTTAAGGGCATATGTTGGTGGTTATCAACATAAGTTCTGGGCCTACGGATATTCTACATCTGATTCTGTGTATAGAAGAGTGTATATGTCTTTAAGCACTAAGAGTCCTCAGCGTATGGTTGTACATGATAGCTTTTATTTGAAAGAAAGTGGAAAGAAAATGGAAACAAGAAAATATTATGATGATACACTAAAACGGAGTGAAGGAGATTTTACAGCGGATGCATATTATTTTACAAAATAAAAATGTGAGAGTTATTTCAGTTTTGATTCTATCAGCTATATGCTTTTTCTTTATGACAGCATGTGGTTCTGATACATCAAAGTCAAAGGGAAGTATTACAAGAGACGGCTATGTAGTTTCCGAGATTGAACTTCCGTTTGCAGATAAGCTTGGAAATGGGGAGGTGTATTATGATTCTTTGATCTATAATGATATTCTGGAGATATTTCTGGCAGGAGGAAAGGATAATAAGATCCAGTTTTTTGAGTGGTATGAGTATGATATGCTATCAGGGGAATGGAACCAGAAAGAATTTGTCTGGAATCATTATGTGGAAAAAGAAGGATATGTGTGGGACGGTAGTGTGCAATATGATTCAAAAGGAAACCGTTATGGGGTATGGGGAAAACGTGGAGAAGAAAACTCAGAAAACATATATCAGATGAAAGATAATGGGACAATAGAACTCTATGTGGATTTATCGGATTATGTGTCAGACTATGAAAGAATGACAAATGGATGGCGTTTTTTGGAAGATGACCGTATCATTTCGACCCTGAAACATACTTCTTTGGGAAAAGCAAATGAGACGGTGATCATAGACCCGATCAAGAAGGAAATGATGCCAACGGTAATGGAAGAAATGTTTGTGATGCACAATATTGTTTTTGATGGGGAGTATTACATATATCCGCAAGAATATGAAAGATATCTGTGTGCCCGAAGGGGAAACATGTGGGATGTGAAGGGAAAACACCTGACAGAATCAGGTGTTAAACTTGAAGAGGAGGACTTTGCGCCTGCTTTTCCGCTCCAAAAGGAGGAGGACAGGATTTATCTTTTTTCTAACCATGGTATTTTTTCGTTTGGCTCAGAAGATGAAAAGATGGAATGCGTCATAACAGAAGATGTGTTAGGAGATGATTTCTCCGAACATACTATTTTTACAGAAGGTTATAAAGCGAAGGGGGAGGATACCTTTTTTATGCTGGCACAGGATGATACAGACAAGATCGTGTTGTACCGGATTCAGGCGTCCTGAATATTATAGTTTAGAAAGGATAATATACGACCCGAACAATAATTTGCTTCATACATTTAACTGGTCTGATGAGGCAGCTTTTTTCCCAGAGAGTAATTATAGGTATACCAAAAAGAACAGTACGGCTGTTACATATAGTAAATATACATCAAACCGGGCACAATGGTCTGTGATAGTTTCAGTAGATGACTCATTTATACCAGCGAAAGCTCGGACTGCTTCAATCGGCTTAAATTGTGCATCTACAAAATAACGGAGGTAAATAAAATGAAGAAAAAAATTATAATTGGGGTACTGGGATTGTTAGTTGTAACAACAGGGGCAGTTACCATGATAAAAATACAGGGAGAGTCCCAGAATTATTATAACAGTTCCCGTGCCACTGAAGAAGAGAAAGATATGTATTCAATGGGAAAGGATGAGAAAGAACGGTTGGGAACGACAGGAGAATACGATCCAACCCAAATTAACCGTGAGCAGATCAAGGAAAAGGCAGAGAGTGTTGCGGATCAGATGGGTAAAACGGTAGAAGAGGCGGAGGCAATCATACTGCAGAATGCACTTGAAGAAAAAGCGCTGTATCTTGCTGCCAGCGAAGAGGGAATAGATGTAACAGATTTGGAGGTGGATCAAGCAGTTAATGATATTCGCAAGGCCGTACATGATGAGGAGGAAGAGGAGAAGCAGTTAAAAGCGGTCATAGCAGGAAGGGGTATGTCCGAGGATGAGTATTGGAGTAGCTTGAAAGCTCAGTACAAGGTCAATATGATCATCAATAAATATCTGGAAGGAAAGTATGAAAAAATGGCAGATAAAGAAAATGTGACGAGAGAGTCAGAAAATTACTCGGAGAAGACCGCAGCATGGCGGAACACTCTAACAGATGAGGCCATTAGTAAATTTAACGTAAAGATTGATTAAATGGTACTTAAAATCAGTTGATATAGCCAACTTCTTCTTTTTTGTTATACATCCCCTAAAACACCAAAAAGTCCCAGGATAAATTCCGGGACTTTTTGGTCTGTCGGTGTAAGATACTAAATTTCCAGATCCTTTCCGATTTTCAGCATATTGAGGATCTTTACTTTTTCATCCATAGAGTAGTGCTGCAGAACCCTTGCGATTTCCTGATCGACGACGGTATCATCATCTGCCGGGATCAGTTCAGGGTTGCCGGCATTGAGCAATGAATCAATGGAAATATGGCAGAGCTTTGAATAATACATAAGGACACGCAGATTGATCTTTGTCCGGTTGTTTTCGATGTTGCTTACGAAAGCGATCGTGCTTCCGAGATCCTTGGCGATCTTCTCCTGCGTGATGCCCTGCTCGTTCCGAAGCTGCTTCATTTTTTTTCCAACTTTATTAAAGTCTATTTTTTCAATTACATCCATGATAGAAACCTCCTAAAAAGTGTATGTATATATATTCTAGTTTATTATATGAATAGGTTGAAATCAAGTAAAATTTGTTGTATTATCAAAGAAAATTAAAAAAAGGACAAAAAAGATGAGATATTTTTGGCAGAGTCTGGCGTTTTTGCCGGCGATTTTACTTATGATACTGATATTTTCCTTCTCGGCGGCACCCGGAGAACGTTCTTCGGAATTAAGCGATGGCCTTTCCTATAAAATTGTCGATGCTGTCGGGGATTTACCGTTTACCGGATGGAGTGAGGCAGAGAAGAGGGAACTGGCAGAACAGCTCCATACTCCACTCAGAAAAGGAGCACATTTTAGTGAATATGCTCTGCTTGCCATTTTGTGGGTCGCACCGCTTGGCTTTTTTTTGAAAAAAGGAAGAATTGGGATAGCCTGTTTGATCTGTATCATCTATGCCTGTATGGATGAACTGCATCAGGTTTTTATACCGGGCCGGGATGGGAATCTGAGAGATGTGCTCATTGACACATCGGGAGCGCTGGCGGGACTTTTCGTGTGGTATCTTTTGTATGGGCGCAGACGGGTGTCAATGTTTGTAAAAAAAAGGACGCATACTTGACATTTCGTGTCTTTTTGCTATATACTAAAAAAGTTAACATTTTTGGAATGAACCCTCATATGAATGGAGGAAGAGAGATGAACTATCATATTGCAGTCATTCCCGGAGATGGAATTGGTCCGGAAATCGTGGCAGAGGCAGAGAAGGTATTGAATAAAGTAGGGGAGGTCTACGGACACTCTTTTGAATATGAAGAACTATTGATGGGCGGATGTTCCATCGATGCATTTGGGGAACCGCTTACGGCGGACACACTGGAGAGAGCCAAAAAGAGCGATTCGGTGCTTTTGGGCGCCGTCGGCGGAAATGTGGGGCAGAACCATTGGTATGACCTTCCGCCGGATAAGAGGCCGGAGGCCGGACTTCTTCAGATCCGGAAAGGACTTGGTCTGTTCTGTAATCTCAGACCGGCAGTCTTGTTTGATGAACTGAGTGGTGCGTGTCCGTTAAAGGGAGAGCTGACAGAGGGCGGTTTTGACTTTGTCGTCACGAGGGAACTGACCGGCGGTTTGTATTTTGGCGAGAGATATACGAAAGAGGTAGACGGGGTTTTACAGGCTACGGATACTCTGACTTACAATGAAAATGAGATCCGGCGCATTGCCAGATGGGCATTTGACATTGCAATGAAGAGAAATAAACGAGTCTGCAGTGTTGACAAAGCAAATGTACTGGACTCTTCCAGACTCTGGCGAAAAGTCGTCAAAGAAGTCAGTGCGGACTATCCGGAGGTAGAACTGACGGATATGCTCGTTGATAACTGTGCGATGCAGCTTGTCAAAGACCCGAAACAGTTTGATGTGATTTTGACGGAGAATATGTTTGGAGATATTTTATCGGATGAGGCGAGCATGGTGACAGGGTCGATCGGTATGCTATCCTCTGCCAGCCTTGGTGAGGGAACGCTGGGATTATACGAGCCGAGCCATGGTTCTGCACCGGATATCGCAGGCCAGAATAAGGCAAATCCGATCGCTACGATCCTATCGGCGGCGATGATGCTCAAATATTCATTTAACCTCATCAAAGAATCGGATGCTATTGAGGCGGCAGTGAAGGCAGTACTGAAAAAAGGACTGCGCACGGTCGATATTATGGATGAGGGAAAGACCTGTCTCGGAACGGTGGAGATGGGAACGGCGATCTGTGAAGAAATTTTCTAGGATAGAAAGGTTGGGATCGCCGTGCCATCATAGAAGAGATTCGCTAAGATAAGAGGATTGGGATGGCATTGCTATCATAGAAGAAATTCACTAGGATAGAAAGGATTCATTTTCGTGAAAGGAGCGAGTAACATGAAGAGTGATTCAGTAAAGAAGGGGATGCAGACAGCTCCCCAGCGTTCATTGTTTAACGCATTGGGAATGACAAAAGAGGAGCTTGAGAAACCGTTAGTGGGTATCGTCAGTTCCTATAATGAGATTGTGCCAGGGCACATGAATATTGATAAAATCGTAGAGGCCGTGAAACTTGGAGTGGCAATGGCAGGCGGAACGCCGATCGTATTTCCGGCGATCGCTGTCTGTGACGGAATTGCCATGGGGCATGTGGGAATGAAATATTCTCTTGTGACGAGAGACCTGATCGCAGACTCCACAGAGTGTATGGCATTAGCGCATGCGTTTGATGCACTCGTCATGGTGCCAAACTGTGATAAAAATGTGCCGGGGCTTCTGATGGCGGCAGCAAGAGTAAATGTACCGACTGTGTTTGTCAGCGGCGGTCCAATGCTTGCGGGACACGTACAGGGGAAAAAGACGAGTCTTTCTACCATGTTTGAGACCGTAGGCGCTCATGCGGCAGGAAAAATGAGTGAGGAGCAGGTGGAGGAATATGTCAGCCATGCGTGTCCGACATGTGGTTCCTGTTCCGGTATGTATACAGCAAACAGTATGAATTGCCTGACTGAGGCAATCGGTATGGGATTAAAGGGAAATGGAACGATCCCGGCAGTGTATTCAGACAGGATCAAGCTTGCCAAACATGCAGGTATGAAAGTGATGGAGCTTTACGAAAAGAATATCCGTCCCCGTGACATCATGACGGAAAAGGCATTTATGAACGCGCTTACAGTGGATATGGCGCTTGGCTGCTCCACCAATAGTATGCTTCATCTTCCGGCGATCGCTCATGAGGCCGGTGTCGACCTGAATCTGGATAAGGCGAATGAGATAAGCGCAAAGACGCCGAACCTGTGCCATCTGGCGCCAGCGGGTCCTACTTATATCGAGGATCTCAATGAGGCAGGTGGTGTATATGCCGTCATGAATGAATTGAATAAAAAAGAACTTTTATATACAGATCTGATCACAGTGACCGGAAAGACGGTGGGTGAAAACATCGAGGGATGTGTCAATAAAAATCCTGAGGTCATCCGTCCGGTCGAAAATCCTTACAGCGAGACAGGCGGGATCGCTGTTCTGAAAGGAAATCTGGCGCCGGATTCTGCTGTCGTCAAGAGATCCGCTGTCGTGCCGGAGATGATGGTGCACGAAGGTCCGGCCAGAGTATTTGATTGTGAGGAGGATGCAATCGAAGCGATCAAAGGTGGTAAGATCGTGGAAGGAGATGTCGTCGTCATCCGTTATGAGGGTCCGAAAGGCGGACCGGGTATGAGAGAGATGCTCAATCCGACATCAGCCATCGCCGGAATGGGACTTGGTTCTTCTGTGGCACTGATCACAGACGGACGTTTTTCCGGGGCGAGCCGCGGTGCTTCGATCGGTCATGTGTCACCAGAGGCAGCAGTGGGAGGACCGATCGCACTTGTCGAGGAAGGGGATACAATAAAGATCGATATTCCGGCAAATAAACTGGAGCTTGCTGTCAGTGATGACGTATTGGCACAAAGAAAAGAGAAATGGCAGCCGAGAGAACCGAAGGTGACGACAGGATATCTGGCACGCTATGCCAATATGGTAACATCCGGAAATACAGGTGCGGTTTTGAAGAAAGAATTTTAAATAACAGGTTGGACGTCTCTTCTTGGAGAGACAAAACGAACATTGGAAAGAGGTGCATATTTATGCAATTAAACGGCTCCCAGATCTTGATCGAATGTTTACTGGAACAAGGAGTTGACACCATATTCGGTTATCCGGGTGGTGCAATATTAAATGTATATGATGAGCTTTACCGTTATCAGGATAAACTGCGCCATGTGCTTACTTCCCATGAGCAGGGCGCTTCCCATGCGGCAGATGGTTATGCCAGAGCTACGGGGAAGGTCGGAGTCTGTCTGGCTACCAGTGGCCCCGGTGCTACAAATCTGGTAACTGGAATCGCTACCGCTTATATGGATTCAGTTCCGATGGTGGCGATCACCTGTAACGTAACACTTCCGCTTTTGGGAAAGGACAGTTTTCAGGAAGTGGATATCGCCGGAGTGACGATGCCGGTCACAAAACATAGTTTTATCGTAAAAGATGTAAATAATCTGGCGGATGCAGTGAGGCGGGCTTTTAAGATCGCCCAGACCGGGAGACCGGGACCTGTATTAGTGGATATCCCCAAAGATATCACAGCGGCCGTGACTGAATTTACCCCGCAGACGCCGGAACTGATCCAGAGAAAAACGGATACGATCCGGGAAAGCGATATTGAGGCTGTATTACAGGCGATCCGTCGCTCGGAAAAACCGATGATCTTTGTCGGCGGTGGAAATATTTTATCGGAAGACAGTGCGGAACTGCGGGAATTTGTAAAGAAAGTAGATGCGCCGGTCACAGATACGCTTATGGGAAAGGGTGCGTTTGACAGCACGGATGAATATTATACCGGAATGCTTGGCATGCATGGGACGAAGACAGCGAACTTAAGCGTGACTGAGTGTGATCTTTTGATCGCCCTTGGCGTAAGATTTTCCGACCGTGTAATCGGAAATGCCAAGAAATTTGCGTATAATGCGGAGATTGTCCATATCGATATCGATGCGGCCGAGATCAATAAAAATATACAGGTGGATTATTCGATTGTAGGAGATTTGAAATCCATTTTAGAGATTTTAAATAAAAAGCTCGAAAACCAGTACCACAAACCGTGGATCGACAAAGTTCTTGCCAGAAAGGCAGCGTTGCCGATGAGATACCGGGATGATGTGCTCACCGGACCATATATCATTGAAAGGATCAATGAACTGACAGGTGGCGATGCTATTATTTCTACAGATGTAGGACAGCATCAGATGTGGGCGGCACAGTATTTCCAGTACAAAAACCCACGTACTCTTCTTACATCAGGAGGGATGGGAACGATGGGATACGGGCTTGGCGCCAGTATCGGCGCGAAGGTCGGAAAACCGGATAAACACGTATTTAATATCGCCGGTGACGGATGTTTCCGGATGAATATGAATGAACTGGCGACAGCGTCCCGATATCACATTCCGATCATACAGGTTATTTTTGATAACCATGCACTCGGTATGGTGCGCCAGTGGCAGACATTATTCTATGGGAAACGCTATTCCAATACAATATTAGAGGACCAGGTCGATTACGTTAAAGTATCTGAAGCGCTTGGAGCAAAAGCATACCAGATCACAAAACGTGAAGAAGTAGATGAGGTGATAAAGGCAGCCATGGAGTCAGAGGAGCCAGTTGTGATCAACTGTGTTCTCGACCAGGATGACAAGGTATGGCCGATGGTTGCACCGGGAGCTCCGATCGAGGAAGCTTTTGCGGAAGAAGACTTATCGAAATAAATAACAAATCATTCATTTTTAAGGAGGTTTTAGCAGTGGCTAGAGTGTACAATTTTTCAGCAGGACCAGCCGTTTTGCCGGAGGAAGTTTTAAGAGAAGCAGCAGAGGAGATGTTGGATTACAGAGGAACCGGAATGTCTGTGATGGAGATGAGCCATCGTTCCAAAGCGTATGACGACATCATCAAGACAGCAGAGGCAGATCTTCGCGAGTTGATGAATATCCCAGATAATTATAAAGTGTTATTTTTGCAGGGAGGAGCATCGCAGCAGTTTGCCATGATCCCGATGAACCTTATGAAAAACGGTGTGGCAGATTACATCGTAACCGGTCAGTGGGCAAAAAAGGCATATGCTGAGGCCTGCAAATACGGAAAGGCGAATAAGATCGCATCTTCTGAGGACAAAACATTTTCGTACATTCCAGACTGTTCGGACCTCCCGGTCAGTGATGATGCAGATTATGTATATATTTGTGAAAATAATACGATTTATGGAACCAAATATAAGACATTACCGAATACAAAGGGAAAGACACTGGTGGCGGACGTTTCTTCCTGCTTCCTGTCTGAGCCGGTAGATGTTGAGAAATATGGTGTGATCTATGGCGGAGTCCAGAAGAATATCGGACCAGCCGGCGTAGTCATCGTGATCATCCGCGAGGATTTGATCCCGGATGAAGTGGATGAAAAAGTACCTACGATGCTCCAATACAAGATCCATGCAGACGCACAGAGCCTTTACAATACGCCGCCCGCTTATGGAATCTATATATGCGGAAAGGTATTCCAGTGGATTAAGAAAATGGGTGGACTTTCCGTTATGAAGGAAAGAAACGAAGAGAAGGCAAAGATCCTTTATGATTTCCTTGATTCGAGCGAGATGTTTAAAGGAACGGTCCGCAAAGAAGACCGCTCACTGATGAATGTGCCTTTTGTGACAGGAAATGATGAGCTGGATGCCAAATTTGTGAAGGAAGCAAAAGAGGCAGGATTTGAGAATCTGAAAGGACACCGTTCGGTAGGCGGGATGCGTGCCAGCATCTATAATGCGATGCCAAAAGAGGGTGTGGAAAAATTAGTCGCATTTATGAAAAAGTTTGAAGAGGAGAATAAGTAATGAGTGTAAAAGTAAAATGCTTAAATCCGATCGCAGCGTGTGGTCTGGATCTGTTTGATGATACGTATGAAATAGTAGAAGATGCAAATGCGGCGGACGTCATTCTCGTAAGAAGCGCTTCCATGCATGATATGGAACTGTCCGGGAATCTGGCTGCAGTAGCGAGAGCCGGTGCAGGGGTAAATAATATTCCCCTTGATAAGTGTTCTGAGCAGGGAATCGTCGTATTTAACACACCGGGCGCCAATGCGAATGGTGTTAAGGAGTTAGTGGTAGCGGCTATGCTCCTTGCTTCCCGCGATATCGTAGGAGGTATCGAATGGGTGAAGGAAAATAAGGCCGATTCTGATGTCGCAAAGACGGCGGAGAAGGCAAAGAAAGAATTTGCCGGGACAGAGATCGCAGGCAAAAAACTTGGGATCATTGGTCTTGGAGCGATCGGTGTCCTTGTGGCAAATGCAGCAAACCGTCTTGGTATGGATGTGTATGGCTGCGATCCGTACCTTTCCGTAGACAACGCGCTGAACATGTCCAGAGATATTACGCTCGTTAAGACGTATGATGAGATTTACAGTGAGTGTGACTTTATCACCGTTCACGTTCCACTTTTGGATTCCACGAAAGGAATGTTTGATAAAGAGGCATTTGACAAGATGAAAGACGGTGTAATCTTCTTAAACTTCTCACGTGATACACTTGTCAATGAAGAGGATATGAAGGCAGCACTGGAGAGTGGAAAAGTAAAAACATATGTAGTAGATTTCCCGAATCCGACGACAGCAGCACTTCCAAATACGATCGTTACGCCTCATCTTGGAGCGTCTACACAGGAATCCGAGGATAACTGTGCGAAGATGGCCGTAAAAGAAATCCGTGAATTTATGGAGAATGGTAACATTAGAAATTCGGTGAATTATCCAAGCTGCGACGCCGGTGTATGTACGACAGAGGGACGTATCGCAGTAGCACATAAAAATGTCCATTCCATGCTTTCCAAGTTTACGAGCGTATTTGCCAAAGAGGGCATCAATATCGAAAACATGGTAAACAAAAGCCGTGGAAATTATGCCTATACGATTTTTGATATATGCAGTGAGGCAACCGATGAGATCGTGAAGGATCTTGAGGGGATTGATGGGGTTATTAAGGTAAGGATTATAAAGTGACGGAGTGGTTTTACAGGTTCCGTATTTAATAAGAAAGTTTCTCTCACAGGGAGCGCTCGCGCTCTGTAAGTTACGCAGTGGCGTACCTTACAACTCCCTGCTTAGAGAAACTTTCTTCTGTCATACTGCAATACTGTAAAAGGTGGCTCGCGTATTTGGTTTAGTTGGGATTTGGTTGTTTGATAATAGACAGGAGGAGAGAGAATGAGGCGTTCGGATCGGGAAGTAAAGGAATTTAAAGATATTGTGGC
>CAZOIF010000011.1:0-27397 GCA_964579975.1 uncultured Eubacterium sp. | reverse complement strand
GAGAGAGAATGAGGCGTTCGGATCGGGAAGTAAAGGAATTTAAAGATATTGTGGCTATCATGGAGAAATGTGATGTGTGCCGGATCGCTTTAAATAATAACGGCTACCCATATATATTACCACTTAATTTTGGAATGTGTGTACAGGACGATAAAATTGAATTGTATTTTCATGGAGCTATGGAGGGGACAAAATATGATTTGATCGAAAGGGATAACAGGGTCAGTTTTGAGATGGATCGTGAACACAAATTGGTAACAGAACTTGAACGGGGAAGCTGTACAATGGAGTATGAAAGCGTCATTGGACAGGGACATATTGAAATGCTTTCCGATGATGAAAAGTATAATGCGCTGTGTATTTTGATGAGACATTATCATCAGGAAGAATTTCCGTTTGATCAGGCAGTAATGCCTTGTACAAAAGTTTTTAAACTGGTGGTGGAAAAGGTGACGGGGAAAATGAGAAAGGTGAAAAGGGGGTAACCGACAGGTTCCGTATGACAGGAGAAAGTTTCTCACGCAGGGAGCGCTCCCTGCGTGAGATTATCCGCGAGTTTTACATCTAATCTTGCTATAAATTCATCTCCATATCCTCAAGAATTCCTAAAAGGTTACGAATCGATTTTCCTTCTTCGATCAATCTCTTAAGTTCTTGTTTGATTTGCAGGTAGGAGATTTTAGACGGAATAATGTCATCTACAACCCCAGGATATAGATCCGATACATTATCTATCATTACTTTCACAAGATTCTTATTTAAGATCATGGCATAATACTTATCACAGGTTTTTATGACATCATCCATTATCTTTTCGTACGGATTTTCCTCTTCTCCGCTGATAACAGAGGTGAATATCACATTGTCGAAGGAAATTACTCGATATTCATTTTTCTTAATTTCTATGTTATCTCTAACACGTAAAATAGGCATTAACTTTCCTGTTCTTTTTACAAGCGATATCCGTTTCTTATTCACATAGTCTGTTTTAAGTCCCTCTACTATGCATGATACTAAACCAACTCCAAATTCTAGTACGAATGGTTCAGCGATCATGTTATTTTTTATTTCCCGCTCTGCAGCGACATCCCCATTTTCTACTACTTTTTCATTAATGCCTATTAATGAGTCTGCAGAAATGCCCAAAACTTTACATATTCCTGCTAGCAAAGAGATGTCCGGGAGTCCGTTTCCCCTTTCCCATTTACTTACTGCTTGTGCTGTTACACCAATCCTTGATGCGAATTCTTCCTGAGTCATTTTTTGCATTTGCCGATATTGGCAAATTGTTTCTCCGATATTATTTTGCATGTTAATCCCTCCTAAATATTTATTCCCGCGTAGGCAAAATGAGAATAGGCAAGCTTGCTACGTGGTATCTGGCTACATTTAGATTATAATGCCTGGTATATTTCGAGTAAAGCAACGTAATGTTGAGGGCAACTAAACCAATAAAAACGATAACCGCATATCAAAATTTGTGGTAAAAGGCATTCTTACTCAAAATTCGGCTAAAATATAAATTGTATATATTTTAGCCGAAAAACGGCGGAATAGCCAATGGTGTCTTAGATGAAATTGGAATCGGTAAATCAGCTGTCGCGGTAAGATTTTGGAGACATGCCGGTGAAGAGCTTAAATGCCTTTGAGAAGGAGAGAGGATCTTTATAACCGACGGAGGAAGCGATCTGGTTAATGGGGAGGGAAGTCGTCGTCAGCAGGTCCTTCGCTTTATTCATGCGGTAATCGATGAGGTATTCACGTGGCGAGAGTTTTAGTTCTTTATTGAAGCAATTTGTTAAGTGGGCACGGCTGATTCCTACATAATTGGCAATATCTGAAACTTTTATATTATGCTGGTAATGGTGTTCCACATAATCCAAAGCATATTTTACATAGGTGCTGCCGGAGTAAGATAAATCGGAATCTTCAGATTCTGGCTGATGCAGGTCTTGTGCCAGTTGTGCAGCAAATGTGTACATATATTCCGAACGGCGCAGTTCGCCCGCAAGGTTTAACTGGCAGGAAGTGAGAATACCATGGATGGCATTTTCATAAGGGGATGTGTCAGGGAGTTGGGCGATTGGGTGTTCTGCTGTGAATCCGGCATAACGGAGTAGAGTCTCAGCTTTTGGACCGTTAAAACCGATCCAGATATAACTCCATGGATCATTGGCATCCGCCTGATAATGCGTGGTTTGATTTGGGAAAATTAAAAAAATGGAATTTTTCCCTAAATCATAAGTTTGAGTCGGAGTTGTAAACGTTCCCTTGCCATCCAGTACGATGTGAAGAAGAAATTCGGTGCGCTCTGCTGGTCCGAATGCATGGGAGGGGGGACATTCCTGCTTTCCGCAGTAGCACAAGTACAGTTCATGTGAATTTTTCTCAACGGATTCCAGACACCGGTAATGATTAAAATTTTGGTAAAACAGTGTATTGTTCATATAGATCCCCCAGTTTCTTTCTTAGCTCAACGGCGCCGTCAAGCTATCCAAGCAATGTTTTCTGGCTTTATTATAATGAAATACCAGAGTGAGTTCAAGGTGTATCAAAAGAAAAGTTTACATTTTTACATATGTTTTGACTAAAATTCTATTTTTTTTTGAGGATTCATTTGTTATAATGATGATATTATTACAAATTTACTTCGTAAAACAAGGAGGGTTTATCATGTTGAAATGGAGGTTAAGCAAAAGAGTCCTTGCAGGGGCATTGGCGCTTACGCTTGTGGTTTCCGCTGGGGAAGTATTCCCGGGAAGCGGACAGACGGTTGCTCAGGCGGCTTCCGTTCCGGAACCAGCTTATCGATGGACATTTGAGGATACTGCGGGAACAGCGGTTGCGAATAGCGGGACGGTTTCAGACGCAGCAGCCACATTAAAAGGGACAGCCAAAGTACAACAGGAGCAGCTGAAGATAGAAGACAAGACATACTCAGGTGCGGCGAACCATGTTCTCAAATTGTCTGGTGGAGCCAAAGGTTCTTCGTATGCAGAGCTGCCAAGTAACCTGTATGAAGGAATTAGTTCGGACACTGGCGTGACATGGTCGTTTTGGATGAAAGCGGAAGTGGGTGTTTCGAGTTATTCCAGACTGTTCAGTTCTACTGATGCTACGAATGGGCGGGAGTTTGCGTTTACTCCATATGCGAGTGACAGTGTATGGAATTTGATTTTTGACAGCGGTTCCGATTACAAGCAGATTTTTAATGAGGAGCCGGAGAAAGGGATATGGAATCTCATTACGATGACTGTCTCGGCACAGGATGTGAAATTTTATAAAAATGGTGCGCTGGTGGAATCAGTCTGCACTTCCGGTAACGAGAGTGTTTTAACCGAAAGGCTGGATTCCCTTAAAAATCTTGTAAACCATGCGCTTGGAAAGACATGCTCGACGTGGACAGATAATGATTGTGCTGTCAGCCTTGATGATGTGAGCCTGTATAAGACGGTGCTTACTGCTACACAGGT
Organism: uncultured Eubacterium sp.; assembly: GCA_964579975.1. Classification (GTDB taxonomy): domain Bacteria; phylum Bacillota; class Clostridia; order Lachnospirales; family Lachnospiraceae; genus Eubacterium_F. The sequence goes on along the minus strand of CAZOIF010000011.1, from coordinate 23,924 downwards.
AAAGGAAATGGCGGAAGGCTACGGATTGGATACAACACAGCAGGCAAAACCGCCAGTGGAAATATCAGATGATGATGGCTCGGATGGATTGACGGAGCTGGAAGCATTGAAAACGGTTTCCAAAGATAATAGCATTGTTGTGAAGATATGGAAGGACTCTTCTAACCAGTACTATTATTCCGCATATCGGAACGGTGCGGTTATGATCCAGTGTTCACCACTTGGCCTGGTTACGAAGAGAGAGAATTTGTCAAAGGGACTTGCGCTGGATGAGGCAGCGACGAAAAAGACGGAAGGCAAAGAAGAATATGACTGGGTTCAGGGAAGTTCGAGCCATGTTTCTAAACAATATGCACAGACGTCTTTTACCCTTACGAAAGGATCAAGTAAAATTACGATGATATTCCGTGTGTTTGAAGACGGGATTGGTTACCGTTACGAAGTAGACGGAGATACGGCACAAAGTGACGAGGTGACGGAAGTAACTGCCGAAAACAGTTCTTTTGTCCTTCCGGATTCGGGCACAGTCTGGACGATGGGGACGAGTGCAACATATGAGGCAAGTACTTATACCGCACGGCAGATGAGCAAGATGAAGAGCCAAAACACCAGTTTTGCGCCGCCGATTCTCGGTAAAATTCCGACTGCAAACGGGGATTCGTGGCTGTTGCTTGCAGAGGCAAATGTATATAACGAAAAAGAGCCTTACTGTGCGTCCGTCTTTCAGACGAAGGCAGGAAACAAGGCATTTCAGGTGAAATTTGGAACTTATCTTAAGCAGGAGCAGGATCCTTCTTATGATAAGAAAACATATTCCGCATCGTATGATTCTATTTCGAAAGTGACGATGTCAGATGTGTTCCATACACCATGGAGACTAGCGATTCTTTCGGACGATCTGGAAGGCGTGGTAAACAGTTCTCTTGTTACGGATCTGAATCCGCCGGCCGAAGGAGACTATAGCTGGGTAAAACCAGGAACCTCTTCGTGGTCATGGTGGTCTACGACATCGGATGCGATTGATTATGCGACGATGTTTGACTACATTGACTATGCAGAAGAGACCGGACAGCGCTATTGTCTGGTTGATTTTGGATGGGAATTATGGAAGGATTATGAGACGAAGATCCAGGAACTTGTCGCTTATGCGGAGCCAAAAGGAGTAGACCTTATTCTTTGGTATGGTGTCAACAAGTTTGACCAGAAGCATATTTTCGATCTGGATAATGAGGAAACGATCGAGGAGCAGTTCGCATGGTGTGAGGAAATGGGAGTCAAGGGAGTTAAGGTCGATTACCTGAACAGCGACAGCCAGTTTGCGATGAAAATAATGTATGATCTGGCATCCATCGCAGCGAAACATAAGCTGGTAGTCAACTATCATGGATGTACCGATCCGAACGGAGAGAATAGGACATTCCCTAATATTCTTTCCAGTGAAGCGGTTATGGGATCGGAGTATTTTAAATGGGGCAATGGTTCTCCGGTGCAGTCACTTTTGACACTGCCGTATGCAAGAAATGTCATTGGCTCGATGGAATTTACACCGGTCGGCATGAGTGTGAAAAATGTAAAAGCAACAGATGGATTTATGTTAGCGATGCCAATCGTTTATGAGTCTGCCATTCAGACGTTGGCACACTCCGCCTATGTGTATCAGGGATATGCAGGGGCTTCGCTTTTCACTAATATCCCGAGTACATGGGATGAGAGCAGACTGTTGGATGGTTATCCGGGAGAGTCCGTAGTCCGTGCGAGAAGATCTGGTGAAAACTGGTATTTGGGCATTATGACAAAGGACAGTAAAACCTATCATATTCCGCTTGATTTCCTGGATGCGGGCGAGCATTATTATGCTTATATTTACAATGATAATCAGGAAGGAACTGGCATTGAGACCGAGATCCGGGAGGTGACTTCTAAGGATGAGCTGGAGCTTTCACTTTTGGAGTCCGGCGGCTGTGGTGTCAAGTTCAGCAAAGACGATCCTTTTGGTGCGACCGTTTACGATAGCTATAAGTATTACGAGGCAGAAGATGCGGTACTGGGAACCGGGACGTCCATAAAGGAAACAGACTATGTCTCCGGCAAAAAGTTTGTAGACGGTGTCGGTGGAAAAGCAGGGAAGAGTGTTACGTTTGAGAACGTGAACGTGCAGGAAGCCGGGGAACACGAGTTAAAAATATTTATTATATGTTCTTCAGCACGTACGTTGTATGTAAAGGTAAATGATGATGAGCCGATTGAGATGAAGAAATTGATTGGAGTAACGGGCGACGCAAATGCCGTATCTTGTAAATCAATTATGGTAAATCTCCAGGAGGGCGATAATACAATCTGTCTGTACAATGATACTGCTTCTGCGCCGGGAATTGACCGTATCGCAGTATCAAAATCAGATATATCAGGTGCCCAGATCGTCTTAAGTCAGGAAGAGTATGACTACAGCGGACAGAGAAATACGCCGTCAGTCACAGTGACACGGGGTGGAACGACGCTGAAAGAAGGAGAGGACTATAACGTTTATTACTCAAATAGTGTGAAAGCAGGAACGGCAACGGTAACCGTGGTTGGAATCGGTGAATATGGCGGTATTCTGACGAAGGAATATAAGATCAAAGCGCAAGAACCGACGCCAGGACCAAGTGCGGATCCGGGTACAGCAACACCAGTTCCGGCTATTGCGCCGGTTGTGCCACAAAATCCGGTTACATCGGAAGAACCGAAAACTAAAATTTCTAAACCGAAGAAGGTATCGCTCGTCTCGGTGAAGAGTAAGAAGAAGGGGCGTATGACACTTAAGTATAAGAAGGCGAAGGTAAGCGGTTATCAGGTGTCATACAGCACGAGCAAGAAGTTCAAGAAGGCGAAGACAAAGACGAAAGTGCTGAAGAGAAAAGCAGTTTCCGCTACGATCAAGAAATTGAAGTCGAACAAAACATATTATGTTCGTGTCCGTGCATTTAATAAAGATGGTTCAAAGAAATTGTACGGAGCATGGAGCAAAACTGTGAAAGTAAAGATAAAATGATCCTAATTTCATAAAAGGATGAAAATAAAAACTCCAAATCAGTGGAAAAGTATTCTTCACTGATTTGGAGTTTTTTTGATCAAAGCATCCGGCGCTTTTGAGCCGTATTGTGAATTACTGGAAGATCTGGAGTGCAAAATTGTATAATCCGTGTTTCCAGACCTTGAAATCGTGACCACCTTCTGTCACGTAGAACAAATGCGGGATTTCGTTTTTCTCCAGTACCTTATGGCATGTGCCGCCGAGGGCATTTTCGCCGCCTTCTGAAATTCCATTATTTATCATAAGTAACGTATTATCTTTATAAAGATCCGGCAGACGGAAAGTCTCTTCGGTAAACAGCCCCGGCTCCGAAACACCGTTTGCCGTGTAGGCGAAGACACCGTATCCCGGGCTGAATGCTGCGATATAGCCAAATGTCTCCGGCATGTTTAAACCGATGTTCAATGATTCCCTGCCACCCATGGAAAGACCGGCAATCGCTGTATTTTTCCGTCCGGTTGCAATGGAATAGTGTTCTTCGATATAGGGCATCAGATTATCCCGTAAATCATTGATAAAATTATCAAATGCTGCGTAGTGATCCAGTGTGAATTCGCTCGTAGCCTGATCGTTTTTGCGGGCACGGCAGTTTGGTATGACAACGATCATTTCCTTCGCCAGTCCTTGTGCGATAAGGTTGCCGAGGATATATCTTGGCTTTCCGTCGCCTACCCATTCATTTTCATCTCCGCCGATTCCGTGCAGCAGGTACAAAACAGGATACTGTTTTTCTTCGGTATAGCCTGCCGGTAAAAGAATGTTTGCCTTTCGTGTTGCCTCCGTCGTAGTGGAATAGTATTGGATCTTCTTCATCGTTCCATATGTGACATCGTCTTGTTTGGAGTCGAAGTCAGACGGTACGTCGTAGACGATCGGCTGAAGTTCGATCGGAGGGTCCGTAGTCACAGTTGTGTCCGATGGTGTTTGAAACAAATACCGTGTGAAATTGTAAAATCCGTTTCTCCACACTGGCCAGTCATGGGTTCCATTCATTGTATAATAGGTGTGGTGGATGCCGTTGTTTTCCAATGCTTCATGATAACGGGCCGGTTCGTCGTTTATCATGTTATCCTGTTTTCCTGTGTTGATCAGAATAAATGTACTTTTATTGTAGTTGTCCGGAAGAGTAAAGGTTTCTTCAGTAAATAATCCCTCTTCGGTCAGACCGTTGGCAGAATAGGGGAAGATACCATATGCCGGGCTGAACGCACCGGTATACCCCACGCGGTCAACCAATGAGACACCGATGTTCAGAGCCACGCGTCCGCCCATGGACAAGCCAGCGATGGCTGTATTGTCACGTCCTGTTGCAACGGAGTAATGCTCTTCGATATAAGGCATGAGATTGTCCCGGAAATCATTCAGGAAATTGTCAAAAGACTGCACATGTCCAAGTGCGAAACCATCGGCATTTGCAGCGGAATCATCTTCACGGCACCGGCAGTTTGGAAGTACGACGATCATTTCTTCGGCTTCACCGTTCGCAATCATGTTTCCGATCATATAGCGGATGCCGCCACCGATCCAATCATTCTCGTCGCCCATTCCGCCGTGGAACAGGTATAGTACCGGATATTTTTTATCCTCGGTGTAACCAGGTGGAAGGATGATGATTGCATTGCGGTTCTTTCCCGTTGTTGAGGAGTAGTAGTGTGTAGTGATCTGCTTGCCGTACTCTACACCGTCTACCTTTTGGTTTAATTTGGTTGGTGTATCCTTGATCTCAGGAACAATAGGAGGTCTTGGCGTTGCTGTTGGTGATGGTGTTTCAACCGGTTCCGGTGTCATGGAAGGAGCCGGCGTACTGGTGTTATCTGCCGGCTGGGATGCGACAGGAGTTGGATCTGCCGTTTGTACAGCTGGCGAAGATGGCTGTGGAGTTTTAGTGTCAGTGCCGGCTTTTTTTACAGTTACAGTTATAAAGCCCAGACTCCTTGTTTTCTTTCCAAGCTTTTCTTTTACTGAAATTTTAGTTTTTCCGGTTTTTTTGGCAGTCATAATGCCTTTTTTTGAAACTTTGACGATTTTGGCATTTTTCGATTTGAACGTATAAACTGCCTTTTTGTTCTTGTTTTTAATTGAAATTTTTTTCTTTTTTCCGATCTGCATCGTTACTGCTTTCTTTTTTAATGTTGCTTTTTTTTCTGTCTTTTTCGCTGCCTGTACAGGAATGACGGCGTTGCTTAAAACGACCGATATTGCTAAAAGACACGAAGTAAAACGGATGATTTTTTTTCTCATACTTAGCCTCCATGTTTGTCCTGGCTCGACGAAACAGGATTCAAATTGACGCCGTCGAGCTAAAGTATTTGTGAACGAGTCATAGGTTTTAACACCTGTACTCTCTGTTTCTGATTCTAATTATAATGGGCACGGCATTTCCTGTCAAACAAGAAATTTTTATAGTAGAATATGCATGAGTTTTGTGATAAAATAACAATATCTATATGCAAATATGTGATATGATTTTTAAAATGCATGTTAAAGGAGAAGACAGTGTGAGAAAACAAGTTTTCTCACACGCGAGATTTGTGTCTGCGCGTTGCTTGACACAAACTCGTTAAAGCGAATAATACATTCGCTTGCAAAAAGCAGCGCAGAAATGAGGAATAAAATGATTTGGGCGAAAGAAGAAACGATGTCAAGAGCTGAGATCGAGGCGATCCAGTTGGAGCGGCTTCAGGAAACGGTGAAGCGGGTATATGAAAAGGTTGTGCCATACCGTAGGAAAATGGAGGCAGCAGGCGTGAAGCCTGAGGACATTAAGACACTGAAGGATCTGCAGAAACTGCCGTTTGTTACGAAGCAGGATATGAGGGATAATTATCCGTTTGGACTATTTGCCGTGCCAAAGGATGATCTGGTGCGCATCCATGCATCCAGTGGAACGACAGGAAAGCCAACCGTGGTAGGATATACGAAAAAGGATCTTGAGATGTGGACAGAATGCGTGTCCAGGATTGCCGCCATGGGCGGGGCGACAGGAAAGGATATTGCACAGATCTGTTTTGGGTACGGAATGTTTACCGGGGCGCTGGGATTGCACTTTGGTCTGGAAAATATGGGGGCTGCTATCGTGCCATCCTCTACCGGAAATACCGAAAAACAGATTATGTTTATGAAAGATTTTGGGACGACGCTTCTTGTAGCCACACCGTCTTATGCGCTGAGAATCGGAGAGGTGGCCCTTCAGATGGGGATCGACCCGAAGAAGGATTTAAACGTGAAGATTGGTCTTGTGGGAAGCGAGCTTCTCACCGAGGCGATGCGCACAGAGATGCATAAACTCTGGGGAGATGATATGTTAGTCACCTCGAATTATGGCATGAGTGAACTGATGGGGCCCGGCGTGTCGGGAGAGTGTGAACAGCTCTGTGGCATGCATATCAATGAGGATTTCTTTATTCCGGAGATCATTGATCCGGAGACGGAAGAGGTACTGCCGCCGGGAGAAAAGGGTGAACTTGTCATCACCTGTATTTATAAGGAGGCACTGCCATTGATCCGCTACCGCACGAAGGATGTGACAAGGCTGATTTATGAACCGTGTAAATGTGGCAGGACGACAGTACGCATGGAAAATCTGGACGGAAGGACCGATGACATGTTAAAGATACGCGGTGTCAATGTATTTCCGAGCCAGATCGAGGAAGTACTTCTTGGTATCGATGAGATCGGTCCACACTATGAAATTATTGTGACGAGGAAAAATCATTCGGATATACTTGAGATCCGGGTAGAGCTTGTGGAGCCGGTAGATGCTTATAAGGAACTGGAAGAATTGGAGAAAAAGATCAAGCACAGACTCCGGATCGTTCTGGGACTGGATGCAAAAATACGTCTGGAATCCCCGAATACATTACAGCGATTTGAAGGAAAAGCGCAAAGGGTAAAAGATATGAGAAAGGAAGTGTAACAGAGTGGATAAGAAGATCATGTTGGGAAATGAAGCGATCGCGAGGGGGGCATATGAGGCAGGTGTAAAGGTTTCTGCCGCATATCCGGGTACACCGAGTACGGAGATCAGCGAGAACATTGCGTTGTATGATGAAATCTATGCAGAGTGGTCGCCAAATGAAAAGGTAGCGACAGAGGTGGCGATCGGAGCTTCGATCAGTGGTGTCAGAGCGATGGCTTCCATGAAGCATGTCGGTGTCAATGTGGCGAGCGATCCATTATATACGGTTTCCTATGCAGGTGTGAATGGCGGGCTGGTTCTTGTGGCCGCCGATGATCCGGGCCTGTACAGTTCACAGAATGAGCAGGATACGAAATGTGTAGCGAAGGCTGCGCTGGTGCCTGTTTTGGAGCCCTCTGACAGCCAGGAGGCAAAAGATTTTGTGAAATTTGCCTATGAGATGAGTGAGAAATACGACACGCCGGTCATTATCCGGACGACAACACGTCTGGCGCATTCGCAGGGAACAGTTACATTGGAAGAAAGAACAGAGGTAGAGGATAAGTCTTATGAGAGAAATCCTGCCAAGTTTGTCATGATGCCGGGAGCTGCGGTTGGCCGGCATATCTATGTAGAAAACCGGATGAAGGCGATGGCCGAGGACGGGAGTGATTTCCCGATCAACAAGGCGGAATATAACGATACGTCCATTGGTTTTATCACGAGCGGGATTCCGTATCAATATGTAAAGGAAGCCTGCCCGGATGCATCGGTACTGAAGCTTGGTATGGTCAATCCACTGCCGAGAAAGCTGATTGAAGAGTTTGCCTCTAAAGTAGACAAGCTTTACATTTTTGAGGAACTGGAACCAGTGATCGAGGAGCAGGTCAGATCATGGGGGATCGAAGCAGTTGGAAAAGAAATTTTTACCGTGCAGGGTGAATATTCTGCCAATATGATCCGGGAGCGGATATTAAAAGAGGAAGTGAATATCAAAGAGCCGGCGAAAGTTCCGGCAAGACCGCCAATCCTCTGTCCGGGGTGTCCGCATCGAAGCGTGTATACGGTTCTGAAAAAGCTTGGTATCCATGCGGCAGGAGATATCGGGTGTTATACGCTCGGCGCAGTACCGCCGCTAAGTGTTATTGATACGACGATCTGTATGGGAGCAAGTATTTCCACCTTACACGGCATGGAGAAGGCAAAAGGAAAAGAGTATGTGAAAAACTGGGTAGCTGTGATCGGGGATTCTACCTTTATGCATACGGGCGTCAATTCCCTGATGAACATGGTATACAATCAGGCGACGGGAACGGTCATTATTCTTGACAATTCCACAACGGGTATGACCGGACATCAGGATCATGCGGCGACTGGAAAGACATTAAAGGGGGAAACGGTTCCTGCAATCAATATTTATGAATTGTGCCGGGCGATGGGAGTCAGACATGTGACAGAGGTAAATGCTTTTGATACAAAAGAGCTGGAGAGAATAGTAAAAGAGGAAGTAGCAAGAGACGAGGTTTCTGTTATCATTACAAAATCACCATGTGTCCTCCTTAAAGGAAATGTATTTCCATATCGCTGTAAGCCAGTCGAGGACGCCTGCAAGAAGTGTGGCATGTGCCTGAAACCGGGGTGTCCTGCTCTGACAAAAAAGGCAGACGGAAGTATAGCGATTGATGACACGATGTGTAACGGATGCGGGCTCTGTGAACAGCTTTGTAAATTTGGTGCGATTGAGCGGGTAGAAGCATAAAGGTACTATAGTAGATTGGAGGCAGGTATGACAAAGAATATTATGATAGTAGGCGTGGGTGGACAGGGAACGCTTTTAACCAGCCGTATTCTCGGTGGGATGACACTGGAAGCCGGGTACGATGTAAAATTATCTGAAGTGCATGGTATGGCACAGAGGGGCGGAAGCGTAGTGACTTTTGTGCGGTATGGGGAAAAAGTAGCGGAGCCGATCGTGGAAGAAGGTCAGGCAGATGTACTCATTGCGTTTGAAGAATTAGAAGCCCTGCGTTATGCACATTTTCTGAAAAAGGATGGTGTTCTGATCGTCAATGAACAGCAGATTGAACCGATCACTGTCGTGACAGGGACGGCAAGTTATCCGGAAAACATTCTGGAGGGACTGGAACAGGAGCATACTGTTTTTAAGATAAATGCGATGGAGGAAGCAAAAAAACTTGGAAATTCCAAAGTGTTCAATATCATTGTTCTTGGGATGGCGGCAAAGCATATGGATTTTTCAAAGGAAACGTGGTTAAACGTGATCGAAAAAACCGTTCCACCAAAGACAGTGGAGATAAACCAGAAGGCATTTCTCAGAGGATATGAGGGATAGAAGCAGAGGAGGGTGTTTATGTTTATAAAGCAGTTATCGGTATTTATTGAAAATCACGAGGGACGGTTGGAGGAAGTGTTAGACGTCCTGAAAAAGGAACAGATTAGTATTATTTCCCTGAGTCTGGCAGATACGAGTGAATACGGACTTCTCCGTTTGATCACGTCAGATCCGGAGGCAGGGCAGGCGGCACTGAAAGAAAAAGGGTTTGCTGCCATGCTGACCGATGTGCTGGCAGTCCGGCTTTCCCACCAGGTGGGAAAACTGCAGGAAATCTTAAGCTTTGTCTGTAAGGCGGGGATGAATGTAGAGTATATGTATGCGCTGTCAAACAAAGAGGATGATGCATCGATCATATGCAAGATATCTAACGGTGACGAGGCGGCACAACTGCTAAAGAGCAAAGAAGTTGAACTGTACAGCCAGGAAGATATCGAGAAAATATTCCGTTAAAAGAACAGGAGTGTAGCAGTATCATGATCATTGATTTTCATACACATATTTTTCCGGAGAAAATTGCGGCGAGGACGATCAGCAAGTTAGAAAATATTGCACATGTCAAGGCATTTACGGATGGAAAGGAAGAGAGTCTGGTCATTTCCATGGAAGAAGCAGGAGTCGATGTCTCTATCGTTCTTCCAGTGGTCACAAGACCGGAACAGTTCCATACGGTAAATGAATTTGCGGCGCAGCTGAATGAGAAATATGCGGAAAAGAAAAGACGCCTTCTTTCCTTCGGGGGAATCCATCCGGATACTTTGAATTATAAGAAGGAACTTCGTGTCATTAAAGATCTTGGATTACAGGGTATTAAGCTGCATCCGGATTACCAGAATATGTATTTTGATGACATCAGGTACATGCGGATTCTGGATTATGCTTCCGAGCTTGGTCTGGTCAGTGTTGTACATGCCGGTGTGGATATTGGGTTTCCCGACCATGTCCGTTGTACGGTAGATATGATCCGCAAAGTAATGGACGAGGTGGAACCGGAAAAACTGGTGCTCGCCCACTACGGCGGTTTTGGCCTGTGGGAGGATGTGGAACGCCTGATTGCAGGGGGGAATGTTTATCTGGACACGGCCTATACGTTTGGATTTATCGAGGATGAGATGTTTTTAAAAATCCTTAAAAAGCATGGGGCAGACAGGATATTGTTTGCCACGGACAGCCCGTGGAGCGGTCAGAAGGAATCGTTAACTTATCTAAGGCAGCTTGCGATCGATGAGCGAGACCGGGATAAAATACTGGGAGAGAATGCAGAGAAACTAATTCATATCAGTTAGCTATTTTATTAAGGAGGAGAAACGTGATAATCAAAGTTGTATTTCTAATTATATTTTTTGGCATGATGGTTGGGGTCGGTCTGTACTCCAGAAAACATGCAACAAACGTAAATGATTTTGTACTGGGAGGCAGGAGTGTAGGACCGTGGCTCACAGCATTTGCCTATGGAACTTCGTATTTTTCCGCTGTTGTTTTCGTGGGATATGCGGGACAGTTTGGATATAAATATGGGCTGGCATCCACCTGGATCGGTATTGGCAACGCCCTCATTGGTTCCCTGCTCGCATGGGTGATCCTCGGAAGGCGTACCCGTATCATGAGTAACCATCTGTCGGCGGCGACGATGCCGGATTATTTTGGAAAGCGTTATCAGAGCAAAGCGCTCCGGATCGCAGCTTCGGCGATCGCTTTCGTATTCCTGATCCCATATACGGCTTCTGTATATAATGGATTGTCCCGGCTGTTTGGAATGGCTTTTGACATTCCCTATGAAATATGTGTGATCGTCATGGCCGTGCTGACATGTGCCTATGTCATTCTGGGTGGTTACATGGCGACAGCGATCAATGACTTCATTCAGGGAATCATTATGTTAGCTGGTATTGTAGCTGTCATCGCAGCGGTGTTAAATGGCCAGGGTGGTTTTATTGAGGCTGTGCGCTCTCTGGCGGAAATGGAAAGTGACGTGGCTGTGACACTCGGGCAGAAGGGAGCATTTACTTCCTTCTTCGGACCGGATCCTTTGAATCTTCTCGGTGTCATTATCCTTACTTCTCTGGGAACATGGGGACTGCCGCAGATGATACATAAGTTTTATGCGATCAAGGATGAGAAATCTATCCAGTCAGGAACGATCATTTCTACTATTTTTGCGATCGTTGTTTCCGGCGGCTGTTATTTTCTCGGAGGGTTTGGAAGATTGTTTGATATGCCGGGGATTCATAAACCGGATGGAAGCGTGATCTATGATGCGATCATTCCATCGATGCTGTCCACTCTGCCAGATATTTTGGTAGGAATCGTTATCGTGCTTGTATTGTCGGCATCTATGTCCACGCTCTCTTCTCTGGTACTGACGTCGAGTTCGACACTGACTCTGGATTTTCTGAAAGATAATATCATTAAGAAGATGAGTGACAGAAAACAGCTTTTCTGTATGCGGATCCTGCTTGTTTTCTTTATCGTCTGTTCGGTCATTCTGGCGCTTTTCCCGCCAAAATCAATTGCACAGTTTATCGCACAGTTGATGGGAATCTCATGGGGAGCGCTGGCAGGTGCATTTCTGGCGCCATTTCTCTATGGGCTGTACTGGAAAGGTGTTACCCGCGCTGCCGTGTGGGCAAGTTTTATCTGCGGAATCGGAATTACGGTATCCAATATGTTTTTCTCTTATATTGCATCCCCGATCAATGCCGGAGCGATCGCTATGATCGCAGGACTGGTCATTGTGCCTGTTGTCAGTCTTTTGACGCCGAAAATGGCTCAGAAAGAAGTAGACGGTATTTTTGAATGTCTGGAAGAGCAGGTAGTTGTGGATAAGAAGACGGCGTTGCCGAAGGAGTAGGTTTTTATAGGGATACAGTGATATGCCCCATGCGGGAAGTGATATCTGGCACAGACGAATTGATCTGCGAAGCGCAATTAAGTCTGTGACAGATATGTATTTGGGTAATCCGGCTGCAAAAAACAACTAAATTCAGTGAAAAACTATTAGCAAGTTTGCTTGCGTCTGTTTTGAACTGAATTTGGTTGTTTTTTTAGTTGCTATTTTTAGTGATCTGCGAAATTATTCGAATACAGTTTTGATGTATGAAAATCATGGAAAATGGGAAATATAGTTTGAAAAACAGACACAAACTTCGTCGTGCGCTAAAGGAAGGAAGAATCATATGCGGGAAATTATCAGTATCAATGAGGGTTGGAGATTTATACAAAAGGATGCGGGGCTTCCGAAAGAATTGCCGGAGGAGTGGGAGAAGGTGGAACTGCCCCACACGTGGAATGCGGTGGACGGACATGACGGAAACGGCAGCTATGACCGCGGGTGTTACTGGTATGCAAGGGAGTTTCAGATGCCGGAGCAGCCACTTTCCGGTGGACGTGTTTTTGTAGATATTCCGGCGGCGGGACAGCAGGCGACTGTTTATGTCAATGGAAAAGGAGTGTGTTATCACGAGGGCGGGTACTCGACATTTCGTGCAGATATTACAGATGCCTGCAAAAAAGACGGTAAAAATCTTCTTGTCATCGCCTGCAGCAATGAAAAAAAGAGCAGTGTTTATCCACAGTCGGCCGATTTTACTTTTTATGGTGGGCTTTACCGTGGTGTGAACCTGATCAGCGTGCCGGCGACTCATTTTGAACTCGAGCACTGGGGTAGTTTGGGACTGAAAGTAGTGGCTGCGCCGGATTGTAATGGCGGTGCGTGGTTTGAGACAGAATCATGGATTGTGAATGCAGATGAAAATTTCACTGTCATGTACCGGGTCTGTGATGCAGAGGGAAAAGAAGTGGCATCTTTTGTGCGTCCGGCAGGAAATACTGCCGGACGGGTATATATTCCCGATGTGACAAGGTGGGATTGTGATAACCCTTATCTGTACACGGTGACAGCAGTTTTGCAGAGGCGTAATGAAGCATATGATGAAGTTTCTGTGCGTATCGGTGTCCGCAGCTTTTCCTGTGATCCGGAAAAGGGTTTTATCCTCAATGGGATTCCGACGCCGCTCCGGGGAGTAAGCCGCCATCAGGATATGCTTTACAAAGGAAATGCATTGACCAGGCAGGACCATATGAATGATGCGAAGATCATTAAAGAAATTGGGGCAAATACGATCCGTCTGGCACATTACCAGCACTCTCAGGATTTTTATGATGCCTGTGATGAACTGGGGTTTATCGTATGGGCGGAAATCCCTTTTATCAGTGTGATGGAGGAAGATCCGGCGGCGCATGAGAACTGTATCACACAGATGAAGGAACTGATTTTGCAAAATTACAACCATCCGAGTATCTGCTTCTGGGGAATTTCCAATGAGATTCTGATTGGTGGGATTTCGGAACAGCTGGTAGAGAATCACAAAGAATTGAATGCGCTTTGTAAGGAACTGGATCCGACGAGACTGACGACGATCGCCCATGTTTCCATGACACCCTCTGACAGCCCGGTGCATGGCATTACAGATGTAGAAAGCTATAATCATTATTTTGGATGGTATGGGGGAAAGATGGAAGACAATGGGCCGTGGCTCGACCATTTCCATGAAGAGCATCCCGAAATCTGCCTTGGGCTCTCCGAATATGGGTGTGAGGGAATCATCACGTATCACGGGCCAGAACCGGCATGCAAGGATTACAGTGAAGAATATCAGGCGCTCTATCATGAACACATGGCAAAAGTTCTCGATGAGCGCCCGTGGATCTGGTCAAGCCATGTGTGGAACATGTTTGACTTTGGTTGTGCGGCTAGAAATGAGGGCGGTGTGGCCGGAAGGAATAATAAAGGATTGGTCACGATGGACCGTAAGACGAAAAAGGATAGTTATTATATTTATAAGGCATACTGGAATAAAGAACCGATGGTGCATCTGTGTGGCAAACGGTATGCACAGCGTGCTGGAGAGATGACGGAGATCCGGGTCTACTCAAACCAGCCGTACGTTTCTCTTTATGTAAATGGTGAAATGGCAGACATACAGAGTTCAGATAAAGTGTTTGTATTTCAGGTTTCTTTGCAGGATGGTTTTAACAGCATCGTCGCTTTGGCCGGAGACTGCCGGGACAGCATGATGATCGAGCGTGTGGAAAAAGAGCCGGCCATCTATGTGCTGCCGGAAGTAAATGAGAGGGCAGAAGGTGTGGCAAACTGGTTTACACTTATGGGCGATCTGGATCTGAAGGCACCGATGCAGTTCCCGGAAGGGAAATATAATATCCGCTGTAAGATGGAGGAAATCGCAAAATCGAAAGAGGCACTGGAAATTACGGCAAAGGCTGTAAAATTAGCGACAAATTTTGAACTGACACCGGATTCCGGGATGTGGGATATGATGAAATCCATGACGCCGGAGGGAATGGTGCACATGGCGGGCAGCATGGTGCCAGATGGATTTGCCGAGAGCCTGAATGCAAAATTGATCCAGATCGACCGGATCAAATAAAAAAGATTGGAGAGAGAGATTATGGATGCAAATTCAAAAACAGCAGTTTCTTCTGTCCGTCCGTTTGGCATGAGGGATAAACTGGGGTATATGTTTGGTGATTTTGGAAACGATTTTACATTTATCCTGTCCTCAAGTTTTATGCTCAAGTTTTATACGGATGTGATGGGAATCGAAGCGGGAGTCGTCGGTCTTCTGATGATGGCAGCACGCTTTGTGGATGCAGTTACGGATGTTACGATGGGACAGATCGTTGATCGTTCAAACCCCAAAAAGGATGGAAAGTTCCGTCCGTGGATCAAGCGCATGTGCGGGCCGGTGGCAATCGCCTCGTTTCTGATCTATCAGTCGGGATTTGCGGATATGTCATATGCCTTTAGGGTGTTCTGGATGGTCATTACTTATATCCTGTGGGGATCGATCTTTTATACAGCAATCAATATTCCGTATGGTTCCATGGCATCTGCCATTTCGGCAGATCCGAAAGCCCGAGCCGAGCTGTCTACATGGCGCACGATCGGTGCGACGCTTGCAGGCCTGTTCATCGGTGTCGGAACCCCGATGGTTGCGTATGTGACGGTCAATGGAAATACAGTACTTTCCGGTTCCCGCATGACGATCATCGCCGGAGTATTCAGTGTTCTGGCTATTATCTGTTATATACTTTGTTTCAATCTTGTCCGTGAGCGTGTGGAGGTTCCGGCAAACAATGAGAAACTGAATGTCGGAAAGTTATTTAAAAGTCTTTTAACAAACCGGGCACTGCTTGGGATCATTGCGGCAGCGATTTCCCTTCTTCTGGCTATGCTGACGATGCAGGGACTTGCAGGATTTGTGTTCCCGAACTTTTATGGAAGTGCTGCGGCACAGTCAACATCTTCTCTGGCGAGTTCAATCGCTGTTCTGGTCATCTGTGCACCATTGGCGGTAAAGTTGTCCACAATATTTGGAAAAAAGGAACTTTCGGTCATGTCCTGCCTTATGTCGGCGACACTGTTTATCCTGTGTCTGATCGTTCATCCGGAAAATCCATATGTCTATGTGGCATTTTTTACGCTTGCCTATATTGGACTTGGGTTTTTTAATACGATCATCTGGGCGATGATCACAGATGTTATTGATGATGCAGAGGTGAAAAACGGGGTACGGGAAGATGGTACGATCTACTCGGTGTATTCGTTTGCGAGAAAATTGGGACAGGCTCTGTCATCCGGACTGGTGGGGTTCCTTCTGTCCCTGATCGGCTATTCACAGGCGACGGCATTCGAACCGGACGTTACGGAGGGGATTTTTAAGTTATCCTGTATTGCACCGACGATTGGTTTTATTCTCGTTGCAGTGTGCCTGTGGTTTATTTATCCACTGAATAAAAGGCGTGTGGCAGAAAATGTGGCAGAACTGGAAAGACGCCGTCAGGATAGAGACGTGGAGTAGAGAAGGAGCAGATGATGGGCGATTCATTATTGACGTATAAAAAAAAGAAGAATTTTCTGATCTGTGTGGACAGTGACGGGTGCGCTATGGACACGATGGACATTAAGCATTTTCGGTGTTTTGGTCCCTGCATGGTCGCTGAATGGGGACTGGAGAGATGGGAAGATGAGATACTGGCCCGATGGAATGAGATCAATCTGTATACGATGACACGGGGAATCAACCGGTTTAAGGGACTGGCAAAGGCGCTCCGTGAGATTGATGAAAAATACTGGGAGGTCGAGGGGCTCGATGTGTTTGAGAAATGGGTACAGCAGACACCGGAGCTATCCAACAAAGCACTGGAGCGTGAGATTGGGCAGACGGATAGTGTCTGTATGCGTAAGGCATATGACTGGAGTATTGCGGTCAACCGGGCGATTGAACACCTCCCAAATAGGGAAAAGAGTCCTTTTTGTGGTGTACAGAAGGCGTTGGAAACGGCACACCAGTCGGCAGATGTCGCAGTCGTGTCCAGTGCGAACCGGGATGCGGTTCTGGATGAATGGCAGAGGCATGGGCTTTTGGAGCATACTGATCTTATGCTGGCGCAGGACTCCGGCAGTAAAGCGTTTTGTATCGGTGAGCTCATAAAATGCGGGTATGAAAAGGAGCATGTGCTTATGTGCGGCGATGCGCCGGGAGACATGGAAGCAGCCAAAACGAATGGGGTATATTATTATCCCATTCTGGTCCGCCATGAGGCAGAGAGCTGGAACGAATTTGCGACAGAAGGACTGGCACATTTTCTTGACGGTACTTATGGCGGGAAATATCAAGACAGCAAAACAAAGGAATTTCTTGATAATCTGAAAGAAAGAGAATAAGGCAGACGTGAAAGATGGTTCACTTTGCAGAAATGAGGATGATATGGTAGATATGAAAGCAAACCCGTTTTACCTGTCGGATGAGGACTGTAAATGGGTAGAGGACACGATTAGAGACATGACACTGGATGAAAAGATCGGACAGCTGTTTTTTAATATGGGATCAAGCCGTACAGAAGATTATCTGAAAATGACGGTAAATGAGTATCACATCGGGGGCATCCGCTACAACCCGGGAACGGCAGATGAAATCTATGAGCAGAATCGCATCCTGCAGGAAAATAGTAAGATTCCGCTGATCATTGCCTGCAATACAGAGAATGGCGGCGATGGCGCCTGCACAGACGGGACGATGATCGGAAGCCAGACCAAGATTGCAGCGACAAGAAATACAGAGTATGCGTACCAGCTTGGATATATGGCGAATAAAGAGGCAGCGGCCATCGGCTGTAATCTGTCCTTTGCGCCCGTCAGCGACATCATGTATAACTGGGAAAACCCCGTGATCGGACTGCGCACGTATGGAAACGATCCGGAACGGGTGGCTGAGATGACAAAAGCATATTTGGACGGAGCCCATAAGAATCCGGGATTTTCCTGTGCAGCAAAGCATTTTCCGGGAGATGGACTGGATTTTCGTGACCAGCATGTGGCAAACAGTGTGAACACAATGAGCTGTGAGGAGTGGGATAAAACGTTTGGCATGGTTTATCAGACGCTGATTGATAACGGGCTCGAGGCGATCATGGCAGGTCATATCATGCAGCCGGCTTATGCGAGACACTTTAACCCGGAACTGACAGATGATGAAATGATGCCGGCGACATTGTCCCCGGAACTCATTCAGGGGCTTTTGCGTAAAAAACTTGGATTTAATGGTATGGTCCTGACCGATGCCTCACATATGGTAGGGCTTACATGCCGTATGAAGCGAAGCGATGTGCTGCCCGCTGCGATCGCCGCCGGAGTGGACATGTTTTTGTTTTTTAACGAGATGGAGGAAGATTTTTCCAGTATGAAGCAGGGCTATCTTGACGGACGGATCACCGAGGAGAGACTGGATGACGCCCTTCACCGTATTCTGGCACTGAAAGCCCATATGGGACTGCACAAAAAGCAGAAGAGTGAACTTATGCCGCCCCGTGAAAAGGTGCATGAGATCATCGGCTGTAAAGATCATGTGGACATCCAGAGAGAGATTTCCGAACGGTCCGTCACACTTGTGAAGTATAAGGATAAAGAAGTTTTTCCGATGACACCGGAGCGTTACAAACGGATCATGATCGTATATGTGAAGGGATTGTCTGCACCGGGGCTTGGAGCCCTGTTTGCCGGAAAGACTTCTCCGGCGGAAGTCCTTCGTGATAAACTTGTGGCCAAGGGGTTTGATGCTTTTATCTATGAGAGCCCGGTGGAAAAGATGCTCCAGGAGGCAAGAGAGGGCAAGAAACCGGATCTAAATATGTATTTTGCCGGAAAAACACCGATCAAAGAGTTTCGGGAAAATCAGGATTTAATTATTACGCTCGTTGATATCGCCGGAGGATTTCAGCCGGTCGCACGACCATCCTTTGGGATGACGAAGGGCGGCGGAGAGATTCCATGGTATGTATTTGAACTTCCGGTCGTAGTGATCGGTGTGGGACACCCGTTTGTACTGGCGGATATCCCGCAGGCCCGCACTTATATCAACACGTATGACAGTAAGGATTCCACGCTGGATGCACTGGTCACAAAGCTGATGAGCGGAGAGGAAGCGTTTACCGGGAAGGATCCGGTCGACTCATTCTGTGGTATTTTTGATACACATTTATAATGCAAAGATAATGTAGAGGAAAAGGAGGGATTTCATGCAGATGACGTTTCGCTGGTATGGCGAGGGAAACGACAGTATCACGCAGGAGCAGATCAAACAGATCCCGGGTGTGACGGGGCTTGTCTGGGCTCTGCACGATAAAGCGCCGGGAGAGGTCTGGGAGATGGAAGAGATTGAGAAAATGCGCCGCCAGATCGAGGAATATGGTTTCAATATGGACGTTGTAGAGAGTGTAAACGTCCACGACGATATTAAGATCGGGCTGCCATCGCGTGATCAATATATTGAAAATTATAAGCAGACACTTTATAACCTCTCGAAATTTGGGGTAAAGGTCGTGACATATAATTTCATGCCGATTTTCGATTGGACGAGAACGGATCTTTTTCATCCGATGGATGATGGTTCCACAGCATTATTTTATGAAAAAGCTAAGATCCAGGATGATTATAAAGAAATGGCAGACTATATCCTGAAAAATCTCCACGGGATGACTTTTCCGGGATGGGAACCGGAGCGCATGGAAAAGCTGGATGAGTTGTTTGAGGCATACCGTGGAGTGACGAAAGAAAAGTTGTGGGAGAACTTAAAATATTTTCTGGAGGCGCTTATGCCGGTATGCCATGAGACCGGGATCCGCATGGCGATCCATCCGGATGATCCGCCGTGGGATATTTTCGGACTGCCGCGTCTTTTGGTGGACAAGGAATCCATCGGGCGTTTTTTGTCTATGGTGGATGATGAATATAATTGCCTTTGTCTCTGTTCCGGGTCGCTTGGGGCAAACCCGGATAATGATGTGGCCGACATCATCCGGACGTATTGCAGCCGGATCGCATTTGCACACATACGGAATGTAAAGCATTTCCCGAACGGGGATTTTATAGAAGCGTCCCACAGGGACTGTGATGGGGATGTGGGAATCCTTGAGATCATGCGTGCCTATTATGAATGCGGTTTTGACGGATATATCCGTCCCGATCACGGCCGCCATATATGGGGTGAGAAGTGCCGGCCGGGATACGGTTTATATGACCGGGCGCTTGGTATCATGTATATGTGGGGGTGTTGGGATATGATGGAGCGACTGGAAAAAGGAGGAAGAAAATAATGAAACCAGCGATGACGATTGATTTTAAAGATAAGGTAGTGGTGATCACGGGAGCAGGAGGTGTTCTCTGTGGCACGATGGCGCGTGCCTTTGCCAGAGCAGGAGCGAAGGTTGCCGCGCTGGACTTAAGTGAGGAAAATGTAAAAAAACTGTCCGGGGAATTGAAGTCAGAAGGTTTCAGGTGCGAGGGATATCAGGCGAATGTACTCGAGCGGGAGGGATTGGAAGAGGTACACCAGAAAGTACTGTCGGAACTTGGTCCCTGCGACATTCTGATCAATGGCGCGGGAGGAAACAATCCACGTGCAACGACGGACAACGAATACCAGCACGAGGCAAAAGAGGGGCAGAAGACATTTTTTGACCTTGACCCGGAAGGGGTAGACTTTGTGTTCCGCCTGAATTTTCAGGGGACACTTTTGCCGACACTTGTATTTGCGAAAGACATGGTGGAGAGGAAGTCAGGGTGTATTCTGAATGTATCTTCGATGAATGCCTATGTTCCCCTCACGAAGATTCCGGCCTATTCCGGGGCAAAAGCTGCCGTCTCCAATTTCACCCAGTGGCTTGCGACCCACTTTGCGGGAACGGGCATCCGCTGCAATGCGATTGCTCCCGGATTTCTCGTATCGGATCAGAACCGGGCGCTTTTATTTCAGCCGGATGGCACCCCGACAGCCCGTGCCGGAAAGATCCTGGCGGGGACGCCGATGGGGCGGTTTGTGGAAAGTGAGGAGTTATTAGGCAGTGTGTTTTTCCTGTGCGATGAGGGGGCAGCCAGCGCAATCACCGGTGTGGTGCTTCCGATCGATGCAGGATATTCGGCGTATTCCGGAGTGTAAGATTTTTTTGCCAGAGCATATTTTTATGGAAGTTGCTGTCGGTTAATACAGATTTTTAACCGACAGCAACTTTTTGCAGAGTTTTCACAAAATAAAATATTATGATTTCTTTACCAGAACTTTGCTATCAAAAGTTTACTTGTTACTAAGATGAAAGGGACCAGAAGCTGTCATAACTTTGACGACAAACCCGCCTGAAGAACTAGGCTTTTTGGCACCTTTGTTAATAATCAACTTCTTTTTCCCGTTTTTGGAAGAGACGGTAAATCCTTTTCCTTTTTTGTCCATAAAGAAAAGATTTTTTGAGTTCTTTATGAATCCAGCATATTTGACACCTTTAGCATTCCCCTTCTTTTTACCAACCTTCCAAGTAAGATTCCCCTTTTTAAGGGTATACTCGATAACCGTTTTATTTCCTTCACAAAGGGAAGAAGTCGTTTTCCCTTTTTTCTTACTCGTTTTAATGGAGAGTTTTTTGGAGACCTTTGGCGTAGCAGTAGGTTGTACTGTTACACTAGGCGGATAAGTACCGATTATTGGTACAAGCGTTGATGTGAGTGGTGTTGGTATCGGTGTTACCAACGTAGGTGATCCTGATATTGGTGGAATCTGTGTTGGCGGTGCTACTGTCGGTGGTGCCGATGTTTCAATTGATGGTGATTCTGGTCTTGGAATTGTTGGTGTTGGCGGTACTGGTGTTGATGTCGGTGGTGTGGGGCTTTCTGGTGTCCCTTGTGTTGTTACATAAGAAGGTTCAATAGGACTATCAGATCCAGCAACTTCCTTCATTTCAGCAAATGATGGTAAAGGATAGGTTTCTCCAGAGACAGATTTATAGCCTACGATAATTGCATCCTCACCAGTTCCCTCGAAATCAAAGGATACTATATCATGCATATATCCAATAGGATCACTCGGATTTGGTACAACATTATATTCTTTTCTGGTGTAGTCAGGAGTTAAATCATAACTCCACCAATATGGCATTTTATCCGTACACAAAATCTGGACAGTACCATATTTATCTAAACCTGCATCTAAAATAGTACTATTAGTCGAAGCATAAATAAAATTATCCCAATCTCCAATTTTTAGATATGGTGTAAATTTGTCTGAGGCATTTTTAGTTAAAACTAATGTCCGCTCGACCCCATCCACAAAACCAGTGTATGTCTTTATTACTGTTTCTGTAGGAGTGAATACTTCCGCTTTAGCCGTATTTGAGAGCAATGCAACCATAAATACTACCAGTATGAATACGATTAAGAGTGCTCCAACAATAAACCGTATTCCTTTTTTTCTTTGTTTCATAATGATGGTCATAACATGTCTCCTTCTATTGCAATTACAATTTATTGTAGCAAAATACTAACTTTTCCCAATAGGAAAATTGGACTTGATTATACCATGTTTTTCAAATAGAATCGACATAATTCCGTTATATTTCCTAAAACTTCAAATTTATTAATATTGAAATAAAAGTCGTTTTATGATATGTTTTAGATGTTAAAAAGAGGCAGAAGAATGAGCAGTTCCTTGCCGCTGAGAATGGCATAAAGGGGCTTGATTTTAATAAAAAAAGGGGGAAATACGGGATGATAAAAAAGAACTTATGGATACTGGCGGTGTTGGTGTTTGCATGTTTCATGGTATCTGTGGCAGATGTAAAAGTTGCCAGGGCAGATTCATGGAAAATAGGGAAGTGGAATATGAAGAAAAAATATACGGTTTCAAAAGATGGATTTCGCTTTTATGCTTACCTGTCCAAGGATAAAAAAGAAACGTGGATATATTTTGTAGAAACCGTATCAAAAGCATTTGGGAAGTCAAATGAATATCCGGAAGAGGAGAGTACTTCCCAGGGAAAGCAGGCACCGTCAAAACTGCATTTTCCCCAAAGGATTCAAGGAGCGAAGGTGACAAAGATTGGCGCAGATATGACTTTTGAGCCAAAGGATGAGTTAGATTTTTATAAGAATGTATTTGGCCGCTGGGTGGAATATGCCCATGGTGTAGACGGATACTGCAACGCCATACGGAATGTGAAGACAATGACGCTCCCCCGCTCATTAGTGGAGTTGGACGAGAGTGCTTTCAGCGGAATGAGAAAACTGACCAAAGTGGACATTCCGGATGGAGTGAAAACGTTGGAGTATGATTGTTTTTATGGCTGTGAAAAGCTGCGCGAGATCAAATTGCCCAAACGTTTGTCAAATATCCGATGCACTTGTTTTGCTGACTGTCCCCAGCTGGTTAAAGTGACTTTGCCAAAAGCAAACCCCAATTTTACTATTTGCAGAGGGACTCTTTTGTCCAAGGATAAAAAGAAACTTGTCTGGGTGTTTCCAGGAAAGAAAGACATTCATATTTCAGATACGGTAAATTCGATTGAAACATATGCTTTCACCAATTCACAGGTAGCGGCGGTACACCTGGGGAAAAATGTCGTGAATTTGGAAAAATACTGCATGGAAGGGGAAAAATTGAAGGATGTCACCGTAGATGCAGAAAATCCAGTGTATGCCAGAGATGGCCAGTGTATTTACAGAAAATCCGATTGTTCCCTGGCAGTCGGTATTGCCGTAAAAAAGAAACTGAAAATTTCAGACCGCATTATAAAATTGCCGAAAAAAGCAAGTCTCTGTGGAGAACTGCTTGAAGATTCCTGTGAAGGATTAGAGGTGCTGGATATTTCTGCAAGCGTGAAGGAGATGCATGCATTTTGTCCTGCAGTAAGTGTGTCTTCAAGAGTGTATTACCGGGGAAAAGAACCACCAAAAGTAATCGGGATAATAAGCTCCTGTACTCCGATTCCCATATTTTGTGAAGTTTATGTACCCAAAGCTTATCTGGCGACATATAAAAAATGGTATAAGTCTCTGGGCGGGCTGGACGCTATTGAAAAGGAAGACTGGCACACCTTTTAGGACTTAACGTAATATTATATTCTGTGAATGTACATATGAAGTGCTGGGATTTTGTAGTAGAAGGTGACATTGAGTTGTTATGGTAAATAAACAGAAATAATGCTATTTGTGCCACAACCGAGCGACAGTGGAACGGTAGTACCGGTAAATGTCATTA
>CAZOIF010000010.1:0-77199 GCA_964579975.1 uncultured Eubacterium sp. | reverse complement strand
AGGAATCCGGGCAGTGCATTACAAAGATCGTATGGCGGCGTATCAGTGACAGCATTAACAATGCAGTGGATAACCTTATGCTGTCTGACTTACTTGAGGAGACGATACCGCCAAAAAGCAGCGGATGCTAATAAAAACAATCTGAGTGAGACATATGAAAGGAGATTTAAAAAGAATGACTAGATTTGTGTATCTGGATAATGCCGCTACCACTTCGACTAAAAAAGAAGTCGTAGATGCCATGTATCCTTATTTTACTGAAAATTTTGGAAATCCGTCCAGCGTATATGATTTTGCCGCGAAGAATAAAAAGGCAGTCAATGACAGCAGACAGGTCATTGCAGACGCACTTAAGACGGATATCCGGGATATTTATTTTACCGCCGGTGGCAGCGAGGCCGATAACTGGGCACTGATCGCCACCGCAGAGGCGTATGAACAAAAAGGCAAACATATTATTACATCGAAAATTGAACATCACGCCATTTTGCATACGTGTGATTATTTGGAAAAACGCGGGTTTGAGATCACATACATTGATGTCGATGAACAGGGGATCGTGAAACTTGACCAGTTAGAAAAAGCAATCCGCCCTGATACGATATTGATTTCTATTATGTTTGCCAATAACGAGATCGGTTCGGTTCAGCCGGTAAAAGAAATCGGTGCGATCGCAAAGGCTCATGATGTGCTGTTTCATACCGATGCGGTGCAGGCATTCGGACAGTTGGCGATCGATGTGAATGAGATGAATATCGATATGCTTAGTGCGAGCGGCCACAAACTTCACGGCCCAAAGGGAATCGGGTTTTTGTATATCCGTAAAGGATTAAAACTCCGCTCGTTCATACACGGTGGGGCACAGGAGAGAAAGCGCAGAGCCGGTACCGAAAATGTACCTGGTATCGTAGGCTTTGGAGAGGCGGTTTCGATCGCAGTTTCCGGAATGAAAGAGAGGACAAAGAAAGAGAAAGAAGTCCGGGATTACCTGATTGAAAAAATCGAGAAAGCAATTCCTTACTGCCGGTTGAACGGCCACCGCACCAAACGATTGCCAAATAACGTAAATTTCAGTTTTCAGTTTGTTGAGGGAGAATCTCTTCTGATCATGCTCGACATGGAAGGGATTTGTGCCTCCAGTGGTTCCGCCTGTACTTCCGGTTCGTTAGATCCGTCCCATGTACTACTTGCGATCGGGCTTCCCCATGAGATCGCCCACGGTTCACTCCGGCTTACCCTCAGTGAAGATACGACAAAAGAGGATGTCGACTATGTCGTTGATAAATTAGTTGGTATTGTGGACAAATTAAGAAGCATGTCTCCACTATATGAAGATTTTGTCAAAAAAAATACACATTAATCTAGTTTTGAAAGGATGGTTAAGCCAATGTATAGTGAAAAAGTAATGGATCATTTCAGTAATCCAAGAAATGTGGGAGAAATAGAGGATGCCAGCGGCGTAGGGACAGTCGGAAATGCAAAATGCGGAGATATCATGCGCATTTATCTTGATATTGACGACGATGGTATCATAAAAGACTGTAAATTTAAAACGTTTGGTTGTGGGGCCGCCGTTGCTACGAGCAGTATGGCGACCGAACTTGTAAAGGGAAAATCGATCCAGGAAGCGATGCAGGTCACAAATAAAGCAGTAATGGAAGCTCTGGATGGGCTGCCACCGGTAAAGGTACACTGCTCCCTTCTGGCAGAAGAAGCGATCCACGCCGCCCTCTGGGATTATGCAGAAAAACATGGTATCGTCATTGAAGGGCTCGAGAAACCAAAAGCAGATATCCATGAGGACGAGGAGGAAGAAGAGGAGTACTAAAACTGGCGCCGTTGAGCTATTTAAAACGTATGAAAAACAGGCTTACGTTTCACGAACGTTGTATAGTGGCGAAAGCCTGTTTTTTTTGCGATTTTTTCCACATCGTCAAATCTTCCGGATAAAAGGTCTGTCGTGTGGGCATCGGAGCCGAACGTGATCCTCTCTCCGCCGAGTTCCTTATACCGGCGGATGATCTCCTCACCCGGATTTGGCATCGGCCCGCCGTTTTTATAACCGGACGTATTGATCTCCAGGGAGATTTCCTGCCCGATCAAAAGCTTTAATATTTCATCAATGATATCCGAAAACAGATGATAGGAGTAAAGTTTATAGCCGGATGGAGAGTAGCGGACGATATAATCCAGATGCCCTAATGTATCAATTTTAAGGTCACCAAGTGATCTTAGGTTTTCATATGTCGTCTCAAAGTATCTGAAAAGCCCCTTTTTTTCTTCAAAAGATTCCCAGTATTCCGGATAATAGGGATCCATGTCATCGACCAGATGAATGGAGCCGATGATATAATCAAAAGAGGGATTCCGGCTTAAAGCCACATTTTCTTGCCATGCATCCTTCTTCAGGCCGATCTCCACTCCGTAAAAAAGATCGATCTTCTCATGATATTTTTCTTTTAATCCGGAAAGACAGGAGAGATAACGATCCACATCAAATGTAAACGGCGGCATGCCATCCGGAGTCTGCCAGTTACTATATGTGAGTGGAAAGTGATAATCCATATGATCCGTAAACGTAATTCCTTCTAATCCGTTCTGAATGCCCTGAAGTACCATTTGTTCCATCAGTGTGTCACTGTCTGTAGAAAATGAAGTATGTACATGTGAATCGTAAGCGATCATATCGGAATCCTCCTTTTTTACTGAATCAGGAAATTTCTGTAATATGGCTTATATCCGGAGAGGCCACCATGGAATAATTGGTATAATATACGACAAACCCCGGTTTGCTGCCATTTGGTTTCTTGACATTTTTTTTCTGCGTATAATCGATCTCTACTTTATCTGCATTTTTATTTTTTGAATAAAAGGCAGCGAGGCTGGCCGCTTCCTCAAACGTAGTCACCGGCGGCTCCTCATTGTTACATTTTATGATAACGTGTGAGCCGGGAGCCTGCTTTGCGTGAAACCACCAGTCATTTCCCGTAGCCGTTTTAAATGTAAGTGTATCATTCTGATAATTATTTTTTCCGACATACATATCATATCCATCCGAGGAGACGTAGTGGAGCGGTTTGCTTTTTGTCACCGCTTTCCCATTTTTCCGGTTACTTTTTCCGCGGCCGCGCATATAGCCGCTGTCAATAAGTTCCTGTTTGATCAGGACAAGGTCTTCCTCCTGTCTGGCGATGTCAAGTGAGGTGAGGATCGTTTCCAGATGCTCGATCAGCTCATTGGTCTCCTGGATCTGTACTGTCACCGCCTCATAGGTACGCTTTAATTTATTATAACGGTTAAAGTATTTATTGGCATTTTCAGCCGGTGTAAGTGTATTATCGACCGGTATTTCCACCTCGGTATCATCATAATAATTCACGCAATTTAGTTTTGTATCTTCCGGGCCAAGCTGGTAACCATATGTGTTGATCAGCTCTCCATATACTTTATAACGCTCCCTTTTCTCCGTATCCTTCAACTGCTTGAGCTGGATGGACAGCTTTTTGCGGTTCCGTTCAAGGAGCATCGTCACATGTTTGCGGATATCCGTAGATTTCTGGCGGATGCGCTGAACGGTTTCCTTTTCTCCGTAAAACGTTTCCACGGTAAAACTCATGGAATCCATCGGTTTGTGCTCCAGACCCTCATACATCGTAAGGGGAAAGGCCGCAAATTCCACAGGCTCCTTCCCGTCAAGAACGATCTCCGGCGCAAATGTCCCCTCTTTTGTATGCTGCATCAGGGTTCTTAAACTGCTTCTGAGGTCGGATAACTGGTTGCCGTTTAAGGAGGCAAACGGGGCGTCTCCATCGACGCCGCTCCGGTAAGCAGTCTCCTGTGCGAGAGTGAAGCTAAAACCAGTAAAATAATTGCAAAGTCCTTTGGCAACGCTGACCGGCTGTTTGATGACCTCGTTCATCCACTGTTCGGTCGTGAGTTCAAAGAGATCGTGCTTTTCCTTCGTGTTCGGGATAAAATAATCACGTCCCGGAAGAACTTCCCTCACAGAGCTGACCAATGAAGAGATATGTTTGATGCTGTCGATGATCTGTCCGGTCTCATCAAGAAAGATCAGATTGCTGTGTTTTCCCATAATCTCAATAACGAGGGATTTATTTACCACATCCCCCAGTTCATTTAAGTTTTCCATGCCAATCTTTAGTACACGTTCCATCCCAAACTGGGATATTTCCGTAATCTTTGCCCCATTTAAGTGCTTTCTAAGAAGCATACAAAAATTCGGCGCCGTCAGCGGAGACGTCTTCGATTCCTCTGTGAGATAGATCAGTGGAAGAGAAGGGCTGGCCGAGAGAACGAGCCGGTAATTTGTGCGGTTATTTTTTATCGTCAATAAGAGCTCGTCCGGTTCTGGCTGGGCGATCTTCTGAAGCCTGCCGCCGGTCAGCTTATCCGAGAGTTCTTTTGTCAATGCTGCTAATGTAAATCCATCAAATGCCATGTGTATATTTCCTCCATCCTGCAAATCATTGCACCCGCTCAATGGTGCCGTCAAGTTAGCTCAATATGGCATTATCGAGCTAAGTATGATTATACTACATTGTCATGGAAAAATACAACAGAATTCTTGACTTATCCTGCCAAGTCATTTATAATAGTACGGAGTGCATAAATGCGTTTTTAGGAAAGATCATGCACGGGAATGAGGCAGATTATGGTAAGAAGCATGACTGGCTATGGCCGGTTTGAAACAGAAAATGATACGTCAAAGATCACGGTTGAGATTAAGTCCGTCAATCACCGGTACTGCGATATATCACTCCGACTTCCCCGGAATCTTGGTGCGTTTGAGGCAGACATACGAAAGCAGATCAAGGATAGTGTGAGCAGAGGAAAAATTGACGTCTACATAGCGTATGAGAGTAATCATGAAGGAGATTCCCATATCACATATAACAAAGCTATGGCAACTTCTTATTTTGAACTTCTAAAAACGATTTCGGAGGATTTTCAGATTGAATCGAATGTAGATGCGCTGTCACTGTCCCGGTACCCGGAAGTATATACACTGGAAGAGGAACCGGTTGACGAAGAGAAGCTTCAGGAACTCGTCCACTCCGCTGTCGGAGGAGCTCTTGAGAATTTTATCGCAGCGAGAGAAAAAGAAGGGGCACATCTGAAAAAAGACTTGATCGGGAAGCTTGATGCTCTTAATACGGTCGCAGATGAAATTGCAAACAGAGCCCCGGAAGTATTTTCTGAATATAAGGAACGACTGACTTCCAAAGTCAGGGATCTCCTCGGTGACACAAAAATCGATGAAAATGTCATCGCTACCGAGCTTGTCGTATACTCAGACAAAATTTGTGTGGATGAAGAGCTGGTGCGTCTGAAAAGTCATATAAAACATATGAAAGATACGCTGGAACAAGAGGAGAGTGTGGGGAGAAAACTGGATTTTATCGCACAGGAATTAAACCGGGAAGCAAATACCACGCTTTCGAAGGCAAATGATATCGTCATCTCCAATCAGGGGATCCTCTTAAAGACGGAGATTGAAAAAATCCGGGAACAGATCCAGAATCTGGAATAACATATCAAAAAAACGGACTTATTATATTAGACGGAGATATCAGTTATGGCATTTATAAATATAGGGTACGGAAATATGGTAAACAGCGAAAAAGTGGTCAGCATCGTAAGTCCCGAGGCAGCTCCGGTAAAACGCATGATACAGGGTGCCAAGGACGATGGGAAAGCGATCGATGCTACATGTGGAAAAAAGACAAAGGCAGTGCTTGTCATGGAAAATGATTCGCTTGTTCTCTCTGCACTTTTACCGGATACGATCGCAGGACGTTTTAATCAGGTAGAACTCACAGATTAGCCCCTGGCTAAAGACAGACATTTGCAGTAAAACAGCGGCGCAATTGTGCAAACACAGCACAGAAATGGAGACGTTTATGAGAAAAGGAATACTAGTTGTGATATCCGGATTTTCCGGTGCGGGAAAAGGGACAATCATGAAAGAACTGATCAAAAGGTATGATTATCATTTATCGATTTCTGCAACGACCCGCAAGCCACGGACAGGCGAGACAGACGGAATTGACTATTATTTCCATACAAGAGATGAGTTTCAGAAAATGATCGAAAACGGGGAACTGATCGAGTGGGCCGAGTATGTGGGCAACTATTACGGAACTCCCAGAAAGTATGTTGAGGAGCAATTAGACGCAGGAAAAGATGTGCTCCTTGAGATTGAAATGCAGGGGGGAATGCTTGTAAAAGAAAAATTCCCGGAAGCTCTTCTTCTTTTTGTTTCTCCGCCATCCGGTGAAATTTTGAAAGAACGTCTTACCGGCAGGGGGACAGAGAGCCCGGAGGAGATTGAAAAGCGTCTTTTACGTGCAGTAGAAGAAGTAAAATACATGAAGGATTATGATTATATCATCGTAAATGATGATCTTGAAGATGCGATCGGGAAAGTAAAAGACCTGATCGAATATGACCACTATAAATCCTGCAACAGTACACAGCTTATCGAGAAAATGGAACGTGAGCTGAGTGGATTTGCAGTGAAGGGAGAGTAAAAAATGAATACGGAAGGTATGAATACCACACCACCACAACAAAAGAGAGAGCAAAAAAAACGGTCCAAATTCAGTTATGCCATTGAATTCATTATCTACATCGCTCTCATTCTTCTCTGTGTGTTCTGGGTTCCGGAACATGTCATTCAGAGAACCGTCGTAAAAGGGGAGTCTATGGAAGAGACACTTCATGAAGGAGAAAGCCTTCTTGTGAATAAATTATCCTTCTATGAACCGTCCCGTTATGACATCATTGTATTTTACCCACAGGGGGAGGACGGCGATGAATATTATGTAAAAAGGATTTATGGCCTGCCGGGAGAGACGATCCAGATCACCGGGAATGATATTTACATCAATGGAGAAAAGATTGAAGACAGCTATGCGAAAAATCCGATGGACGACTCTGGAATCGCTGAAGAACCTCTTACACTGGCGGACGACGAATATTTTGTCCTCGGTGATAACCGTGAGGTAAGCCTTGACAGCAGGGATCCTGACGTTGGGCCTGTAAAAGAAAAGAACATAGCAGGGCATGTCGTATTACGGATATGGCCACTGTCAAAATTTGGAAAGCCGTAAGGTGTTACCCAATATGAGTCATATATTTTATGGAATCTGAAAGGAGAACAATTTTATGTTACACCCATCTTATAATGATTTAATGAATGTAGTAAACAGTGATGTGGAACCAGGCGAACATCCGGTAGTAAACAGCAGATACTCCATCGTACTCGCCACCGCAAAAAGAGCAAGGCAGTTGATTGATGGCTCAGAGCCGCTTGTAAAAGGGGAATACCCGAAACCACTCAGTACAGCAATTGAAGAGTTATCCACTTCCTCAATCAAGATCAATTCGGAAGAGGATGAAGAAAACGAAGAAGAGTAAATGAGAGAAAGGGGCGCATTTTCAGCTGCCTCTTTTTTATTGACAAAAAAAAAGGAGCATATACGCAGATGAAAAAATGTTATTTCAGTTTATTATTCCCTGAAAAATCCATTCCGTATGAGACGATCCAGCCGGTTTTTTTTGCTGACCTGCAGCTTGAGGGGATATTAAAGGCCATCGTATCGAAATATATGGAGTTTGATATCCGGAAATATTTTTATACGATTCCGGGCTCTGTACACACTGTCCGGTTCCGGCAGGACATATACCGTGATATGGAAACAAATCCTTTTATGATCCCGGCACTCAAACGATATACAAATTTACTTTTAGAAAGTGAAAAATGCTTCCGGTTCTACCGACAGATAGACGACGCAGTAAAACAGGGAAGCTATTTACTGCTGACGTGCCGGACCTATCTGGAGGCACTAAAACTTCTGCAGGAAACAATTAACCAGGCAGACCTGTGTTCGGAAGGGCTGTTAAAATTACGGAAAATGTTGGAGGAACTGGACCATGATAAGGAATTTACGGATTTTAAGTCCATGGTCAGGGAGGCTTTTTCCGACATGAAAGAATTAAAACTCACTCTTTTAGTTAAAAAAGGAAGGTTGAGTGTACTGGATAATGTGTCAGAACCAGAAAAAGATGTTGTTGCACAGATCCGGGAGTTTATGGAAGCATTTGACATCCGGGAGGCAGAAGGCAAGAGACAGGACTCACTCGTAAAAAATATATTTCCCTCTCCGCTTGAGACAAGCCCTCTTGAAGACACGGTCGTGGACATATTAGAAAAAAGCCGTCCCAGGATATTTAAGACACTAAAAAATTTTTCTACTGTCCCTTTTACGTTGAAAGATGACATGTTCTGCCAGTTAAAAAATGAAGTTTTGTTTTATATCAGTTTTTATGAATTTGAGAAACAGCTTGAAGAAACCGGATATACCCTTGCTTTTCCGGAGATTACAGAACATGGCGGGTTGGAGACTGCGGATGTATACGATGTGGCACTCGCCTGGCAAAACCGCTTTTCCGATTATAACGTCGTAAAAAATGATATTTCATATGGGGAAGGCAAGTCATTTCTCGTCATTACAGGCCCGAATCAGGGAGGGAAAACAACACTTGCCAGAGCGGTCGGGCAGTCGGTCTATTTTATGCTCATCGGTCTGAAAGCCCCCTGCCGCCGGATGAAAACTCGATTTTTTGAACGTATTCTGACCCATTTTGAGGTAGAAGAGAGTGTGGAAACCGGGGCTGGCAAATTAAAAGAAGAGCTGCAACGTCTCAAACCGATGATGCAGAGCAAAACTGGCGGCGAAAGAAATAATTTTGTTATCTTAAATGAGCTCTTTACGACAGCTACGACCTATGATGCCCGGATCATGGCAAAAAAGGTGCTGGAGCATTTTATCGGAAATAATTGCCTTGGGATTTATGTCACACATATTCAGGAACTGGCCGATGAAGCATCCCAGCCGGGAATCCAAAGTATGGTGGCTCAGATTGAACCGGGAGATCAGGCAGTACGGACATATAAGATCCTTCCTATGGCGGCAAATGGCTTTGGGTATGCAGATTCTATCGTAAAAAAATATGGGCTTGACTATGATGAGGTCACAAAACGTATTTCAGAACTGCAGGAATAAAAACGGAAAAGAGGTGTATTTGATATGAATTCCTTTTTATTGTATCGGGGAAAAAGCTTATCCGGAGAGATGGCGTACCCATCCTTTCAGGATATTTACAAAGATTTAAATTTAAATATCATTTTAAAAACAATGGCACAAAACGATGTATTTATGATGGAGCAGATCCGGAGCGTGATGATGGTGCCGGTCCGGAGTGAGGATGATATCCAGTACCGGTATGAAATCATCAAAAACTTTTACCACAATCCGGAGTTGCTCGGAGCGATGTACCAGTCCGGCCGGGAAGGTTTTCAGATGGCAGAGCAGTATAAGAAAGAGCGTGAGCAGAACAGGGGCAAATCGACCTATAAAACAAGTTCTATTATTTCAGCCTTAAATTTTATTGAGGCTTCCACTTCTCTGTTAAAGAAAATACGGGGCTCCCTTCAGGAATTTGAACATGAACTTCAAGCTGAGGGGCTGAAACAATTTTTACAGCGTCTCTGCCGGTATCCATTGGATGATTTTGAAGATTTTCATAAAAAAATCCTGTTTTTTACGACAGGCGGAGAGGGTATTTTCTCGATCCGGATCAGTGGCGGCCTTAAGCTCGAAACCAGCCGTCTCTGCGATTGTAACAATAATCCGGGCAATTCTCTGAAAGGAACTTCCCGTAAACTTATGAAGCTTTATTATAAGATGATCCGTAAGGATACGATCATGGTCGAAGAAGAAGCGTTAGACAAGGATATCAACCTTTTTCTGGAAACTAATATGCAGCGCATCGCAGATGTATACCAGCCATTTATCGATGACTGCCTGACTTTTTTATTGGATTTTGCAAGAGAGATTACATTTTATATGGGCGTAAATACGATGCAGAACCGTATGCGTGAGTTGTCGCTTCCCCTCTGTTATGGCAGCGTTTGTGAAGATAATAAAAGCCGGGATATCGGGGAGTTGTATGAACTCTCCCTTGCCCTTTATACACAGACACATCCGGTTCCCAATTCCCTGAAACATGAGAACAAAACGCTGACAGTCATAACTGGAGCCAATCAGGGCGGTAAATCGACCTTTCTGCGAAGTTTTGGTATCGCCCAGGTCATGCTGCAGTGTGGTATGCCGGTTCCGGCAAAGCATTTTTGTTCCGGGCTGTATTCGCGTATCCATACTCATTTTACGAGAAAAGAGGATGCTATGCTTACGAGAGGGCGTCTGGAGGAAGAGCTGAAACGCATGAGCGGGATTCTTTCTGAGGTATCAAAAAACAGCCTTCTCCTCCTCAATGAATCCTTTGCCAGCACAACGGAAAAAGAGGGCTCTCAAATCGCTTATAATGTAATTCTTCCACTTTATGAAAAGAGGATTCATGTGATGATGGTCACACACCTTCATGAATTTGCCCGGACTCTTTATGAGAGTAAAAAGGAGAGGACGGAATTTCTCGTCGCAGAGCGGAAAGAAAATGGGAAACGGACATACCATATGCTTCCCGGGCAGCCGCATTATTCCAGTTACGGAACAGATTTATATGAATATATGATCGGTAAGTTGTAAATTTTTTAAAAAAATCGAATAAATGTTTGACAAACGCCCGTTCGTATGATATGATATTTTAAAACAAACGTTCGTATCATTTGTTCGGAATATACATTCGACGCGAGGGGGAATTGTCATGAGAAAACTTGGTCTGATAAAACTTTTTACTGTGATCGCACTGCCTGTGTTTCTTTTAGTCATAAGCTGTCTGTTCCTGAGTAAAAATACGGAAGCGGAGAGCAGGGGAGATAAAGTAGATGATGTGGTCGCCTACGAGTCTGTTCTGATCTGCAAAGGAGATACGCTGTGGTCGATTGCCAGCGAACGCCTGGAGGAACCGACAAACGCAGAGATCCAGAATTATATTGATGAAATCGTATCGGTCAACAATATGTCATCTTCACAGATCCATACGGGAAATTATATTCTGATCCCCAGATATGATACCTTTTAAAAGGATATCTTTTTAAAAGCCACTATATAGCTGGCTCAATCCGAAACAGGGCTCCGTTGAGCTACTTGTCTGATTATGTAAAAACATGCCATAATTGTGCCAATAATGACTGCTAAAATCATTATTGGCAATTAATTTACATTATTAGATAAGGGGCGAGGTTATATGTTATTATCCAAAAAACGAGTGTTATGCGGTCTGTTCATCATGGCTCTTAGTCTGATCACCGGAATTACCCTGTTATCAGCAAAAGATTCAAACGCAGCATCACTCCGAATCAAAATGAATGGAAAGACAACTTACTACAGGGGAAAACAGACTACTGTAAAATATGGAAAAAAGAGAATTTCCAATACGAAATATAAAGGACTCACGATCAAAAAAACAAGAATGGCTCCTTACGATGATATATTCAAAAAAGGACTGAAAGTAAAAACAACGTATTCTTCCTCATCCGGAAAGATCGTGATGACCAAAGGCGCCATTAAGATCAAAATGACTGTAGGAAGCAAATATGCCTATGTAAACGGGGTAAAACGGAAATTACCTGCGGCGCCGGTTAAAGTGCGTTATGTAAACAAAAGGAAAAACAAAGTTCTTGTTCCCGTTAAATTTTTATGTGAACAGCTTGGATATAATTATAAGGTATCGGATTCTGTCGTTACGATCACAGATGCGATCATGATACAGTACAATGATATAACGAAACGATCGACCGTTGTCGGAAAGCTTTCTTATAATGGAAAGGAGAATACACTTTCCACGATGCCTGTGATCAAACTGGGAAGTACGGTTTATATTCCAGCGGAAGAAACGTTTAAAAACCTGATTGGAATCGACTACAATTATGATAGCGATCAGGAACTTCTTACACTGACAAATGAAGTGACCGGGAAAAAAGTTGCGTTATATCTGGATCAGAATACAATCACCGTAGATGGTGTTGAACAGAATCTTGATACCCCGATGTACATGATCAAACGAATGGATACGAAGAAAACAGTACTTTGTATTCCGGCTAAAACAGTAGCTCAAAATCTTGGCTATCATTATAAGTGGGACAAGGTGAAATCGGTCGTCAGCATACACGATCTGATCTACTTTGACTGGAAAACAGATAAAATTATAAATCCAGGTGATACGACCAACTACATTACGGAAGCGAAAGCCACATATAATCCAACGATCGACTCGATTTCTTTTTCCATCCGTGGAACAAATACGGATATCATGAATCAGGTGTCTGTCGTGAGAAATGACCGGGTTGTCACGGTTACGATTCCCGCTTCTTCAAAATATCTTCTGGACAATTTTTCTTTCGATAAATTTGTGAATACATTGGAAAAATTCGAAGTATTAGAAGATGGTACCGGCAATGTGATCATCAATATCACTGGTTACAGTCCGACGGATTTCGCGTATTCTTCTTTGGACGGGGTACTTACCATCAATGTGATGGGAGAGTATATTGGCAACTATGGCCTCAAGATCATGAAACCTGAGGGCATTTCGATCATGAATGTGACAAACGAAGACTTTTACAATAGTAAAAAGTTTAAAATATATATCAGTGGTAACCACATTGATTTTCTAAATCAGAATCCGATCATAATCAATAATGATGCTGTTACGGATATTGAAACTACGCTGTCTTCCGATGGGAATACCGTAATTACCGTATCCACATCAAAACTGCAGGGATACAAAATATATGATAAATCTGATTCGTTTGTGGTGACGATGGGAAATCCACGGAGTATTTATAAAAACATCGTCGTTCTGGATGCCGGACACGGCGGTTATGATGCCGGTGCATCCAATAAGGGGACAAAAGAAAAAGATTTGAACTTTAAGATCATTTATACGTTGATGAAGGATTATTTTGCTTCCAATGCGCCTGATACAAAGGTATACTGGACACGTACTACAGACTCCTTTATCACACTTGCAAACCGGGCGTCCTTTGCCAGTAAAGTGGAAGCAGACCTGTTTATCAGCCTTCATATGAATTCTGCCAGCAAGTCAAGCGCAAATGGTACCGAGGTATATTATTCTACAAACAATAACAGCAAAAGTTTTTCTGGTATCACAAGTAAAACGGTAGCTACACTTTTCAAAAATAATTTGGTTGCTAATCTGGGAACGAGCAGCAGAGGGGTTAAAACAGCCGGCTATTATGTGACCAAGCATAATACCGTCCCAGCCGTCCTGATTGAACTGGGATTCCTGTCAGGAAGCTCGGATTACTACAAGCTTACTAACCAAACCTTCCAGCAAAATTCAGCAAAGGTAATTTATGATACGATCAATCAGATCTTTGCCACTTATCCGACTGGACGCTAAAGAATCTTATATTAAATAAAAAAGAAATCACAAATCAGCGAGAAGCATTATTCGCAACGCGAATACCCGCTTCGAGTCGATTTGTGATTTCTTTTTCGTTTTAGAGCTCTCTTAGTTTTTCAATCGCATATTTTATTCCTTCCTCAACGTAACTGCGGAAGCAGCCTTTCGCTTCCGGTCCTCACCAAGGGCTGCATAATGCTTTCTCGTCGTATTTACATCATTATGGCCAAGTACCTCCGCCACAAGATAAATATCGCTTGTCTCGCGATATAACGAGGTTCCATACGTACTTCGCAGCTTATGCGGTGTAATATGTTTGATCGTAGTAACATGTTTAGCGCAGTCAGACACAAGATTCTCGACCGACTGTACACAAATTCTCCGTTTTTGGGCGGAGAGGAAGAGTGCATGTTCATGTCCTTCTTTTGTGGGTATATTTTTTCGGATTTCCATATATTTGGAAAGCGCCTCCGCAACCTCATCCCCAAAATATACAAAATCCTCCTTCCCACCTTTTCGGATAATCTTTATACGGTTATTTTTAAAATCTACATCCTCAACGTCCAACCCAACACATTCAGAAACACGAACACCTGTTCCGAGCAAGAGAGTGAACAGCGCAAGATTCCGTTCCTTGTTTTTTTCAAAATAAACCTTTTTCATGCCTGATAGCTTTTCCGAACCATGTTCCACATAATCCAGTAATTCAGCGACTTCATCATAATCCAGACGGATAATTTCCTTTTTGTGTAATTTCGGCATGTCCACAATGACCGTCGGATTATTACTGATCAATTCACGTTTATAATAATACGAAAAAAAACTCCGCAATGCCGCAAGTTTGCGATGCAAGCCCTGTTCATTATTCGTGTGTGTTTTTCCCTCTGAATCCGTGTATAACTTCAGATATTCCAGGTATTCCTCGATATCAACTGCCTGAAGCCGTTCCAGATCATCCAGCCGTAGATCTGTAATATTTTTATCCTTAAACAGAGGATTGGAACAGATCAAATAATAGAAAAAAATCCGTATGTCATATACATATGAAATTCTGGTTTTTGCAGAAGTATTTGGCTCGATTGCACGGAAATAATCCTTACTAAAAGAAGGCATCGTAGCCAGAACCTCACGTAGCTTTAATGTATTGGAACGGGTATTTTCTTCATGGTATGTTATTTTTTTATCCAATGAAATCACGTCCTTTGTACTTAGTATATATCCAGTATATCATACTGTCCCGGATTTGTATACCTCTTTTTGAAAAACTGGAGTTTGTCCAAGAGAGCACAAAAAAATCATCTGCCCTATCGTTAGCGAATTGTCGCAACGCTGGACACATGATCTGTATGGAAGGCTTTTTTAATATCTTCTTTTTGGTGGGTTTGGCGGATTACTTATTTTGGGTCTGTGATAAACTTTATTCCCGTATTCATCATACCAAAATACACTTTTCTTTCCGTTCTTTTTTCTAACTTTCCATGCTTCATCTGAATATTGGCTTCGTACATAGGCATAACATGCTGCATATGCGATTATTATTGCAATAATAACCAATGCAATCAATACTGGATATCCGATGGTTGCTTGTATAGCTTCGTGCAGTTCATCTAATGTCAAGTTTTTCAATTGTCATTTCTCCTTTCTTGGATCTGTATTGCTTGTTTAAAAACTTTTATAGTTTTATTTCTCCGTTTTCTCTTTCGTATGTTTTTATTTCTTTTTTTATAAGGTATATTACTTCTTGTGAAATACTTCTCTCATTTTCTTTTGCTATAAATTTAATTTTTTCTAGTACGTCTTTTTCCGTGTACGCTACAATTTTAGGTTTTTGAGATGGCATATTTCTCCTTTCTCGGATTCGTATTGCCTGGTTAAAGGCTTTTATAGTTTTATTTTTCCATTTTTATGCTCGTAGTTTTGAATATATTGCTCTATAACATATTCCCCTTGTTTACTTAGTGTTCTCTTTTCCTTTTGAGAAACAAATAGAAATTTTTGATATAGTGCATTATCTACTCTTACTACTATTCGCGGTTTATCAGATGGCATAATCTCACTCCCTTCAAAAAAAAATTGACAAGTGGCACACTTTGTGCTACTCTTTAAGAGGTGGCACACTTTGTGCTACCAGGAAATTATTTATATAACACTTAATTATATCAAAAAACAACGAAAAAAGGAAGGGGTGAAAACTTTGAAAGAATTATTGGTGAAATGTCCTGTGCCGGATTCTTTGGTTGAGAAACTTCTTAAAGTTTCTGGCTTGTTGTTTGAGATTCATGGTTATGTGTTTTCGATTGAGTCCATTTATTCTCCTCTTGTTCATGATGTTCTTCTGGAGAGTGAAAATGATGTGATCAGCGATGAGTTAGATACTTTTATTGCAGATTTAGGAAGGAAGGTAGAAGAAAATGAAATTAAAGGGTAATTTTAAGTTTGTCGGAAGTGACAAAGGGCAAACCAGAGAAGGAAAACCATACTATGTGCTTTCGGTTCTCCAGGGGCTTGATTCGTCCCGGATCTATGTGGATGAAGAGACCTTTAAAAATGTACAAGGATTTGAACCTTTTTCGGATGTGTGCTGTGAGCTGACAATCAACATGACGCAGAAGGGAACATTTGTTAACTGCAATGATATTTATCAGCTTCCAAAAGATGTTGCTTCGGCTTCTAAAAAAGAAAAATAGTTGTGAGGTGTTCAGATCATGGATGTTGAAGGTCTTGTTACTTATGGTGCTACTCTCCTCTTCGGTATATATATCATGATCTCGTTTGGTGTTGGTGTTCTGGTTGGTCACTGCCTGATCTATCGAGTGAGGGGGTAGATGCGTATGGATTTTATTGATTTAGATTTGTTAATTGATTTAGATTTGTTAAAGGAGGTTCTTCAGTATGGGTTTTATTCCTCTTGTTGGGGGTGTGGCATTATATGCTTTCTGGAATTTTTTGTCTTTTCTGTTATAAAGATATTTTCGATGTTTCGTCACATCTCTCGTTGATCTTGTATAATTTGCGCAATTATAAATAAATAGGAAATGGAGGTAGAAAGTATGAGTGATACAGTAACCACGGCTCTGAATACGGCTTTTACAGGTGTTAAAACAGATTATCTGACTATCATCGAGAAGGCACTTCCGGCTGCTATCGCAATCCTGAGCATTTCTCTTGCTATTAAGCTGGGCATTAAGTTTTTCAAAAATATCGCTTCCAAGTGATCAGGCCGTTTGTTATGCTTTCCCTCTCTCGGTAAACCGGGAGGGGGATTGTTTTTTCTTGGCGTGTAGGTAAGCCCCTTCTCTTCTATCTGCTCGTTGCCAAGAAAGTAGTTGTTCTGCGCTGAGCGACGGGTCCCATGGGGCGGTGGGTCGTCAGCGCAAACGGAAAGTGAGGTAAATATGGAAAAGAAAGAAAAGAAAAAACGATATAGGAAAAAGATAGTCCTCTTGTTCTCTCTGCTGGCCTTTCTGGTAGTCGGGGTTCATCGGGATTATCATACTGCAGATGCGATAGCTATACCACTACCAATAGATCTTATTGGATCGGCAGTCTTTACTTTTTCTATGGTTCTGGCTGGTGAGTCTGCTGGTGAAAAAATGTCAAGTATTTTAGAGCCTACTCCTTTTAAGGCAGCCGATATGCTTCAGGAGCAACGACGGGAAGCAGCTGAGCAATATGTAAATGAAGCTTTCCCAAAAGACACTTTT
Source organism: uncultured Eubacterium sp. (assembly GCA_964579975.1). GTDB lineage: Bacteria > Bacillota > Clostridia > Lachnospirales > Lachnospiraceae > Eubacterium_F. The sequence continues at coordinate 60,082 of CAZOIF010000010.1, read as the reverse complement.
GCTATAAATTGTGGAATTGATTATGAGGCTTATGATAAGTTTGTTGACAGCATGACTACTTATGTAGTGAATGCGCAGTATGTTCTTAGAAAAGAGTTTTGTAACAAAGTGTGGAACTATCTTTCTGAGCATACGTCTGGAAATTTAGCATTGAAACCTGCAGATATCGTTACGGATGATCAGAATGCTACGATCCTCCAGTTTCCAAAAAAACCGGATGATGATAAACATCCAGCTCCAGTTTTAAGGGATCTTTTTGACGAAGAGGAACAATCTTTAGCACCAAATGTAATAGCTGGCATTTTTGCCACTAAATTTTTCCGGATCGTGTATGAAACCTTGATTGAGTTGAATGGTGCGGAACAGGAAAAAGAGTTAGAAGGGAATAGCGAACAAGGTTGTGATTATACCCTTGCTTATTATAGCCAGAGTTATAATACTCCTGTGTTCCGTACAAATGGATATACGCAGCATAAAGATGATAGAACGGGGCTTGAATATTCTTATGATTATATTTTAAATGTCACAAATATACGTCAGGATCTTGACCCGGATTTCCATAAACAGATCTTTCCTTTGACTTTTGTCCTTGATGGTGTCCCACGGTTTGGGTTTGCCAGTGAATTAGATCTATCTGGTTTGCAAGGAAGTTTTAAATGTGAGAATAAAGACGTGCTGCATGGTTATACTGGTGGACCGGAAGGCTATTATTACTTGATCCATGGACAACATGCGCCTTTGTTTGCGCCTTGGATGAATGCATACGGTTCTGGCAACTCTGACGACTTTGTAAAAAAATTCCCTTCTCTTTTTCCGGGAAAGACGTTAGAGGAATTTTATAACGATTTTAAGCTTCGTGAAACTAAAGCCAATAATTTCTATGATGTCCTGATTGATGTCGGGACTTTAGAAAATTTTCAGCAGTTTTGTGATTTTGTCAAGACTGGAAAATACACATTAGCAGAGCTTCTAAATTTGATGGAGCGTGGCTGGATCACACAGATAAAGAATAAAGAAAAGCAGTGGGAAGGTATCAAAAATCAGGGAAAGACAGCAAAGGAGACTTTGGAAGATCCGGAAAAAGGCAAAAAATATAAAACTGCTACTGGCAAGGTAAGCCTTGATAGTTTAAAAAATGGAGTTGAAAAGCAGACAGTGATCAAGCATGGACAGCCATTGTATGAGTTTCTTGGTGATCCTACTTCTGGCACGGAACTTGAACCGGGTTCAGCTCCTGGATCAAATCCGGGGACTGGTACAAATCCAGAAACTACTACAAATCCGGTCATTGGCCCGGGATTTGCTGGTGTTCCTGATACCTGGTGGGGAACTGACTATAATCCTGTTAACGATCCGAACGCTTCTACAAATCCGGGTACAAATCCCGGTACAGATCCAGGGACAGAACCAGGAACAGAACCGGGAACGGAGCCCGGAAATAATGGTGATGGCGGAAATAAGAATGATCCGGATGGGAAAAAACCTTTTACACCTGGCTTTTCTGGTGATTCGGATGATCCTGACAATGTGCAATGGTATGAGCGTTTCCCTTTTTCGATTCCTTGGGATATCATGCGTGTGATCAGTTTCTTTTCAGCAGAAAAAGAAGCTCCCGTTTTTGAAGTTCCGGCTCATTTTGATTTTGTTGGTTCGAAGGGTGTAAAGGAAACGATTAAAATTGATCTGGCTCAGTTTTCGCAATGTATCAAGGTGATACGTATTTTTATTATTTTGTCCTATGTATCTGGTCTTGTATTGATTACCAGAAAAATAATAAAGGGGTGATCTTATGACAGTTTTATTAGACTTCTTAAATTTTGGTTTGGATTTTTTAAATCTGTTTTTCTTTTTGTTGTATATAGTTGCTTTTATACGTTTTCTAATGCGATCGTAAAGGGGTGATTCTATGATAGATTTTACATTGGATCTGTTTAATGGCCTTATGGAGCTCTTGAACACCGTTTTGAATTATATTTTTTCATTCCTTCCAAAATCTCCATTTATTGATATTCTGGATGAGGTTGGTACGATCCCTTATCTGGGATATATCAATTATTTTGTTCCAATCGACAAACTGATTACCATTACCTTGATCTGGCTTGGTGCGATCTCCGTCTTTTACTTGTATCAGATTGTTCTACGCTGGGTCAAGGCCATTGATGATTAAAAGGGGGGGTTAGGAAATGGATAGTAATTTGGGGAACGGTTTTTGGGGTAAATTGGTGATATTTCATGTTTTGCTTTTTTTAATACTGTTGCTTGTTTGCTTTATGAACTCACGTTGGGGGGTGTTTTCTTGATAACTTTGTATTCTGGTACTCCGGGTTCTGGGAAATCGTTTCACGCAGCGCAGCGCATTTTTTACTTACTTAGGGGGCGGAAAAATGTTATTTGCAATATTCCGATCAATGAAAAGGCTTGTAAACAGAATCTTTTTCATTATTGGGTTTCTAAGATCTTGCGGAAAGAGGTTGTGGGATGCCGTAAGATTGGCCATTTTATTTATAAGAATAACATGGAGCTTACTCCGGCTTTTCTGATCGAGTATGCAAAGAAGAATCATAACCGTAAGAAAGAAGGCCAGACAACTGTAGTAATTGATGAGTGTGGTATCATGTTTAATCCACGTACATTTTCCCAGTCTGACCGTTTGGAGTGGATCCAGTTCTTCTCTCTTCACCGCCACTATGGTTATGATTTTATCCTGATCAGCCAGTCCGACCGCATGATCGACCGCCAGATCCGTTCCTTTGTTGAATATGAACATCGCCATCGGAAAGCAAATAACTTTGGTTTGGGTGGTATGATCCTGCATCTTTTGACCATGTCTACTTTTTTTGTGGATGTTAAAATGTGGTATGGTCTCCGGGAAAAGGTCGGAGTTGACTGGATACGTTATAGCGGACGTATAGCGTCTGTTTATGATACGATGTATCTTGGCGATCTGGATGATGAACCGTGCGATACGTCAGAACAGGAAGAGGATGCGCCAACGGATATGGGGGACGAGGAACGAGGGGGACCCATGCCGGATGGTGCTGTCCTCTCTCCTGCTCCTGCCGGATCCGTTCGTGTCTATGACAGAGAGTGACTTCGTATTTCCCTTGTATTAAAATTTTATGTTTACCCCTTTGTCTAATAGGGGTAAACATATTGTCTATTGACAATTTTAAAAATTCTATTTTTTTATATTTTGGTGATATTATGATTCAATATTTTAATAATATTATTTATAATAATATATCCTATAGTGTTGATATGATCCGTCTCCGTCTGGACTTTGGACTTGAAGAACGTATTATTGAGTTTGGTGATTGGTGTAATTCCTTTGAACATATCCATATCGAGTGTTTTCCATTGTCTACAAAGGCATATGCCTACCGCTATCTTTTTAAGGTCACTTGTATTAATGGTTCTTCGTTTGTCTGCGGGCTTGGTTTTAATGGGGATGACCGTGATTCTGGTGTTATCGGATTTTTAGAGTTTAACCCGAACAAAGTAGCTTCTGACCATAAATTCATTGAGTTCTTTGAGGTCTTGAAAAACTTTTGTCCCCGAACGGATATTGTGCGTTGGGATCTGGCAATTGATGTTCCTTTGGAACGTGAATATTGTTCTTTGATCAAAGATAAGCGGAAGTATTCTATGGTTCGTAACTCTGTCCGGGATTGTACAGAATACCTTGGTCGTCGTTCTTCTTCCGGCTTTGTGAAACTTTACAACAAGTCTGTTGAGGATAATCTGGAAGAGGAAGTGACACGTTTAGAAATAACAGTAGAGGGGAAAATGAACTATTCTGAGTTTTGTACTCTCCTTCCTCAGATTGATGTATCGGATTATCAGTTGTCGCTTTCTCAGAACGATCAAAGATTATCCAGTACGGATGCATTGCTTGTTGACCTGATCCGTAAGCTTCCGTTGTCAGAGCGTCAGTTTTATTTCAAACGTTTGTACAGTCACAAACAGGTGAAGCTCCGTCCGTTCATTTATCCGGCCACATCTGAGAAAGAGCTTTTTGTTGTTCCAAAGGAAGTTTATGGACAGCTCAAAAGACAGCTCCGGGATTTTGATTTTGGGACTTCTTATGATCTTCTGGATAACTTAAAAGATGTTCAGTAATTTATCATTTGTGCAAAATGTACAATATTTTTGTTCTTTTGGGATCCGATCGGGTTCACCTGAAGCAAGATCCTTTGTGCAATTTGTATAAATTTTGTACTGCAGTACAAAAATAAAACATAACTCTGCTTGGACAAACTACGATTTTGTCCAAGAGCAGTTTCCCGCTCCGCCACCTCTGGCGGAACGATGTGGACTCCGCAAACTCTGCTTGGACAAATTCTCGACCTCGTTTGTCCAAGAGAGCTATGTAAAATAACCATCTCTGCTCTATCCGTATGATGTGATATATAAATAATAAAATAGGGTCATCGAGCTAATCCCCGATGACCTTTCATTTCCGATACTGAAAAGTTTTCACTTAGAATTTTTGCAGGAATGTAATGACACCATTTTTTACATACGCATACAATGTTGTGTTCCCGCTTTCAAATACCCATTGGAGCATTCCGGTTCCCCAGTCATTTTTCCGGACGGGATAACCCCAGGTTGTTAGCTGGGCATTTTTAGCAGACATTCCTTTATAGATTGTATTGCCAAAATAAACCCGATCCTGCCAGGAATCCTTTTTCTTTCCGAATTGATCACATAACATAACTTTTACATTAGAGCCCGCTGTTCCTTTTCGTTTTAACTTTATTGTTACGGTCTGTTTCTTTTTGTTGGAAGTCAGCTCTTTCGTATACTTAGAAGAACCAACTGTCAGTTTGATCTTGTCCCCCTTCTTCCCATTTGAGACTAAAATGGAAGCAGAATTACTTGTCTTGAAAATATCTTTTTTCAAACTAACCGTTCCATACGATACAGATACTTTTACCGTTTTTGATGTGCGGTAGCCTTCAGGGGTAAGGACAGAAACGCTCAGTTTCGTCCCTGCTCTTCTCTTTGATTTGATATTAACGGAAAATTTACCGTTAACCGATGCTTTTGCGGTATATTGTTTCTTTCCGATCGTTACCGTAACCGTGGACTTTCCTTTTGTCGTTCCGGTCACTTTTTTGCTGTCTGAACTGACTTTATCGATTGTTAAACGCGGTTTTTTGTTTTTAATCGGAATTGTTTTAGAAACAATATAACCATCACTGTCTTCTGCAACCACAGTAATTACGCTTCCAACCTTTTGCTGGGGATAAGATGCCTGAAAAACACGAACATCTGGATCATCTCCCAACGGTTTCAGTGTACATGGATAACGATTTCCATCTATTTCCACATGCATCGAAGTTACATTAAAAATATCATCGTTCTCTTTTAATTCAATCATTCCATTTACCGAAGAAACGTCTGGCTCTGCAGAAACTAAATATTGTTTGTCATAAATGTGCGCCTGTGTTACTTGGGACTTACTGGTATTATCCATTTCCAGCCAGGCCTTTATCGGAGTACCAGGTGTCTGGTTCGGATAAGTTACCGTCACATAATTCTGATTCGGATTCACATTTGAGGCGGCATCGCTTTTATAAACAGTCCCGTTGATCTCTACTACGAGCCTTGCCCCCTTTGGTATTTCATCCTTGGAAACCCGGTTTGCCAGAATACTATTTTCTCTTAAGAAACATCCCCGGTCTGCCAGATCATTCTGAACTTCTCTCGTTTCCGAATAGGTGCAGCCATGGGCATCCTTAAACTGAAAGTTCAACACGGTTTTTTCTGCCTGTTCCGGATATTTCAGGGCAAAGTTTCCTGTCGCATCAATTTCAGATGTGTACTCAGCTCCACCAACACTTGCCGTAACAGTTTTCGGTATCTGGCCGACTCCATTTGCACTGACCGTTCCTTCCGCTCCGCCAGGAAATGCCTTAAACTCATAGTTACATTGATTGAGCGCACAATCGGATATAGCATACTCCCTTTTTTCTGAATCATATAGCGAATTACTTTCAACCCAGACAGAGACTTTGTTTACCTCTCCAGAAATCTCAGGAAAACGAATGGCGATTACTTCTGTATTCTTATAATCGTCTGTCTGGATCCCATATTCACTATAATAGATTTGTCCGCCTACTTCTGCACAAATCCGGCTGTCTGCTTCTAACGAATTTTTAATGGCCAGCATATCTTTGTATACACTAAGTGAAGGTATAGCAGCTGTCTTATCTTCTATCGTATAATTGGAAGTCGCCGAACATCCATAACCATCCGTACAGGTAATGATAACTTTCGTTCCTGCCGGCTGTTCCGGATAATCAATGATCATACTTCCATCACTGGCCTTTACTGCTTCATATTCCTCAAAACCAACCATAGCTGTCATATACGGCAGTTCTGGATCCTGACGTGTGCAAATAAAACGTTTTGGAAAAGCTTTTCCGGTCAAGGAAGCAAATGGGCCGGAATGAGAAGGAGCAGTCCATGATCTGCTCATGGCAGCTTCTCTTCCCTCCTGATCATATATATAAATATCATAATGTCCGGAAGGCAGATATTCATCTTCTTGCAAAACAATGGAGATCGTATCTGACGCATTCCTTATGGAACACGGATACTCAAATTTCAATTCCTCATCATACTGGGACTGGAGCACCACCGTTGCATCCTGGGCAGCTTCTACACCACTTATGGAAATACTGATCTGTTTATGGCTAAGTTTGGCATTGTTAATATACCAGTTAGGGGCATCACCTGCTTCTTTTGCACTGGCAATATTTCCTGTACTGCAAATTATCGCAAAACATAGCAGGATTGCCAAAAACGATTTTATTGTTCTCATAAAAATATCCTCCTTTGTAAAAATCATTTGAATCCTTGTTGCGCCCTCACATGCAAGCACGCCTGATTCGCTTATCCATTATATCATATCCCATTTATATCTACAATAGAATCGCATCAAAAAAGAAGCAGATTTCTCTGCCTCTTCTTTCCAATCCGAAATTCATCCGTCATCTATTTATTCCCATCAATTACCTTACGGAGTTCCATCAACTCATCTGACGATAATTGCCTTCCAGCAAAATAATCGTGGATAAAATTTGCAACAGAACCATTAAACAAATTCTTTATGAGTACTGACGTCTCAATCTCCTGCACCTGTTTTTTAGAAATCGCAGCCCGGCATAAAAAACCCGGATCCTCTCTCGTGATCGCACCCTTATCAATTAGTCGTTTGATATATGTATAAGTTGTATTTTTCTCCCAGCCAATATACTCTTTAATAATCTTCGAGATATCTTTGGCGGCAAGTACTTTATTGCTCCAAAGTAACTCCATAACATTTAATTCGCCCTCGTGCAAACGAATTTCTTTTGATTTTTGCTGACCCATTTCCTCTAAACCTCCTCACATATCCGCCTTCGTCTATTGTAGAACACCTCTCGTATCCGAACTACCTTTGTAGAACTCCTTCTCCGAATCAATCTTCTCTCATATAAAAGCACAAATATATGTTTTACAACCTCGTCATTTCCCCACATATCATTATCGGTGGGAATTATCTATATTCTACTACAATAGAACTGCGAAGTCAAGGGGATTTTTGCACAATTTATTTTAGATTTTTTAGTAAAGTTTTAAAATATTCAGGGAGCGGGGCTTCAAATTCCATATATTCGTCAGTTGTAGGATGTATAAAACCAATGGTCTGCGCATGCAATACTTGTCCCTGCAGATTTTTAAATTTACGATTTACTGGTCCATAAACAAGATCACCCAGCAGAGGGTGTCCGATATGAGCCATATGGACCCGTATCTGGTGTGTCCGTCCGGTCTCAAGATGACATTCGATATCATTAAACTTATGGTTCAAATGATCCAGTACACGATAATGTGTGACAGCACGTTTACTATTCTTTTCAGTCACAGTTCTTTTCTTCCGGTCCACCGGATGCCGTCCAATTGGCAGATCGACCGTACCACTCTCTTCCGAAAAATTATTATGGACAATGGCACGGTATGTTCTGGTGATACTGTGCTCCCGGAGCTGATCCGAAATACACTGGTGCGCATGGTCATTTTTACACACAACGATCGCACCGGTCGTATCCTTGTCAATCCGGTGTACGATTCCCGGCCGCAGTACTCCATTGATCCCGGAGAGCCTGTCCCCGCAGTGAAACATGACCGCATTTACAAGGGTATCGGTATAGTGACCAGGTGCAGGATGAACGACCATGCCTTTCGGTTTATTTACGATGAGAATATCATCATCTTCATATAAAATGTCAAGGGGGATGTCCTGAGGTTCTATGCCCAGATTCTCCGGCTCAGGAAGGCAGATACAAATCTCATCACCATCGGAGACAGGAGTTTTTGCCTTTATGTCAAAATTTCCGTTTATACTTACGTGGTTTTCTTTTATCAGTTTCTGGATATAGGAACGCGACAATTCCATATATGCGGCAGCTACAAACTGATCAATCCTAAGCCCGGTATTATCTTCATCTACTATTAATCTTATTATTTGTTCCATATCCGTGTTCCTCTGCTGTCTGCTTAAAATCTTCATCCTTATATTTGATCAAAAGGCAATACAGAATCAATACCGCCGAAATGCATACAAAACAATCTGCCAGATTAAAGACAGGAAAATTAATAAGGGAAAAATAAATAAAATCTACGACATACTGGTTCAGGATGCGGTCAATAAAATTTCCCAATGCTCCGGCAGCTAAAAGTGTCAGGCAAAAACGCAAAAGAATAAACTGCCTGGTCTGGGGCAGCCTGAGAAATACGATAAAGATCACTGCCAGAACCAAAACCGTAATCGGAACAAGAATCCACATCTGTCCCTGCATGATTCCCCATGCAGCCCCTTTATTTTCCAGATAATGCAATTCGAGCACATCCGGAATGAGAACAATATCTGTGTCTCTCAGAAAATGTACTGCCATATACTTACTGATTTGGTCGATAAACGTAAGTAAAACAAACATTATAAAAAACATAATGTTTGTTTTACGCATAAGATTCTTTTTGTTAAAAATCAATTTCATGTTCATATTCTTAAAAAACCTGTTAATTGTTAAAAATCATCTACCGATCCTAAAAATTCAAATGGATCATCAGATTTCTTATTATTTTTATTATTGATATTTAAATCCTGCAACAGGGAATCCAAAGTCGGAACGCTTTCTGCACTCTTTGGTTCCGGTTCAATCTTCTCATTCTGCATCTCCTCATTGGCAGCGATTTCGTCCTCAAAGATGATATCCATCGGTTCTACGACTTTTGCCTCTACTGGTTCTAACACAGTCGCACTTTGGGCCGGTTTCGGAGCTTCAATCTTATCTAAAGCAGCCGGTTCCCCAACTTTATCCATAACGGCCGGCTCTCCAATCTTATCCACTAGAACGGAGGCCTCACTGGCCGGAGCAGTCACCGTATTCTCAACCGATGCTGCCGGTTCTGGTTCAACTGTTGGAGTTAAAGAAATTTCTGGCTCCGGTTCTGCTTCTGTCTTCACCGTATCAAGTGTCGTTCTTAAATCGATCGTATCTGCATTCAGAAGTTCTTCTCTGGAAGTGTCAAGGTCCACCGCACTCTGCTTTTTGGGCGGAACAGCCGGTTTTGGCTGTTTCGGTTTTACTGTCGGTTTTGCCACCGGTTTTGCTTTGGAAACCTCCTCTTTTATAGCCGCATCAAGAGGTTTATCGAGTTCCTCCGGTTTGGATATATCAAACTGCTCCCCATCTACTAACTGCAGCTGGGCGCTTGCTGCCTCCTTTAACTGCAGTTTGTATTGGTTAAACTGCTGAACAAGACGTACGCATTTATTTTTTATTTTATCATATTTCTCCTCGGCAGTCTGAACGATATCATCGGCTCTTTTATGCGCCTCTTTTTCAATCGTCTCCGCCTTGAGGATTGCAGCGTCTTTCGTCTCCTTGGATGTTTTCTCTGCAAGGATCAACGCTTTCTGGAGAGTTGTTTCGATCGAACGGTAATACTGCACTCCATCGCTGAGCGTCTTGATCTTTTTGTTGAGTTCCGCTTTTTCTGCTTCCATCTTTTTGTTAAGTTCCGCTTTTTCTGCTTCTAACCTTTTATTCTCGTCCAGAAGATTCTTATAATTATTGTAGACAAGCTCTAGATAACTGTCCATTTCATCTTTCTCGTATTTTTTTCTCTTTGCTTCTACCTTTTTATTTTGTAACTCAATCAGTGATAACATAATAAAGGTTCCTCCCTTATCTATCATTTCTGTATTTTTTAAAATTCTCTGCTAATCGTAGGCATCGTCACCGTTCCATCACCAAGAGACAACGAATCCCCACTGATATCTACATTCTCAGGCGTAAAGATGAAAATGTATTTGGAAATCTGGTGATATTTTCCATTGATCGCATAAATGCAGCCCGAAATAAAATCCATAATGCGCTGCGCATCATCCGGGTCAAATCCCTCAAGATTGACAACAACAGGTTTGGATTCTAACAGTGTGTTACAGATCTCCTGGGAATCTTCAAACGACGTCGGCTGTACGATCTTGACCTCCATCATTGAACGGTTCAATGAAACAACTTTGGGTTTTGAACTCCGGAAACCACTTCTGCCAGCTTTGGCTGTGTCCTCATATGTCTCCTTTGGAGCAGCAGCCTTGCGTGAGTTGGAAGTCTTTACCTGTGGAGTACTTTCTTCCTCAAAATCATCATACTCATCATAATCATCATATTCATCATCGATGCCGTCCAGTTTAAAAAAATTTAAAAGTGAATTTAAGCCCATTATCCTAACCCTTTCCTAATTGTATCAATTTTGCGTACTGTACTGTCGTTCTCCGAATATACCGGTCCCGACTCTGACAAAGGTAGCCCCCTCCTCAATCGCAACTTCATAATCTCCGGTCATTCCCATAGAAAGCTCCCTCATACTAATATTATCAATGTTTTTTGCGTTTATGTCAACTAGTAATTTTCGTAAATTCTGAAAATGAACCCGGTTATTTTCAGGATCCTCTGTATACGGTGCGATCGTCATCAGACCACACACTTTTATATTGGGCATTTTCGCAATTTCACGCAAGGTTTCTTCGGTCTCCTCCGGCATAAGACCAAATTTTGACTCTTCCCTGGCAACATTTACTTCAACCAGTATATGGGCAGTCTCACCTGCTTTTTCATATTCTTTCTGGATTTGTTCCGCAAGCCGCAGGGAATCCACGGAATGGATCATCGCTACCTTTCCTGCGATCTGCCTTACCTTATTGCGCTGCAGATGTCCGATGAGATGCCAGTCGATCTCCTTCGGAAGAACTGCCTCTTTTTTTATGATCTCCTGTACTTTATTTTCCCCAAAGATGCGAATGCCGGATTTCATCGCCTCCTCGATCATTTCTATCGGCTTTGTCTTACTGACAGCGATCAGCGTTACTTCTTCTCTCTGTCTGCCACTCCGTTCACATGCCCGGACGATCTTTTCTTCCACCCGTTTGAGATTTTCTGTTACCATTCCCAGTCACTCCTTTTATTCTACAAAATCATCTTCCTTGATCCGGTCTGGATTTACGACAATATGGTCAAAATTGGATATTCCTCCCGCCGTATCCGAAGAAATAATCGTATATTCGTTGTTCTCATAAATTTTCTCGATTTTTTTAAACTGGCAGTAACCCATATTAACACAGTAAACGCCCTCTTCTTCTGCCACCTTCTGTACCGTATATGGTTCATTGTTCGACGGATCAACGATCGTATCCCCCGGTTTTAACACGGATTCGCTGACATAATAATAGCCGTCTGAGACGGGACAGTCTGCCAGAGAGGTAAATTCTTTTTGAGACGATCCATCTTTGTCATAAATAACCCGGATGACACCTTTCTCAGCGTCGTCCCCCCCCTGAGTCGCAAGATTATCAGGAATCATCACCATTTCCTTTGTGAGGATCGATGAATTTGGAATCTTAAATCCTTCCGCTGAGTTCAGGTTTAACTCGATATCAAGAAAACGGTCATTCAAATATCTTCCCATAAACCGGCTCGTGGACAAAACAGCAAAATTTGTGCCCCCATTATTCTGGATCGTAAGTTGTGCGTTAAAGGAGACATGATCCTTTTTTACCGTCACCCGGACAGTATCCATATTGCGCAGTTTGAGCTCTAACTCTTCAGTCAGCAAAAGGATGATCTTCCATTCCTCATTCGAAACTAATTTATAGACAGGAGTATCTTTTTCGATCTTTTCCGAAGAACTCAGTTGCTTTCTTTCCACAGATGCCACTTTCTGAAAAAGTTCCGCTGTCACACTTTCCGGCGTCATCTCTTCATATCCATCAATTGAATACGAAAGGATACCGGAGGATTTGGAACGGCATCTGGTAAACTCACCGGTAAAATTATTCTCCGAAAGCTGTTTTTTCAGATCACTGTACAAATTGTCCCGGCTCTGTTCGAAAATCGTATTTTCCACATTATAGTGAAAATCTTTTACATTATAATAAGACGAAGGTGTGAAATTTGTGTAAAAATCGCTGATCACCTCTCTCATATTCGCAATATCAGCGGCTGTCGCCAGGGAATCTGTCCCGACCTGATCGAGAAGGTCTCCCAGGGAACCATTGCTGTCAAGCGTATAAACCACTTCATTTTTCCCGACTTTGCTCTGGTCTGCATGATAAAAATTCACATATCCGCTCTCTTTTGAGCGGATCACCTCTTCATTGCGGATGATAAAACCGGTAATCGTACTGTCATCGGCGATACGTGTCTCATTGACCTCATAAATGCTGACATGCTCTTTTTTTAAATAATTCCATGCCACGACAGCGATATAAATCAGTATGATAAACAGGATCATCGTCCCCACTCTGGGACGAAATGGTTTTTTATATGCGACGATTTTATTATCACTCAAAACAGGTTCTTCCTTTCACATATTAAAACTCCCTAAAATAAAGTAAATCGCTTCCTTGTGAATAATCGCGCGAAAATCCGTAAATAATTCTACTATAACCCACAAAACAAGGAGGAAACGGTTATGAAAACAATTGATTATATTGCACTTATTGTCGTTATAATCGGAGCAGTAAACTGGGGCCTGATCGGTTTTCTTAATTTTGATCTGGTAGCATTCTGCTTTGGTTCCATGTCGCTTTTTTCACGGATCATCTACGGCCTTGTCGGTATCTGCGGTCTGTATGCCATCAGTTATTTTGGCCGGATTCGTAATTGACCGATACCAATGTCACCAGAACACAAACCGGTGACATTACATATTCAAGGCCGGACAAGTTCACGCCAGTCTAAGTCGCCTCTCTCTAAGGCTTTTACGAGCAGTTCTGCCGTAGCTACATTCGTGGCCAGCGGAATATTATGAACGTCACAGAGCTGAAAAAGCGTCGTCACTTCCGGTTCATGAGATTTCGGCGTCAGCGGATCTCTTAAAAATATCACAAGATCGATATCATTATTTTCTATTTGTGCCCCAAGCTGTTTTTCTCCACCAAGATGACCGGCAAGATATTTGTGAACATTCAGGTTCGTAACCTCTTCCACAAGCCTTCCTGTCGTAGCGGTAGCATAAATCGCATGCTTACTCAATATTCCACGATATGCAATGCAGAAATTCTGCATGAGTATCTTTTTGGAATCATGCGCAATTAACCCAATATTCATAAACAAAAACCTCCTCAAAGTATGCAAAAAGCATAACATCCAATACATTAATATCTGTCATTCAAACTAAGGCTGTCTGCAAAACTTCCATTGCTTCCACGATTCGGCTGTATGCCGATGTTGATTAGGATTCCGATCGCCATCATATTACTTACAAGGGACGAGAGTCCATTGCTTAAAAATGGCAGCGGCAGTCCTGTGTTTGGCAGAATCGAAGTGGCTACACCAATATTGAAAAAAATCTGAAAACAGAACATAGAACCGATGCCGATCGCAATCATCATCCCCATATAGTCCTTTGCCCTTTTGGCAGCGATAAAGCATTTAATAATAATAACGGAAAGCAGTGTCAGTATGACCATGCATCCAATAAACCCAAATTCCTCACTGATCGGCGTCCAGATGAAGTCACTTTCCGTGACATCAACGGAGCTATAATTCCGGCTTCCTTCTGCTCCTTCTAAAAGTCTCTTCCCATATAGTTTTCCAGAGGCGATCGACAGTACTGAGTTATTCTGCTGATACATGATCCCGAGCGCCTCCGACTCCGGGTTCAAAAAACCTGTGATACGTTCCAGCTGATAGTCCTTAAGAAGGATCTGAAACGGCTGCTGGATATACCAGATCAAAAATGCCGAGACCGGCACTAAAACAGCCACTACAGGCCCGAAAATCTTCCGCCCCATTCCGGAAGAGATCAGCATGATCACAAGCACTACCATAATAACCACACTGGATGACAGATCGGACTGCACCAGTATAAACATAGTCGGTACAACGGCGATCAGACAGGCAAGAAAAAATGTCTTAAAACTTTGCAGCCTGTCCCTTCGGCGCATGAGAAACGTAGCCAGTGTCAGGATAACAACGATCTTACAAACTTCCGATGGCTGGAACATGAAAACCTTAAAATCCAACCAACGGTAAGAATCCGTCACTCCCCGTGAGCCAATGGGAGAAAATCTGGTGCAGGCTACGAGTACAGTCGCTATCAAATAAAAAATTGGCACATACATACATATTGTATGATAATCAAGAAGTGAAAAAACAAAGACAATAAACAGGCCCGCCACGACAGCAGTAAACTGACGCTGAAACGAACCAACTCCAAGAATAGACAGCATGTATGAGCTTATAAGGGAAAGTATGAGTACGACCAGTATAAGCAAAATATCATAATTTTTCCAGTTATATCTTTTTGATGCCAGCCACTGCTGTGCCTTTTCTTTTATATTTATCATAAATTTTCACTACCACTTAAGATTATTTTGTCTGCTTCATGCTGACGATCGGGATATTGGCAAACAATGCCGGTACCGTTCCGTTATCCCCTTCGGATTCCGTTTGTTCGATCTTTATATCAAGTCCATCCTGGTCAATCTCGACATATTTGGATAGTACATGGATGATATCATTCTTAATCTGTTCCATCAGTTCGGGGGAACAGTTTGCCCGATCCGAAACAAGCACCAGCTTTAGCCGGTCCTTAGCAACATTGCCGGATGATTTTTTTCGGAAAAAATCTGAAAATCCCATGATTGTTACAACCTCCACTTTTTCTTTTAATTGTTTTTAAACTTACTCTTTATCTTTGAGAAAAATCCGGTTCCCTTTGACAGATCCAGCCAGGGAACATCTTCTCCCATAATGCGACGGCATATATTTTCATATGCCTGTCCGGCCATGGAACGGCTTCCTACCAGAGGCTCTCCCTGATTTGTTGAAACAACGATATTTTCATCATCCGGTACGATACCAAGCAGATCGATCGCAAGGATCTCTACCACATCATCACTTGACATCATATCCCCTCTTTTTACCATATCTGCGCGCAGGCGGTTTACAACAAGCTCAGTCCGTTTCACCTCATTCGCATTAAGAAGCCCGATGATACGGTCTGCATCGCGTACCGCTGAGACCTCAGGGGTTGTAACGACGATTGCCCGGTTCGCCCCGGCGATCGCATTCTGAAATCCCTGTTCAATACCGGCAGGACAGTCAAGCAGTATGTAATCAAATTCTTCCTTCAGCTCCTCGGTGAGTTTTTGCATCTGCTCCGGAGATACTGCCGTCTTATCACGCGTCTGCGCTGATGGGAGCAGATAAAGGTTCGGATACCTTTTGTCCTTGATCAGTGCCTGTTTGATCCTGCAGTTTCCCTCGATCACATCAACAAGATTATATACGATCCGGTTTTCAAGCCCCATGACAACATCAAGGTTACGGAGTCCGATATCTGTATCGATCAATACTACTTTCTTACCTTCTTTTGCCAGTCCGGTACCTACATTTGCAGTCGTGGTCGTCTTTCCCACACCGCCCTTACCAGATGTGATTACAATTACTTCACTCATGTTTTGTTTACCTGTCCTTTCTTTTATCCTATCCTTATATAATACTTGAATGACCATAAAAAAGCAAATCTTTTTACAGGGAAATATCATTCAGGACATTTCGGTCCATTGTTTCGATATAAATATTTCCATCCTGTGAAAATGCGATTTTTGCCTCATTGACTGTTTTTTGTTTTTCGTCCGGGCTTCTGGCGATGATATCCCCGATACGGATCTGAGTCGGATTCATCATAAGCGCCACGACAAAACAGTTTTCGTTTCCGGATGCCCCGGCATAGACATTTCCCAGAAGCTTTCCGAGAACGATGACATTTCCAGTCGATACGACCTGCGCTCCGGCATTCACATCACCCAGGATCACAATACTTGTCTCAAATTCCAGAACTTGTCCTGACCGAAGCGTTCCTTTATAAAACTGTCCGGTATTGGAATTCATGCTGATTAATTTCTCTTCCAGCGTTTTACTGAAATATGCTTCCCGTTCCGCATTGTCATCGATCACACACACGATATCAAGTTCTGAGTTTTCCGTGATGCAGTTTACCAGAGAAAGCTGTTCCTCATCGTTCATCTTCCTTCCCTCAAAAGAAAGTGCAATCTGGGCATTTCCAAGAAAGTCAGATGATGTCTTAAACTTTTCGCAGACTTTTTTCTTCAGCTCATCAAAAGGCATCTTATCATCCAGATGCACGATGATTCCTGATTTCGTTCCTTTAATAATGACTGGACTTTTCATACTATCCTCCATTCGCACATGTTTTTGTCCCTTAATCCGCAACACCACCGGAATTGCTGACCGGGCTTGTCGCAGAGTTTTTCAGCAAATTCTTTCTCGAACCCTCATCAAAATAATACTGGTAAATATCTCTTGCCAGAGACGCCGCATTGCTCGATGTAAACGCATTCGGAATAACGACTGTGACAGCAATCTCAGGTGCCTCATACGGGGCAAAAGAAACAAACAGCGCATGGTTTGGTTCATTTGCACTGATCTGTGCCGTTCCGGTCTTTCCTGCCACTTTTACCGGCACACTCTCAAAGACCGGTTTCTGGCTTCCATTATTCACAACCATATACATACCAGTTCTTATGGCATCCAGTGTGGATGACTGGATATTGATCTTATTTCTTACTTTCGCCTTATTGTTCTTTTTCTTATCCTTGCTGACATCGACGGTGCTGTCTACCAGCGTGAGATCATAACACGTTTGTCCGTTTGCGATCGTGGAGACGTAGCGCGCCAACTGTACCGGTGTATAACTGTTTGTCCCCTGTCCAATAGCAGAACGCACCGCATCCATATCGGATACATTTGGTTCAGCCTCGGACAGTTCAATGCCGGAAGTATCTGTCAGCCCAAAAATATCCGCATACTTCTCCAGTTTTTTCAGGCCCTGCTCATTATTTATCACACCTGACGTGAGCCCGCTCAGCTGATAGCCCATCTCATAAAAGAAATAGTTGCATGAGTGCTGAATCGCCTGTGAGACATTGATTGTGCCGTGACTCGTCTTTGACCAGCATTTCGGCGGCTGAAATTCGATCTTATCAAAAACAACCTTATCCGTCACCGTGGAATGAGGATTAATGATCCCCTCCTCAAGCGCTGCTGTGCCGGACACCATTTTGTAAGTGGAACCGGGCGCCATCTTCTGCTGTGTCGCCCTGTTTAAGAGCGGTGCGGCAGAGTTTGAATTGATCTTTGAAAAATAATCGTTATCTACCGAGTTTGCAAATTTATTATTATCATAACTCGGATAGGATACAAGGGCCTTGATCTTACCGGTTTTCGGATCTGTCACAATGACTGCTCCCGCACATGGCATCAACCCGAGTTCCCCCGGTGAGATCTCAAGTGAACGGATCTTGGATTTCAGAAAACTGAATGGGTTTTGCATACCAGTCTTTAGTTTTGCGACCATATCCTTATCTTTTTTCAAATAGCCCTGTTCGTATAAAAGGAGACAGACCTCTCTTCCACTTATGATGTCATTGTAGATCAGCGTATGGTATACCTTCTTATCAAATGAAGTATCTTCGGCGAGAGTCTCAAAAACGTAATCTTTCAGTTTTGCATAAATTTCCTCAGTACTATAATAATCATCTCCGACATTCAGAGCGTCCAGATTGAGCCAGTTATTAGAAATCGCATAGATCAGAAAACGACTTAGGCTGATCTTTCCATTTGCATATTTATTATAAGTCTCATCAGTCTTATCCATCTTATCGGAAGCAATGATTTCGTCAGATCGCAGCATGGAATAAATATAATCCATATATTCTTTTGTTGTCTCAGAGAGTTCATCCCCGGGGACACTGTAATTATAAGAAAGCTGCCGTTTCAGCATCTTTATGGTCGATTTCTTTTCTGAGGTAAACTTATTGTATACCGCCTTTTCCAGGGAAGAAGCATTCGACGCGCTGAATTTTGTGATATCGACCAGACCGTTTTCCAGAATTGCACTGTATACATCATAGATCGGAACCCGGATGTCATCTGCCTTTTTCCCCTTGGAACCGGCGCTCTTACTGTTATTTAGCTTTGAAATGAGAACACCGGCGATCATTTTCTCCGTCAGTTTATAGGCCGCCTTCTGAAGATCGGAATCAATCGTCAGATAAATGTCATTCCCGGCCACGGCCTCCACATGATCTTTCGTCTCGATCACGCGGGAACTGCTGTCGATGACCAGCGTCTCGCTTCCCTTTTTCCCTTTGAGCTGATCCTCATAGGTCCGTTCAATCCCTGTTTTTCCAATCTGGTCAGCAGCCGTATATGTGTTATTGTTATTCTCTTTCATCGTAGACAGGGTATCGGATGAGATCAATCCTGTATACCCGATGATATGGGAAAAATAATAACTGTCATAATAGACCCTCTTTGCGTCCTCACTGACTTCCACGCCGGTCAGAGTCGCTGTATTTTCCTTGATGGCTGCCACGGTCTCGGCACACACACCCGAGCTGATCGTAACCGGTTCATATTTCTGATAGGTGTTCATCATGAGCGCATACCGGATCGCCATGATCTGAAGCGCCGTCCGGTCGTCGTAATCCTGTTCTTTTTTTGCCTTTTGTTCCTCTGTTTTCTCCTCGCCTGTGGGCGGGTCAAAAAAATGGATCGCATTTGTCTTTGTGGAAGTTCTTATGTAACGGAAACATTCCTCTGCCGTCATTTTCTTTTGTTCCTCGGACAGCTCGTCCACGGATTTCAGATAATAGATTTCACGCTTGAAACGCAGCTGTGCGTTTTTGTCCACATTAAATTTAAAACGTCCTTTTTTATCAATTTCAATCGGAAATTCGACCGATATTTTATCACCATGCTTTTCGATGAGAGAAATACACTTTAAGATCATTTCATTCATCGTTTTATTGTCCTCTAATTCCCCCGTGTCCTCGATCGTGATGGAATAGCTCTGCTCATTGGAAGCAAGAAGTTTTCCGTTGCAGTCATAAATTTTCCCCCGGGAGCTTTTCAGGGTTTTTACCTTTGTATTCTTGATCGTTGCCTTTTCATCATAGGTCTCTCCCTGGACGATCTGGAGATAAAACAATCGCCCTACCAGAATACTGAATAACACGATATAAATAACGATCAGCGCAAAAATCCGCGACCGGACAAGAGTTCTTATATAATCAAGTATCGAAGATATCAAAAATTATGCCTCCTCTCTTTTTCCAGCCAGAAATCTCTCCAGCAGATTCAGAAGGTGAAATACAAGTACGGAAAGGATCATCGTATAGATCATCTCCGGAAGGATCCTCGCCGTCAGGGCGAACCCGAAATTAAGACGTCCTCTTACGAGAAACTCTGTGACAAAGTAATAAACGCCATAAACAAAATCGCTGATTCCAACGAGCACACACGGAAGTATGTAATTGTCTGTAAAATAGACTTTCTGGCAATGGCCGCACACAAAACCAATCGACATAAAAATAAACGCGTAAAGACCGATGACAGTCCCAAATACCATATCCAGAAGAAATCCACAAAAAAAACCAGTGAGCAGGCCGGAAGTCCTTCCCCTCATATAGGCATAGCATACAGTAAGTATGAGCAATATATTCGGCACCACATCAGCCAGTTTAAAAGCATGGAACACTGTGGTCTGAAGTAAGAATCCGATCAGGATCATTATAATCGTGGAAATGCGTCTTTTAATCATAGTTCTTTATGTCCTCAATCTCTGAAGAATCTTTCAGCGTCGTTATGACCAGTACGGTTTCAAGTTTATCAAACGAGACGACCGGCGTGAGATTTGCCGTCTTGGAAAGTCCGTCCGTCTCCTCCTTGATGTCAGATATATAACCGACTAAAAGCCCCGGAAGGAATTTATCACTGATCCGGGACGTAACTACGGCATCACCATCTTTTGCCTCTGCCGTATTGCTTATCATGGTAACATCAATATTTCCCTTGTAAATGCTCTGCATATTTCCCTTCACCATACAGGTTTCTCCTGTATTTTCAAACATAGAGCTCACGTTGCTCTTGTCGTCAATGATGCTGCGCACCTTCGCATAATGGTTTCCGGCTTCCGAAACGATTCCCACAAGACCGTTTCCGGCGATAACGTTCATATCCACGTCCACGCCGTCTTCCTTTCCCTTATCGATCGTAAACAGGTTAAACCAGTTATTTCCGTCTCTGCCGATCACCGTAGCTCCCACCTTTGGATAATCCGGATATTTCTCATCCAGTTTGTAAAGTTCCCTGTAATTATCCAAATCTTTATTTTCACCGGCGAGCACTTTATTGTCATAACTGAGCGCATCGATCCGCTCCTTTAACGTCTGATTTTCTTTGATCAGTTTTTCTTTCGATGTAAGCAGTTCTTTTTTATCGGAAATAAATTTTCCTACCGTATTGATCCCGCTCTGCATCGGTGATACGACATCTCCTATCGTCGTTTTAAATCCAAGAAATTTATCCGAGAATTTAAAACTGAGTACCACTAACACAGCACAAAGGATACTAAGGAATATATATATATATTTCGGATGGATCGAAGGCCCTCTTCTTCTATGTTTTTTCTTCATGATCTCGTTATCCTTTCAAAAAACAGGATCAAATCGCAAGCTTGGCAAGCTCCGGATCCTCAATCACTGCCCCCAGCCCCATGATAACGGTATTCTCCGGCTCTTCGCACAGATTCACCTTCAGGCCAAGTTCCTCATAGATGAACCGGCCAAGATCATTGATCCGGCTGGAACCACCTGTCAGATACAGACCGGACTTATATATATCCGATGAAATTTCCGGTGGTGTCCTCTCAAGTATGATCTTGATAGAGTCTACGATACTCTGGAACAATTCACCGAGCGCATCGTGAATATCCGAAGCAGTTACCGTGATCTCACTCGGAAGCCCGGTCACGAGATTTCGGCCGCAGATATCCATGGTATCATCGGTAACATAGGCAGAAGCAATGTTCTTTTTGATCTGCTCCGCACTCTTTTCTCCGATGACAAAATTCATATCCTTTTTAATTTTATTGATGATCGCCTCGTCGAAGCGGTTTCCACCCACCGGAATGAGCCGGCTTAGAACGATACCGCCCAGAGAAAGTACGGAGATCTCCGCTGTATTTGCACCGATATCCACGACAAGTGTTCCTGTAGATTTCGTGATATCAAGGTTCATGCCAAGCGCATCTGCGATCGGCTTCTCAACGACATGGATCTTCTTTGATTTTAAATTGGTGTTGGCGATCAGATCAAAATACGCTCTTTTTTCTACCTCTGTAATATCCGTTGGCACAGCAATATAATATTCTGCGCCTTTAAACCTCTTCTTTCCGTTCAGTTCTGTAAAAAAGTAATCGATCAGAGACTGCATGTTTCCGATATCTGCAATGACACCGTTTTTGATCGGATATGATACATCCAGATTTTCCGGTGCTTTTTCATACATCTCAAAAGCCTCGTCACCCACCGCAAAAACATGGTTCTTTTTATAAATCGCGATCACGCTCTTCTGGTTTAAGATGACGCCTTCTCCATTTTTATAAATTTTGATCGAACTTGTACCAAAATCAATACCTATTGCTTTTCCCAGCATCTTGTTCATCCTCTCTAACAATATATTCTCATATGTGTCCTCTCTGTTTCAGGCTGACATACTGACAATCACCAAGAATAATATGATCCAGAAAACGGATACCGATCAGCTCCCCCGCCGCTTTCATCCGTTCCGATAGCGCAATATCCGCGCTGCTCGGCGTTGGATCACCACTTGGATGATTATGTAAAAGAATCAGGCACGATGCATCATACTGCAGCGCCCTCTTCAGAATTTCCCTCGGATTTGCCATACTGGCAGAAACAGAACCGACAAACAACACCTCATGCCGGATCAGCCGGCAGCGGTTGTCCAAAAAGACCACGATCGTGTTCTCGTTTTCCTTTGTCCTCATTTCCTCCATGAAATAACCAGCCACTGTCCCCGGGGAATCAAAGCGTTCATTGTCCGGCTTTCTCTGTCTGGTCATACGGTTTGAAATCTCAGCGGCACATAGAAGCTGTGCAGCCTTTACCTTGCCGATCCCATCAACCCGCTGCAGTTCCTTATCTGACAAATAGTGCAGCCCCATCAGTCCCTTGTAGACCGGATGGAGATTTAAAACCTCGGTGGCAAGTCCGACACTTGTCTTGTGCGGGCTGCCATTCCGGATCAGGACAGCGATCAGTTCTGCATCGGAGAGACTTTCCACCCCATTCTTTTCAAGTTTCTCGTAGGGGCGTTCCGACTCCGGAAGTTCCTTCATTGTATAAAATTTTGGGTCCATATTTACTCCTTGTCCCTACCAATACCAATCATACATAGCCATTCTACCATAATTTTTCAGAAAAGTATATATTTAACGAAAGTTTTTTCTGTTACTTTTCGTCTTTCTTCACGATAATTCGACTAATTTTTCATCAACCATTTTCTGCAATGACATTAAAATCCCATATTTCCCATGCTGCCAGGTAAGTCCTCCCTGAAAATATACGCTGTACGGAGGTTCGATCGGGGCGTCGGCACTCAGTTCGATCGAGGAACCCTGGATAAAATTTCCCGCCGCCATAATGACGTCGCTGTGATATCCCGGCATCGCATATGGCTCTGGCGCCACATAACTGTCTACCGGAGCCCCGGCCTGTATCCCCTTGCAAAAAGCGATGATCCGTTCCGGAGAACCAAGTGCGACCGCCTGTATGATATCATTTCGCGCCTCTCCTGCCGACGGACTTGTCACAAAACCAAGCCCTTCATATAATTCTGCTGCAAAAATCGCTGACTTAAGCGCAGATGCCGCTACCGTCGGGGCAAAAAAGAGCCCCTGGTAAAACGACGGATTCACCCCAAGAGAAGCGCCCACTTCTTTTCCAAGCCCCGGTGCAGTCAGCCGGTTTGCCGCCAGTTCGATCAAATCCTTTCTCCCGGCGATATAACCGCCCATCGGAGCGATCCCGCCCCCCGGATTTTTAATGAGAGACCCGACAACGAGATCAGCTCCAGCCTCCGATGGCTCTTTGATATCGACAAATTCTCCATAGCAGTTATCTACCATACAGATCACATCTGGCTTACATTTTTTTACAAAACGGATCAATTCCCCGATCTGTGCGACCGACAAGGTCTTTCTCATGGCATAGCCCTTCGAACGCTGTATCGTGACCAGCTTTGTCTGCGGTTTGATCGCCCTTTGGATGCTCTCGAAATCAAAACTGCTATCCTCTTTTAAATCCACCTGGGCATATGTCACGCCAAATTCTTTCAAAGAACCCGGCTCACTTTTCCCATGGATGCCAATGATCCCCTCCAGTGTGTCATAGGGCTTTCCGACGGGTGACAACAGTTCATCTCCCGGCCTTAAGACCGCTGACAGCGCGATTGTAAGGGCATGTGTCCCACAGGTGATCTGGGAGCGCACAAGCGCGTCCTCACACCGGAAAATATCAGCATACACCTTTTCCAGTATATCCCTTCCATCATCATTGTATCCGTATCCGGTCGTTCCATTCATGTGCTCTGCGCTCACGCGGTTTTTTTGGAATGCCTGCAGCACCTTCAGCTGGTTATATTCCGATACCTGGTCGATCTGATGAAAACGATCCTCCAAGGAACTGCAAATCTTGTCTGCATAATCCAGTACTTCCTTACTGATTCCACTCTTCTCATACATCCTATACAAAATTTCATGATCGATCATCGTCTTATTATCCCTCTCTCTTGTGCCATACGGAGGATTTCTTCCACGAGAAGCTCCTCTGTCCCAAACGGTTCCTTATCCAAAAACAAAACCTCTTTCTCCCGGCGAAACCAGGTGAGCTGACGCTTTGCAAAATGCCTTGTGTCTTTTTTGATCTGTTCAATCGCATCTTCTTTTGATATCGTGCCTTCAAAATAATCAAATAATTCTTTATAACCGATGGCCTGCATGGAAACCAGATCTTTGGTATAGCCTCGGTTTATGAGCTCTTCTGCCTCCTCAAACAACCCTTCTGTAACCATTTTATCCACCCGCTGATCAATCCTTTCATATAATTTCCTCCGGTCCATTGTAAGGACGATATAAAGAAAATCATACGGCGATTCCTTTTGGCGCTGTTCTGCATTGTGGGCAGAAATCGGCCTTCCGGTCTCATGAAAATATTCCAGCGCACGGATGACCCGCTTTTTATTGTTCGGATGGATCGCCTCCGCAGACGCAGGGTCTGCTTCCCGGAGCTTTTCATGAAGATACAGCGCTCCCTTTTCTTCTGCTAGATGTTCTAACTCATGACGGAATGCACTTCCCTCTTTCTCCTCCTGAAAGTCGACGTCATATAAGAGCGCCTGTATATAAAAGCCGGTTCCCCCTGCAATAATAGGAATCTTCCCCTTTTTCCAGATTTCATCCATGGCACGCTCTGCCATTTTCTTAAATTCATAAACGTGAAAGGGGGTATCGGGTGTGATCTCATCCACCAGATAATGCCGGATCCCCATCATTTCCTCCGGCGTGATCTTAGCGGTACCAATATTCATATACCGGTAGATCTGCATTGAGTCCGCAGAAATGATCTCCCCGTTCACTGCCTTTGCGAGCCGGACTGAGGCAGCAGTCTTCCCAACGGCCGTAGGACCGGTAAGAATGATCAGTGGTTTTTTCATAGTTAAACAATCCTTTTAAACTTTTTCTCAAACTCTTTTTTTGTCATCGAGATCGTTGTCGGCCTTCCGTGCGGACAATGATACGGCTCTTTTGCCTGCAGCATCCTGCCGATCAGTTTCTCTGCTTCCGCAAATGATAAAGTCTGATTTCCCTTCACTGCCGCCTTACACGCGATGGTCGCACAGCGATCCGTGATCCTCTCATTTTCTTTGCCGGATCTGGCAGCCTGAGGATTTTCTAACAGTTCATCCAGAAGACTGTAAAACAGCTCTCTGGAGGCAAGATGAAGAAAATGGGACGGAACGGCCTTCACTGCGTACTCATCTCCGCCAAATTCCTCGATCTCAAATCCAAGCTTTTCAAACGATCCCTGATAGATTTCCAAAACCTCCTTTTCCCGGTGGGTAAGCGTCAGTATAACAGGCGTCACGAGATTCTGGCTGTATACCTGACCATTTCGCAATTCCTCCATGATCTGTTCATACAATACCTTTTCATGGGCCGCATGCTGATCGATGACCAGCATTTCGTCCCCGTATTCGATCATCCAATAAGTTCCAAACACCTGCCCGATCAGGCGAAAACGAACCTTTTCTTCCTCCCGCAAAAACTCTTCACGAAACAAAGACTGCTGTTCGTAGTTTACTGGTACTTTTTCTGTCTTTTCCTGCTTTTTAGTATCCGGAACAGTCTCTCTCTTTCCTTCTGTCTGTTCTTTCTGTTTCACATCAGCCGGGGAAATCTGCCTGAGCCTTTCTGTCTCAAATGGTTCCGGCATCTTTTGCGGCGGCTCTTTTCTCTCCGGCATCTGCTTTACCGAGGGCTTCTTTTCTTCCTTCCCCAGTGAAACCTTTGGTATGAGGGTCGCCTGTTTGAGGATTTCATGAAGTTCCGTACAAAACAGGTCGAACACTTCCTCCTGATTGGTAAACCGCACTTCCATCTTCGTCGGATGAACATTGACATCCAGACAGGAGCTGTCGATCGAGAGAAACAATGTTGTAAAAGGAAAACGGCTTGTCATTGTAAATCCGTGATAGGCATTCTCAATCGCCTTTTGTATGACAGGACTTTTTATATACCTTCCGTTGATATAATAATTCATAAATGTACGTGTGCCTCTGGAAAGCTCCGGCTTACCGATAAAACCGGTCAGCCTCATCCCGTTTTTCTCCACATCGACCGGGAGAAGCACTTTCGTGATATCCGGCCCGAACTGATTATATATGTTATCTTTTACATTTCCATTTCCGGAGGTCTGGATCTTCGTCCGTCCGTCCCATATAAATTTAAAACGGATATCCGGATGTGAAAGCGTAAAGTGAAGGACGATATCACTGATGTATCCGCCCTCTGTCGTTTTCGTCTTTAAAAATTTGGCTCTCGCAGGTGTGTTGTAAAAAAGATTTCTTACGATAAATGTCGTCCCGTCCGGGCAGCCAATCTCTTCGTTTGCAATCTCCTTCCCGCCATGGATTTCATAGCGGCACCCAATAACTGAATCCGCATCCTTTGTGACTAGTTCGGTCTGGGACACAGCGGCGATGCTCGAGAGTGCCTCTCCGCGAAATCCAAGACTACGCACACTGAGCAGATCCTCGATCGTAGAAATCTTACTGGTCGCATGACGTTTAAACGCAAGGGGGATTTCCTCCTTGCGGATGCCACAGCCATTGTCCGTGATACGGATAAACGTGATGCCTCCCTGCTTGATCTCGATCGTAATGGCTGTCGCCCCTGAATCGATCGAATTTTCCACGAGTTCTTTTACAACAGCAGCAGGCCGTTCGATCACCTCACCTGCTGCTATTTTATCAATCGTATTCTGGTCTAAAAGATGAATCATCATAGCCCCTCCTACCATTTATCCTTCAATTTATTCTGCCACTTGTACACAAGGTTCATGGCATCCATCGGCGTGACATGCGATAAGTCGATATCCCTGAGTTCAAACAGGATGTCTTCATAACTAAAGGAAGTAACGGCGTCAAAAATCGAGAGCTGTGCCATTTCTCCCATCTCACCCCTTTTTCTTTCTTCACGGTCGGGAGCGCGTCCTGCGACAGGATCCATCGACACCACCGTATTGATGTCGCCGCTTTCAAGCTGCCCGGCGATCTCATGGGCTCTCTCGAGAACACTTTCCGGTACTCCTGCCAGCTTCGCCACCTGGATTCCATAACTTTTATCTGCACCGCCCTTTACGATCTTTCTTAAAAAGACGATATCTTCTCCATCTTCTTTCACCGCAATACAGCAGTTCTTCACCCCTTCTAACTTCCCTTCAAGTTCTGTGAGTTCATGATAATGAGTCGCAAAAAGTGTCTTTGCACCGATATTTTTCTTTTCCACAATGTGTTCAACGACCGCCCATGCGATGCTGAGACCGTCAAAAGTAGAAGTTCCCCTCCCGATCTCATCGAGGATGATCAGGCTGTTTTTCGTGGCATTATGAAGAATATTAGCCACCTCAGTCATCTCTACCATAAAGGTACTCTGCCCACTGGCAAGGTCGTCAGAAGCGCCGACACGGGTAAAGATCCGGTCTGACAGCGAGATATCCGCAGACGAGGCCGGAACAAAAGAGCCAATCTGTGCCATCAGTACGATCAGCGCTGTCTGGCGCATATATGTAGATTTTCCGGCCATATTCGGTCCTGTAATGATCATCAGTCGATGGGATTCTTCATCCAGATAGGTATCATTGGCGATAAACATATCGTGGTCGATCATCTGCTCAATAACCGGATGCCGCCCATCTTTGATATTTAATACACCGCGCTCATTTAAAGATGGCCTTACATAATTATTTTTCTCTGCCACATAAGCAAGTGACGTGATCATATCGATCATGGCGATCGCTTTTGCCGTCCGCTGGATCCGGTCCACCTGGGTAAAAATATGGTCGCGTATCTCACAAAACAGCTGATATTCGAGATTATACAGCTTGTCCTCTGCGCCTAATACAATGTCTTCGAGTTCCTTTAATTTTTCTGTCGTGTAACGCTCGGAATTCGCCAGTGTCTGCTTGCGCATCCAATTCTCAGGTACAAGCGCTTTATACGAATTTGTCACTTCCAGATAATATCCAAATACCCGGTTGAACTTCACTTTAAGGTTTTTTATCCCCGTTTTTTCACGCTCTTCGGACTCCAGAGAGGCAAGCCATGTCTTTCCCTCCGATTTTGCCGTTCTGAGTTTATCGACCTGTTCATGGTATCCCTCTTTTATGATCCCGCCATCGTGGAGGGCGAGCGGCGGCTCTTCCTGGATTGCAGAGGAAATGAGTTCGCAGAGGTCTTCAAGCGGATCGAGTTCTTCACTTAATTCATGAAAAAAGACGCTCTCAAAATTTTTGCAGAGAAATAAAATATGGGGAAGCATCTCAAGAGAACTTAAAAGAGCAATCAGATCTCTTGGATTCGCAGACTTATAACTGATTTTACTAAGAAGCCGCTCCAGATCATAAATCGGATTCAAATATTCCCGCAGTTCCTCTCTCGTGATCATATTCTGGTTCAGTTCGTCGATGGCATCATATCTTTTTATGATTTCTTCTTTATTGATCAGTGGCTGCTCGATGCTGCTCCTGAGTTTTCTCGCGCCCATAGCCGTCTTTGTCCGGTCGAGTACCCAGAGCAGTGAACCGCGTTTTTGTTTTTCGCGCAGAGTTTCGACAAGTTCCAGATTCCGTCTTGTATTCCGGTCAAGGAGCATATATTTTCCCGAATAATAGGGAACCAGTGACAAAATATGTGCCAGTGAATTTTTCTGCGTCTCCACAAGATACTCCATAACTGCCCCGGCAGCGAGGACTCCGATCGAAAACTCCGAAAGCCCCATCCCATCCAGTGAAGCAATGCTAAAATGACGACAGAGCGCTTTCTTACACATCTCTTCATCAAAATAATGAGGGGCAAGAGCAGAGATCGATATGCCAAGCCGCCCCTTTAACTCCTCGACATCTATACCACATATGTAGAATGCATCGTTGCATATGATTTCAGAAGGCATGAATTTATTGATTTCATCTAACAATTTTCCGGGTGTATCTACTTCCGTCAGCAGATATTCCCCTGTCGTCACATCCACCGCAGATATACCAAAGCAGTCCCCGGAGGAAACGATCCCCATCAGGTAATTATTTTTGCTCTCATCCAGCGCGTCGAGATTGCAGTTTGTCCCGGGCGTCACCACCCGGATGACCTCTCTCTTTACAAGACCTTTGGCAAGTTTGGGATCCTCCACCTGTTCACAGATCGCCACCTTGTACCCTTTTGATACAAGTCTGGTAATATAGCCCTCCGCAGAATGAAAGGGGACACCACACATGGGTGCCCTCTCTTTTAATCCGCAGCTTTTTCCGGTGAGAGTAAGTTCGAGTTCCTTCGAGACGCATTTGGCATCTTCAAAGAACATCTCATAAAAATCTCCCAGACGGTAAAACAAAATGCAGTCCTTGTATTCCTCTTTTGTTTCCAGATATTTCTGCATCATCGGTGTAAGCTGCTCTTCCATCGTATTTATCTCCATTCACATTATCATCTTTTGATGCTCTTGCTCCGGCTTCTATCGCATTTCCCGTCAGGACACCGTCTGCTCCGATGACTCGGTCTGCTGCGGCGGTTCTGGTGTCGGCTGCGGTGTCTTCGGCGGTTCAGGCGTCGGCTGTGGCGTCTTTGGCGGTTCTGTAGCCGGCGGTTGTGTCGTTACCGGTTCGGGCGGCTCCGTTACCGTCTGTGGTTCCTTCGTCGGTTTTGGCGTCTTACGCGGTTTTTGCGTCTTCGTCGGTTTTGGTGTCTTTGTCGGTTTTGGCGTCTTTGTTGGTTTCGGCGTAGCCTTAACCGGGGCAGAAGAAACAACCGGCTCTTTTTCCGGCTTATGCGTACTCAGATAGATCGTACTCACATATCCTTCTGTTGTGTTGTATGAAATCTTTGTCCATTCTTCGTCATATTCTACGATCGTTACTTCCTGACCTTTTTGGAGTTTCCCGATCACAGAGGCAGTCAAAGAAGCTTCGCTTCTCACATTTACCACCGTAGTAGCATATGCTTTTTTTGCCGACTTAAGTCCACTCTCGTCATCCTCATCTTCAAAATCTTCCTCATTTCCATTTATGATCGCATTGTCATAAGGAGGATCTGTCTCCCTGACAGTAACCGCCTGAGCGGTAGTAGTCACAGGTGTTTCTTCGACAACATCATCACTTTCAATGCTGTTATTATTCAATATGAAATACTTTGTAACAAAAACAAGTGCCACTACAAGCATCAACGAGATGACACCGGACCAGATACCTATAATAAATTCAAATCGGAATTTTTTGTCATTCTTTAATTTTTGTAAAAATTTTTCCTGATTTTCCTCACTCATTTGTTTATCTCTCCTATCTCAAAAAGCTTTCCTTCATAATTATAACCATATCCCCAAATTTTGTCCACTAAATTTTAAACAAAGTTTACCAAATGCTAGTTTTGCAAAAGAAGAATCTTATTTTATTAGTTCCGTATATGGGAAACACTGTTTTTCAACTAGCGCATTTTTAGTACACTGGCTGTTGGGGAAATTTAGTCGACATCTTATGAGGCAGAGAAAATTTAAAAAAATCAGAACAAACGTTTGACAAGGTGGGGAATGTGTGGTATATTATAAATACAAACAGTTGTTTGCATAAATATAATCCAGGAGGTAACCAGATATGGGAAATGGTCGAATTTCTGCCAAACAAAGTGAAATCTTAGAGTATATAAAGGAACAGATCCTCGCAAAGGGCTATCCGCCTGCTGTGAGAGAAATATGTAAGGCGGTTAATCTCAAGTCGACGTCATCCGTACACTCACATCTTGAGACACTTGAGAAAAATGGATATATCCGCAGGGATCCAACCAAACCGCGTGCAATCGAAATCGTAGACGACAACTTCAATCTGACCCGTAAAGAAATGAGGAATATTCCGATCGTAGGAACTGTGGCAGCAGGACAGCCGATTTTCGCAGAAGAAAATATAAGTGGATATTTTCCACTCCTTGCTGATGAACTTCCGGCAGGTGACTTATTTATCCTGAATGTACGGGGAGAAAGTATGATCAATATCGGGATCTACGATGGCGATAAGGTGATCGTACGCCAGAGCCCTACTGCCAAAAACGGCGACGTCGTCGTAGCACTTGTGGATGATTCGGCAACGGTAAAAACCTATTACAAAGAAGACGGGAGATATCGTCTCCAGCCGGAAAATGATACCATGGATCCGATTTATGTCGATGAAGTTATCATCCTTGGTACTGTGGTCGGACTCTTCCGCCTGATGTAAGAACAGCAGCGTTAATTTGAACCTTAAAATTTCGAAGTTTGATATCCCGAAAACAATATCTTACACAACTGGCTTACAAAGAAAGCCAAACCAAATGGTGGCCACGGATGCCTACTTCATTTCGAAACAAACACAGGCAAGCCTGCGAAAAGTTTCGAAATGAAATAGGCATCCGTGGCCACCTCCGGTTTTGAGGCTCTTCTTTTTAGCTCAGTTCTTCCCTCTCAACCGTCTTTCCATCCCGCCAGATCCTCTCCAGATCATAAAACTGTCTGTCTTCGGGTGAGAATACATGAACGATCACATCACCATAATCCATCAGGATCCAGGTGGATTTTTTGTTCCCCTCAATCCGTTTACTCTCAACCCCATTTTGTGCCATCCTCATCTCCACATTATCCGTAAGGGCACCAATCTGCAGACTATTTTGTCCATTTGCTATGATCAGGTAATCTGCAATAACCGATACCTCATCGATTTTAATAATTCGAATGTCTTTTCCCAATTTTTCATCAAGGGCATCATATGCCACTTTTGCCATTTCTTTTGAATCCAGCATATATTCCTCCTCTACTATTTTTCTTTATAATATTCATAAGTTTCTTCTGTCTGTTTATCTACTGGTTTTCCTGATTTTTCCAAATAACAGACACTATTTTCTAAAACCATAAAAAGCGCCTTGTCCAAATCAGAAAAACAAGCCTTTCGGATCTTTTTGAGAGAATATGGTTTACATTTCATGTTTCTTCCCGGCTCCATATAATCTGCCAGATACAAGATTTTTTCTAAAAGAGACATCCCCGGACGTCCCGTCGTGTGATAGGTGATCGCCGATAAGATTTCTTTATCGTCAACCTGATATCTTGTCCGGGCAAAAAAGGCGCCGAGCTTTCCATGGATCAGTACAGGATTTTCCACTTCGATCTGCGTCAGGGGGATTCCATGTTCCTGACACTGTTCAATCTGCTCCTCTCCCGTGAGATATTTCGCACAATCGTGAAGAAGACCTGCCCGGTAAGCATCCATCGGATCACAGCCATGTATGGCAGCCATATTTGCCGCCGTTACCGCAACTCCCAACGTATGAAGCAGACGTTTTGGCTTTAGACACGCGGAAAGAGAATTCATGATCTGCATGTCAGAAGGCTTCTTTTCAAAGAGATTTCCCTCAAATCCATATAAGTTATTGCACTTAATATATGCCGCCACGACGGGTGGACAATAATCAGAAATACCCCG
The DNA here is from genome assembly GCA_964579975.1 of uncultured Eubacterium sp. Lineage (GTDB taxonomy): Bacteria > Bacillota > Clostridia > Lachnospirales > Lachnospiraceae > Eubacterium_F. The sequence goes on along the minus strand of CAZOIF010000010.1, from coordinate 27,363 downwards.
GTCGGCCGCCAGCTTTTTCCGTATCATTTCAGAGGAGATGGAGATGGAAGGCATAACGATTTCCGAAATCTGTGCCCCCTCATATTTTTGTTCATAAAAACGAATCCACTCCTGAATTTTAACATTATCTGTCTGATCCCGGTTTGCCACAAGGATATGACAGTTCTGAAAAATGAGATCCGGCCGGTTCCATTTATCCATGGTCACCAGTGAATCTCCTCCCATGATAAAATAAAAATCGTTTTCCGGATATTCCTGCCTGAGCTCTGCCAAAGTGTCTTTCGTATAAGTAATCCCTTCCCGTTCCAGCTCGACTCCGGAAAACTTAAAATACGGATTATCCTGTATCGAATGTTCGATCATCCGTCTACGGTGATCATCCGATGCAAGTTCATGTTTTTCTTTGTGAGGTGGATTTTTTGAGGGCATGAACCAAATCTCATCCAGATCAAATTGCTTTCTGGCCTCTTCTGCCATGATCAAATGGACATTGTGGATTGGATTAAATGTTCCTCCCATTATGCCTGTTTTCAACATGCTCAGATCCTCTCTGTTTTTTTGTCCTTGGACTTCCGGTATAAAACAATCTTTTTGCCGATCACCTGAACCACCTCAGAATGGGTTCGCTCCGCCAGCATTTCTGCGATTCCACGCGGATCGTCAAAACAATTTTTTAACACATGGATCTTAATCAGTTCCCTTGCCTCCAGTGCCTCATCGACCGCTGTTGTGATTTCGGGTGTGACTGAGGATTTCCCAATCTGAAATATCGGGTTAATGTTCATCGCCAGTCCTTTTAAATGTGCTCTTTCTTTACTTGTCATGCTAATCTCCTAATATATAAGTGTATGGTGCTATTTCACTGTCTGCCGGATAAAAAAATCCATTAACGGAAATATTCAAAACTCCATCCATAAATCTGAACCGTATCTCCGTCCTCGATTCCAAGGGCTTCTAACTCCTCAAGCATCCCATTATTTTTTAGGAAATTCTGGAAAAATTCAAATCCCTTTTCTGAATCAAGGTTCGTATAACCGAGCATCCGCTCAACTCTCGGTCCCTCGATCTTAAAGATACCATCTTCATCCTTAAATACCTGAAAAGGCTCATTCTGAAAATCAGGCTCCTGGATCAGGTATTCTTTCTCAAATACAACTTTTTCGTCCTTCATTTCATCGAGCATTTTCTTAATATAATATAAAAGCTCTTTGACACCGCTTCCTGTGACAGCCGATATCGGAAATACCTGAATCCCCTGAGGTTCAAATTCTTCCCGTAAAAGAGTGATCACCGTCTCCTCTTCGTCTCCGTAAAAGCAATCCGTCTTATTGGCAGCGATGACCTGCGGCCTGGAAGCAACTTCCTCACTGTATGCCCGTAATTCCCCATTGATCACATTAATATCCTGAATGGGATCTCTTCCTTCTGTGGATGCGGCATCCACCATATGGACAATTACTCTTGTCCGCTCAATATGCTTCAAAAACTGATGCCCGAGTCCGATCCCATCCGAAGCCCCTTCGATCAGCCCCGGGATATCTGCGATCACAAAACCATCGGTTCCTTCCAGATCAACGACTCCCAGATTCGGGTTCAGTGTCGTGAAGTGATAGTTTGCAATCTTTGGCCTGGCATTGGTCACTCTGGATAAAAAGGTAGATTTCCCGACGTTTGGAAAGCCAACAAGTCCTACATCCGCAATCGTCTTAAGTTCAAGTAACACCTCAAGTTCCATCGCCGGCTTTCCCGGCTGGGCATATTTGGGCACCTGCATCGTAGGCGTCGCATAGTGCTGGTTTCCCTTTCCACCGCGTCCACCTTTTAATATGACCTCTCTCGTGTTTTCATAGGACATGTCTGTAATGACCTGTCCGGAGGAGGCCTCTTTCACGATCGTCCCCGCCGGAACCTTTACGACAAGGTCTTTGCCGTCTTTTCCGTGACAGCGTTTTTTTCCACCCGGTTCCCCGTCTTCTGCACAGTATTTTCGAATATGGCGAAATTCATTTAATGTATTGATCCCGGGATCCACTTCAAAAATCAGATCTCCGCCTTTTCCGCCGTCGCCACCGTCAGGACCTCCTGCCGGTACATAAAGCTCCCGCCGGAAACTAACATGTCCGTCTCCGCCTTTTCCCGAACGGATATATATTTTTGCCTGATCTGCAAACATGCCTGCCTCCTTATATGGTAGAAAAGGGCTGTCAAAAACCTGACAGCCCTAAATCATTCAGAAATCATAACCGCCTTAGCCAAGGCCCTGCAGTTACATAAATTATTCTGTTTCAACTGGATATACGCTGGCCTGTTTTTTGTCTCTTCCCTTTCTCTCGAAACGAAGAACACCGTCAACCAGTGCATACAATGTATCATCTCCACCTTTTCCAACGTTTGTACCCGGATGAATCTTCGTACCACGCTGTCTGTAAAGGATGTTACCAGCTAAAACGAACTGTCCGTCTGCTCTTTTCGCCCCTAATCTCTTCGACTCGGAATCACGTCCATTCTTTGAAGAACCCATTCCTTTTTTGTGAGCAAATAACTGAAGGTTCATTTTCATCATGACATTTCCCTCCTAACAAAAATTAATCAAATGTAACATAATCATTTCCATATGTGTCCTGAATCTCCTGTACTCCCAGGAACAAGGATTTCATAAGCAGTACCGCTTTATCATCCAAAGGTTCCTTACAGGTAAAATCAATCATTCCATCCTGCTCGTTCTGTACCAGATCAAACCGGGTATCGGAAAACTTCTCAACTGAATTGATACAGTTGATCACCAATGCAGAAACACCTGCACAAACCACATCCGTACCAGATTGTGCAAATCCGGCATGACCAGAAACAAAAAAACCGATAATACTTCCACTATCCGATTTCTTAACACGGATCCGAATCATGAACACACCTCCCTGCAAGCAAGTATCGACCTGAAATCAAATACAGCGCTTTTATCAGGAACTCTAAGCGTTGATCTTGTCGATCTTAACCTGCGTAAATGGCTGTCTGTGACCATTCTTCTTATGGTAGCCGGTTTTTCTCTTATATCTGTAAACAATAACCTTTTTAGCTTTTCCTTCGGCAACAACTGTCGCTGTTACGGAAGCACCTGCTACGGTAGGAGTACCAACTTTCGTCTCCCCGTCACTGACAACGAGAACCTGATCGAATGTAACTGTCTCACCAGCTTCTACACCAAGCTTCTCAACTTTGATTACGTCGCCTTCCTCTACTTTATACTGTTTACCACCGGTTGCTATAATTGCGTACATATAGCACCTCCTAATCATTTTACTCGCCAACTACGGTGCCTGCCTCATTATGAAATTCCGCTTTGAAAGCCGAAAAATGGGCAGAACTATACCTCGTTGTGCGGCATACCTCTATAATATATCATGGGTTCCGGGGATTGTCAACTGTTTTTGTGGATGGTGAGGTTACAGGTGTGTTTTTTACAGGTTCCGTATTTCATAGAAAATGTTTTTCGCCGCATGGGCGCTTGCGCTCAATAAATACGCAACGGTATGGACGCATCAAATACATGCGTCTCATACCGGCGCATTTATAACCCATGCTCTGAAAAGCATTTTCTATGAAATACTGCAAAGCTGTAAAATCCAGCTTCAACATTTTAGTCTTGTAGTGTATTTTTATATTCTTACTCTTTGGTTTCCACCAAATCAACCCATTCAGACTCCTGTTCGTCCCATCGAGCAATAAGCTGTCCTATTATCTGTTCTTTTTTTATTGGACCTAAATCTGAATCTCTGCTATCAAGGCTAACCTCTCTATTGTCACCCAGCACAAAATATTCATCATTTGCTAATTTCAGTGGTCTTTTTGCAATGCCAGAATCATCCATCATATTTTTGGCATATCCATCTTGGAAATTTTCTCCATTAATAAAAATATCATTACCTTTAATCTGAATCGTGTCTCCTGGCAAACCATAAACTCTCTTTATATAATATTCCTGCCTTGAAGCATCTCTAAACTTTGTTGCCTTCCCATCTGGAACAAAGACTATAATATCATATCTTGAAATGACAGTTGTCTCCTTGTCAATTAAAACCTTTTCTCCCTCAAAAAGAAAATCTTCCATTGATTCCCCTTTTACTAATAACTCAATCGTGTCTTTAGCGTCTTTTCTTCCGCATCCTGTTATTATAAAAACTAATAAAAATATTAAAAAAAATCTCACATTTTTGTTCATAATAAAAATCTCCTCTACTGTTTATAAAGGATATTATAACATCTCTTGTTTATAGATACAAATTTTATTTATTTTCTTTCATAACAGCATAATTTTGGTTCTTTTCACGAATTTCAATCACTACTTCTGAAATATTCTTTTGAATATATTCTTTGAGTTTAAGGTTAAATTTCGGGTCATGTTTTCTGATTTCCTTGCCAAGCTTCCCAAGAAAAATCCCTGAATCGCCCTCTTTTTTTATCAGCTTTATGATTAATTTAGAAATCTCCTCTTCCTTCATTTCCTTATTGTCGTTGTTTATTTTTTTCTTTTTTGACGATTCTGTCAATGATACAAAACCAGAACAGCATGCTTTCTTAAATGTTTTTGACGCATCACTTTTTCCAATACCGATTACTTCTTTCCCCGCTTCCCGTAAATAAATTGCAAGTCCTGTAAAATCACTGTCAGAAGAAACAAGACAAAAACCGTCTACATCTTTGTTATACAAAATATCTAATGCAATATCTGCCGCATTTTTCCTGTTGTATATGGAAACTGCTGTATGGATGTAAGGGCATGCTTAAGGATTTTTTCTTTCCATGTCTTCATTTGTGTATCAGAAAAGTCACCATAAACTCTCCGATATATTACCTTTCCATAATTAGTTACTTCCCTTAAAATAGTTTCAAGATGTTTCGCTGCAATATTTTCTGCATCAATTAGTAGAGCAAATCTTTTTTCACCCATAACTTTTTCCTCCTGTTCATATGTCTTACAGTCTGATTGTTGGATTTTGGTATATTCCTTGCTTTTCTTAAATCTAAACATCAAACTGTGATTTAGATAAACAGCTGCCATGTACTACTATCAAACTTTGAGTTGATAAAATCTGATTTTCTTAATACGGATTTATTCAAATCTAATGCTGCTTTTACAATTTCTTTTGTTGTATCAACAACATTTTCAGATGTTAATAATTCATCAATCGGCATAAATAATGCTTCGTTGTTCTCACTGTTATCAGAGACAGGCTCACCTTCTAAATATGTCGCAGTAAATATACACCAAACTTCCTGAGTAGTAAATCTTACAGCTATCAGGTCATTCGCTTGAACCGTTACACCTGTTTCCTCCAATACTTCTCTTTCAGCAGTTATCTGTGGCATTTCAATGTCTTCACTAAATCCTCCAGGAATTAAATATTTTCCCTTTGCTGCACCGTATGTATGTTTAACCACTAAAACATTATTATCTTTAATCACAATACAGCTTGCGGATAATTTTCTGTTATTTTCCATGCTTGATTTCCTCCTATAGATCCTAATTGCAAAAGAATGTGTAAATACACTTTATATTCCATCATCTTCCAAAATATATTTCAACATTTTAAACGCAGAAGACTTTTTTGCCTCTTTTTTTGAGGAGGATTTTGATAAAAAACTTCTTTCCTCTTCATTTATAATACATTTACATTTCCAAATAGGATTTCCATTTTTATCATATTCCTGATTAAATTTATAAACAGGAATCGAAAAATATCCGCGTCTTGCCAATGTTTCTAACTGATTGATGGCTTCCGCTTTATTTGGGTTTGGTATTTCTGTTTTTATTGAGTATATCAGATCATGCTCTTTCAAATAATCATATGCATTTTTGCAGGCAGCTTTTCGCGCTTCGCTCTTGGAATCCCCAACTCCGCTAAATTCAGATAAATCATCATCAATTTCTAAAAAGCATTCAAATTTTATTTTATCAATTCTATTGGCCGTAAGCACACGACTATGTCCATTAGAAGGAGTGTACTCTGTTGATTGATAGCTTATTTTCTCAAAATGGTATAATGGGATGGTTCCATTCTTTTTGCTAGTCCAATCCTGTATCATTCCAACATAATCCGGAGATGTGTTTTCTCTTAGCTCACTGTCGGGAGAAAGCATGATATCCACAACATCTTGAAGTTCCGAGATATCCCATTCGGAATCTAATGCTACTGCACCTAGAATCGCTTCAAATAAATCTTCCTTTACAGAGTCTTCTTCATAAACACGGTTTTTGATGTCGCCTTTTCCCATGATCAGATATTCGGCAAGACCAAGCATATCGATTCTGTGTGCCAGCGTTTTTTTCTGAACTAATTTCTTTTTGATTTCCGTTAGTTTGTTTTCATGATATTCTGTTACAAACTCATCAAATTCTTCGTTCTCATCAAAATCATCGCATTCACTTAGAAAATAACCGTATTCTTCAGCAAGAAACTTTACAACGATGAAATCAAGCACTTTATCTCCTATAAATTCCAGAGTCTCGTTGTCTTCCCCGCCATTTTCCTTTGAATAAGAGCGCCTCACAAATGCCTGCTGAAGTAAATCCAGGTTTTTAAAGTTATAACCAATTTGATCCTGAATAAAAGTAAAATCATTGTTTTCCATAAAAAAATACCTCCTAGTAAATTTTACTAAAAGGCATAATAACAGCCTGCCAAAACAAGATACTGCCATATGAAAACAGTACTTTTTGAGAGCAGACATAATAGTTTAAATTTAATTCTTTGTATTTGTATGTTTACAAATATTCACTTGCATAAATAGAAATAAACATATAAATACAATGTTTTAAATTTAAAACATCATGCCTTATAGTAATTAAAGCATAATACAAAGCAATATATCTGTCAAGTATTAGCTCAACGGTGCCAATTTGAACCCTGCCTCTACTTGTAATTTTTAATTTACAAGCAACGTATGTCCAGTACGTTTCATAGTAAATTAAAAAATCACAAGCAGAAGTCGAGATTTCGGATTGTGCTAGCTCTTCTGCTACGGTTGCTTTCATCACACAAATCTTTCTAATCTTCTTTGATAACGGCAGATTTCTGGTTCTTTTCACCGACCTCGATCCCTACCCCCTTAATACTTTGAACATACTTTTGAAAAGTAGAGTACCCAAATCTTTTTGATTTAAAAGTCGGGTCGTAATTTCTTACCTTTTGTCCAAGTTGTCCAAGATCAATTCCTGACTTTCCTTCATCCTGTATTAATTTTATTATGAACTTTGAAATTTCATCCTCATTTCTCTTTAATATCACGTTAATACTTTTCTCATTCTGCACTAATTCAAATGTATCAATTTTTTCCAAAAAGCGAGACAAGGAACTATATCCATAATTTCTTACATCAAAATCTGAATACTTTTTAATAAGAGTAGAGCCTACTTCCCCCAGACTGGTATCTCTCCCCTTATTTTCATTTGATGTTATGATCTCTATGATTGCTTCTGATATACGTTCTTTGGAAACAACATTTTCTTCTTCGTCTGCTGACTTCTCATCACTTAAACTGTTTTGAAGTTCCTCAGGCTTTTCTCCCTGCTCATCATTGGTTTTCTCCGCCAGTAATACTTCCAGTGTGACAAACTGTGAACAAGCTGTCCGCAGAGCCTTTGGGGTTTTGTTCTCGCCCATACCAATTACTTCCATACCTGACTCCCTCAAACGGCTGGCAAGTCTTGTAAAGTCGCTGTCTGATGAGACGAGGCAGAAACCATCGACGTTATTTGAATACAAAATATCCATTGCGTCTATGATCAGGGCAGAGTCCGTCGAATTTTTCCCTTTTGTATTCTGGAATTGCTGCATGGGAATGATTGAATGTTTGAGCAGTACATGCTTCCACGAGTTCTTATCCTCGCGGGAGAAATCACCATAAATCCTCCGGTAAGTACTCTCACCAAACTTCGTCATTTCATCCATGATACATTCAATATACTTGGATGAAATATTGTCCCCATCAATTAAAATTGCAAATCTTTTCTCGTTCATAATTTTTTCCTCCTGTTCATGTTATTATAATATTTTTTATATAAAAAAACAACCAGACCAAGACATGTGAACATATTATAATAAACATGTTCGTATGTCTTACAGTCTGATTGTTGGATCTCTATGGATCCCATTTCTGCTATGCAGACAATGGATTTTCACAAATACATATACTAATATGTACGATATTTCTTATTTATCTTTCGGTGTATGATAACTATTATACCATATATCCTTTTTCAGTCAAGCACTTTTTGAAATGCGGACAAAGGCTTACGTGTCTTCATCCTCGTAATCTCTACCAATCCCAATTTTGTTATGTCTACAACTGTAGTCCGTACACGGTCTTTCCGGAACTCATTCTCAAGTTCACGTAACAGCATCGTTACATGCTCCTTTTCCTTCATGTCGATAAAATCGATCAGGATGATCCCGGAAAGATTCCGGATGCGGATCTGTCTTGCCGCTTCCCTGGCCGCTTCTGTATTTATTTTGAAAAAAGTAGTCTCGCTGTTTCGTTTTCCCTCAATGGCTTTTTCTGTGTTCACATCCATCACAGTAAGCGCCTCGGTTGGTTCGATCACGAGGGAGCCGCCGCTTTTTAGCCAGACATGCTTTGTCATCGCTTTTTTGAGCTTTGAACGTATGCCAAGAAGTTTGTCCAAAGAATAGGAAGTGTCTTCATAAAAGACAATATTTTCACCAGAAAAATAAGAACTGTCTGATAGCATCCGAAAACATTCGTTATCATCGGTAATAATGCGGTCAAAATCGCCTGCCTTATGGTCACGGAGAAATTTTACAAACTCCATCGGAGAATCATAGATCCGTGAAAAACAAACCCGGTTTTTCGCCGTTTCCGTCACCGATGCCGCCTCGGAAAGAAGTTCTTTGCACTCATTCAGGATCACTTCCCTCTCCGCCTCTTCGGAGTTTGTGCGCAATATGATACCAAACTCTTCTTCCTTCAGTTCATCAAGGATTTCCTCAAGCTCTGCTCTTTTTTTGGGTGATCTGATCTTTGCAGAAATACTTTTTGTCCGGTTTATCGTCGTGACCACGGCATATTTGCCGGAAAATTCAAGTTTACGTGAAACAACCGCCTGCTTCGACTTAACCGCCGCCTTTTTTACCTGAACCGGAAACTCCATTCCCGCACAGATTTTTTCCGTTCCTATACCCGGTTCCTTTAAGGACAGATAACACATGACACCTTTTTTAACCTCGACAAAAGCGGCATTGATATTTTTTACGACATGGCTTACCTTACAAATATAAATTTCCCCCGTCTTTAACGAGTCATCCCCGATCTCATCCACAATAACGTCATCCAGGTTCTGCTCCTCAAAGACTGCACATACATAAAGGTCATCCCCTCGGATGATGGCCGCTTGCTTTTTTATCATTTTTTCCTCCATTTCCACTTTAACTTTCCTTGAAGTACATCTGGATCCGATGAACCTGATACGAAAATGGCTTCATCTGAACTTCCAGACTCTTCATGTAAGCTTCAAGTACAAGTTCTGGTTTGATATTGGTCACACTTCCGGATACAAGCTTTAAGTAAAGTTCTTCTTCACTGTCATATTCGTGGTTGAGTTCAGGCAGCCTTCCGACACCGGGTCTTTGCTCAAACTCCTCTTTCGAAAATGCATAGGCGAGGACAAGAGGCTTCAAGTCGATCTCCTGCTCGCTCTTTTTTGTCTTTTTCAAAACCATGATCTGCTCCTGCTCCATGAAACGTGGAAAGGTTTCCCGAAGAGAAAAATCAGCAGCAGATTCCGTATTGTCACAAAAGGTCGTGCCATCTTTCAGCGTGATCATATAGTCACAGGCATTTAACAGTGCCATGGATGTCTTCGAAGCATCCTGAAGTATATGGATCTCTGTGACAAAAATCTCCTCTGTCATATATTGGTTGATATACCGGATGAGCTCCTCTTCTGACATCTCCGGGAGCGAATTAAATTCAATATCAATATACTCCCCATCACTGGTCAGCCCCACACTCAGAGGAGACGCAAAACTCATGATCTGATGTGGGTTGAACCCGTTGGAATAGCTCACGTCAAGCTTCGCCCGCCGTATCGCTTTCTGGAAAAAACGCATACAGTCCAGATGCCCGATAAACTTGAGCGAACCGGTTTTTGTAAATCTCATTCTCGTTTTCAATCTGTTATACCGACCTTTCTTATTGTCCATCCTGCCGCCAAACCGGCAGTCCTGTTATCTATATTTAGTTCAATGCGCCCTGCTCGACACAGACGCCCGCACCAAATTTCATTGCCCCGCAGCCACTGCATTTCTGTCGGCAGTTCGGAGTAACGGTCTCCTTTTTTGAATTCTCATATTCCCGCCAGAGAAAGTTTTTGGATACTCCGATATCGATAAAATCCCAGGGAAGGATCTCATCCTTCTCACGCTCTCTGTAATTATAAAAATCTCTCGAGACCTGATTGTCCAAAAGTACCTGCTCCCATACATCACCCTTAAAGGAATCCGTCCACGCATCAAACAGGCAACCCCGCCGGTAGGCGTCCTCGATCACCTTGGAAAGTTTCCTGTCACCCCTTGCAAAAAGTCCCTCCAGTTCCGATGTGACTGCATCGTGGCAGTTATAGCGGATCGAGCGCTGGTTTAACTGCTCTTTCACTTTGCCTAGAAGAAACCGTCTCTTTTCCTCAAATTTTTCTGCGGTATCCATCGGCGCCCACTGGAACGGCGTAAACGGCTTTGGCACAAAAAAGGAAGTACTCGCTACGATCTCCGGCCGTCCATGACGCTCTTCTTTCGGAAGCTCAAAATACTTTGCAGCAATCTTATCTGCCAGAACAGCGATCTCCCCGATGTCATCCTTTCGTTCACCCGGCAACCCAAGCATAAAGTAAAGTTTAACCCGGCTCCATCCTCCCTGAAACGCCTCCCATGCACCGTTTAAGATGACGTCTTCTGTCAATCCTTTATTGATCACATTCCGCATGCGCTGGGAGCCTGCCTCCGGGGCAAAGGTAAGGCTACTCTTTTTGATATCCTGCACCCGGCTCATCACATCCAGGGAAAACGCATCGATGCGAAGGGAAGGAAGAGAAATATTAATCTTTCGCTCTTTGCACTCATCAATCAGGAAATACACCAGTTCTGCAAGTTCTTTATAATCACTGGAACTTAAAGAACTTAACGTAATCTCCTCATACCCCGTGTGATCCAGCATGGAAACAGCCATTTTCTTCAAATACTCAAGATTTCTCGGACGGATCGGGCGGTAAACCATGCCTGCCTGACAAAACCGGCATCCCCGGATGCAACCACGCTGTATCTCCAAAACGACACGGTCCTGTGTCGCCTTGATATAAGGAACAAGAGGCCTCTCCGGATAAAAGGTGGAAGTCATGTCCTTTACGACCTGTTTTTTTACCGTTTTGGGCGCAGCTTCACTTTTCGGAAGCATCGCCTGAATCGTACCATCCGTATTGTATTTGATCTCATATAGAGAAGGTACATAGATGCCCGGAACCGCGGCAGCCTCCTCCAGAAATTCGTTTCTCTCTCCACCACGTTCTTTCCATTTTTTATAAACATCCAGAAGTTCCCGGTACGAAGTTTCACCGTCTCCGATATACACAAGATCAAAAAAATCAGCTACTGGCTCCGGATTGTATGTACAGGGTCCCCCGCAGATCACAAAAGGATCTTCTTTTGTCCGCTCCTTGGAATACAACGGAATCCCAGACAATTCCAAAATCTGAAGAATATTCGTATAACACATCTCGTACTGCAGCGTGATCCCCAGAAAATCAAAATCCCTTACCGGCTGCTGGGTCTCTAATGCAAACAGAGGAATCTTCCTCTCACGCATGATCTGATCCAGATCCGGCCACGGCGAATACACCCTCTCACAATACGTGTCTTCCCATGAATTTAACATAGCATAGAGGATCTGTATCCCAAGGTGCGACATCCCGATCTCGTACACATCGGGAAAACACATGCAAAAACGTACATCCACCGCCTCCAAATCCTTCTTTACCATATTGATTTCATTTCCGGTATATCTGGCGGGCTTTTCGATGCTCAAAAGAACCTCGTCGGGCAACGCCAGTTTTCTTTTATTTTTAAATGCCATCCTAGTCTCCATTTCACATTTATTGTGCAAGCTTTCTGCACAGATCAAGTTTTCCTCACTCAGTATACCATTAGTGAAATATCCCGACAAGAAAAAAATTGCTTTTTTATCCTGTCTATGCTACTATAAAACTAGTTTTTGCACAGAAAAAATGAATCCATCCGTGCAAATACAACCAGGAAAGGAGTATTATTTATGTGGTGTCCAAAATGTAGAAATGAATATATCGAAGGTGTTACTACTTGTGTAGACTGTGGATGTGAACTGGTAAGTGAACTTCCGGAGGAAATCGACAAAGATGCTCCCCAGATCATCGGCTCTGTGACCGATGAGGCAGTCGGGAACAAATTCTTGCGCTTTTTCCGCTTTTCCGGTCTCACGACCTGTGCTCTTATGCCCCACGAAGAAAATGACGGCTTTTATCTCGTAGTCGCTTATCCGGAACTCGAACGTGCTACAGAGATCGTGACAGGCTTTGCCAACCTCGAGGAGACCGATGAAATCGACTTAGAAAAACTTCTGCCAATTCTCGAGGAGCAGTTAGATGAGATTAAGGATGAGGAGGCAAACGAACTTCTCTCCGATCTGAGGACAGAAGCCAGTACCGTTTACGTGAACAAAAAGGATAAATACGAAGACCTCAAATTCAGCGGCTACTCTTTCATCGTATTTGCTATTTTAGGATATGCATTTGCCGGAATCAATCTGGCGGGTATTATCCATTTATTTAATAATTATTCCATGGTCGTCCTCTTTGTCGTATTCACGATCTTTTTAGGGATCGGTATTTCCTCTCTTCGCAAGGCAGCACATATCAAAAACCTTGTCTCCGAAGAAGAAAATATACTGGAAAAGGTTCAGGATTATATTGATAGCCAGTTCACAGACGAATACTTTTCATCCCTTGACAATGAGGAATTATCAGAAGAAGAAAATTTCTTCCATGTGACGGAGATTTTGAAAGGCGAACTGGCGGAACAGTTCCCGTTATTTAGTAAGGATTATATCGATCAGCTTGTCGATGAGAAGTATGGGGAGTACTGTGACCGGAAAGGGAAATAAACAAAGAAAGACTTGCGTATCTTTTCACTATAAAATCACTACATTTATCATAGAAAATTCATAAAATCATAGAGAGGACAATGCCCAAAAATCAGATCTGTCCTCTCTATGATTATCAATATTTAATTCTTTTTTCTTAATTTTAATCTTTTTAACTATATTCCATTTATCCTATAGCCCTGTTATGACAAATAAGGATTGACACTCCCTATTGAATAGGGTATATTATAATTATTATGAGGTAATCTAATGACAAGAACTTTTATACAAACATTAGAATTTGTAAAAAACTGGCAACAGTTAGGCTTTACAGATGATGATTTAAGGCGGCTCGAATTAGAAATATTAAAGAATCCAAAGACTGGAGATGTTGTACGGGGAACAGGCGGTCTTCGGAAAATGAGATTTGCCTTTGAAGGTGTAGGAAAAAGCGGAAGCACCAGAGTGTGTTATGTGGATTTTGTAATTCGTGAAACAGTTTATCTGATTACTGTGTATCCAAAAAGTAAACAGGATAATCTTTCAAAGGCAGAGCGAAATGAAATCAAGAAATTAATTGATATATTGGAAAATTCAGTACAATAAAGAAAGGGGACTGTAATATGAGTAATGTATATGAAAGTATTATAACAGGTCTTACAGAAGCAGTTGAAGATGCAAAAGCAGACAAAAAGGCATTACAAAGACGAACCGTAACGATTGTGCCAGTCAAAGACTATAAAGCGTCTGAGGTACAGAATATAAGAAAAAGAACGGGAATGTCTCAAAAGATTTTTGCCAGTTATATGGGGGTATCCCCAAAGACAGTAGAGGCATGGGAGGCAGGAACGAATCATCCGTCTGGGGCTGCCAGCAGAATCTTGAGTATGATGGAGATGGATGTGGATTTAACTAAGAAATATCCATTTGTGCAAAGTTAAGAAAATTTATAATTATAAGGAGAACCATATAATGAGCAGAGAGAAAATAAGCGAAAACGTCAAAAGAAGACTATATGCGGAATCAATGGGAAGATGTATGAACCCTAATTGCCAAAGAGAATTGTTTAATAGTAATGGGGATATAGTTGAAAAGGCACATATTATTCCTTACTGCGAAACGGCAGATAACTCATTTGAAAACTTAATAATTCTATGTCCTAATTGCCATACTGATTTTGATAAAAATTCCACATTTTGTCCCGAAGAAATTAAAATCTGGAAACAAACCAGAAAACAAGAACTCAATAAATTGTTTAGTAAGAAATTTGCAACTTTTGACGATTTAAAAAATGAAGTAGCTCCTTTGCTTTTAGAAAATAAAACTATTTATGAAAACTATTATTTAAAGGATAAAAAAGAATTATGGAATAAATCTGAGGTTAAATTATTAGTCAATAATAGGAAGTTAAAAAAGTTATTTGAGCAAAATCTTGATTTAATTCAAAGACATCCTAATGAATCATATTCAAATCTAGCGTGTATCTATTCTTTCATATTGCATGTAGATGAGTTTGAATCCACTCGACTTGATGAAGAAAAAACTAGACAAGTTCTTTTTCCAACAGAAATCAATTCTATGTTTGGGATTGCTCCGGTTAGTGGCTTTATGTTACCATCCACGGAATCTTTAGAGAAATTAATAATGGAACTAAATAAACAAGAAAAATTTGAAACTATAGTAATAGGAGATGACAATCCTTATATTCAATTGAAAGAAGGCGGAAAGTCAAGCAAAGTATTTTTGAATGATACACCTAGATTAAGACAGTTATACTTTGAGTATAATTGTTTTAGAAGCACTAAAGTTCGATTAGATAGTCTAAATTTTGTATTTAAATATATGAATCATAAAAACATTAATTACAGATTTTTTAATTATAACAATTTAAGGGAAGTAACTGTATATGGTACTAAAATAATTTTTATTTACGAATATTGTTTAAGCAAGATTGAGTTATTGCAGTTAGCACCAGAAGAAAATTGTGTTATTGTCAATTTACATAATTGGAATGGGGAAGGTTGTATATCACAGCAAGCACATGAACTTTCTAGAAAAATGGATGTAACGTTGTTAACTCTGGAAGATTTTTATGAATACATTAATGAAATTAAACATAAGTGATGACATTTCTGAGTTTATTAAGCAACATATAACATTGTTTGATTCTTTTGATAGTGTTTATTTATTTGGATCAATATTAAATACAAATAAGATTTCAAATGATATTGATATATTACTTATTTACTCGAAGTACTCAAATAAAATAATAAATGATTTAAATTCTATTTGTTCCGTTTTAGAAGAAACAGTCGGATTACCCGTTGATTTGACAGTGTTGAGTATTGAAGAAGAAAAAGATACAAAGTTTTTGAAAAGAATTAGTTCGCTATATTTGAAGTTGAAATAAATTTGGACTTAATTATATTCAAAAAGAGGCATGTAATCAATGAGTTGTAAAACAGAAGTAGTTTTACAACTTTAGCTACCACAACATGAGAATTTATAAATGATATGCAAATATCGAAAATATGAAAAGTTATAAAAATGTCATTAACACATGACAAAATGAAGATATAAGGAGCTTAACCATATGATAAAGATACTATTCGTCTGCCACGGCAGGACACTGACTAATCTCTGAAAACCCCCGAAAATTAGGACTTTAAGGAAAATATTAAAGATATTTTACCATGATTTTACCATTTTTGATAGTATTACAATACACAGATCCAAACTCGAAAAAATAAGCCTGTCAATCCCTTTACTGTAGGCACTCGCAGAGTGGGGATTTACAGGCGGTAAATAAGAACATAATTGAAACAAGGGTATTTCAATGCACTTTTTGAAATACCCCTTAATTACCCCAAAGGGCAAAATCCATTTATAGATACGTGATTTTGCTCTATTTAAATTCTACTATATCATTCGGCGTACATTCTATGATTTGACAGAGTTTTTCAACAGTCAGAAGGGTTATATTCTTGTTTTTCTTCAAACTGTCCAGAGTTTTGTTGTCTATCCCCGATTTCAGCAGGGAGTATTGGGAAATATCTTTTTGTTTCATGGTCGCCCATAAAGGCTCATAACTAATCATTTTTACCAACTCCCTAAGATGTTCTAACTAAATTATATTTGAATATTGTGAAATTGGACATTGTGGATATATCCACAATATGATATAATTGTCTTGTTTTAAAAATATTATCTAAATTTTAAGGAGGAACAAATAAAAATGAGAACAAAAAAACAACTGACTGCGTGTCTGCTTTCTTTTGCACTGTTGCTTGGCATGATTCCCACTGCCGAGGTATCAGCGGCAAAAAAGGTCAGCTTAAGCAGTAAAAAGATTACTGTTACAAAAGGAAAAAGCAAAACACTCAAGGTACAGAACACAAAGAAAAAGGTAAAATGGAAAATCCTGTCTGGGAGGAATTACATCACTTTGAAGAAAAAAGGCAAAGTGGCAGTGTCTATCAAAGGCAAGAAAAAGGGAACTGCAAAAGTACAGGCAATCATAGGAAAGAAGAAACTAACGTGTAAAGTCACCGTAAAAAATGCTACAAAATCAACTCCTAAGCCCGCTATTACATCTACACCGTCTGTAGCACCGACACCGTCCAATCCTTCAAAAACGCCAGCACCGACAAACTCTGCAACACCATCTGCAACGAATACACCACTTCCAGTAAATCCTACCAACGCACCAGAGGGGGCAAACGCAGATGATGTAAAAGCACTGGAAGAACTTATTCGTATACATAGAGGACGTGGTGCGGATGTTAGTGTGGATATGAGCAATGACGAAGAATATGAATGGGTAGATGGAAGACTTACAGCAATAATCTGGGAAAATGTTGGTTTAAGTGGTGATTTAGTATTACAGGAATTGCCGATGTTAGATTATTTGAAATGTAGCGACAATGAATTGATTTCACTGGATGTGACAAGTTGTACTGCTTTGACAGAATTGTATTGTTATAGGAATCAAATATCAAAACTGGAAATATCAAACAATATTGAGCTGAAAGAATTTGATTGTGATTCCAATCAATTAACAACTTTAGATATTACAAAAAATGACAAATTAGAGTGGCTGAATTGTTGTTATAATAAACTGACTGAATTATGTGTATCACAAAATGTAAAATTACAATACCTAGATTGTGGTGGAAATAAATTAACATCATTGAATTTTGAAGATAATGCTGAATTAAAGGAATTATACTGTGGTGCTCAAAGTTCCTTGTCTTCAGTAGTGTTGCCAGCCAGTAAAGGACTAAAGATATTCAGTTGTCATAATACGAAAATAAAGGAAATTGATGTAAGTGGTTTTATTAATTTGGAAACACTTGGATGTGACGAGTGTATATGTCTAGAAAAGTTGAATGTGTCTGATTGCAAATCGTTAATAGAATTATTTGTTTTTGATGTAAAAGTAACGTCATTGGATTTGTCAGATTGTCAAAAACTGAAAAAATTAAACTGTGCCAGTTATCAATCAATTTTAGAAAAAATAGATTTAAGTCAGTGTATTGCTTTAGAAGAATTGACACTTAACAACTGTGGCTTGAAAGAATTAGATTTATCTCATAACATATCTTTGAAATATTTAGAATCCAGAAACGGAAAACTTAATAGCCTAGATATTTCTGCAAATAAAGATTTAGTGGAGTTGGACTGTTCAGACAATCAACTAACAGGTTTAGATGTTTCGGCAAATACATCCTTAACAAAGTTGTATTGTTACAGAAATCAGCTAACAAGTTTGAATGTAACAAAGAACACTGCACTTAAATACTTGTATTGTTTCAGCAACCAGCTGACAAGTCTGGATGTAACAAAGAACACTGCACTTAAATACTTGTATTGTTCAGACAACCAACTGACAAGTTTAGATATAACAACAAACACAGAATTGGATGTGGATGATATCGAGTGCGACACAAATGTAACCATTATCAGAAATAATAACTGACCAGCTCAAAAGGAGAAAAAACATTATGACAAACAGAGAGATTTTAGAAGAAATATTTACACGCTATTATGAAAATCAAGAATCACAGAAAGACATCGCCTTACGATATGGTGTAAGCCAGTCAACAGTTAGTGAATTGTTACAGGAGTGTGGCTTTCATCGACATATATTAAATATCATTGATACAGCATGGCAGAATCCAGAAGTTCAGAGAATTTGCGATAAAATCTGCAAAGCTAGTGAAAATAATTAGCATGATATCTTCGGACTATTGAAAAGACACAAAGGGATACTCTCAGTTGCAAGTATCCCTTTGTTATAAAAGACTAAAATTCTTTTATCTTTTTATTCTGTTCATCTAAAAAGTTTCTAAAAGCAATAAGATTTTTAGGAGATGGATTTTCTTTAGCGCTTTCCTTAAAATCATGATATAGATTGAAAAAATTATTTTCTTGCTCAATTATTTTTTGGAAGTATTCATTTTTAACTGTATGCTTTCTGCTATTAAACAAATCCTTGATTTGACGACGTTTGTCATAGCATGATTGAAGAAAGTCGTGTACTGCGTCTTTGCAACACATCCCCTCATATTCTGCCAATGGAATCATATTATCACGAGAACAGTATCTTGTTATTCCTTGTACTCTCTTAACAGCAGAATATTTTTTACAATGTAGACATTGGAAAAAATGGTAATTATATAACACTAAATAATTTAATATAGCAAATACAAGTTCACATATAGTATTAAAAGGGCAGTCATATCTAAAGTTTGAATTGAGGGACTGTGGTATGTCTCTATAATGGATATGACCGAAAGTTACGGGTGTAATTACTGTTAAATTTTCATACTCATTTGATTCTGGAAAAGAAAGATGATAATGGCAATCAATTTGTAAATATAATTTCATTATTTCAAGTTGTTGTCGTGTTATTTTAGGATCTTTTGTTACTATTTCTTTAAGCATATCCAGAAGGTAAAAATATTGTACATTACAATCTTCTATCTTCATATCAAAACATGGTTCATAATCATAAGGTGCATGAAAGAGTTCTGTATGTTTTGCTGTGAGCTGTTTTTCACTTTCTTTTAGGTATAAGTTTTCTTGTATAAATCGTATATCATTAAATATTGTTAAAGGATTAAAACAAAAATCATCTATGCGAACATAACCATCTTTTTTGATTTCATGTTTTTTTGTGATATTCCAAATTGTACCCTTTATTGGGGATTTGCTATTGGTTTCATTGTCTTTGTCTATAGTCAAGAAGTATTTGTATTTCATATTCTTAATTCTCCCATGAGTAAAAATATTTTTTTCACATTTCAGTGGTGTTAGTAATTGAAGTATACCTTATCTAAGATAATTGTGAAAGGAGAAATTTTCTTGCTTGTAACAAATCCTACAAGCAAAATACACGTTCAAGATGGATTTGAAAACAATATATTTATGGAGGTAGCTAATATGGCGAACATTCTGAAACATATTAAGATTGACATGGCAGGCACATTATCAAGTGGAACGGTACTTCTGATTGAGAAACCGAGGGTATACGAGAATTACGATGAGGGTGTGAAAACAGGTCCAGCAGGACTGGCATACCTTTGTTTATGTGAATCTTTAAATTTCGAAAAGCTCACAATAAAAGTCCCAGGTTTAACTGTGCCACAGGTGGAATATAATGATGAGCCAATTCCTGTAACCTTTGAAGGATTAGAGGGGAAGCTTTGGCAGGACTTCAAAAATGGTGGAGAGATCAGACTTTCCGTAACTGCAAAAAGCATTGCATCTGTAGGAGACAATAAACGTCTGAAAATGAAGGAGGACAAGGCATGAAAGAGGTACGATTGAAACCGCACCAGTTTGTATGGCTGAAATGGGTGCTGTGTCTATGGTGCATGTGCATGGCGTTGTCTGTGGTTGTATCTGTGACAACGGGAAATGCTTGGTGCGTGGCAGTACTGCTTGTCCTGTCGGGTATTGGCATACTCTATCGGGTAAGCGTGCGGAACAGCATTTGTAAAATCAAAAAAATCTCCGAGTGTATCGAAGATTTCATCAGAAAGAACAACCTGTATCAGTCCCACTATGCAATCAGACGGACACTGTTTCGGGAGAAAAACGAGGAAATCATTGACTATTACCCACAGATAACCTATGTGGAGATTCCATGTGACAACATCTTCCGTCTAAAATTCCGTCTGGATGGCTCACCACAGGCACAGTATTTTCGGGAATTGGAGCAACCGCTTTCGGATATGTTCTGTACGGTGTGTACGGACAGGATTGAAGAACGAGGATATATTACCTACTGTTTTGAATTGTATGAGCAGGAACAAGTGGTTATAGAATCATCCAGTGACATACTTTCTGCTGGGGAGAATGAAATTGCCTTTTTCAGTGATGTGGTCTGGAACTGGAAGAAAACGCCCCACTTATTGTTGACTGGCAACACAGGGAGTGGCAAGACACAGTTAGCACAGTACATCATATATTGTCTGATTTCACAGGGTGTCCGAGTGATTTACTGTGACCCGAAGAATGACGATGATATGCGGTTCTTTCTGCGTGACAAGCCTGTCTGCTATGTCACAAAAGAAAATGAGATTGCAAAGGTAGTTCGTGAAGTGGAGGAAGAAGTGCGACTGCGTGAAAAGGATTTAGACAACATGGGATTGGAAGAAGCAGAGTTTAACGAAATATTCATTCTGTTTGATGAGCTGCTTTCCTTTTCAAAGATTGCCCAGAAAAAGACCTATGAGGAAACTGCCAAAAGACTGGGAAGCATTGTTGCAATGGGAAGAGGAAAGAGAATCTATGCAGGATTGATACTCCAAAGACCAGATACTACTTTTGTAGAAGGAGCAATTCGTGATAATCTTGGTTGTAAAATCTGCATGGGGCAAATGAGTGAGACTGCCTATAAAATGGCTTTTGGTTCAGACTTTGCCCATGTAAAGAATTACCGTAGGGAAATCGGTTCTGGATTGATTTTCAGACAGGGGATAGATACAAAACCTCGTGAGTTGATTGCACCTTTTATCTGTGAGGGAGCATTGAGCAGGTAACTGTGGCACAGGTGGCGGTATTTCGGAGAAATGGAGCGGAGCACCGCCACCTGTAGGCACACTGGGGTGTGCCACTACGACACACCCCAGTGATAAATGTTCATTGTTCAAAAGTGGAGGTACATATGGAGACAAAGAGAACAAGAAACTTTGCAACGGTCGTCTATTCAGAATCCGCACCGACAGACTGGAAGATGATTCTACAAGAGCAATGTGTTCCAGCGCTGATTTCCCCGATTCATGACAGGGATGTGAATACAGACGGAACAATCAAAAAGGAGCATTACCATGTGATGATTCTGTTTGATGGTGTAAAGACGCAGGAACAGGCAAAAGAGGTATTTTCTGTAATTGGCGGTGTTGGTGTCGAACCAGTCAAAAGTGTTCGGGCATACGCAAGGTATCTCTGCCATTTGGATAGTCCCGATAAGGTTCGTTACAGGACAGAAGATGTGCTTTCCTTATCTGGGGCAGATTATAACACCATGATTCGGCTTGCCAGTGACAAGTATTCGGCAATCGGGGAAATGATAGAGTTTTGCATAGAGAACAGTGTAGACAGTTACGCCCAACTTCTCATGTATGCGAAAAATAATCGTGTGGACTGGTTTCATGTGCTGTGTGACAGCGGAACGATAACCATTGTGCAGTTTCTAAAATCAAGATATTGGGAAATACATAAATATAAGGCAGGAGGCGAGTAATGGAAAAAAGGCAAAATAATGAGGGTATAATCCCTGTATGGAAACGGTACGCATTGACGATTCCAGAAGCGTCAGCCTATTACCATATCGGGGAAAATAAATTGCGGATGATAGCAGACGAACACCCAGAATCAGACTTTATTATTATGAATGGCAATCGGGTACTGATTAAGCGACAAAAGTTTGAACGATACCTAGATCGTGCCACCGTTGTATAATCTGAAATTCATTATGGAAAGAGACCCTGCTTTGTGGTAAAATAATAGTACGAGTTTGGGTCTCTTTTTGAAAGGAGAGACAGACCATGAGTGAAAAAAGAAGAGATAAAAGAAACAGGATTTTGCATAATGGAGAGACCCAGAGACCAGATGGACGGTATCGCTTTACATATCTTGATACAGACGGAAACAAGAAAGATGTTTACAGTTGGCGGTTAGACCACAATGACCCATTCCCAAAAGGAAAGAAAAAAGACCTTTCTTTGAGGGAAAAGGAAAAGCAGATTGAACAGGATTTGTTTCATCAAATCGTATCAAATGGCGGTAATTATACAGTGCTGACACTGGTAGAAAAATATGTCTCCCTCAAAACTGGGGTACGGCATAATACAGAAGCAGGGTATAAAACCGTAATCAACATTCTGAAAAAAGATCCTTTCGGCAGTAGACGCATTGACAAAGTGAAACTATCTGACGCTAAGGCTTGGCTGATTAAGTTACAGCAGGTAGATGGCAGGGGGTACAGTTCTATCCATTCTATCCGAGGTGTGCTTAGACCAGCGTTTCAAATGGCAGAGAATGACGATTTGATAAGAAAGAATCCTTTTCAGTTTGAGCTAGTTTCCGTTGTCGTAAACGATAGTGTCACAAGAGAAGCAATAACAAGAAAACAGCAAAGAGAATATTTGCGGTTTATCAGAGAGGACAAGCATTTTTGCAGATACTACGAGGGAATTTATATTTTATTCCATACAGGGTTGCGTATCTCGGAATTTTGCGGACTGACATTAGCGGATATTGAATTTGACAAAAAGCGTATTCGGGTCAACCACCAGTTACAACGAACCAGTCAAATGCAATATATCATTCAAGCACCTAAGACGGAAAGCGGAGTGCGGTATATTCCCATGACAGACGAGGTAGAACATTGTTTCCGTACCATTATAAACAATCGTAAAGCACCAAAGGCCGAACCGATGGTAGATGGCTATGCAGGCTTTCTCTATTTGGATAAAAATGATATGCCTATGGTTGCCCTGCATTGGGAAAAGTATATGCAACATATCCGTCAGAAGTATAACAGCATTTACAAGGTACAAATGCCAACCGTTACCCCTCATGTATGCCGACACACCTTTTGTTCTAACATGGCAAAAAGCGGTATGAATCCCAAAACCCTACAGTACATTATGGGACATAGTGATATAAGTGTTACATTAAATACTTATACTCATGTGGGATTTGAGGACGCAGAGAACGAGTTGCAACGTGTCATGAATGGTTAAAAAGGGCAAATGGTAAAACAAAATAATTTACCATCATTTTTACCATTTTTGCAGACAAAAACATGAGAAAATATGGGAAGATTTAAGAAAATATGCTTGAAATCGAAAATATCAAAACAAGGTAAAAACCTTGAAAGTAAAGGAAACAAAGGAGTTTTAGAGATATGATAAAAATACTTTTCGTCTGCCACGGCAACATCTGCCGCTCTCCTATGGCAGAATACTTATTCCGTGACAAAATTGAAAAACTGGGACTATCCTCCCAGTTTCACATCGCCTCTGCCGCTACAAGCACAGAGGAACTTGGGAACCCGCCTCACCATGGGACGCAAAAAATCCTGTCTGACCTTGGCATCAGCTGTTATGGCAAACGGGCTGTCCAGATCAAAAAGAAAGATTATGATTCCTATGATTTTATCATTGGGATGGATGACCGGAATATCCAGAACATGCAGCGCATCTTTGGCGGAGACCCCAAACATAAAATCTATAAGTTTCTCGATTTTTCAGAAAATCCGAGAAATATTGCTGACCCATGGTATACCGGAAATTTTAAACGAACTTATGAAGATATACAGGAAGCCGGGGATACTTTTCTGGCGTATCTGGAAAAAGAGCAGATGTTTTAATTTTTACCATTACTCTTTTATACAGAGACCTTTTTTCTCCCGTATCTATGTATACACACATATTTAAATCACCATAATTCATAAATAAATGTCCTTTACTTTTCTTTTATTATTTCATATAATGAATAACAGAAATATAATTACAAAAGAATTTTATGTTATGGAGGAATTGCTATTATGGCACTTATTAATTGCCCTGAATGCGGCAAACAAATATCGGATACAGCAAGCAAATGTCCTAATTGTGGATATAAGATACCACATCCAGAAAAAATAAAAATCATAAAAAAGTGTGCTAAAATATGTGGCATATGTTTATTTGCGCTCGTTATAATTATTGTAGTATATAAAACAATAACCAAAGTTCATTCACCATTTGAAAAATTTAATCCACAAATGACAAAAGAAGAAGTTCATAAAAAATTGGGAGAGCCAGATAAAACTAGTAGTGACAATAATATTGATCATTATTATGATATTTCTTTCGTCGGATTAAGTGGTGAACTTTCAGTATGGTATAAGAATAGTGATAAAGAAGGTATTGTTTCTTCTCTATACTGGACATATGACTTAAAGGATGGAGAAGATCTTTCAGACTATTCAAAACAGATTGATAAAATCAATGAATATTTTACCAAAAACTACGGAGAACCTTCAGAAAGCTCCGGAGATACTATATGGTGGGAAAGTTCAGATGTAGAAAAATATAGGCTTATGTTATATTCAGATTCAGAGGATTCGGACATACCACCAAGAATAGCGATACATTGCTTGTGGTTATGATTAAAACACAAAACCTATAAGCAGCTCTCTTCTATAGACAAACCAGGGATATGACTTTCTATCGTTCTTTTAAAAAGAGGATTTCCCATAAGCCAGGGCATCTCCAGTTTCTCACATACTGCACGGGCTATTTCTGGGGAATCCATTTTTTTATCGCTTTTCCATACATCGGTTACTGCCTCCCTGATCCGGTCGATGATTTCAAGTGCTTCTTTAATTTTCCCCTGCATTTCTATCTGGGAATATATCTGGTCCCATGCCGGATAAAACGTATGGATTTCTGACAAAGCAGACAATTTATGAAGGCTGTTTCGAAGTTCCCGCACATCTACATAAATAGGAATGTCTCCCCTTACCGGAACGCTGTCACCGATAAATGCCGCTTTATCTATGATAAAAGAGAGTTCATCTACGGAGTGCCCCGGTGTGGAAATGCTCTGCACCGTTAATCCCGGTTCCAGGATGACAACATCAGAATCTGCAAGAAAGCGATCCACCGATACCGGTTCGCTGACTAATTGATAAAAGTTAGGGATGGGGCGTTCTGCAAACTGAAGATCAATATTCTCGATCCATGACGCCTCCCCGGCACTCGCATATACCTGACAGCCAGATTCTCTTTTTAATGCCGCTGCTCCTCCGATGTGATCCGGATGGGCATGGGTGATAAACAGCGCTTTCACATCCGATATGCTTCTTCCCATCTTCATTAACTCCGTTTCAATGATCGTTTCCGAGCCAGCCACCCCTGAATCAATGAGATAACATCCCTTTTCCCCTGCTATGATATAAACATAAACAAATCTTCTGATTTCCGGTGTTACATTAAAGTTAACCTTCACCTGATGGATCACTATATTCATAACTCTTCCCCTCCTTCTACGACGATTGCCCGGCCATCCACACAATTTTCCCTTTTCTCCATGATTTGTTTATATTCATTACAGGAAAAACAGGCATTCATATGTGCCATCGTCGGAAATTCTATGAGGATTACCCTCTGTGGCTTTCTTTCTTCACCAAGACAAACGACTTTCTCCGTTCTTGCGAGATACTTCCCATGATAGCGCATCACAATTGGCTTTACTTCTCTGATATACTCGTCATATGCCTTCCTGTCCTTTTTTCCATCCATATAAATATCTGCCATAAAATAAACCACTTCATCCCCTCCTTCTTGTATGCAAGTAGACACTTGCATTAAGTTCAAGAGAAAAGGCACCTCGCGTAAAAGTACCTTAACCTAACTTAATCCCATTGATAAATGTCCGGACACTGTTATTGATATATTCTTCCTTTTGGATCTCGGTTAATTCATCCCCAAAAGAAGCCTTCAAAAATACAAAACCTAAATTCATCGCCAAAAACTGTAATGCCATTCCCTGAAAATCATTGTTTTGGATATGTCCCTTCTGATACATCCGTTCCAGATACCCCATGACTACTTTCATAAACGTATTTGGAATTTCCATAATACCTGCCGCTGTGTCCGCAAACAATTCTGGCGTTCTCAAGCCGATCGAAACCCGGACCATGCGTGGAGTAACTTTTGAAAAATATGTCTGGGAAAAAGAAATCAAATCCGTCTCAAGTTCATCCACTGTCGTAAAGTCCGATTCCTTTAACTGCGGATTCCACTCCGGCAGGGTCATCGCCTCCAATACGATATCCTTCTTTCCCTTAAATTTACGGAAGATCGTGCATTCATTGATTCCTGCGCGGACGGCGATATCTTTCGTCGTCGTACAGCTGTACCCTCTTTCCATGATCAGCTCCATTGTAGCATGTATGATCTTCTCCTGTGTCGCATCAAACATCTCATGCCCCCTTGCAAGTGATTACTTGCATTATACGATCAGGAACAGAAAAAGTCAAGTACTTATTAAAATAAAAAACACGATGAAAAAAAAGCACCGACCGCTTTCAAAGTGATCAATGCTTTATAGATTCATTTATTCGTCCTCCTCAAACCATCCAACACCATCTTCATCCACGGAAGGCTTCCAGCACAAGCGTACATACTGATAGGTGGCAATCCCCACCACACCCGGCTATAAAGACAGCACACATCCCGGCACATAAAATCATGCAAAGTAATGTTGAACAATTCCGCTTCATATCACTTTTTATCCTCCACAAAATCCCCATCATGTTCTTTATCCTTTGATGGCGAAAACCTCCAGTAGTTCACATCCGAATTGCTCCTATAGCCATCAAACACCGAATCAAATTTAGCTGGCTCCAGATCATAGGCTAGCTTATAAAATGCTGCACTATTTTCACCGATCCATTCAAACATCCCGGTATCCAGGTCATAACAGCCCATCCGCCCCTTATCTTTCTCATGATCATAAAGGCTCAGATACGCTTTTCCTTCCACCATCGCAATGCATTTGGCATCATTGACGACCATATGCTCTACAAATACAGTTTCTTCCTCGTCTTCACACAAAAAATAACCATCACTCCATTTTCCCTTCCGTTCTTTCACATGGGTATTCATACATTCTGTCAGT
>CAZOIF010000009.1:0-80002 GCA_964579975.1 uncultured Eubacterium sp. | reverse complement strand
CTGTTTTTGTGGACGGCATCGGCCTTGCCTGCCCGTTTCTCTATCAATACGGAGAGACTTTTGGGAAAGCAGAATACAGAGAGCTGGCGGTCCGACAGATCGTGAATTTTTTATCTTATGGCATGGATGGCGGAACGGGCCTTCCTTACCATGGATACGACATGACAGACGGGTGTAAACATGGTATCATTGGCTGGGGAAGAGCCGCTGGCTGGCTGTTCCGCGGTATGGCGGGCTGCCTTTCATCGGACTATGGCAGACAGCGTCTGGAAGCGCCTTACACAGAATTGATGAAGGCTGTTTTGGCATGGCAGAGACCGGATGGTTATTTTTCCTGGCAGCTGCAGGCACTGGAGGGACCGGCGGACACATCTGCCACAGGGATGATCTGTGTTGCGACCATGCAGGGGATGGTACAAGGGGTTCTCTCGGGAGAAGATTGCGAAAAGGCATTATCAACTGGAAAAAGAGCACTGGAAAAATCGGTCAGAGCCGGTTATGTATGTGACTGCTCCGGGGAGTGTGAAGGCTTTTCCTGCTACCCTCAGCGTTATGGTGCATATCCCTGGTCACTGGGGCCGGCGCTGGAGATTTTATAGGGTGATGATATGACAGAACGTTATAAAAAATATGAAAAAACGATTGGCCTACAGGAAGCTCTCTACTACGGCTTTTTCCTTTTGCTGTCCCTGACAAAAGGGCTGGGCTTTTATGAGGGACAGAAACTTTTTATACTGATGACAGCGCCGGCGCTGCTTTTGGGATTTTTAAAGATCATACTGACGCCCTACACCAAAAGGCAGGCTTTTTTGCAGGTGCTGCTTTTAGGATTGACGGCGGTTGTGTATTGGCAGTCCCACGAGCTTGGGATTTTGTTTGTAGCTTTTACGGTGCTTGGCATGAAGGGGATATCTGTCAAAAAGGTGTTTCACATCGGTCTGTGGGTGTGGTCGGTCTGTGCTGTGGTGCTATCTGTATTTTCCTTCTTTCGTCTGGAGCATACAATCTACCGTGTGCACGCCAAGATGGGGCTTGGACATATCTTTCGCTGGAGTCTGGGTTTCACCCATCCCAACATTTTGCATATTACCTATCTGATGCTCTGTGCGTTGATCATTTATGAGCTGCAGGAGGACTATGGCTTTAAGCAGTATATTTTGTTGATGTTTGGGAATTTGCTGGTTTTCCTGTATTCCATCAGCTACACCGGATTTGGAATTGTGGTAGTCTTACTGACAGGATGTTTTTATGTAAAATTTCGCCCAAGGTTTTGCATCATAGAAAAAATACTTGTTAATCTGGTGCTGCCGGTATGCTTGCTCCTGTCTTTTGTTCTACCGTTTTTTTTATATGATTATTATCACCTGTTTTACTTGTTTGGCAGACCTTGGCTGGGCAGCTTGACGCATAGATTAAATAATCTGTTGAACACCAGAATCTGGCTGGCGGAGCAGTTTTTGAAATCAGAGTACAGAAGCCTGTTTGGGGCGGATATTTCCCAGGTGGTCAGCTCCTCCATGACGATGGATAATTCCTATGTCTGGTGTTATATCAACTATGGCCTGATTCCCACGATCCTTATTTTGCTCGCCTACTTTGGATTGCTGTTCTATGACACGCGTAAGCAGCGGACGTTAGAACTTGTGATCCTGATCAGTTTTTTTGCGGCAGGTTGGACAGAACCACTGTTATTTAACACATCCTTTAAAAATATTACGCTGGTCTTTTTGGGAGAGTTTTTGTTTTTGCAAAAGGAAGGGGCGCAGGAGTACAGCCTGTTTCCCGGGTCTTTGAAGCGATGGTGGGAAATCAGAATCCCTCTTGCCGCTCTACCGGATATCCTCTTTTTCCGTGTAAGGACATGGTACAGAGCACATAGGGGCAGGGCATGGGGCGCGGCAGCGGTGGGGATGCTTTTCGGCTTGCTGCTCTGTTGTCTGCTTTATCGGGAGCCTGCGGGCTATGTGGTGCAGCGGTTTTACACGGACGGTCTGGGAGATATTGATACCGCTGTCTATCTGGAGAGTGAGACGGATCCGGCCTATGCAGGGTATCGGGTCATGAATTACCGGGATGCAGAAACGCCCATGCAGATTGTAGCCGGGAAGGCAGTAAAGCTGGAGACGGCGCGTTACTATGTTGGAAGCGCGCTGATCGGAGGTCTTTTTGGGGCAGCGATGGGGATATCGCTGGGGCTTTTCCGCAAAAGAGGGGCTTGGGAAGTGACAGAGATATCCGGATATGACGCGAAATAACAGAGAGTGGGTTAAAAATATGAATAAAGAGCTGGAATACTGTAAAATATTGGGAACCAATATCAATGTGACGAATATGGAGGACACGATCGCCTATATCACGGGGCATCTGAAGCAGCTTAAGGGCGATTATATCTGTGTCTCCAATGTGCACACCACGGTGATGGCATATCGCGATAAGGCTTACCGCAGGGTACAGAACAGTGCGGCTATGGCATTGCCGGATGGCCAGCCTTTGTCTATTGTCAGCAGAAAAAGAGGGTTTTCACAGGCGAAGCGGGTGCCCGGTCCGGATCTGATGCCGGCCATTCTCGACCTGTCACAGAGGACGGGATATCGCCATTATTTTTATGGCAGTACGGAGGCTACGCTGGCAGCGCTGGAGGCTGCGCTCCGCAGGAAATATCCGAAGCTTCAGATCGCGGGAATGTACTCACCACCCTTTCGGGAGTTGACGGAGCAGGAGGACGAGGAGATCATCCGCCGTATCAATGAGAGCGGCGCCGATTTTGTCTGGGTAGCTCTGGGTGCGCCCAAGCAGGAGTGGTGGATGTATGAGCACCGCCATAAGATCAACGCTCTGATGCTGGGCGTGGGAGCGGCCTTCGATTTTACGGCAGGTACCACGAAACGGTCGCCCATGTGGATGCAGAAGCTTTGCCTGGAGTGGGTGTTCCGTATCCTGCAGGATCCGAAGCGGATGCTGCCCCGCTATCTGAATACGAATTTTGCCTTTTTGTATTATGTTTATAGAGAGGGCAGGGTCATCACACAGGGAGATGATTTCAAGCAGGAAAAAGCTCTCAGAAAAAGGTCTAAGAAGGGAATGCGCATTGCCATGATCGGTCACAAGCGTATCCCGTCCCGGGAGGGCGGCGTGGAAGTGGTGGTGGATGAGCTTTCCGTGCGTATGGCGGCAAAAGGTCATCGGGTAGATGCTTATAACCGGTACGGGCATCATGTCTCCGGGAAAAAGTATGATCAGGAGTACGGCTGGAAGGGACGTAAATATTATAAGGGGATCCGGGTTTACATCGTCCCCACGTTTCGACGGAGCAGCCTGAACGCTATTGTTTACACTTTTTTTGCCACTATTATGGCGCTATTTCATCCCTATGATGTGATCCATTTTCATGCGGAAGGGCCCTGCGCCATGCTCTGGCTGCCCCATTTCCTGAAAAGAAAGATTGTGGTGACCATCCATGGTCTGGACTGGCAGCGGGCAAAATGGGGAAATTTTGCCTCCTATGTGATCAAATTTGGGGAAAAGATGGCGGCAAAGTATGCCGATGAGATCATTGTGCTGTCAGACAATGTGAGGCAGTATTTTATGGACACTTATCAAAGGCAGGTTACTTATATCCCGAACGGAATCAGCAGACCGGAATTGCAGGGGTCCTCTCTTATCGGGGAAAAGTATGGGCTTGCGAAGGACGGTTATTTTCTCTTCCTGGCACGGATCGTGCCGGAGAAGGGACTTCACTATCTGATCGAGGCCTTTTATGAGCTTGATACGGACAAGAAGCTGGTGATCGCAGGGGGCAGTTCCCAGGCGATGGCCTATATGGAACAGATTCATCAGATGGCGGCGAAGGATGAGAGGATTCTCATGACAGATTTCGTACAGGGACAGGTCTTGGAGGAACTGTATGCCAATGCTTATGCATTTGTATTGCCAAGCGATGTGGAGGGCATGGCGATGACCCTTCTGGAGGCCATGAGCTATGGAATCTGCTGTCTGGTCAGCGATATCAGGGAAAACACCGAGGTAGTGGAAGACAGGGCGTTTACTTTTCAAAAGGGAAATGTGCAGGATCTGCGAAAGCAGCTTGCTTATCTGCTGGAGCATCCCGGGGAAGTACGGCAAAAGGGAGCGGAGAGCGCGGATTTCATTTGCGGGAAATATGACTGGGACGATGTGACGGAGCAGACGCTGGCGCTTTATGAGCGGGCGGCGAAAAGAAGTGTAACCGAAAAGGGAGAGTAGGGGATGCGTAAGAGAAACTGTATGGGCATCATGCTGGCTGTGTTGATCGTGGCGGCAGCAGGGTATCTGTACTTCTTTAGACAATGCAATATCCTGTTGCAGATGGACGGAGAGATTCCCTGTGTCGGGATCCACATGGCACAGAGTGAGAATCTGGTCCGGATGTGGCTCTCCGAGGAGGAAGGGAAGGGATATTTTTTTCTTCCCTCCTGTGTCACAGATCATCAGGTCCGGCTGGGAGATACAGGAGAAAACAGCGTGCGGATTGACGGGGATTTATATGAAGAGGGTGATGTTTTTACCTGGGAAGAGGGAGGCAGTTATGAGTTGCAGGTGACAGATTCTTCCTACCGGTCTACGAGTTACGAGATTGCTTTTCTGAGATCAGCAAATATTCCGGCTATGTTTATCGCCACAGAGAGCGGAAGTCTGGAGTATCTGCATGAGGATAAGGAGAACGAGGAGCCGGGAAAACTCTGTGTGGTGCGGGCGGACGGCACTGCGGAGTATCAGGGGGAGCTTTTGCGGATATCGGGCAGAGGAAATTCTACCTGGGAATATGAGAAGAAGCCCTATGCGCTCAAATTGCCTAAGGCATATCCGCTCTGCGGACTGAACAAAGGAGACCGCTGGCGGCTCTTGGCATTGTGGTGCGAGGGCAGTAAGCTGGACAATAAGATCGCTATGGATCTGGCACAGGAATTGGGCTTAACGTACAGTGTGCAGGGTACCTGGGTAGATCTGTACCTGAATGGAGAGTATCGGGGAATCTATTTGCTGACCGAATCTGTGACCGTGGGAGAGGGGCGCGTCAACATCTATGATCTTGACAAAGAGAATAAGGGTAGAAATGCTTCTATCGCACAGGGGACAGCGGTGCGCTATGAGGAAGAAAATAACAAAGGGTATGTTTTGGAAAATGGGGAAGATATCAGCGGCGGTTATCTGATTGAAAAAGATCATCCCGAGCACTATGCGGAGGAGGAGAATGGATTTGTGTCGTCCAGAGGAGACCCGTTTACGATCAATGCGCCCCGCTATGCCTCCGGAGAGCAGGTGGCATATATACAGAATTGTGTGGAGACCATCGATCAACTGATACAAAACGGGGATCCGGCGGTCTGGGAGAAGATGGATCTTGTAAGCTTTACCGGCAGATTTCTGGTGGACGAGATCTCCATGGAGAAGGATACAGGATCCACCAGCATGTTTTTTTATAAGGACAGGGGAGATGAGAAGCTCTATTCCGGTCCGGCATGGGATTATGACAGAGCATTCGGAGAAGATGGCGGCAGTGATGGGGTCTATACAAACTATACGGAGACGAATGTGAACAACAATGAGCGGTTGGCCATAGCGCTTGACTGGTATCAAAAGCTGTATGATACGCCGGAGTTTCAGCGGTGTATAGTGGAGGAATATGCGGGAGTGCTCCCTTTCTTTGAAAGGCTTCTGGATACAGGGATAGACAGCTATGCGGATCGGATCAGGGCTTCTGTGGCGATGGATGATGCACGCTGGGAAAGTGCGCGGCAGTTTGGAGAGGACGGTACTTCCCGCTATCAGAATTATGACGCGAATGTCAGTTATACAAAGTTTTTTCTGGCGAACCGGTTGAATTACCTGTGTGAGAGATGGGGAGTGCCCCACGAGGCCTTTGCTGCGCCCGCAAGCGGGGAAGTTCACCAACTCACCTTCTCAGTTTATGAGGGCGTGGTGGAGACTATAGAAGTTATGGACGGAGAGCCCTTTTCCTACACGCCGGATTATGACGGGAGCGTGTATCAGGGCTGGGTCATAAAACGAAATGGAGAGTCTGTAAGCAGCTATATTCCGGTTTATGATGATATGGAACTGTACAATGCGAAATGGGGGTAGAGAGATGAAAATTTTGATGGTTAATAAATTCCTGCACCCCAACGGCGGGTCGGAGACATATATCTTTCAGTTGGGGGAAGAATTACAAAAGAGAGGACATGAGGTTCAGTATTTCGGCATGGAGCATGCGGGGCGCGTGGTGGGAAACCGGGCGGAATGCTACACCTCCGACATGGATTTTCATACGGGGAAGCTGAAAAAGCTGCTCTATCCCTTTAAGATCATCTATTCCTTTGAGGCCAGGCGCAAGATTGGTGTGGTACTCCGGGATATGGACCCCGATGTGGTACATTTGAATAACATCAATTTTCAGCTTACGCCCTCGGTGATCGATGCGGTGCGGGCTTACGAGAAAAAGGCGGGACACAGGATCAGGCTGGTATATACGGCCCATGATTATCAGTGGGTGTGCCCCAATCATATGATGCGGATCCCCTCTACGGGACGAATCTGCTTTGACTGCAGGGAGGGAAATTTCAGAGCCTGCAGTAAAAATCGTTGTATCCATGATTCCGGACTAAAAAGCTTACTGGGTACGATCGAGGCAATACTTTATCACAGGCGGCGTACCTATGCACGGGTGGATGTGATTGTATGTCCCAGCCGGTTTATGAAAAAGCAGCTGGACACGGATCCTCTGCTTGCGGACAGGACTATTTTTTTACAAAATTTTATTACCGCGGAGCGTTTGCTTCCAGAGAGCAAGACAGGAGATTATGTGCTCTATTTTGGGCGGCTTTCGGAGGAGAAGGGGACGAAGACATTGCTTGCAGCCTGCCGTGCTCTGCCCCAGATCCCCTTTGTGTTTGCGGGAACAGGCCCGCTGCAGGATGAGGTCGCACAGGTAAAAAATGTGGAATACAGAGGGTTTGTACAGGGGAAGGCGCTGCAGGAGTTGATCGCGGGCGCAAGGTTTTCCGTCTATCCCTCCGAATGGTATGAGAACGGTCCGTTCTCCGTGATGGAGTCCCAGATGTACGGGACGCCGGTGCTGGTCTCCGATCTGGGCGGTGCACCGGAGCTGGTGCAGGCGGGCACCACAGGAGACATCTTCCGGGGCGGGGATGTGGAGGAACTGACAGATCATATCAGTGAGCTTTGGGAGCATCCGGAGGTTTGCGAAGCGTATCGGGAAAACTGCAAGAGGATAAATTTTGACACAATAGAGGAATACTGTGATAAAATAGTGAGGAAAGTGTATACATAGATCATGCCTGCATGAATCTATGTATACATTTGACGAACATCCGTCATGAGCAAGCAGCACGAAGTGCGGATTGCGAATGATGGCAGATGCGCAGCATCTGATTTTATCACGAGGTATTAGAGGTAACTATATGGCAAAACGAACACTATACGGCACGGTCATCGTGACCTACAGGTGCAATGCGCACTGTAACATGTGCGACTGCTTCCGGGATCCGACCAGGCCGGAGGAAGAGATCACGCTGGAGGACATTAAAAAGCTGCCGGAGATGGCCTTCACTAATATTACAGGCGGAGAACCTTTTATCAGGCAGGATATCCCCGATATTGTGAGAGAACTTTACAAAAAATCTGACAGAATTGTTATTTCTACAAACGGGTACTTTACGGACCGGATCATCGCGCTCTGTAAGGAGTTTCCGAAAGTGGGGATCCGTATCAGCATAGAGGGTCTGCAGGAGACCAACGATAAGATCCGCGGAATTCCGGACGGCTTTAACAGGGGGTATGAGACCTTGAAGACGCTGGTGGAGATGAAGCATCCGGATGTAGGATTCGGTATGACGGTTCAGGATATGAACTGTGAGGATCTGGTACCTCTTTACAATATCGCCAACGATATGGGAATGGAGTTTGCCACGGCTACCTTGCACAATTCCTTCTATTTTCGCAAGACAGATAATAAGATCGATGATAAATATAAGGTGGCGCAGAATTTTGAGAAGCTGATCAACGAACTGTTAAAGAGCAGGTCGCCGAAAAAGTGGTTCCGCGCTTATTTCAACCACGGGCTGATCAATTACATTTACGGGAATAAAAGGCTTCTGCCCTGTGATATGTCGAAGGACGCCTTCTTTATCGACCCGTTCTGTGATGTGATCCCCTGTAACGGGATGGAGAAGAAGGCGGTCATGGGGAATCTCAGAGAGCAGAGCTGGGACGAATTGTGGAACTCTGAGAAAGCGCAGAAGGTGCGGGAATGTACCAGAAACTGTGACAGAAACTGCTGGATGATCGGCAGCGCCTCCCCAGCCATGCACAAATATATCTGGGTGCCCGGCTGGTGGGTCATCAAGCATAAATTTTTAAAGGGCGGAAAATACAGCCTGAAGGAGAATAAATTTATATGAAATTCCTGTATGTAGCGCCGCGCTATCATACCAATCAGATGGACATCATGAAAGGACTTGTGGAGCATGGCCATGAGGTTTGCTTTATCAGCCATTATGCCGCTATCATAGAAGATTATTCCTATGTGACGCCTATCGTGCTGGGGTATTCGCCCCTGTACCGTCTGGTTGACTTTTTGTATGTGAAGGTGTTGCACAGAAAGGATCCCACGGCGATCGTGTTCAAGATTCAGCACGGCTTTCCGCCGATGGGGAAACTGCGGAGGCTGATCCGCGAATTTTCGCCCGATGTGGTGATCCTGCGGGAGCGGTCCATGTACTCCATGGTGGCCTGTCATATCTGTAAAAAACAGGGATATCCCTGCATTTTATATAATCAGAATCCGCTCTGGTCAGAGCCGGAGAAGACGGATCTGCCACATCGGATAGTGGACATGCTGTCGCCGAAGCTGCGCATGACGCCGGTGATGGGGATAAAAAAAGAAGGAACTTCCATAAAGAAAAATGATTATTTTGTTCCCTTTGTAGTGGAACCGCAGAAGGCTCCGGAGGAGCGGACTTATTTTACGGATGATACGATACATATTTTGTGTATTGGTAAATATGAGGTCAGAAAACATCATCTGATGCTGCTTAATGTGGTCAGGCAGTTACAGGAGAAATACAGGATACGGCTGACCCTGGTGGGGGAGGCCACAAACCATTTTCAGAAAGAGTACTTTGAGCAGGTCGGGAAATATGTGGCGGAGCATCACATGGAGGAAGTGGTTGCGGTGAAGGTCAATGTTCCCCGCAGCAAGATGGAGCAGGAATATCTGGCGGCAGATTTGTATGTGATTCCAAGCACGTTGGAGATGGCGTCTGTGTCCCAGCTGGAGGCCATGAGCTATTCCCTGCCAGTTATCTGCAGCGACACCAATGGCACGGCCTGTTATGTGGAGGACGGTGTGACGGGATATTGGTTTAAGGATTGCGATGAGGAGGACCTTCAGTGTAAGATGGATCAGATGCTTTCCGACAGAGAGCGGATGCTGCGGATGGGAGCGGCCGGATACCGTGCGGTGGTAGAGAAATATAATTTTGAGAGATATTATGAAGCGGTTATGAGGATGCGGGAGGAAATACTGTGCGAGAAAAAATAAAAAAAAGTATAGCGTATGCTTGTATTTTTTTAGCTGCTTTTTTGACAGGAATCCAAAATATGGAATTACCCGGGGTATATTATGATGCTGTATATCCGGATTATCTCGGAGCGATAGGAGCCTTTCCGAGACATAAAAATTTTACGCAGATTACGGCACATCTTGGACTTCCGCTTTTAGGTAATTTTTACCATGGGACAATAACGGCTGGTGTACAGTATTTGGTTTTAAAGTGTGTTGGACATGCCAGCGTATATACACTTCGGTGTGTCAATTTATTTTATATAGCGTTTTTAGCATGCCTTATTTTTTTTATTATTTATAAAGTGAGCGAAAATTTAATGATTGCCCTGGGAGCGTCTGTTTTATGCGTGACGGCGGAAAACATATTTACCATGAGCAGGACGCAGTATTATATTATGCTTCTGGGCAGTATTTTCTTTTTGATTTCGGTTTGTTTTCTGTTTGATTTAATTCAAATTAAGAATAGAAGAATAGGTATTTTATTTTCCGGTGTTTTTCAAGGACTGGCATTTTATGGCTATTTTTCATATATATTTTTGGCTCCAATATCGTGTATATTGTTGTGCGTGATGGATGATAAAGAAAAGAAATATGTGGATGACAGCTTATTGTTTGCGGATGGGATTTTGATTGGAAGTATTGGATATATCTTTGGATATTATGATTCGGCGATCGTAAATTTTATGGGAAAAGATACTATGGCGTACATATTGCTGTACGCAGGAATAGCAATTATACTTCTTGTGCTGCTGCTATTCACGTTAATGCTGCTTAGGAGACCGGGAGGAATACATGTCAGGTTTAGTAAGCGTATTGTGATGGTTGTATTGGGAAGTGTCATTTTAATTTTGGGAGGAGCTTTTGCGTTATACCGGATTGTACCGGAAAAAATCGAAAGTATTATAGGCATATTTTCTGTTACCCGGGATAGAGTGGGAGAGGATGGAAACCGCCTGATGCTTTATTGGAATTTTCTGGCGCAGATACTGAGTAATCGATCGGGTTGGAAACTGATGTTTCAAGAATCAGGGCATACGACAGACAGCGTGTGGATTTGGGTTGGTCTGGGAGTATCGTTGTTTACGTGGATTGTACTTTTTATTGATAGAAAAAATAAAAAGGAGGCGTTTCCAAAAGTAGCAAAAGCAGTCCAAGTCGGATATGTATATGTTTTTGGATATTATTTTATTTCATTGCCGTTAATAAGAAATATGCAGCAACAGCATTTTGTGATTTTGTATTTTGGGTTTTTTATTCTACTGGGGTTGAATTGTTGCTATTTAATCCATTTTTTTCACCCCAAGGGCTATCGTATATTTGCTTTGGCTGTTATCCTGGGTTTGTTTGGACTTAACATTTATAATGATCGAGTATTTTTGGATTATCTGACGAAAACGGAAGGAAGATGGAAATACTCCAAAACAGTTGACACTTTTATATTACAATCAATGACAGAGAATATAGGTGAATATGTTTATGTATTCCCTGAATGGGGCTTCAATGCCAATTTTATATATCTGTCATCTAATCAATACGAGACAATACGGGATGCAGATATAAATGAGAATCTTCTACAGCAAAAAATCGATGATGGGTGTAAAATAGTTATTGTAGCATGGAATATGGATGCAATTGATGAATTGGTTTCTCAATTGAATTGTTCTATTGACGAAACGCTTACATGGTATTCGAAAGAAGGAGAAACATTATTTACAAGTGTTTATTTGTCAGACGAAATTAACCGATGAGATGTTTGGTTCAATAAAGCATGGAGTGTATTTTTAGACAGATGAAAAACAGGATAAAGGAAATTTTGGCGGAGATTTCTTATTTTTTATATGAGAAAAATATTCTGCACAATCGGATAAAAGTTCACACAATTGATGAAACCATTGATATGCTTCTGCACACAGAGAAAAGTATGGTGCGTTTCGGGGATGGTGAGATTGTGATGATCAAGGGCAAGGACCTGATGCTGCAGAAGGCGAACCCTGAGATCGTGGCGGGCCTGGCTAAGATACTGGCTTACTCTTACGATGATCTGATCGTGACGATCCCAGGGATATTCGATACGCTCTCGGATCACCATAAAGCGAGCAGGCAGTTCTGGCAGGACCATCTGCTGTTCTGCCGGAAAACCTATGAGAAATACTGTAATCCTGACCGGGTATACTACAGTACTTTTGTTTCCCGGTGCTATTATTATGCCAAGGATCGAAGCGGGTGTGGCGTATGGTTTGCTAAAATAAGGAAAATATGGGAAAATAGAGATGTTGTGGTGGTAGAGGGCGTCCGCACTCATAACGGTGTGGGCAATGATCTCCTGGATACTGCCGCGAGTATTGAACGGATCCTTTGTCCGCCGAGCGATGCCTATGGGGCGCTTCCTGCGATCATCGATGCGTGTACGGCCTATGATAAGGACAGACTGTTTCTTTTGTCGGTGGGCGTGGCGGCGAAGTTTTTGGCAGTAGAGCTGTTTAAACGGGGCTATCGCGTGCTGGATATCGGCAATCTGGATATGGAGTATGAGTGGTATGTGAGACGGTCACCCGGGAAATGTAAGCTTGAAAAGCATGAAGTGATCGGAGAAGAGGCGAACCGGGCGGCGGGGTATGAGGCGTATCTGGAGCAGATTAAGGTGTATATATAGAAACAGGGAATAAGGTTATGATAGATAGCAGAGAAAAGTATCTTGAATATATACGGCAGGATCAGATAGCGCTGGGACGGCAGCAGGACAAGCATCCTGGACTTTTCGGAGACGAGATCTGGAAACTGGAGAGATTACTCCGGCAGGTGGAGTATGACAGTAATTGCAGGAGCGGACTGGCGGCGTTGGTGTTTGGAAAATATCATAAATTCAGATTTCACCGCCTGAGTGTGAGATTGGGAATGACTATACCGGTCAATGTGTTTGGCCCGGGGCTGTCTATTCCGCATTATGGCACCATCGTGGTGCACGGAAATGCCAGGGTCGGTAAAAATTGCCGTTTGCAGGAGGGCGTGACTATAGGCGCCACAAATGGCAGTCATGAGGCGGCTGTGATCGGCGACAACTGTTATTTTGGCAGTGGTGCTAAGGTGATAGGTGCCGTCCGTATAGCGGACGATGTGGCTGTGGGCGCCAACGCGGTGGTGACGGCGGATATCACGGAGCCGGGAACCACCTGGGCAGGAGCTCCTGCACGGAAGATAAGTGATCAGGATTCCCACAGCAATCTGTGTGCCGCGCTTTTTCACTGAAGATGTTATGAGGAGTAACTATGAGCAGACCAAGTAAAAATACGAGTGCAGGAGTGCTCGCCAAGCTGGGATATATTTTTGACAGAAGGGATAAATGGAAGATCGCAATGCTTCTGGTGGCTGTTGTGATCGGAAGTTTTCTGGAACTGCTGGGCGTCACGATCTTTATGCCTTTTATCAATATCATCGAGAAACCCTCAACGATCCAGAGCACCTGGTATCTGAAGTGGGTGTATGATCTGTTTCATTTTCGTTCGGCAAAGGATTTCCTGATCGGATTGTCCGTAGTGATTATCTTTATCTATATTGTGAAGAATGTGTATCTGATAATTGAGAAGAGCTATATTTATCGGTTTTCGTATAACACACAGATGAAATTATCCACCCGGCTGCTGGACACTTACATGAAAGAGCCTTACACCTTTCATCTGAATAAAAATATTGCCACCCTGCAGCGAAGTCTTCAGGAGGATACCTCGAAGTTTATGCAGGTGATCTTATATTCACTGGAACTGGTAGCAGAACTGGCAGTCTGCTTTGTTCTGATGATCTATCTTCTGACTGTCAGTAAATCTATCACCATCATCGTGGCGGGACTGCTGGTCATCTGTGTGGGCGGTTTCCTGCTCTTTACAAGGAAATACAGTCGCAGGCTGGGATTGGATAACCAGGGTTATCAGGGGAAGATCTTTCAGTGGATGAATCAGGCACTGGGTGGTATCAAGGAGATCAAGATACTGGGCAGAGAAGAGTTCTTTACGGACGAATACTATAAATACTATGCCAAATTTGCCAGAGGACTCAGGATCGCAAGAACCATTTCCATTGTGCCCAAGTATGTGGTGGAAGCCGTGGCAATATCGGGACTTCTGGTAGCGATCATTGTGAAGCTGCTTTTTGGTGAAGCGGATATGGCATACTATATTCCCCAGCTGACTGTCTTTGCTGTGGCAGCTTTCCGGCTGATGCCGAGTGTGGGACGCATCAACGAGCATGCCACCAATACGCTTTATGCGCTGCCCTCCGTGGATCTGGTATACCATGATATGGTGGAGATTGAAGACTATGTAGAGAAGCAGGACAATGAGGTAAAAGAAGACTGGAATCTGCATAAGGGCATCGAAGTGAAGAATGTGACTTACTTTTATCCCGATACGGATGAGCCGGTGATCGAACACGCCAGTCTGTCCATAGCAAAGGGAAAGACAGTTGCTTTCATCGGTGCATCCGGTGCCGGGAAGACAACGATGGTGGATATCATTCTGGGCCTTTTGACGCCCCAGGAGGGCTCGGTCATGGCGGACAGTATCAATGTCCATGAGAAACCCAAGACATTTCATGCCCAGGTGGGTTATATTCCGCAGGTAATCTATCTGTCGGATGATACGATCCGCAATAATATCGCTTTCGGAGTCAAGGGAAAAGAGATCGATGAGCAGGCAGTGCTTCAGGCAGTAGAGAAAGCACAGCTCACAGAGTTTATAGACAGCCTGCCTTTGGGGCTTGATACCATTGTGGGTGACAGAGGTGTCAGATTATCCGGCGGCCAGCGGCAGCGTATCGGTATTGCCAGGGCCCTCTATCACGATCCGGAGATCCTGGTACTGGACGAAGCGACTTCTGCGTTGGATAATGATACGGAGGCGGCGGTGATGGAGGCCATCGAGAATCTGCAGGGCATGAAGACCATGATCATCATTGCCCACAGGCTGACAACCATTCGCAGTGTGGATGTAATCTATGAGGTGTCTGACGGTCGGGTAGTGGAAAAGAGCAAGGAAGAAGTGTTTGGAGAAAACTATGCAGAGGAATGATAAATTACTGCATCCGGACAGCAGACAGCGCGACAGATTGTTTTATTTGTCGTTGGTGCTGCTTGCTCTTGCAGCGTTTCTGCTTATCGGCTCAAGAGAGCCGGTATTGTTTGATGACAGCGGAACTTATATGAGAGTGAAAAATGCCGAGGGAGTTATGCCGCTCTATCCACTTTTTCTTTTGTTGAACCAGTGGATGTTCGGTCTGGAAAGCTATTTGCAGGCTGTCGTGATCGAACAGGCGGTTATAGCGACGATGTGTGTGATTCTTTTTGTAAAAGAGATCAGAGATGAGTTTGGCTTGAAGTATTGGGAATCTTATCTGATTTTCTTTTTGGCGTTAATGCCTTTCACTACGGAATTACCGCAGTCCATGGCGACGCAGCAGATCCTGACGGAGGGGATCGCATACGCGCTGTTTTATCTGTTTATGATCGCTCTTCTCAAGGCAGTGTGGACGAAGCGGTATACATGGATTGCAGGAGCTTTTGGGATGGCAGTCATACTGTCATTGTTGCGTTCCCAGCTCCAGATACTGTTTGGGGTCTGTGGGATTGTTTTTCTGTATATCATATGTGTGCGTAAAAACAGCATTGAGAGATTATGTTTTACAGTCAGGCTTTTGTTGGGAGTTGCCGGCTGTATTGCTATAAGCTTTACAGGGATATTTATTATGTATAAGGCATCTGGAGGATATCGGGATATACTTAGAAACAGTGACAGTTTCTATATGTTTGTTATTAAAATACAGACGCCGGAAGAATATGAATGGTATATTTCAAATGGAGTGACAGTAGCAGATACCAAAGAAGAAAATAAGAAAGAAAAAGAGGAGGCGGAGCTTGTAGATAAATCTTTTTCTACAAGCCAGTATGTAAGTCTTATCTTTTCCCGCGGAATGTACGAGTCTGACCCGGAGGATGTCGAACTGTTTGAAGACGAAGTGCTGAGGGGGCTGTATACAGCATTGTATCAGGCGGCTGACGCTGAAGAAGAGCGTTATATCTATGCTCATACCGGTCTGTGGATGTGGCGGGATATTGTTGGCGGTATCGGTAAAGTGGGGAAGACGTGCCTGATGATACCATCGGAATATTATGCGGAGATTTACCCGGAGATCATAGCATCGGATCATTTCAGTGATACGCGTAACGCACATTTACAGTATATCGGTATCACACTGATTAAGGCGCATTTCAGACGGTTCCTATACCATACGCTGATGCTGTTACCACAGGCATTTATCTGTACTGTCTTTTTCCAGATCAAGCCGATTTATCTGCTGTGTCATCTGGTGACGCTGTTCCTTTATTTGTCGGCACTGGCATTGATGATCTGGGGATATGTGGATCGGAAGGCGGATCACAGGTGCGCGGAGTTTATGGCGTTTGTTCTGGGAACCAATGTTGTGATGGTGGTCGTTATATCGCTGGTATTCTTCGGACAGCAACGGTATCTGGTGTATAATTTTGGTATATTTTATGTAGCGTACTATCTGCTCCTGCGGGAGTTGTGGAAAATCCGGATTCGTGATATGGTTATGACATGGATGTCAGAAAGAGGAAAGGTTAATCCAGAAAAGTAACGCATAAGGAAAAAGAAATGAAAGCAAAACCAAGAGTATTAGTCATCATTCCGGCGTACAATGAAGCCGAAAATATCGTGCATGTAGTGAACCATATGATGGAGCAGGCGCCTCAGTATGATTATCTGGTGGTGAACGATGGTTCCACCGATGGGACGCTTGCCCTGTGCGAGCAGGAGGAGTATCGTTATCTGGATCTGCCGATCAATATGGGAATTGGCGGTGCGGTGCAGGCGGGTTATATCTATGCGTATAAAAATAATTATGATATTGCGGTGCAGATGGATGGGGACGGTCAGCATGATGTAGCCTATCTGGAGAAGCTTTTGGAACCAATTCTGAAAGAGGAGGCGGATGTGGTGATTGGCTCCCGTTTTCTGAAAAAGGAGGGATTTCAATCTTCGGCGAGCCGCAGGATGGGCATCAATATCTTAAGCGCTCTCATCTGGTTGACCACGGGAAAACGTATCATGGATGTGACCAGCGGCTATCGGGCGGTGAACAGGATGTTCATAGAGATTTACAGCAAGGATTATCCTATGGATTATCCGGAGCCGGAAGCTATTGTCTCCGCTATCATGCATTTGGGAAGAGTACAGGAGGTGCCGGTGCAGATGCGGGCCAGAGAGGGCGGTGTCAGTTCTATTACCTTAAAAAAATCAATTTATTACATGGTCAAGGTGACGCTGGCGATTTTGCTTTGCCGTATGAGTTACGGCGTGCGCAGGGCGAAAAGAGGGAATTTGTAAAATGAAATTGGAGGAGCGGCAATGATACCTGCTACACTTAGAGCTACACTGATCGTTACAGTGGTCTGCTATTTTATTATAATTCTGTATTTTTTGAAGCAGAAGGCTCTTAATTTGAAATACACGCTGCTATGGCTTGTTGCGGGACTTGTCATGGGAATTTTGGTGGCGGTACCGGAGCTTTTGGTGTCGATTATCCATATATTTGGCATTCAGGATAACATGAACGGTCTTTTCATTTTTGCGATCGGGTTTATCATTATGATCCTGTTGTCCCTGACATCGATTGCTTCCAGACAGAACCGCAAGATAAGGACATTGACACAGGAACTGGCGATTTTAGAGAAACGTGTGCGCGATTTGGAGAAGAAATGATGTACAGGATGAAGCGGCGTGTCATACTCGGTCTTCTGCTTGTTTTTTTGATTGCAGTCATGGTGTTTATGGAGAAA
Source organism: uncultured Eubacterium sp. (assembly GCA_964579975.1). Classification (GTDB taxonomy): domain Bacteria; phylum Bacillota; class Clostridia; order Lachnospirales; family Lachnospiraceae; genus Eubacterium_F. The sequence continues at coordinate 62,534 of CAZOIF010000009.1, read as the reverse complement.
AACGAATATGACCGCATCCAGAGAGACGGCGATTATATGGAAAACCTCTGCTTTATTCTTGGTAATTCCATGTCGGAACAGCAGATATTCTGTTTTACAGATAAAGCGGAGAATATAAGTTATCTGTTCCTGCCGTCCTATGCAAGGGTGGAAGATGTGAAAATTTCTTTTGCGGGAGCAGAGCAGGTGGTCTTTACAGGAGAAGAAGAGGAGATTACTTTAAAGAACGGTGAGCAGATCAGTGCATTAAATACTGATGAAACTTATGATATGTATTTTTGCAACAGGAAAGGGGAAAGGCTTGCGAGGCAGGAGATCGTCATCATGCACTCAGCAAGTCTTCCGGCTGTTTTTCTGGAAACGGACAGCGGTTCTATGGAGATGCTGGATGCGGACAAGGACTATGAGGAAAAGGGAAGGATCGTCCTGTTTGATACAGATGGCAATGTTGTCTGTGTGGATAAGTTAGATCGGATTTCGGGACGTGGAAATTCCACATGGGGTTATCCGAAGAAATCTTACGGCATCAGACTGAAAAACAGGACAGATCTCTTCGGTATGGGAAGTGCTGACAGTTGGATTCTCTTGAGCAATGTAGAGGATCGTTCCTATATTCGGAATAAGATTACATATGATATGGGCATCGCGGCAGGTATGGAGGGTTCTCCTAAGTCGCGGTATATTGATCTCTATATCAATCATAGGTATCATGGCTTGTATCAGCTTTGTGAGAAGGTCGAGATTGATCCGGAGAGAGTGGCGATTGCCGATCTGGAAGCGGAAAATGAAAAGTATAATAGAGATGTGAAAAATTGCGGACGTTTTGAGACAGAGAACCAGAAGGGTGTGGTGCTTTCCACAGAGCCGCGTGATCTGACCGGAGGGTATCTGTTGGAGCGGGATGTACTTGAGAAATACAATGAGGAGATCAGCGGATTCTGCACGGAGCATCTGGGAGATCGGTATACGATCAAGCAGCCGGCCTATGCGTCGGAGGCGGAGGTGGCTTATATCAGCGGACTCGTCAATGACATGGAGAAAGCTGTCGAATCAGAGGACGGCATTAATCCTGACACAGGGATGAGCTATATGGATTATATTGAAATGCGGTCTTTTGTGCAGAAATATATAGTGGAAGAGTTGACAAAAAACAATGGTGCAGGTGCGACCAGTTCCTTTTTCTATAAACCGGAAGACGCAGACAGTAAAAAGCTGTTTGCCGGACCGGTGTGGGATTACGATAAAGCATATGCGAACCTGGATGGAATAAATGAGTCAGAAGAGGATCTGTGCTATCTGATGCTGAGAGACACAGACCCGACAATGCTTTTCTGGTATTTGAGCGGGCATTCCGGGTTTCAACGTGAGGTGTCGGCGTGTTACGGAGAATTTTTCTCCGGCTATATGCAGACGATTCAAGACGAAAAGATCGATGAATATGTATCGGAAATCGATACCTCCAAGGACATGGATCTGGTCAGATGGAAAGAAATTTACGGAGAATCGGTAGATTATGGGCGTGAGATACAGAAGATCCGGGATTTTTTGATGGCGCGAAAATCGTTTCTGGACCAAATCTGGATAGAACAGGAAGAAGTGTGTACAGTACGGTTTTTTTCGGAAGAGGATGAGGTCTGCAATTATGTGAGTGTGATAAAAGGGGAGTGTTTAAAAAGGCTTCCGGGGAGAGAGCCGGGCACGTCGTATGAAGACCGTGTATTTGACGGCTGGTATAGGTCGGACGGTGCATATTTTGACGAAACAACGCCGGTTGATGAGGATATTACAGTATATGCCAGGAGCCACGAGGCTTCGGAACAGAGCGAATAGAGAAAAGAATATGGGAAAGGCAAGGGATATGCTCAATATAGCAGTGGATCTGTTGTGGCTTCGTCCCAGACAGGTGGGGGGAACAGAATTTTATATCCGGAATTTATTGGATGGCTTCTTACAACTTAAGGAGCCTTTTCACCTTTTTTTACTCGTATCCCGGGATAACAAGGCTTCTTTAGCGCATTACGCACAGGATGAAAGGGTTGATCTTCTGGAGACTAAGGTGGTCTCTGCCAATATCGCAGGGCGGATCCTGTGGCAGTTTTTCTGCCAGAACCGTTTTTTGAGAAAGCACGGCATTCGCAAATGCTTTATTCCGGTCTATTGCAGACCCCTATTAAACGGGGGGATCACCTATGTCAATACGATCCATGATTTACAGGCGGCGCATTACCCGGAATATCACCCTTTCCATGAGATTGCATATTCGAAGCTGTGCTGGTGGCTGGACGTCCATTTCTCCAAGCATATTGTAGCGATATCGGACTGGGTAAAGGAAGATATCATGTCAAGATATCATGTGAGACCGGATAAGATCACTACGATCTACAATCCTATCACGGTGGACGAAAAGGATACGATTTCTTTTGAACTGATGGCAGACAGATACAGTATTCGGGAGGGCAGCTTCTATTATACGGTGGCACAGCTGATTCCTCATAAGAATTTGGAAACCTTGATCGCTGTCATGGAGCAGATACACGAAAGAGGCGTCGATCTGCCGGACAAGCTGCTGATATCCGGAGTAAATGGAGAGAGAAGGGCGCGATTAGAGGAGCAGATCCGTGACAGAGGACTGGGTGAGAATGTGATTCTCACGGGTTTTGTGGAGAATGCGGAGAGAAATACACTGTATCAGTATTGCAGGGCATTTCTGTTTCCCAGCGTTTTTGAGGGATTTGGTATGCCACCTGTGGAGGCGATGCTGTTCGGAGCGTTGGTGATCGCCACGGACAGAACCTGTATTTCGGAGGTTACACAGGGGAAAGCGAATTATGTAAAAGATCCCTACGATGTGGAGGAGTGGATCCGGGTCATGCAGGATCCGGTCAACAGGATCGGGGAAGTGGATTTTGGTATGTATGACCAGATGCGGCTGACGGAGAAGTATTACAGATTATTATTGCGGTATCTGGAAGATTAGTTCTGCATAAACAATTTTTGTAGTGTGAGTAGAGATAGCAAAAATAAAGGATATCATACATGAAACTTGCTGTTATCTTAGTCAATTATAACGGAAAAAAATATAATACGGCCTGCATCGAGTCCCTGCGTGCGTCACATGGAATGGAAGAAATGAGAATCGTCGTGGTAGACAACGCTTCGCAGGACGGCTCTGTGGAACTTCTGCAGGAGCAGTATGGGAATGAAGAAGGCGTGGAACTGATCGTGCTGGATGACAATTACGGCTTTTCCTATGCGAATAATGTGGGGATCCGCTGCGCAGAGGAGTGGGGAGCAGACTATGTGCTGCTTCTGAATAATGATACGGAGATTGAGCCGGATATGTTTTTACGTCTGCAGGAGTGTGCACAGAGACATCCAGGCAGTATGATCGTGCCGAAGATTTATTACAGCGACGATAGAAAACGGATCTGGTCTGCCGGAGGAAGTGTTTCGCCGGTAATTCGAAAAGTGAGGCATATCGGCTTAAACGAGATGGATGTGGGACAGTATGAGCGGGAGACAGAGATCGGGTTTGCGACGGGATGCTGTCTGTTTATTCCGATGGCAGTGATCAGCAGAGCGGGCGTGCTGGACGAAAGATTTTTTCTTTATTACGAAGATACGGAATACAGCTTCCGCCTGCAAAAGATGGGGATACACATCTATTATTGTCCCCGGGCGGTGATGTATCATAAGGTAGGAGCGAGCACCAAGGGGGCGGACAGTCCGCTGTGTGCCTATTATATCGCCCGGAACTGGCTGCTGTGCAACAGGCTGCATCTGGAATGGCGGTACCCGGTGTTTCTCGGTTACTATGCCATCAACAGAACGGTGTGCTGTCTGCTATGGCTGACACAGGGTAAGGGCGCGCTCGTCCGTGCGACGCTGCGGGGCATCGGAGACTATGGAAAACGACAGTTTGGCAGGTCGAAAGATTATCGCTGAGAGGAGTTGATATAATCTACGACCGGCTTCATGGCGGAGTCCATACTCACATGCGCAACGGCAAAATCTCGTATGATCTTTGCCACAGTGCTTTTATCGGTATGTTCCTTTTTTATCTTTTCGTAGAACTTTACGACCTCAATGATATCGACAGCCTGTGCGTTGTTGGGGAAGTTTTTGACAAAGGGATAGTGTTCGTCCAGAACATCGATCTCACAGCCTGTCATTATGGGCATTCCCTTGGCAAGATATTCCCGCGTTTTTAATGCGGATAATCTGGTGTATACGCCCTTTTTATATGTTCCGAAGGAAGCAAGTGCAATATCGCTGATATCGTACATTTCGTCCAATTGCTTTCCGGACATGGTGGGGTAGAATCTGACATATTCCTGTAATTGATATTCTTGAACCAGACTTTCATAGAGAGGTTTCTCAGGACCATCGCCGATCAGCAGTAATTCTACGGTATACGGATGTTCATTGCCCTGATAATATTGCCGCAGTCCCTCGATGAGCCGCTCATAACCGTGATGGCTCTGCATGTAGGCAACTCCCATCATGGTGATCCTGTTTTCCTGATATTCACCTTTAACGATTTCAATCTTATCGATTTGGACGCCATTTATGGTGCGTATCGTAGGAATGCCGAAAATCTCGGTGTCTTCTGTATAGGTCACAAACCGGTTGATATATTTTTTGAGCTTTGGACGGTACAGCAGTTCCTTGAGATAGAAAGGCCAGGCATCCCATCGTCCGAAATCATCTTTGTCATAGGGATACGTATAGATCTCAATGATAATCTTACAGTCGGGATATTTTTCTTTTACTTTTTTCCAGAAGCTGAGATAGGCGCGGTCTGCAACTGTACGGCGCACATACAGGAAATCAGGATGGTCCAGCTTATCAAGTGCACTTCGATAGTCTCTTGTGATAGAGGCAGTGGGAAACAGACCGAGGATTCTTTTTATGAGGGGGCGGGACGATGTGTCGACCTCTGCTTCACCCATATCAAAATAGTTTGACAATGCTTCCATCTGCATATCGATCTTTTTGCTGATCCCGATAGAGCTTCTCCCCTCAAAATGCACATAGTATCCCTTTATCATACTTTCCTCCGTTCAATCTCCGATCGCGCTATTTCCCCTTCCAGATCTCTGAAATTTTCATTCAGATTATCATAGTAATCCAGAGACGCGGTCAAAATCGCTTCCTGTAAGGTGTCATGAAGATTCCATTCCTGGTTTTCTCTATACCAGAATGGGTGTGTCAGAATGTGAAGTCTCGGATAAATGGCACTCTCGATGATCTCTTCCACATTTTCACGCCAATGCCGTCTGGAATCAGAGACATACTTCATCTTTTGAAAATAGGTTTCCTCATAAGAATTGATGATGCCGTGAAATGAGATGTTGGAGCATAGAAACTTTTCGGAAGGCCTGTGCATGGATACCACATCCACCTTTTGCCCGATAAGATCTGATAAGATTGCTGCCTCATCATGGACATACTGTTTCATCTCCTGTTCATCGGAAATGGCATACTGTGTCTCATCAAAATGAAGCCCGATATTGCCGCCGTTTTGCATGATCTTTTGAATACATTCTCTGGAAGATTTAGAATGAATATTATAAAAATTCGTAGATACTAGTACAAAATAGGTGGCATGAGCGCCCTCCGGGCAAATCGCTTTTTCCACGGCTGACAGCCGGACAGCTTTTTGCAGGCTGTTGTCTATATCGTGCCGCAGGATCACGGATCTGTCTGCTTCCTGCCAGTTTCCGTAATTTCTGAACTGATAGCCCTTATCCCTTAGATTGCGCAGCATGACTGCATATGATTCATACGTAAATTGCATCATAGTTTTCTTTTACAGCTTTTCCTTTCCGCTATTTTCCCGGATCACTTTAGCCGGAGCGCCCATGACAACCTTATTGTCTGCTACATCTTTTGTTACCACAGATCCCATTCCGACAATGGCGTTGTTTCCTATCCGGGTCCGGTTTCTGACGACGCATGAGGAGACGTAAGCGTTATCTCCGACCGTAACACTGCCGAACAGTGTGGCACATACAATGGACGCGTTTTCACCGATATAGTCATTGTGTGCGATGAGAACCGCAGGAGCGATCTTCGTTCCGTTTCCGATCACGGTATCGTCGATCGTGCCTCTCTCTATAGTTGTATGATTTGCGATAAATACGTTGTCTCCGATGGTGACACCTCCGAAGTGCCGGATCATGGTCTTTATGTGGGATTCATCCTCAGAATATCCATAGCCGTCTTCACCGATCACGGTTAAGGACTGTATGGTGCAGTTACGACCGATGCGTACCCGGTTTCTGATCACCACATTATCTCCGATGACAGTTCCGGAGCCGATAGAAATATCGCCGATCAGAGAACAGTTACAGCCAATCCGTACATTCTCTCCGAGCTGTACATTGTGGCCGACCACTGTGCCGGGACCGATAGCGGGGATGCTGTCATCCTGCTCATCGCCCCAGAAATGTTCCAGGATAGAGAAAAAAACAGCCTTGGAATTGGGGGATAGGATCTGGACTTCTGACTCCATATGAGCGCCCTCCTGCACAACACAGACGGATACATGGGGTGGAAACTCAGGGAGAGCATTTTTGGAATTGTTCCATGTGATCGTGCCCTCCTGATAGCGGGGCAGGGAAGAAAAACCGGTAACGGTTTTATCAAGATCTCCGCAGATGCGGAAAGGAAGCCCCTCTTTCTCCAAAAAGGATTTAATCTGTTTTACACTTACGATTCTTTTCATTTCATCACCAGATTCAGTATAGCAAACATTCCTTTAAAAGACAAGCACAGGGGAATATCGCAATACGTAGTATTTGCATTGAAAAAGGGAGTATGATATTATGAAAAAGACTATAATATTCTCTTTTTAAGATTGAGAAAGGAAGACAGTATGATAACTCATATTGTGGGCAACAGGCCTCAGTTCATCAAGTTGGCGCCGCTGTATCATGAATTGAACAGGATGGGATATCAACAGAATATCATTCACAGTGGACAGCATTACGATGAAAATATGTCGGATGTCTTTTTTGAGGAGTTGGGCATTCCGGCACCCTATGTGAATCTGGCCGCGGGTGGCGGCAGTCATGCGCAGATGACGGCTAAGGCGATGATCGGGCTGGAGAAAGAACTGCTTGACAAGAAACCAGAGCTGGTCATTTTGTATGGCGATACGAATACCACACTGGCGGGAGCCGTGGTGGCGTCGAAGCTGTGTATTCCCATCGCTCATGTCGAGGCGGGACCCAGAACACACAATAAAGCAAACCCGGAGGAATGCAACCGGGTTGCCACGGACCATCTGTCGACTATCCTGTTTTGCCCGGATGATGTATCCTTGCAGAATCTGCAGCGGGAGGGATTGGGAGAGATAGCGTGTATGACGGGAGATATCATGTATGACACCTATCTGTCGATCGCCGGACGGGCAGTTCAGGAAGATGCACAGGAAGAGATTATTGTGATGACCTGGCACAGGCAGGAGAACACTGCAGACAGGGCACGCATGGAGAGCATTTTGCATCTGGTGGAGCGTTTGGGGAGTAAGGTAGTCTGTCCGCTGCATCCCCGCACAAAAAAATGTCTTGCACAGTTTGGGTTGTTAGAGAAGGCGGAGTCGATCGCTAATCTGGAGATTATAGAACCTGTAGGATATGTGGAGATGGTGTCGCTGATGAATCGGGCGAAGCTGATCTTGACGGATTCGGGAGGCGTCTCCAAGGAGTCTTCTTTTGCGGGGGCAAAATGTCTGTTTATGCTGACTCTGGATGTCTGGGAAGATTTAATGCAGGAAGATTGGATCCATAAAGTGAACCCAGAGGACGAAGAGAGCGTGAATGAGGCGCTTCGTATTGCAGAAGGTGCTAAACGTGTCGCACCGGAGGACAGACCGAGATATTACGGAGACGGACATGCCGCCGCTAAGATGGTGCAGGAGCTTAAAAACAGAAAATTAATATAATTATTTGATATAGGGAAATAAGACAGGAAAGGTACAGATGTTACTATGAAATATGCGTTGATCGGATGCGGGAGGATCTCTCCCAACCATATTGTGGCGGCACAGAAAAACGGGCTGGATATCGTGGCGATCTGTGATCTGGAAGAGCGCAATATGAAAGATAAGATATTAAAGTTCAAGCTGCCGGGGTCTGTGCATTGCTATACAGATTATAAAGAAATGCTGGAAAAAGAGAAACCGGAGCTGGTGGCGATCGCGACGGAGAGCGGTAAGCACGCGCAGATTGCCATTGACTGCATGGAACTGGGCCATGTGAATCTGATCATTGAAAAGCCTATCGCGTTATCTTTAGCTGACGCGGACAGGATCATAGCGACGGCAGATAAAGAGAATCTAAAGGTATGTGCCTGTCATCAGAACCGTTTCAACAAGTCTATTCAGAAAATACGGGAAGCCGTGGAGATGGAGAGGTTTGGCAGGATGTTCCACGGGACGGCGCATATCCGGTGGGCGAGAGACTACGAATACTATTCCAGAGCGAAGTGGCGCGGAACCTGGGAGCAGGATGGCGGCGCGCTGATGAACCAGTGTATTCACAATATCGATCTGCTCCGCTGGATGATGGGGGATGAAATCGACTGCGTCATGGGTATGACGGACAGACTTAAGCATGATTATATTGAGGCGGAAGATCTGGGGATCGCTCTGATCAAATTTAAGAACGGTGCTTACGGGATCATAGAAGGGACGACCAATGTGTATCCGGCAAATCTGGAGGAGACACTGTATCTCTTTGGGGAGAAAGGGACAGTGAAGGCAGGCGGGAGCTCCGTCAATGTGATCGAGGAGTGGCGTTTTTCAGATGCGTTGGACAATTCCGCGGAAGTCAAGGCACAGTTCCATGAGAATCCGCCTAATGTGTACGGCTATGGACACACACCGCTGTATGCGGATGTGGTTGACGCAATTCAGAATGATAGAAAACCCTATGTGGATGCAGAGGCAGGCAAGAGAGCTTTGGAACTTGTTCTGGCAATTTATCAGTCTGCTTATACCGGTTCGACTGTGAAATTTCCGCTTCGGGAATGTGCCACAATTGATTTTAAAGGGAGATTTTCATGAAGGGCTATTATGTGCATGAAAGCAGCTATTTGGATGAAAATGTCGTTATCGGAAACGGCACAAAAATATGGCACTTCTGTCATATTCAATCCGGTGCTGTGATTGGAGAAAACTGTTCACTGGGACAGAATGTAAACGTCGCGAATAATGTCCATATCGGCAGCGAAGTCAAAATACAGAATAACGTATCGGTCTATGAGGGCGTCGAAATTGAAGACGGCGTATTCCTCGGACCGTCCTGTGTATTTACGAATGATCTGACACCAAGGGCAAGGTATCCCAAGGGACATGACAATTATAAAAAGACTCTTATCAAAGAGGGAGCAAGTATAGGCGCTAATGCAACGATCGTCTGCGGGCATACGATTGGAAAATGTGCTATGGTAGCGGCCGGAGCGGTTGTTACCAAGGATATAGAAGCCCATGCTTTAGTTGCAGGTGTTCCCGCGCAGCAGGTTGGATGGGTATGTGAATGCGGACAAGTTTTAGACGGAGAATTCACTTGTCCCGCTTGTGAAAGGAACTATAAAGCAGTGATAAAATAACCACGATCGGAAATAATGTGATTATAAATGAAATTTGCAAAGGATTAACAGATGTAATTATGGAATTTAGAGATTTAAAGAAACAATATCAGTTACATAAAAAGGAAATCGATGAAGCCATTCAGGTAGTTCTGGAAAGCACTAGTTTTATCGGCGGCAATCAGGTAAAAGAACTTGAGAGAAAATTGGCAGAGTATGTGGGTGTAAAATACTGTATTACCTGCGCTAACGGCACGGACGCGTTGCAGCTGGCGCTTATGGCGTGGGAGATCGGGCCGCAGGATGCAGTATTTGTGCCGGATTTTACGTTCTTTTCCAGTGGCGAGGTGGTTCCACTGGTAGGTGCGGTTCCCGTGTTCGTGGACATTGACAGGGAGACCTATAATATAGATCCGGACAGCTTGAGAAAAGCGGTTGAATATATTCTTCACAACACTGATCTGCGGCCCAGAGTGATTGTGGCGGTGGATTTATTCGGACAGCCGGCCAGGTATCAGGAAATACGCGAGATCGCCAGGGAGTATGATCTGCTCATATTGGAGGATGTCGCGCAGGCGTTTGGAGGTATGATCGGCGATAAGAAGACCTGTAGCTTTGGAGATATCAGCACCACCTCCTTTTTCCCGGCGAAACCATTGGGATGTTACGGGGACGGTGGCGCGGTGTTCACGGATGACGATGTATGGGCCAAGCGGCTCGGATCGCTTTGTGTACACGGTAAGGGAAGCGATAAATATGACAATATCCGTATCGGTATGAATTCCCGACTGGATACGATACAGGCGGCGGTGCTGCTGCAGAAGCTCCGGTTCTTTGAAGAAGAGGTAGAGGCTTGCAATCGTGTGGCGGCGAAATATGATGAGAGACTGTGTGGCGCCGTAAAAATTCCGGTGATTTTGGATAATATGCGCTCCAGCTGGGCGCAGTACACGATCTGTCTTAAGGATGGGGAAGAGAGGGATCGGGTGATTGCGCAGATGCAGGCGGACGGAATTCCGAGTGCGGTTTATTATAGGAAGCCGATGCACAGGCAGGAGGCGTTTGCGGCCCGGCTGATTGAGGCGGTATCCTGTGAGAATACGGAGTATGTCTGCGAGAGATGTCTTTCGCTGCCGTTCCATCCTTATATGGAGGACGCGGAGATCGCAGCGGTGTGTGAGAGTATTTTCAGAGCGTTAGAATAGAGGCACATGAAAAAATATGGATAAAAAAGTAGAACTGTATGGCTGGCTTGCCGCGAAAAATCTGAAAATTGACTGTCTTGGTGAAGTGGAGGATCTGGGCGGATGCTTACAGTACAGTCATTTGCTGAACAAGTTTTCAGAGGACCGGGTTTATCTGGCGGATGCTGACCGGGTCTGTTTTATGGATGGTTATGTGTATAACAAGAATGCGTTCATGGGACAGGGTGACGATTGGCAACAGTCTTTTGCATCATCCCTGCAACATGATGCAGAAGCTCATTTGCGGCAATTGAGAGGGGCTTTCTGCGGTTATGCCTGCGATGTGAAGAAGAATAGAACGCTGATCTACACGGATCAGGTTTCCAATAAAGCGCTATATTATTATGTGAGCGGCGACAGCTGGATTGTATCTAACTACGTAGATTTTATTGTACGGGTTCTGCGCGCCAATCATATTGCATATCATTTCGACCAGACTGCCGCCAAATATATGTTGTCCTACGGATATATGCTGGATGACAGCACATATGTGAAGGAGATCCGCAGACTGCTTCCGGGATGTTTTGCGGTGTTAGGAGACGGCAGAGCGGAGATCATTCAATACTATAAACTTTGCTGTCACGAACAGCCGATGACAGAGGATGAGGCGCTGGATAAACTGGATCGGGCGTTTCGGCAGGCTGTGGAACGGGAGTTTGAAAAAGATAAAGAGTATGGCTATGACCATCTGGTGGATCTGAGCGCAGGGCTTGACAGTCGCATGGTCTGCTGGGTAGCCCATGATATGGGGTATACACAACAGACCAATCTGTCATACAGTAAACTGGGCTATCGGGATGATATCGTATCCGGTGAGATCGCGAAATATCTGGGACATGAGTATCTGTTCAAATCTCTGGATGATGTCAGATGGATGTATGATGTGGACGAGATGACATTGAAGAATAACGGTGCGGCGATTTGTCTCGGAATGACCGGGGGGAACCGGATGCTCAAATCGGTCAATATGGATCGGTTCGGGATTGAGCATACTGGTATTATCGGCGGCCCGACCATGGCCAGTTACTATAAAGATCGGGAACTGGCATATGGCCCCCCACGCTATGGGTTGAACAGCTATTCGACCAGACTGGGATATACTTTTGATGAGAAAGTGCTGGAACGGTACGAGACACAGGAAGCATTTGCCATGAATACGAGAGGCCTTTTGGGCATGCAGGTCTCGTATATGATCCGGCAGAATTATATTGAATGTGCCTCACCCTTTGCTGATGTGGATATGTTAGAGACAGCTTTCTCCATTCCCTTTGCGTATCGTGTGGATGATAAACTGTATCTGAGATGGATCGCGGAAAAATATCCCGGTGCGGCGGAGTTCGGCTGGGAAAAGTGGGGCGGCGTCAAACCCAAGAAAAATCACATTTTTTTCAGGAAGGTCAAGACGACACAGAGGCTGTTGTACGGATATTGGTGCCAGATGTTCCATAAGCCGAACCCTGATTCCATGAATCCGATGGACTATTGGTATACGCAGGAAGAACCGGTCAGGCGGTATTTGGAACATATGTATGAACAGCGCATCCACAGCGATGTGTTGCCTCAGGAACTCGCCGACGATATGCGTAATTTGTATCAGACTGGGAGTTTTATAGAGAAGAGCCTGGTATTGACCGTGCTGAGCGCAGTGTATTTATATTTTGAGACAAAGTAGAGGATTTACGATCATGAAGAGACAAGTGAAAGAAGTAGATTTTCTCATGATTTATGAACACAAAGTGAGGGAACTGGAGAACCTGTGCCTCATCAAGTATGAATTGGAGAGACGGGGCTACAAAGTCATCATCAAACATATCGAGGACGAGGAAGCGCTTGATGCGGTGAAGCCTATCTATCATGCGAAAGTGGTCACCACCATGGCGTGTTATCAGAATGCCTCGCTGGAATGGCACACCAAAGATTTCGTTTCCTTTGACAAAGTTATTGATATGCAGTGGGAGAACATCGTCTATCCGAAAGATGAGAGAGCGGGCGTGTTCAAGAATTATACCGGGATTGGCAAAGAAGTGGTCAGAGTTTCCTGGGGCGAGGCAAACAAGAGAAGACTGCTTAAAGCCGCACACATGGATGAGCGCAATATTAAGGTGGTCGGACATGTGGGCATGGATTTTTTGCGCAGCCGACTCAGAGGCTATTATCTAAGCCGGGAGGAACTGTTTGCAGAGTATGACCTTCCTACGGATAAGAAGGTGCTTCTGTTTGCTTCTCCCTTTTATGCGGATAATCTTTCAGAGCAGTACATTGCCGGTATGTGTAAAAGACACGGGGACGATTGGAGAGATTATTACGCATTTATGATGGAATCTGAGAAGACGATTCTGGAATGGATGGAGAAGCTGTGCAACAGCAGGGATGATATTGTGGTGGTTTACAGGCCTCATCCGGGGCATATCGGGAAACACATGTCCGAGGTAGCACAGAGATGTTCTAATTTCAGGGTGATCAGCGAGCGGTCCGTCAAGCAGTGGATTCTGGCATGTGATGTGATCTATACCGGTAACAGCTCCACGATTGTGGAGGCATTCTTTGCGGACAAGATGTGTTATCTGTTGTTCCCCTATGAAGTGACAGACGGCTATGAGCTTAAGCTGATCAGTAAGGGGGACAAGATCAGAGAGTATGAACAGTTTTATCAATCGGCCGTCAGTGAGGGTGGTGTCTTCCCGATCACAAGGGAGGCAATCAACGATATCTACCTGGTAGATGATGTGCCCAGCTATATAAAATTTGCGGATATGGCGGAGGAAGTGTTGAAGGATCCTTCCTATGCGTTGACGAAAGAGCAGCTTAAGTCTTACAGAAAGAAGCAGCCCGTGGGTATCAAAGTACAGAAAATGCTCCAGCGGCAGGATTGGTTTTATGGTATGTACCGAAAGGCGCTGGCGGATGAAAACATTCACAATAAGTGGATTGAAAACCAACGGGAACTGCGCAGAAAGAAAGCGAAGGCGCATGAGCGATTTGCGATCGAGAGTACAAACGATCAGGAGATTGAAGCTATTATTAACAAGATTGCAGCGCAGTTGGATTAAAGTGTTAAATTTGAATAACAGTGGCTCAGTATGTCCACAGAACGGAGGAAAAGAGAATGAGTGACAAAATTACAGCAGTGGTACCGGTAAAAGGCAACAGTTCCAGACTGCCTAACAAAAATATTTTACCCTTTGGGGATTCTAATCTGTTACAGCATAAGATCGAGCAGCTGAAGCAGGTCAAAGGACTCCATGAGATCATCGTATCTTCGGACTCGGATGAGATGCTCGCCATCGGAGAAAAATGCGGCGTGAAAGCCATCAAACGGCCTGAGCAGTATGCGAATGAGTCTGTGCCTTTTGGCATGTTCTTAGAGTATCTCTGTGACACCATCGAGGGAGATCATCTTTTATATGCCTGTGCTACTTCACCCTGTGTGGAGCCTTATCTGTATGAGAAGGCGATCAAAGTATATTTCGAGAAATTGAAGGAAGGGTATGATTCCCTGATCACGGTATCACCTTATCAGACCTATTTGATGGATGACAATGGTCCTCTGAATTTCAAGATGGGGCTGGAGCATAAGAATTCCGAGCAGCTGCCGATGATGTACCATTTTACCAACGGCATCGATCTGGCGCCTACCGGGAAGGTGCGGGAGTGGCATTATAATTATGGCCCAAAATATTATCAGCTGGTGATCAACAAGCGTGAGGCGGCGGATATCGATGATATTTATGATTATGAGATGGCGAAGGTCCTGTATGCCATGAAGGATCCGAATCCGACAATTTAAAAAGGAGTTATATGTCAGAGATTAAATTATTAGACTGCACCCTCCGTGACGGAGGGTACATTAATGACTGGGATTTCGGAGAGTATACGATCCGGGAGATCTTGTCCAAGTTAATAGAGTCTGGCGTGGACTATATCGAAGTGGGGTTTTTAAGAGACTGCGTATATGAACCGGGCAAGTCTCTCTTTAACAACTGTGCCGAAATCGCGAAGATCCTTCCCGAGAATCGTGGCAATACGAAATTTACCGCCATGTCATTGCACAATAAGTACAGTATTGACAAGCTGGAGCCCTACGACGGCAGGACGATAGACGCGATGCGTGTGACCTTCCATGATTATGATATCGACGAGGGGCTTGCCTATATACGCAAGGTCAAGGAGAAAGGCTACAAGGTGTTTGCCAATCCCATCAATATCATGGGCTATTCGGATGAGATGATTTTGCAGCTTTTGCACAAAGTGAATGAGATCCATCCTTATGCCTTTTCCATTGTGGACACTTTCGGCTCTATGATGAAGGAGGATTTGCAACGGATCTATTCGCTGATCGAGCACAATCTGAGCAAGGACATTGTGATCGGGTTGCATCTGCACGAGAATCTGGCGTTGTCCTACTCTTTGGCACAGGAATTTATCAATATGAAGGCCAGCGACAGAGACTGCGTGATCGATGCGTCCATGCTGGGAATGGGGCGCTCCCCGGGCAATCTGTGCATGGAGCTGATTATGGACTATATGAACAAAAGTCAGTCGGGACACTATGACGTCAATCCGGTATTGGACGGCATCGACGATCACATCGCACAGCTCAAACAGATAGAACCCTGGGGCTATAACACGGCCTACTCCATCTCTGCGAAGTACAATCTTCACCGCAACTATGCGGAATTCCTGCTGGACAAGGGAAGACTCCGGGCGAAGCAGATCAATCAGATTCTGGGAAGCATAGCAGATCACAAGAAGACTGCCTACGATGAGGCATACATCGAGGGGCTGTATCAGGATTTTCAGAACAAAGCGATTGATGACACAAAGACGCTTGCAGCGCTTGCACAGCAGCTGGCGGGAAAGAAGTGTCTGATTCTGGCGCCGGGATCGAGTATCCTGAGCGAGCGGGAGAAAATCGAACGCTATATTGCGCAGGAGAAGCCGGTGGTTATCTCCGCCAACTTTGTGCCGGACACCTACGAGGCGGATTACGTTTTCTGCTGCAATGCCATGCGGTTAGAGATGATATTTGGGAAAAAGAAGATCCCGAGAATGATCGTCACCTCCAACCTGTTGGAGATGTGTGGAAAAGACAGGCACGGGGAACAGAAACTCAGTGCAGTTAACTATATGGATCTGCATTTTGGTGAGACAGGCCCTTCCGACAACAGTGTGATCATGCTGCTGCGGCTGTTAAAGAAGCTGGAAGTGTCGGGGGTGGCGCTGGCGGGATTCGATGGTTACCGCGCCAATGTCAGAACCAACTATGTGGCCGATTACATGGCGAGCCAGCACATTAAGGGCGACGAGGAGAACAGGAAGATCAGAGAGTGGATGGAGCAGATGGAAAAGCAGATGAATATTCAGTATCTGACGCAGTCGCTCTATCATGACACAATATAGAATGCTTTGGAATGGAGAGATAATGAGTGATTGGACAAGGATAAAATATCTGGTCATAGATGTGGACGGCACTATGACAGATGCGGGGATCTTCTACGATGAGCACGGCAATGAATTGAAGAAATTCTGCACGAAGGATGCGGCGGGATTTTTCGCGGCGCACAGGGCGGGCATACAGATCATGGTGCTGACCGGAAGAGAGTGCGCCGCCACCACCCGCCGGATGACGGAGATGAAGGTGGACTATCTGGTGCAGAACTGCAAGGACAAAGTGACGTATCTGACGCAGTTTATGGAGAAACGTCATATTGCCAGGGAAGAGCTGGGGTATCTGGGAGATGATCTCAATGACCTTCCGGCGATGGGATTGTGCAGCTTTGTCGGGTGCCCGGAAGACGCCTGCACGGAGGTGAAAGCCAGAGCGGATTATGTGTCCACTGTCAAAGGCGGCTATGGTGCTGTGCGGGATATCATCGAACACATGCTGAGGGACAGAGGCGAGTGGGAGAAGGTAACGGCAGAGATTTTTGGAATTGGGGTGTAGAAAGAAGGAAACGGCCAATGGGCGTAATGGATTTCTTGAGAAAATCGGAGAAGCTTGTATTCTGGAACCGATGCAGGATACACAGTGACAAGGCGGATTTCAGAAGAATGGTGTTGGAGGGATATCACAGCCCGGATTTTCTGGAGATGCAGCATCGAGGAGACGAGTATAACGGATGCACCATATATGAGGCTGGAGAGACTGGAAACGGTGTCGGTTTTTTTGCAGAACTGGGAATGACGCTGATCAAACTGCATTTCGCTGATGATCGGGGAATGGTACCCTATATACACTGGGGAGAAAACTATGTCTATTATGAACCGGACGGTATTTGCGGAGAGAAGAATGCCTTTCTGCATTACTTCAAACCGGCTTCAGGGGTGGTCTCTGTCGAACACGCCGCCCATGTGATCTGTCAGGAACCCTGGCACTGTAATCAGGTGAAAGCGCTGTATGGTGCGGTCAGCTACGATGTATCGGAGGATTACATCAACGCGATGGCGCGTATGCTGAAGAAGTATATTCAGTACAACGATGAGACGAAAGCCTATCTGGAAGAAGAATATCGCAAGCTGTTGGGCGATAAGAAGACCATAGCGGTACATTATCGGGGAACGGATTTCAATAAAGGATATAACAACCATCCCGTGCCTGTTCAGGTGGAGCAGGAGATTGAGAAAGTGAAAGAGCTGCTGGAGCAGAAGGGTTATGAGCAGATATTTCTGGCAACGGATGAGAATGCTGTGGTGGAGCAGTTCCGCCAGGAATTCGGGGATAAGGTGAAGGTATATGAGGATACCTACCGGGATGACGGCAGTGGAGAGTCCATTGCCTTCAGTAAGTCTGACCGGGAGAATCATCACTATAAACTGGGACTGGAGGTTCTGCGGGATCAATATACCTTGACGCACTGCGAAGGAATTGTTTGCGGATATTCAAACATTACCTTTATTGCAAGGGTGATGAGAAGAGCCTGGTTTACGCAGGATTGGGATGACTACTGCCTGATCAACAACGGGCTGTACCACAATAAGAACAGTTTCAGCGCCAGCGAGAATGCCAGAGGGAACAGACAAGCATTATGAGAATGAATGTATATTTGACTACCGGGAAGAAGAATTACAAATACGCATATGTGGCGATCCGGTCCTTGTTTGAGCAGAACGCACAATCTGAGATATATTTGTATATTGTATCGGAGGATCTGGAAGAGGCGGATCTGCAATATGAGTATGAATTGGCCAGACAGTATGGGAATCACATCATCATTTTAAGGTTTGACGAGCAGGTGGCGGGTCGGTATATACAGGTTCATGCGGACGACCACTGGCCGATCGGTACGATGTCGAGTTACTGGCTGTTTCACGAGCTGTTGCCGGAGGAAGTAGACAGGATCATTGTGATTGAGTCAGATACGGTGATCGTGGGTGATCTTTCAGAGATTTACAGTACGGATTTTGAGGGAGCTTATGTGATCTGTCCCGGACCGGAACATAAACCGAAAAATCATAGAGATTTTATGGAGAAGATCGGAGGTGACTGCCTTACCTTTGTGCTGTCCCTGTATGACGTTAAGCGGATCCGGCAGGATTTTCGGCTGGAAGATATTCTGGCGAAAGACGAGATCGTGAAGAAACATGCGGGTAATTCTCAGATGGAGTTTACCTTTGGCCTTTTATTCAAGGATAAAATTAAATATGTCCCGGGAAGGGAATCCTGTATTGATGAGAATGAACGTTACGTGCAGGAATTGGGGTACGATTATATTGTGGAGTGCGAAAAGACGGCGAAGATCATACATTTTTCCTCCTACAAGGATTACAGCAAACCATGGAACCCGGTCTATCTCGTGCCGGGGTATAGTGCATGGTGGAAATATGCTGTGAACAGCCCCTATTATAAGGAGTATCTGGAGCGGCAGTGGCAGATTTATGACGCGACCAGAAAGAAACAGGCAAAGATACAGAAAAACGTGTCGTATCGGAATATATTGTTGTGTACTTTGCTGTTGACGGTGGGTTTGCTTGGAGGAATCTGCCTGTTGACGGAAGCGGGGCTATTGGGGGCGATAGTGGTTCTGGGAACGGTGTTGGTCGCTTTTGTAGTGACACTGTTTGTGCGGTTTATTGCTTCGCGGTGAGCCGGGAGAATGACATGAAAAAGAAATTGATCTTAGCGACAAACAATTTCCCATATAATACGGGAGAAAAAGCATTTATTCTCCCGGAGCTCAAGCGATTGCGGGCAAAATATGACATAGTTGTCATTTCTCATGCAGATGAAGAGCAGAGAAAGCTGGGGTATGTGGAGCAGAATTTGTTAGAAGGCATGCGGGTGCTGTGTTTCCCAAGACCTGTTATTCATGTAAGGGATAAGGTGAAAGCTTTTTTTTCTTATATGGGTTCTTCGGATGGCAGGCAGGAGATCCGGGAGATCATCGGGGCGCGGTGTAATATCCCGATGCGGCTTTATCAGTCTCTGGCTTTCTATGCCCAGGCTATGGCGGATCAGAAGGAGATCCGGGAAAGCGGTATTCTGGAAAAGAATGTCCCTATTATTTATTATAGCTTTTGGAACACCTACTATTGTTACAGTATGGTCAGGGAGAAGAAACGGTATCAGAACCTTAAGATCATTTCGAGACTGCACGGGTTCGATCTGTATCATGACAGAGTGCCGGGAGGCAGACAGCCTATGAAGCATCAGATGGAGGCGGGCGCGGATAGTCTGGTGTTTTTGGGAGGATTTGCAGAAAAATATTATCGGGAGCAGATTCAGAAGGGGATAACGCAGGGGACAAAGTTGTATGTCTGTCCCCTGGGGACGGAAGCACCGGCAAGGCGGATGCCGCCAAAGCAGGGTATGGAATGGCAGCTTCTTAGCTGCTCAGATGTGATTCCTTTAAAAAGAGTAGAACGGATCGTGGATGGCCTGGCAGCGGTGACGGGCGAGGCGATTCACTGGACGCATATCGGCGGCGGAAGTGAACTGGATAAGCTGAAAGAATATGCGGAGAGAAAATTAAGCCAGAAAAATAATATTAAATATACCTTCGCAGGACAGATGACGCACGAAGAAGTCATTCGGTATTATGAGACTGAACAGGTGGATTGCTTTATTACCACATCCTCCACGGAGGGCATACCGATGTCCATTATGGAAGCCATGTCCTACAGCATTCCGGTCATAGCCACCTCGGTGGGCGGCATCCCGGAGATGATACAGGGCAACGGTATATTGCTTTCTGCAAACCCTGAGGGGGAGGAAGTGGCGGCGGCGTTGACAGAGATGTGCGGTAAGGACATCGAGGTTATGCTTGCCTGGAAGAATAAGAGCTATGAACTGTGGGAGCAGAGATTTGCGATTGAGACGACTGCCCACAGTCTGATCGATTTGATAGAATCATAAAGGAGTTACTATGCGGATAATGTTTGCTGTGCCGTGCTATTGGCCTTCCCAGGACGGCGTGACGATCATCACGAGTTATCTGGCAAGCGGGCTTGCAGCGAAGGGGCACGATGTGTTTGTGATTACGAGCGCTGGAAACGGTGGGCTGCAGGAGCTTCCGGAAGAGGGAAGCCATGAGGGCGTAAAAATTTCGAGAATGCGTGTGCATACCAGATGGCCTTTGTTTATCCGGGGACGGGATAAGAAGAGCACCAAAGAGGTGTATTGGAAAGCTGTGCGGGAGTATGCGCCAGATGTGCTGGTGGTAGTGTGTGCACAGACGTGGACATTGGACTGGATCATGCCGCACCTGAAGAAGCTTGACTGTGTGAAAATATTTTATTCCCATGGGTACTCAGCCTGGAAGAAGGACGATTCCTATGGGGAGCATCTTAGGAGAAGAGATGTGATAGGGGCTTGGATGGTATATCAGCGTAGAAGATATTTCAGAAAACTATATCAGTACATCAGGCTGTTTGACAGGTCGATCTATCTGTCGGAGGATAACAATGCCGTGTTGTATGCTGACCAGTATGGATTGACCAACGGCAGGGTTCTTAAGAATGCCATTGATGACAGATTTTTTGAGGATGCCATGAGACATAGCTTTGAAGAAAAGGAATGCATCAGCTATCTTTTTGTGGCAAACTATAACCAGAATAAAAATCAGGAAATGCTGATCCGGGCGCTTGGCGCAGCGAAAATAGGGAAAAGCCGCCTGATTCTTGTGGGATTCGAGGAAAATGCGTACTATGAACATTTGCAGGAAGTGATCCGGGAGTCGCTGTCCGGGCAGGCAGATAAAGAGGTACTTTTTTATACACATGTCAGCAGAGAAACGGTGATCGATCTGTACAGGACAAGCGATGTGTTTGTATGCTCCAGTCTGTCAGAGAATTATCCGATCGTTGCCCATGAGGCGGCGGCGACCGGTATGCCGATCATCAGCACGAATGTCGGAATATATAGCAGAATTACAGGAGCGTATATTGTTGAGGGACAGAAACAGATGCAGGAGGCTATGGAATGCTTGTATCATGATGCCGGTGAGCGGGCGCGCAGGGGGCATGACACTTATGAATGGGTTTGCGGCCAGGGATGCAGGATTCAGGATAAGGTGGATTGGTTTGAACGGGATATGATAGAATTGATTAATAGAAAGAGCGTATGAAGATGCAACAGGAAATGAAAACGAATTATAAAAAATGCCAACATTTCTGTTGAGAGAAAACCGAATGACCAGATAATTATTGTGACGATGATTTTGCATGAGCAATAAAGGTATCAATATCATTAAAAGAAGATACATTTTCCCGGATCCACCGGATATCTTTATTCCACCATTTTATTTTTAACAGTTCTTGTATTTGAGTTTGTGTAAAGCGATATCTGATTACCTTGGCGGGAGTGCCGACGGCGATAGCATAGGGGGGAATATCTTTGGTAACAAGGGATTTGGCGCCAATGATAGCACCGTCGCCAATAGTAACGCCTTCTTTTACACAGACATTATATCCCAGCCAGACATCATTGCCAATGATTACTTTATAATTTGTATCTTTGATTGTGCGTTCCTCAACAGGGATACTCTGGGAAAGGAAATTCTTTGGCAATAACGAGTGCGCACTGTAAAAAAGGGGTGATGTAGACACCATGTCCAGTGCGTGATCACCCAAACCAATATGGCAGCTTGATGCTATGGAACAGAAACGTCCGATTCTGGAGTCATGGATATAACCATTTTCACCAATGATATATGTTCCATATCCGATATAGGAATTAAGAATTTTTCCGCCTATGTTATTATTTCCTTCAAAATAATCATTAGTTGATATAACACAGGACTTTTGAAAAATGATAGATTTATCATGTTTGTTTTTCCATTTAAAATAGATAAGGTATAATTTATGCAGATATTTTTGGATTAGTTTCATACAACTTGACCTCTGTTTGAAATTAGAATCTAATTGATATCATAGCAAAAAAATATGTAATTGGCAACGAAAATTAAGATAAGGGGACTGTCTAATGGAGAAAGGATATAGATCAGCTGTTGTGTTATCATTAGCGGTGTGTTTTATGTTTTTCTTATATGCGCCGCTTGAGTTATATTTTACGAATAAGGATGAATTCTGGTATGACATATGGGTGTTGTTGCCGGTTATGGTATGTGTGTTCCTGATTTTTACAGGAATATGTTTGGGGGGGGGATTTTGGGTTTTATATAAATATGCCACTAAACTATTTCAGGTGGGCGAAGTTTTCTTGTTTATCCTTTTTGTATGCTCTTATGTACAGGGTAATTATTTGATTGGTTATCTTCCGGTGTTTGATGGCAGATCGATTGACTGGAGCCTGTATGCGGCAGAAGGCAGGATACAATCTGTTATTCTTTGGATTGTGGTTACTGTCATTGTGATTTTAGCGGTTAAACTGATGCGTATGGAACGGATGTATGCATTGATTCAAGTGGTCAGTATTTGCATGGTTTTGATGTTTGTTCTGACATTGTCTACTTTATGTATCACTAATCATGGATTGGAAAGCAAGACAAATATTTGTGTTACCACAGATTATGAAATGACGATGTCAACAAATCAGAATTGTATTATTTTATTATTGGATGCATTAGATGGAGGGGCTTTTTCGGATATAGTTGTGGGAAATGATGAGTTGGAAAGTGTTTTTGATGATTTTACTTATTATGATAATACAGTAAGTGCATATCCGAGTACAACTTATAATGTTCCTTTTATCCTGTCTGGGATGTGGTTTGAGAATCAAATGACAAGCAATCAATATTTTGAGAGTGTGTTGACATCCTCTCCACTTTTTGCAGAATTGGAAAAAAGAGAGTATGTAATTGATTTGTATGAAACAGATTTGAGAATAGATGAGAGCACCGGGAAAAGATTTGAAAATATTGGGCGTTATACAAAAAAAATATCTTCATTCAGTTCTTTTGCCAGATGGCAGATTTTACTGACAGGTATGAAATACGCGCCTTTTGATCTTAAGAGGTTTAGTTTTGTTAATCCGAATGCATTTGAAAAATTAAGGATTTTAGAGGGAGATAGTGAGGCGTATCATGATAGTAATAAAGATTTTTATAATTTGTTAGTTGAAGAAGAACTTCAATATCGGAATGAGAAAAATTTTAAGTTTGTTCATTTATGGGGCGGTCATCCACCGTATGAATATGATAAAGATATGAATTATCTGGCGGAGGGAGGGACCTATGTACAGAGTGTTGAGTCATGTATCACACTGACGAATTTGTATCTGCAAAAATTAAAAGAAGGTAATGTATATGACAATTCGATCATTATTATCATAGCAGATCATGGCAACAATGATTATTATGAAGAAGATAATATGAATCAGCACCCGATCTTACTGGTGAAGGGTATTAATGAAAGACATGGATTTCAGACAGATAACAGGCCGATTTCTTTCAGTGATTTACAGGACGCATATATTCAGCTTCTGGACGGTGGTGATGGACAGGTTGCGTTTAATGAGGTGACAAACGATAAACGGAACAGAAGATTTATCTGGTATGATATTAAGGACGATACACATATGGTAGAGTATGAGCAGACAGGACGATCAGGGGCTATGGATACTATGGTGCCGACTGGACGAGAGTATAATGCATGTGAATAAGGGTAAATAGTGTTTAAGATGGGTTATTGCATCTTCGCTGCAAATAGGCTATAATATATACCGTTAATCATAAGAAAGGAGATATAAATAGATGAAAAAATCATTATTACAAATATTCAAATTCACATATTTCGCAGGATGCTTCTGGTATTTGTTTACGATACCGTCACAGGCGTATATTGACCCTTCAGCGGTCACCTACGTTATTCAGGCAGTAGCCGGTGTTCTGATTGCACTCGGTGCAGCATTTACCATATTCAGACACAAGATTTTTGCGTTCTTCAAGAAAAACAAGAAGAGCGGTGAAACAGAAGGAACGACGATCGAGTTTAAGGATGTAGACGACTAAGAGGCGATTATGAATGCAATAATAGATGCAGTAGTAGGTGCCCTGCTTTGGCTCATCAATTTGTGTTACAGTTTTTGCCATAATTACTGGGTGGCAATTTTTGTATTTACCTTTTTGACCAAAGTGATACTGTTGCCCTTATCAGTCTGGGTGCAGAAAAACTCTATAAAGACAGTTAAAATGTCGCCGGAGATGAACCATATCAAGGCGACTTATTTTGGTAATCAGGAAGCGATTTCCGAAGAACAGTATAAATTATTTAAGAGAGAAAAATACAGTCCTTTTGCAGATCTGATTCCGTTATTTGTACAGCTTGCACTGTTGATGGGTGTGGTAGAAGCAGTCAAAACGGGGACAAGCCTGACAGATATTCCCGTGAAAACAGGAGGCGTTACTTTGCTGATACCTCTGTTAGCGGCGTTATCCGCTTTTTTCATGTGTTACGTGCAGAATAAGGCGAATGTGCTGCAGTCTGAGCAGGGACTTGCGAACAAATACGGTACCATGGCTTTCTCGGTGGCTCTGTCTCTTTATCTGGGGTTTTTCGTGTCGATCGGAGTTGGTTTTTATTGGATTTGCAGCAACATTCTCTCGGTTGTTCAGTTACTTCTCTTAAATATCTGGATCAATCCGAAAAACTATATTGATTATGAGGCGCTGGAGGCAAGCAAGGAAGAACTCAGAAAAGCCAGGGAGTTTATGGCTGTCAAGCAGAAAGAGGATAAGGCAAATCCTTATCGCGAAAAGGGAAAAGCGGATTATAAGAGATTCCTCAAGACACCGGATAAGAAGATCGTGTTTTATTCGGAGAAGAACGGTTTCTACAAGTATTATAGAAATATCATAGAAGAGATTATACGAAGGACGAATATCATTATTTACTATATTACGAGTGATCCTGAAGATGAAGTGTTCCAGATGGAGAGCGATCAGTTTAAACCCTACTATGTCAATGAGAACAGAATGATCGTGCTGATGATGAAGATGGAGACGGAAATTATGGTCATGACAACTCCGGATCTGGAGAATTTTCAGCTAAAGCGTTCCTATGTGAAGAAGGATATTGAATATATCTATGTGCCCCATGATGTCAATAGTTCTAATCTGACATTTCATAAGAACGCACTGGATCATTTTGATACGATTTTTACATCAGGTTCCAAGAATAAGGCGGAGATTGCAGAGCGCGAACAGAAGTTTAAACTGTCCGGTAAGAATTTAGTCGAATGGGGTTCTTCCGTGATTGATAATATGACAACAGCCTATGAGCAGATGGTCAAAGAGGAAAACAACGCGGATGTTTCGGAGAATCAGAAAACGGTTTTGATCGCTCCTTCCTGGCAGGCAGATAATATACTGGATTCCTGCATAGAACAGATGCTGGATCATCTTGTGCAGACCAGGCATCGTATCATTGTACGGCCCCATCCGCAGTATGTGCGGCATTTTGAAGCGCGGATCGATGCACTGGCGGCTAAGTATCAGGAGTATGATGTCATTTTCCAAAAAGATTTTTCGTCTAATAAGACGGTGTATATGGCAGACTTGTTGGTTACAGACTGGTCGAGTATTGCGTTTGAGTATGCGTTTTCCACATTAAAACCGGTGTTGTTTATCAATACTCCCATGAAGATCGTGAATCCGGACTATCAGGAATTAGATACGGTTCCGATTGATATAGAGCTGCGTGACAGAGTGGGTATATCAATTGCAGTGGAAGATGTCGAGGAGAAAATCGTGTCTGCGGTGGACAAATTGTTGGCGGACGAACAGTTCTCTCCTGCTTCTATGCAGAAACTGAAGGAGCAGTATATCTATAATGTTGGTGAAAGCGGCAAGGTAGGCGCTAAGTATATGATTGAGCAGTTAGTAAAGCGTTCCGGGCAATAGGAGGTTTTTAGATGATGAAGAGAAATGTATTGTTGAATCCGGGTCCTGCGACTACGACAGATACGGTAAAAATGGCACAGGTGGTTCCGGATATCTGCCCCCGGGAAAAAGAGTTTGTTTCTATCATGCGGGAAATAGAGGATGGATTACTGAGAGTTGTTCATGCAGATCCTAAAGAATATGCGGCGGTATTGTTCTGCGGTTCGGGGACCATCAACATGGATATCTGCCTGAATTCTCTTTTGCCTGAAAACAAGAAGATATTGATCATCAATAACGGCGCGTACAGCAGCCGCGGTGCGGAGATCTGCGAATATTACGGGCTGCCATATATTAATTTGAAATTACCGTTAAATGTGCCGGCGGATCTGGCGCTGGTAGAGCAGGCCCTGCAGGAGAATCCGGATATCGCGCTGGTTTATACAACACATAATGAGACGGGGACCGGACTGCTCAACCCGATCAGAGAGATCGGTGCGTTGGTACATCGTTATCAGGGAACGTTTGTGGTAGATACAACTTCCACCTATGCGATGCGTCCGATTAATATGGCAGAAGATGAAATAGATTTCTGTATGGCTTCGGCGCAGAAGGGTATTATGGCAATGACGGGGTTATCCTTCATTATCGGAAGAAGATCCATGATCGAAGCGTCCGCCGGATATCCGAGGCGTTCTTATTATTGTAACCTGTATATGCAGTACGAATACGCCAGGGCACATGGTGAGATGCACTTCACGCCGCCAGTGCAGGTGATCTACTCGGTAAGACAGGCCCTGGAGGAGTATTTCGCAGAGGGAGAAGAGAATAAGTGGGCGAGGCATTGCCGGGTTTTTCAGACGATCAGATCAGGTTTGACGGAATTGGGATTTCAGATTTATATTTCGAAGGAGGATTCGTCCGGGCTGGTAGCTGCTGCGCTTTATCCAGATGATGAGAATTGGGATTTCGAGAAGATCCATGATTACTGTTATGAGAGGGGCTTTACGATATATCCCGGCAAGGTGGAGAAGCTGGGCATGTTTCGGCTGTGTGCGCTGGGAGCCATAGACCGGAAGGATATCGAGGACTTTTTCGTGGTATTTAAGGAAGCACTGAAGCAGTGTGGAGTTGCTGTTCCGGTAAAATATCAGCGATAGCATAACGACAGGTAAAGGTGGGGAAATTATGGCAAAGAAGGTATATACGTGCTTTTGCACGGATGTGATACACGAGGGACATATGAATATCCTTAAGCGGGCGGCTGAGTATGGAGACGTTTATGTAGGTGTGCTGTCCGATGAGGCGATGGTCGGATTTAACAGATTTCCCACGATATCGTTGGAACAGCGGATGGAGATCGTGAAAGAGACAGGGCTGGTCAGAGAGGTTTTGATTCAGCATGACGTCATGTACGATCAGATCCTGAAGGAAGTAAGACCGGACTATGTAGTGCACGGCGATAACTGGACCGAAGGACCGGAGGCGGCCATCCGGGAGAATGTCCTTGTGAATCTGAAGAAGATTGGCGGTGATCTGATTGAGATTCCCTATACATATAATGATAATGTAAAGAGAATCGATGATCAGATGAAGGAAAAACTGGCTATGCCGGAGTTTCGGCGCAAAAGACTGCGCCAGCTGATTGCAATGCGACCAATCGTCAAGACACTGGAGGTACATTCCGGTCTGACCGGTCTTATTGCCGAGAAGACTGTTGTGGAGAGCAACGGTAAATTGGATCAGTTTGATGCCATGTGGATATCCTCTCTGTGTGATTCTACAGCCAAGGGGAAACCGGATATCGAATTGGTGGATATGTCTTCCAGAATACGGACGATTGACGATGTGATGGATGTGACAACGAAACCGATCATTTTAGACGGGGATACGGGTGGATTGGTTGAGCATTTCGTATACAATGTGAGGACATTGGAACGAATGGGTGTATCCGCCGTCATCATAGAGGATAAGACGGGGCTTAAGAAAAATTCCCTGTTTGGCACGGAGGTGGAGCAGACTCAGGACAGCATAGAGAATTTCTGTGCGAAGATTCGTGCAGGTAAGCAGGCACTGCGGACAGAGGAATTTATGATCATAGCCAGAATCGAAAGTCTAATTCTGGAACGCGGGATGGAGGATGCGCTGAACCGGGCTTTTGCTTATACCGAAGCGGGAGCGGACGGCATCATGATTCATTCCCGCAGGAAATCGCCGGATGAGATTTTGGAATTTTGTCGGCTGTTTCGTGAGAAGGATGCAAAGACGCCGATCGTGGTGGTGCCTACTTCTTTCAACAGCATTACGGAGGAAGAACTGTCGGCAGCAGGTGTCAATATCGTGATCTACGCGAATCAGCTGACGAGAAGCGCCTTCCCGGCGATGCAGAGCACTGCAGTAGAAATTCTTAAGAACCACAGGGCATTGGAGGTGGATTCCAAGTTGATGCCTTTTAAGGATATTATACGGTTGATTGATGAGATATAGGATGTTTCGGCAGATAAGGAGCAAAGTACCGTGAAGGAAATAGCAATCTTGATGGCGGCGGGCCTGGGAAGCCGTATGCGCCCGTTGACGGAAACCAGACCTAAACCATTGATTGAGGTTCATGGTAAGGCAATGATTGAGACCGTGATAGAGGGCTTGTTACAACGCCCGGTGGAAGAAATTTACATTGTGACAGGCTATTTGGGAGAGCAATTCCAGGTATTATGTGAGCGCTATCCACAGGTGCGGATATTGCATAATCCTGAATATCTTACCAAGAATAATATTTCGTCCATATATGCGGCCAGAGATGTGTTAGGCACGGCAGATTGTTTTATTTGTGAGTCCGACCTGTATGTGGCGGATGCGGATGTTTTTAAGAAACAGCTGGAGCATTCCTGCTATTACGGAAGAATGCAGCAGGGATATTCGGACGACTGGGTGTTTGAATTGCAGGGAGATTATATATCACGTGTCGGTAAAGGCGGAAAAGATACCTATAATATGGTGGGAGTAGCCTACTTTAAACAGACGGATGCCATTATCCTAAGAGAAGAGATAGAAAAAGCTTATGCGGTAGAAGAGAACAGCAATCTGTTCTGGGATGATGTGGTGAATCAGAATCTGGATAAGTTGAGATTGAAGATTGAGCCGGTATCGGAAGGCCAGATCGTAGAAATAGATACAGTAGAAGAATTGGAGAGCATCAATGAAAGCATCTAGGTTGTTGGAACAGTTAGAGAAAATGGGAATTCATACGATCACGGGAGTGCCGGATTCCACATTAAAGCAGTTTTGTGACGGTGTGCAGAACTATACAGGGAATCTGCAGCACTATGTGACGGCCAATGAGGGCGCGGCAGTAGGGCTTGCCATAGGAAGCTATCTGGGAACAGGGAAACCAGCGTGTGTTTATATGCAGAATTCCGGTATCGGCAATATCGTAAATCCACTCGCATCGCTTGCCAATAGGGATGTTTATGGCATACCGATGCTTTTTATTGTGGGCTGGCGGGGAGAGCCGGGCGTGAAAGACGAGCCTCAGCATGTTTTTCAGGGAAAGATCACCTGTGAATTGTTTGAGACACTGTCAGTCTCCTACAGCGTGATTGATCAGAATACAGCAGATGAGGAAATGGATGAAATACTGCGGAAGGCGGGCAAGACGTTTGCGCAGGGAGATCAGTTCGCGATCATTGTTAAGAAGGGGACTTTTGAGAAAGCAGAGCCATTTTTGTGGACAAACGGCAATCAGATGATACGGGAGGAAGTATTGGGACATATCCTCCGGGGATTGTCCCGCGATACGGTGATCGTGTCCACTACCGGTAAGATATCCAGAGAATTGTACGAACAGAGTCAGGAAATTTACGGAAATCATGATAATATATTCATGACGGTAGGGGGTATGGGACATGCATCTATGATTGCATTGGGAATCGCCAGGAACCGTCAGGATAAGAAGATCGTGTGTATTGATGGCGATGGTGCAGCGCTTATGCATATGGGCGCGCTTCCTTTCATAGCGGCGCAGGCACCGGAGAATTTCTATCATATCGTGATTAATAATCAGGCCCATGAGTCTGTGGGATCTATGCCTACCGGGTGTCAGCAGACGGAGTTTGCACAGATTGCAAAGGCGGCAGGATATCAAGGGGCGGATAAGCTGGAGTCTATGGAGGATGTTGATCGAATCGGACAATGGGTTCGGGAAAAGAGGGGGCCGGTGCTTTGGGAGATTCCGGTATCATTGGAGTCAAGGAGTGATCTGGGAAGACCGAAGGAGAGTGCGAGGAAAAATAAAGAGAGGTTCATAGATTATCTGAAAGGAAAATGATATGCGTGCACGAATGAATGATATCTGAGCTGGCGGAGCGGTATGATCATCATATTGCGTTTTGATGAAGAAGCAACAAGTAAACATATCAAGTTTCATGCGAACGATCACTGGGCGGTGGGCGCTTTGTCCAGTTATTGGCTGTTTCATGAGCTGCTCCCCAAGGAAGTAGACAGGATCATTGTTATAGAGTCGGATACGGTGGGGGATTCATGATCCCGTCGGTGGCTTTTGCAGAAAGGCGGTCTATAAATATGGATGTGACAAAATCGTCATTAAGAATGGCTCTTTAGGGGTTGATGGTGGGTCAAATATACCCACAACCCCAGTGTTTTGCTGTTTGTTCTTGCGGTGATCAGTGTATTTGCGATACAATTGTTTTACAGAAAAACGCTTCGCAAGTATGTGGTGTTGCTTAGAGTGGCGGAACGTGAGCATCAACAGGCCTTGATCTGTGTTTCCGGTCTGTTGATAGCGATCATCTTACAGACAAACGTTAATGGGGCATCGGAAGAAATGATAGAGAGTTTATTGGTCACCGCTGTTTTGGCTTTCCGTATTCTAGCGGGTATCGCGGCTGTCAGCAGTACACTCAATTTGATCAGCGGGCAGATGCCTTCATTTAATGCCGCCTATGAAAACGTAAAGCAGGTACAGGAGGCGGAGCAGGAATTTTCACGGAAAACGCAGCAGGAGAAGCCGGATGAAACTGCGGAAAGAGCAGCATTTAAAGAGGAAATTAAATTTAATAATGTCTCTTATCGCTATCCGAACACAGATCAGTATATTTTGAGAGATATCTTTTTTACTGTTAAGGCTAATACATCAATCGGTATTGTTGGACCTTCCGGCGCAGGGAAATCTACGCTGGTCGATGTTCTGCTGGGGTTGGTGCTTTCTGGGCAGGGCAATATTGCGATGGACGGAGAAGATATTTAGGAACTGGGAATCAAATGGAATCGAAATGTAGGATATGTACCGCAGAGTGTTTATCTGACAGATGCAACTATAAGGAGTAATATTGCATTCGATATTCCCGCAGAACAGATTGATGATGCAATGGTCTGGATACACTGGTAGGAGAACGGGGCGTAAAGTTTTCCAGAGGACAGAGGCAGAGGGTCGCCATTGCAAAAGCGTTATATTTTAATCCAGATATTCTAATTTTGAATGAGGCGACTGCCGCACTGGATAATGAGACGGAGCATGCGTTGATGGATTCTATTGAATCTCTTCAGGGAAAGAAGACTTTGATCATTGTGGCGAATCGGTTGACTACGATCAAAATCTGCGATTATATTTATGAAGTGAGCGACGGGAAAATTATTGAAAAATATCGGATAGAAGTTTTTTGCGGATAGGATTATAAGTTCCTATAAACGAGCAAATCTGAACAATAATTCCATTTTAAAATAATATTTCTAAAGTTTTTTTGATTTTACCAGTATGGATTCAGATGGAGAATTAGGCGAAATGGATTTATGTATTACAAGGATTACAAGGGAAAGAATAGAGAAGCATAATTGGATTATTTATAGTTTTATATTTTTAGGAATAACTATATGCGGATATTATGTTGTACTAAAGCAGAATCTTTCCTTAATTTGGAATGTAGATGGAGTTGGTCAATACTATCCTACCTTTATCTATATTGGTCAGTATTTGCAGAATTTTTTTACTAATTTGTTTCATGGTAATTTTTCATTACCGTTATATGATTTGTCTATTGGACTGGGCGAAGATATTATTGGAGCATTAAATTATTATGGCTTTGGAGATCCACTTAATTTGTTGGCAATTTTTGTGACTGAGCAGAATAGTGCATATCTCTTTACATTTATGTTTTTTCTGCGGCTCTATATGGCTGGTTTAACATTCCAAAAATATTGTCTTTTTATGAAGATGGATAAAGTGGCTTCAATATTTGGGGCATTATGTTATACTTTTTCGGGTTTTGCAATTGTTGGAGGTACGTGTTATATCGAGTGGCTTGCTGTATTAATATATTTTCCGTTGATTCTAATTGGAGTTGAAAATGTATTTAGGAAAACAGGAAATCCTTATGTGCTTATATTTTCAGTAACCTATGGGGCGTTATGCGGTTTTTATTATTTATATATGGTCAGTTTGTTTCTGGTTTTGTATAGCATAATCCGTTTGACTGTTGAGTGTGGGGGGGGGTATAAGGAGTATTTAAAAAAAGGTCTAATTTGTGTTGGATGGTATATAGTTGGAATATGTTTGGCGGCGCCATTTTTAGTTCCGGCATTAGCTGCGTATATAAATAGTGAAAGGTCTGGAAGTGGAATTTTAGGAATTTTAAGGATTGTTTTAAATATCCGATTATATTTTCCTGTATTAAATAACGATTTAATACATGTTTTGTTTGATTTATTTCACAGTAGAAAAAATTATTTATCTGGAATAACGGTTGTACAACTTGTAGCTGTTTTGGTTTTGTTTATTTTACCTAGAAGCCGAAGGAGCTTGCAATTGCGTATAGCGGTTGTAATTGCATTGATAGCATTGCATTTACCCATAACGGGATATTTGTTTAATGCTTTTGGAGAAACTAATGACAGATGGGTATTTATTGTTCATTTTATAGTTTCGGTTGTTTTGGTTCATGTCGCTTCAGAACTACAAGAGGTGGATATTATTATTAACGCATCAAAGAGATTTAGGTTTAAGCAACTTTCTATATTTAGTATAGCTTTTATCTTGATAGTAGTTAACATTATAGGTAATATTTGGTTTTTATACTCTTTGAAAGATAATTGGAGGATAGAATTAGTTAGCTATAATAATTTTAATGATTATGTAGATTCGCCGATTAATTATTCAGAAGTATTATCGAGTGATAATGATGTTTATAGAGTTTCAAATGATTCACTTACCAATATAAATGGCAGACCAGAGAATATTGCTATGATTAATCACTATTATGGGTTAACATATTGGTTTAGTATGGTAAATGGCAACGTGCAAACGTACATAGATGAAATTCAGAACAGAAAACTCCACTGGCGCTCATATGGTGTTGATAATAATCCTACTTATGAGACATTACTAGGTGTTAAATATTGTTTTAGGAAAAGGGGTAAAATAATTCCAGATAATTATAAATTGGTTGAAGAAATTTTGTTTAATGGAGAAAGGTGGGAGGTTTATTATAATCAGGATTATTTTGGAATGGCCTATGTACGTGATATTTTAGAAAGTAGAAAACTATGGAGTGAAAAAGAATCAAATGAAGAGTATTTTAACTCAATTTTAAAAAATATACAATTAAACCAGGGACGAGTGATTTTCGATTATAATAATAAAA
The DNA here is from genome assembly GCA_964579975.1 of uncultured Eubacterium sp. GTDB lineage: Bacteria > Bacillota > Clostridia > Lachnospirales > Lachnospiraceae > Eubacterium_F. The sequence goes on along the minus strand of CAZOIF010000009.1, from coordinate 28,766 downwards.
CAAATATAATATCTTGTAATGTTAATGCAGATGAGAACGCAGAACTTGTTTTACTGATGCCATATAATGGAAATTGGGAAGCCTACGTTGATGGAAAACCTGCGGAAGTATGTAAGGTTGATATTATGTATATGTCTGTTCCGCTAAAAGAACAGGGAAATCATGAGGTTGTTCTGGTATATTCTCCTATAGGTTTTAAGATTGGGATTTTGCTTATGATTGTGTCGGTAGTTATTGTAACAGGAAGAATATTTTATAATTTTAATTTAAACAAGGCAGAAACTAAGTCTCTTTAGGTGTATACTTTTTTAATAAAATTACAGCCACTGATTCATCTTTTTTCATGAATCAGATCACTTAGACTAACTTTTTTAACGAAAGGATAAAAGATAATGGGAAAAAGCAGTTTGGGAATTAAGTTATCTTGTTTGATCACGAACTATAATCAGATTGAGTGGATTGAAGAAGCCGTCGAATCTATTTTAAACCAGAATATGGAATTTACTTATGAGATTTTGATTGGAGATGACGGTTCAAACGACGGTTCATTGGAATTACTGGAAGAGAAATACGGGAAAAAAGAGCAAGTCAGAATAATTGTGCAGGACAGAGACAATAGTATTAAGGAATTTGCGAATTGGAGACACAGCAGGCTCATTTTTCGGCTCCTTGATGAAGCTAAGGGAGAGTATGTCTCTATTTTGGATGGAGATGACTATTTTTGTAATGTAAATCATTTTCAACAGAAGATAGAATTGCTGGACATGGACGAAAATAATGACTGTGTAGCTTGCTACGGAAATATGTATAGACTGATTGAAGGTAAGCTGGAATTATATACAAGTGTTCCTTATACGAAAGGAAAATACCAATGGCAGAAAGATATGATATATGTTCATTTGGCAACGGCTGTTATTCGTAAAAAGGCATTGGAAGATGTTCCCAGAGCTATTTTCTATGAACAATTTGTAGATTGGGAAGTTACTTTGTGGCTTGCCCATAAAGGCATGTTTTATTATGTTCCCTCCCCGTGCTTTGTTTATCGCATTTTGCCAAATTCCATTTTTCATGGTCATTCGATAGAGTTATTGTCATTGCGTCAGGTTATAATATGTGATTCGAATTATCAGGCATATGGGGGAAAACGCATAAATTCTTTTAAAGCACGTAAAAATAATGTTCTTATGTTATATCAGAAAAAAAATTTGCCGGAGGATATTGATTATGAAATGTGGAATGCTTTTGCGGTAAAATATCATGCAAAGGTAGCTCATATGCTTCTCAACAGAGAAAAGCTGAAGACGGAAGAAAAAATATGGCTATGGTTTTTTTGTTTTAGATTGAAAGCACCGTGGAAGATATTGTTGCATAAGTTCTTTGGGTATTGTATCGGAATTGGTCAAATATGTAGTCCAAAGATTCCAATAGCGAAAAAACGGATGCTGCTGAAGAATTGGTGGGTACGTGTAACAAGGAAATAGAAATTGGTGTTAGCTTTTAAAAGAACTGCATAATATCAGAAAATGATTTCTTTGAGGAGAACAATAATATTGGTGGGCGTATTCATAATTTTCATACTGGTTACGGGACCTATATTATTGGAGAAAATGGCTACATCAATGCCTGTCAGAAAGCATTCCTGTTGAAGAACGGATAATTGGCGATACAGATTATAAAGTAATTATCGGTAATGATGTCTGGCTTGGTTATAACGTCTGCGTAAAAGAGGGTGTCACCATAGGGGACGGTGCTGTCATCGGCGCCAAATCTCTTGTTACAAAAGATATTCCACCCTATTCTATTGCAGTCGGGATTCCTGCTAAAGTGATCAAATATCGTTTCACTCAAGAACAAATATGATATTGTAGAGCAGGACTGAAGGAGACCATCTGATGGTAGACTACCAGATGACGAACCGGGTGACTAACCATGGGCTTCCAGGGTCAACGGCGGAGGGAATCAAGGCAGAGGCTTACTTTCTGCTCAAGTGCATGAGGAAAGTAAGCGGGGAGTTTGCGCTCATGGCGGCAGGATATAACCTGTCAAGGGTAGAGAATATGTTTTGAGGAATTAATGGAAAAAAGTGGAAAGAAAAGCAATATAAAGGCAGTGTATTTTATTCAGTTTTCGAGGTCAGGGATTATTTTTATGGAGAAAAGGATCATTCTTGGCATCTTTCGTGTAAAAATAAAAGTAGAAACAAACGCACGGAAATGATTTTCGGACAATCTGAGGGGGAGATTTCTCTTGCAAGTCAATTGCAAAGGGTTAAGAAAACACTGATTGCTTATGCAGTCGCTACATTTATTGGGACATGCATTATACACAGGCGGTTTGATTTAAAGACATACATAGGATATCTAATTAATTTTAATGTGCAGTTACCCTGCTATTATTTGTTTTTTTGTACAACTGCTATGGATTGCACCTATATTGGTAAATTGGTGCATTTTCAAAAAGTGTAAGACAGCGATTGGTTATAGCGGTCTTGAGTTTTTGGTTTTCTGTCGTATGGGTTTTACAGATGTCGAAAGACAAATTGCCGTTTGATACATGGATGAGTCCATACTGGGGTAGTGGACATAATCCACCCAGCGTAAATTTTATGGCTTATGCCTTATTTATACTGTTTTTATGCTACAGCGTATTTTCTCTGTTGAGTGAGTATGATTGTTCTGTCATATTTAAGACGAGGAAGTTTATTTGTGCGGATGTTAGCTTTGTACGCAATCGTTACACTTCCGGTCATGTTGAAACAATTCATAGAGGAGTTTTTAAAGTTTTATCATAAATACGTTGTAGCTATTTAGAACCAATGTTATTGAGAGCGTCAATGAATACTAGATGGGGTGAAAATGATGCGACATGAATGGGAGAAGATTAAAGATCTATTCAGAAAATTAAATTATGTATTGTCCAGGCAGCAAAAACAATACGGTGTGATGGTATTTATATGTACTATGGTATCTGCTGGGTTAGAGACGTTGGGCGTTTCTGCTATCATGCCGGTAGTAGAGGGGTTGACAAATGTAGAAAATCTCCAGAATAAGTGGTATATGCAGCCCTTTGTTACTATATTTCATGTTTCAGATGCTAATACCATGATTTATATTGTTTGCGGTGGCGTTATATTTGTATACTTATTAAAAAACATTTATTTTATATTTTACACTTGGCTTGTGAAGAAATATACCTATAAGATTAAACGAGAACTGGGCACCCGTGTGGTAGAGTCATACATGGCGCAAGGATATATTTTTTTTGTTGATCATAATAGCGGAAAGCTGATGCAGGGAATTACGGGAGATGTTACTGCTGTCAATAATATAATTAACAATCTTTTTAATTTAGTTACAAAAGTGCTGACCATATTAGCAATTGGAATCTTTATATTGGTGAAGGAGCCATTTATGGCAATATCATTGTTAATATTGTCTGGGCTCTGTGTCTTATTTATACAACTATTCTTTAAAAATTCCATGAAAAAGTACGGACAATTACAACGAGTGGCTACCTGGAATAATAATCAGGCGTGTCTGGAGATGATTCATGGTAGTAAAGAGGTACTTGTTACCGGCAGGCAGAGATATTTTAGAAACCGGTATGTAGACAGTGTGACGGAACATAATAAATGTTGTATCAAAATTGAGATGGCAACAACGATACCGGCTTATATTATTGAGACAGTATGTATAGTTGGATTACTTTTGGCAATCGTGGTACAAATTGGATGCAGGGGGATCTCAGAGGATATGATTATGTCGTTGTCGGCTATTGCAATTGCAGCATTTCGGATTTTGCCTTCTGTTGGTACTGTTACCAGTGCTCTCAATGCCATTAGAAGTAGTATCCCTTCTTTTAATGCATCTTATTTAACAGTCAAAAAAGTTGATGACTTGGAGAAAGAACTTTCTATGAGACAGAGGGTTAGCAAGAAAAGCACTGAAAGCAGTTTTGATGTTTTTAGTTCGTGGAACGAGTTGTCAATTGATCATTTATATTATAAGTATCCGACATCGGAACACTATATACTGGAAGATATCAATTTGAAAATTAAGCCCAGAACTTCTATAGGTATTATTGGATCTTCTGGCGCGGGCAAGTCAACTTTTGTTGATGTATTATTGGGTTTGTTGGAGCCTGAGTCGGGACGGATATTGTTGGATGATACAGAGATTACAATGTTGGGAGATCAGTGGAATCAACATGTAGGATATGTTCCACAAAGCATCTTTCTGGTTGACGAAGATATCAGGGCAAACATTGCATTTGGTATAGAGAAAAAGGATATTGATGATGATAAAATATGGAGGGCATTGGAGATGGCACAGTTGGCTGAGTTTATAAAGGAACAGCCAAATGGGCTTGATACAATAGTAGGGGAACGGGGAGTGAAATTTTCCGGTGGTCAAAGACAGAGGGTTGCTATTGCACGGGCTTTATATACAAATCCAGAAATATTAGTACTGGATGAAGCGACTGCCGCATTGGATAATGAGACCGAGAATGCGTTGATGGAAGCCATTGATGAACTGCAAGGACATAAGACGTTGATTGTGGTAGCGCATCGCTTGACGACAATTAGAAATTGCAATTATATTTATGAAGTTGCGAATGGAAAGATAATTGAGAGATCGAAAGAAGAGATATTTGACACAAAAAAATGATAAAAGGAAGCGAGAGAATAATAAAAAAATCTATGGAGTTAACTAGTGCCATATGGCTGTCAGTAGCGACATGCTTTATGCTTTTTTTCTATGCTCCGTTGGAATTATTATTTACAAACCAGGATGAATTCTGGTTTGATGCGTATATCCTCGTGCCGATTATGTTTGCTGTTTTTTGCTTGATATGTGTAATTAGCATATTGGTATTGGTTTTACTCCTAAAGATTAATGAAAAGGTATATTGGCTGGGGATTATGTTCTATTTTATATTTTTCATAGGTCTCTATTTTCAAGGGAATTTTCTCGCGGGCGGGTTACCATCGTTAGACGGAGGAACAATAGATTGGAGTCTGTATAGCAGTGAAAGAATGAAATCGGTTATACTTTGGATAATAGTGTCCAGTGTTATTCTGTTCCTTTTTTGTAGGCTGAAACGAAGCATGTTTGCAAATATTATCAGAGTAGTTTGTATTTGTATGACATTGATGTTTTGTGTGACTTTAACAACACTTGCATTGACAAATCAAGGATTTGCGAAGAAACCCAGTATGAGTATAACGACAAAGAATATGTTTCGGATGTCTAATGATACCAATTTTATCATTCTGGTGTTAGATGCGGTAGATGGGCAGGCGATGGCAGAGCTGTTACAAATAAATCCGGAATATGAGAATATTTTTACGGACTTTACCTTTTATAATAATGTGGTAGCAGCATACCCATACACGAAGCATTCGATACCATATATCTTATCAGGAGAATGGTTTGAAAATGAGACGGGGTTTAGAGAATATGATGTAGAGGCATATGCGGCTTCTCCTTTTTTAGCAAGGATGGAGAAAATGGGATATTGCATGGCGGTCTATGATGAAGAGCTTTTTTTAAATGATGAAGGTATGGGACGTTTTGAAAATATGATTTCTAATAAAAGGGGTGTTGGCGATAAGTGGGCTTTTGTCAGATGGCAGATGCTGATGGTGGCGTTTAAGTATGCACCATATGACTTGAAACGTTTTTCCTTTGTGAATCCCAATGCTTTTAACAATTTAAAAATTGTTCCCGATGGGGAAACATTGTTTGATCCAACTAATGCGGCATTTTATGACCTGCTTACTAATGAAGAAATTAACTATACAGAACAGAAGTGTTTCAAGTTTATTCATATTGGCGGAGGACATGTACCTTTCATCTATAATGAGAATGTAGAAGTGATTCCCGAAGAGTCGGGAACGTATGAAGACAATTTGAAGGCGTGCTTAACTATAGTAAGAGACTATTTGAGTGAGTTAAGTGAAAGTGATGTATACGATAATTCTGTTATTATTATCATGGCTGATCATGGTTATAATGGGCTGGATCCGTACGGGCGGCAGAATCCGGTCCTGTTTGTGAAGGGTATAGATGAAAAACACGATTTTAGTATATCAGATGCACCTATTTCTTTTGAAGATTTGCAGGAGGCATACCAAAGGTTGCTGGATGGTGCGAATAGTGATCAGATTTTTGATTGGGAAAGCGGTGCTCAAAGAGAACGGAGATTTCTTTTTCACGAGTATCTGAAAGAGGACTATATGGTTGAGTATATGCAACCGGGAGTAGCACATGATACAGGGGCGATGTATGAGACAGGGAATGTGTATAGTCGATGATAACATATATAAAAAAGCTTTATGAGGGGGTTAAGGTGATGCATACAGGGGAAAGACAGGAAGGGGAAAATGATGATAAAAAGCAGCAAAACATACAGAATATCCGATTTTTTAGGGGGGGGGGTATATGGCTTTCAATCGCAACATGTTTTATGCTTTTTCTCTTTGCACCGCTAGAACTGTTGTTTACGAATCAGGACGAGTTTTGGTTTGATGCTTATCTTCTCGTGCCGATCATGTCTGTTATTTTTTGCGCAGCATGTATTGTCAGCATACTTGTATTTGAGCTGCTGCGGAAATGGAATGAAACGCTGTATAGAATCGGACTTGCTCTGTATTTTACGGCCTTTATTTGTCTTTATGTGCAGGGGAATCTGTTGACGGGCAGTCTGCCGTTATTAGATGGGAAACCGATAGATTGGAGCCTTTATAAAGCAGAGTATATACAGTCCTATATACTCTGGATTGTTGTGGCAGTCATTGTGGCAGTCATATATTGGAAGGCAAGCCCCCGTTTTTTTGAGAAGATGGTCAAAGTTGTCAGTATCTGCATGATATTGATGTTTTGTGTGACATTGCTTACTCTGGCATTGACCAATCATGGATTTGAGAAAAAGCCGGGTCTGAGTGTGACAACGAAAAACATGTTTCAGATGTCGGAGGATGCCAATTTAGTGGTTTTGCTGTTGGACGCAGTGGATGCCCGGAATATGAATGAGATTCTTGAGATGAACCCTGAGTATCAGGATATTTTTACGGATTTTACTTATTTTCCAAATATGCTGGGTGCCTATCCGGCTACAAAACATTCTATTCCCTATATTTTATCGGGGAAATGGTACCAGAATGAGACTGAGTTCAGGGAGTATGAGGCAGAAGCCTATGCAACGTCGCCACTGTTTGCAACTTTGGAGGAGAACGGCTGGCGCATAGGCCTCTATGAAGCGGAACTTCTCTCAAATGATGGTGGCAAGGGGCGGTTTGAGAATGTGCTTCCCAGCAAAAGAGGCATCAGCAACAAATTGATGTTTATAAAATGGCAGATTCAGCTGACAGGATTTAAGTACGCTCCCTATTGTCTGAAGCCCCATACGTTTGTTAATCTTAAGGACTTTAATACGACAAAGATCCCGCCGGAAGGGGAAACCATGTTTACTATGTCCAACAGCGATTTTTATCAGAGAGTGCTTAATGAGGAGATCACCTATACGGATCAGAAGTGCTTTCGATTTATTCATATCAATGGTGGACATGCACCTTTTATTTATAATGAGAGGGTAGAGGAGATCCCGCCGGAGGAGGGCTCCTATGACGATAATATCAAGGCGTCTCTGACCATAACGAGAGACTATCTGGATAAATTAAAAGAGGCGGGAGTGTATGATAATTCTGCCATTATTGTTATGGCGGATCACGGTTACGGCTGGGGAAGTTACTTCGGACAGCAGAATCCCATATTCTTTGTAAAAGGAATCAACGAGCAGCATGCCTTTGCGACATCAGACGCTCCGGTTTCCTATATGGATATGCAGGAGGCATTTGTGAGATTGATGGACGGTGCCGGCAGCAATCAGATATTTAACTGGAAAAGCGGGGATCAAAGGGAGAGACGATATATTTTCTATGAACATTCCGAGGAGGATTATATGGTTGAGTACATGCAGCCAGGGCGTGCTGATGACGCCGAGGCGATGTATAAAACGGGAAATGTTTATGTCCGATAATAAAACCGTTTTTGGCTTAAAAAAGGAAGAGGAGGATGATAATATGAAGTTGATTATTCAAATCCCGTGTTATAACGAAGCGGAAACTCTGGAAATTGCACTGAACGATCTACCGAAACATATTGACGGAATCGATGAGATTGAATATCTGATTATCAATGATGGCAGTAAGGACAATACTGTGGAGGTGGCGAGAAACTGGGGCGTTCACTATGTAATCAGCTTCAAACAGAATAAAGGGCTTGCCAAAGGATTTATGGCAGGTATAGATGCCTGCCTGCGTCACGGGGCGGACATTATTGTAAATACAGATGCAGACAACCAGTATTGCGGGGCAGATATTGAGACGATCGTGCGTCCTATTCTGGATGGAAGGGCGGATATGGTCATTGGTGAGAGACCGATTGACGAGACGGCACATTTCTCTCCGCTTAAGAAAAAATTGCAGCATTTGGGAAGCTGGGTGGTGCGCAAGGCGTCCCATACCGATATTCCGGATGCACCCAGCGGCTTCAGAGCGTTTAGCAGAGATGCCGCCATGAGACTTAACGTAGTAAATGATTATACCTATACATTAGAGACGATCGTGCAGGCAGGCAGGAGCAAAATGGCGATCATGAGCGTGCCGATCAGAACCAATCCGGAACTGAGAAGTTCCAGACTGTTTCACAGTATGTGGGGATATGTGAAGAAGTCTATGCTGACAATCCTTCGGGCTTTTATGTGGTACAAGCCGTTGTATTGTTTCTCGTTGGTAGCATTCGTGCCGACATTGATTGGCTTGGGTATAGGGATCAGGTTCCTGATCTATTACTTTAACGGAAGGGGGAATGGACATGTACAGTCCTTGATTTTGGCTTGTACACTGCTCATCATTGGATTTATTACGTTTGTGATCGGGTTGCTTGCTGATACGATTGCAGCTAATCGAAGGATCTTGGAGGATGTGCAGTATCACGTTCGGAAGCTGGATTATGATATAGGTGAAGAAAAGTCTGTAAATTCAGATTCTCTATAATGCAGGAGCGTTAAGGATAATAATTCAAAAAAGTGAACGGGAGAGGAGTAATGGGATGTTTTTATTGCCAATTTGCGTGTTTCTAGTATATATTGTGATATATTATCATAGAAGCAAAAACATGATTGAGTCTGTTATAGCAGCTTGGCTTTTTTTGACCGGATATACATGGCTGACTACGGAAATATTAAGCGCATTTAATCTTTTGAACGTTCCTGCAGTAGCAATTTTCTGGGGGGGGGGCTGCATAGGGCTGCTTTTTTATGCTGCCAAACTTCAAATTTGGGTTGAGATAAAGAAATTTGTCGAGGATATAAGAAATAAACGATATAAAATGGATGCTAACCTGATATGCGCCATAGTATTTTGTACATTGATCTCGGTAATGGCTGTTTTGAGAAGTCAGAATTTAGTTGATAATTTGTTCCATCGGTTACCCAAAATTATGCATTGGATTCAGAATGGAAATGTTAATCAATTTGCAACTGGAACATTGATGGAATTGCATTATGCTCAATTGGTAGAGTATATGAATATGCATATATATTTATTGAGTGGTTCTGATCGATTGATTAGCATTGTCCAGGCGGGAGCCTATATTTGTTCGGGTTGTTGTATTTATGGAATCGGGAGAAAATTGAAGGCTTCTTCTAAATTTGCCTGGGTTGGAGTGTGGATCTATTTCTTAATACCTATAACAGTCATAGAAACTGTTACAACACAAACAGATGTTGTGGCAGGAGTATATTTATTGTCATTTGTATATTTCCTTATGGACTATATAAGAGCCAATAAATTGACGATAGACAAACGAGGTATTATGTCAGCTGTCTATATGTCAGCTTCTGTTATATTTGGATATCTTGCTAAGCCGACCGTATGCTTTGCAATGGTTGTCTTTTTTGTATGGATGTGCGTTGTACGTATGATAAAAAGAGATAAGCTTAGTGTGTTATTGCAATATGCCTTGATTGGTTTTGTGGTTGCGTTGACATTGTTTATGCCATCTTTTGTTAGAAGATATCAATATGATCATATACCGGATGTTGTTCTTCGTGATGGGGATTCAGAGCTGGAGTGTGAGGAAGATTTAAATATGAATGATGGCAGTATGGTATTAGAGAGATTGAATTCACCACAGGCTTTTACTATGATTGCTGTTCAAAATCTTGCAGCTAATTCAACATCTCGCTGTTTCCCTAAGATGAATAAATTACTTATGCACATGGTAGAAAAGTGTGAGAAGCTGCTAAATTATAAATATGAACGGCGGTTTCGGGTGTTAGTTGAATCAGGTTTGGGGGAAACCAATGAGCCAAGTCCTGTAATTATGTTGTTCCTTTTTGGGGCATGGCTGGCTGTTGTAATTCGCATGAGCAGAATTAGCAGAGTACAATTTATCTATTTGTTATGTGCAACAATAGGGCTGATTTTGCAGGCAGGTTTAATGGAATATTCTTATTTTAGACAGAGATATTTTATAGGAATTATGGCAGTATTATGCCCTGCATTTTCTGTAGTATTGGAGCAGCTTAGATTTAGCGGGGAAACAAAAACGAAAATAGTTACAGCATCTATAGTTATCTCATGCTTTGGAACAATAAATACATTGACGTATGAGTTGCCTTATATTATTTTTGGGCTGCAGGGGGATAAAATATACGGATATTTTATTGGTGATAAGACGGAGCTTTATTATAGGGAATTGTTTTCTTATATCAATGATAACCAATTTCATACAGTAGGGATGAGTGGAACGATTCCTTATGAGTATGTGCTGTGGCAGGGAATTGACGAATTAGAACGAATGGAACATGTCAATGTTGCCTTAGAGGGGTATGATTCTGCTAAGCTGGAAGACGAAAGATTTATACCTGATTGTATCGTAATAGCACAATCAAAAGAGGATATTGAACTGGGAGAGCAGATGGAGTGCCATGGGGTAACGTATGTATGTGATTGGAGAGCGAGAGATGATGAAAGAGAAAATAATTATGCTGTTATGATACGTTCCAATCCGGAATAAAGGTTGGTGCGAAAGACATCCCGTACCGATATCCCGGATGCACTCAAGATGTTCTTCTCCAAATCTATACTTTAATTAGAACCACAGTCCATGGCAAAGGGGATCTGACCCCTATGATATTGCAATTATTCTTTTGTAAAAAAGATATAAAAGAGCGTTTGGACCAATGATTAATGTGCCCAGGAGTATTACCGAGTGCTTTTATATATTTTCCGCGTGCAATATTTAATATTCTCCAGATTGGCTCTCTGGGTACACTACAGATTAAGTATCCATTTGATACGCTTTTTATGCGAGCCAATGCCTTTTCCGGATATTCTAAATGCTCAAGCACTTCACTGCAGACTACCAGATCATATTTTTTGTCCGTGGGAAAGTCATAAATGTTGTTGACAGAAAAGTGTATTGGAGTATTACCGGTTCTCTGCTTTGCTGTTTCAATGACTTCGTCAGAGATATCAAATGCGTCAATTTGTTCATGTTTGATGTTCTTATATAGATAGTTAGTTACCTCTCCTTCACCGCATCCAGCCTCCAGAATAGTGTATCCGTCAGAACAAATGGGCATTAGCAGTTGGCTGTAAGCGGAAAAGAAACCGGACATCATTTTTTGTACAATGATATTATTGGAGTTATACTTGTCATAATAATTTCCGGAAGGTTGTTCTATCAATGGTTTCATTTCCATAGATGATGTGTTTGGCATCACCGACTCCTTTCATTTCTGTTTTGTTTCGACATACTACAAGGCAGCTATGTGAATATTATAGCATCTAAGATTCAGAATGTCCACTTTATATGAATATAGTCAGAACACCTAAAGTTTTGAAAATGATTTGGCTATATTTGACTTTTAATCTATGAGAAAGTAGAATGAAGATACTGATTCAATTGATGAACGGTGGCTCAGATAATTCCGCTATGAGAAGGATGATAATATTAAAGATGCGAAATATATTAATAGATACAAAGGACATAAAGAAGTCTTCCTATATATGGAATGTCATAGCCTATACCGGGAACTCCTTTCAATCGATGCTTTTGCTGCTTGTAATATCAAGAAAGGGTAATATGACAGATGCGGCAATGTTTTCGATCGCGTTTACCGTCGCAAGCATGTTGGTTTTCATGGGGAAATATGCTGTGCGTAACTATCAGGTTTCCGATATACAGATGGAATATACATATGGGGATTATGTGTGTGCAAGAGTTGTTACTATGTCAGGGATGGCTCTTGCATCAGTTTTTTATCTTGTATTCTGTTATTTCAATAAGGATTACTCAGCAGATAAAATTATTTGTGTGATACTCATGTTAGGGCCTAGGTTCTTAGAGGCGGCGGAAGATGTACTTCATGGTGATTTGCAAAGACATGGCAGGCTGGATGTTGCGGCGAAGATTTGGGCAATCCGTACGTGGGGATATATCATATGCTTTACGGTGCTTTATTGGCTGACTGACGGAATCATCGCAGCGGCGGGAGGGAGTCTGTTTGTCTCTGCGGTGGTATGTGTTCTGTTAAATTATACGGTACGGAACCTTTTCCCCAGAGACATGACTCATGAACGGGGAAAAGTCTGGATGTTACTTAAAAATTGTTTTCCTCTTGCTGTCAGTACGTTCACATTGGTGTATATGGCCAATTCTCCGAAATATGCAGTGGACGCAGTGTTCACAAGTGAGGAACAGGCTTGCTTTAATATTGTATTTATGCCTGTATTTGTGATAACATTGTTGGGCAATTATATATATAATCCAATTGTAAAATCTTTGGCGTCTTTATGGAAGGATAAGCAAATTTCAAGGATAAAAAGTATTATGTATCGCCAGACGATGATTCTGATGTTGTTTGCAGGAGTTGTTGCGCTATGTGGAAAATGGTTTGGAGTACGCCTTTTAGGGATTGTTTATAAGGTGACACTGGATCAGTATGAAACAGAGTTTGTTCTGTTGATGATTGCAGGGGGAGCGTTGGCAGTATTCAATTTTCTGGTTGTAATTTCGACGGTGATCCGTAAGCAGAGAATCCTCCTGTATATATCGGTTGCTTTTTCGTTGATTCTCTTGTTGGGGAATAAAATAATGCTGCTTTATTGGGGGATCAAATGTATGTGTCTGTTTTATGCGCTGGTTATGGCCGGTATGTCTGTTGTTACTTTTCTTTTAGATATAAAATTTGTGAATGCCGGGAGTGGAGGGGAGATGTGGAATGTTAAAAAATAGTATATATAACAGAAAAGAAACTCTGGTGTTCCTGTTTTTTTGCCTGGGGGTACTTGTTTTAAGATTATTTTATATCAGCAAAGTGAATGGACCTTTCGTATATGCAGACGAATTTGGTTACTGGGCGCATGCGGCACATTTGACCGGAAATACATGGGCAGGTGTGATGGACGGGATGGGCTGGTACAGCTTTGGATATAGTTTTTTTCTGGCCCCGGCGTTATTGTTGGCCAATCATATGTCTGTTATCTATAAAATTGCAGTCTTGTTTAATGTTGTGATGTGTGTTGGTGTTTACGGACTGGCATATCTGATCACGCGCAGAATGTTTGTGAGTCTGAGTACACTTCAAAGAGGGGCGATTGCTTTTGCCGCTACGTCTTTTTCATCGTATATCTTTTATTCCTATGTGACAATGAGTGAGACATTGTTGACACTGTTGCTTTGGCTTGCTTTTTATGAATTGGTTTCTCTGGAAGACCATCCTTCGTGGTGGAAAGGATTGTTGCCTGGTGTCACCATGGGATTTATGTATATGGTGCATAATCGAATGTTGTCAGTGATTCTGGCAGCAGTTTTTTGTATGCTGTTACTTGTTTTGCGGCGTCAGTTGGATTGGAAAAAGTTCGCCCTATGTCTTGCTGCACTGATGTTTATGATTGTTTTAAATAAGATTCTTAAGAGCGGCTTTGTGAACATGGTGGAAAATAATCCAGCAATAAGTGCGCTGGGACTTTCTGTTAAAATAGGAAGTTCGAATTCTGCAGGTTCCCAACTGCAGAAAATAACAGCACTGTTTCATGTGTATGGAATGAAAGAGTTTATGTTGAATATTATAGGACAGCTTTGGGAATGTATGTCTGCCACTTATTTATTGTTTGGATTAGGCGTCGTGTATGCAGTGAGAAAGGTGTTGCAATGCTATAAAACGAAAAAGAATCTATGCCTATATTTGTTTCCGGTGTTGGCCGTTTTATTGTCTATTGGGATAACTGCGGTTTTCTTTTATTCGTTTCCGTTGACTGAAGTGTCTGGTAAAACAAGAATCGATACGTTGTTTTACGGAAGATATAATGAGTGTTTCTTTGGCATGCTCATTCTTCTGGGAATTGGTATGTTAGCAGAGCAAGAGAAAAGCCATTGGAAGGTGTATCTTGCATTGGCGTTGGTTTATATAGGGCTGGCGGTGATCATGTATGTGCGTTTGGGAAATACAGATGATAAGTATTTGAACGTTGTATCTGCCATTGGGATTCATATATTTCATTGGCTTGGAGAGTTTGCGGTATGGAAATGTGTGCTCGTAACATTGATTGGCGCGGCTGTAGTCATAGGATTGTTTTATGTCGAACTTCCGTATAATCTGCAGTATTATATAGCGTGCCTGCTTTTGGTATTTTTGTTTGCAACGACGGCGCTGCACTGCATGAGACTCAGCATTAGAGGCGAAAATGACAATACGGCGCGTTATACAGAACTCTTTGATTACCTTAGAGAAAATACAGAGAAGGATGAGATTATATATATTTGCGATGAGAATAAGATGGCGTATGATGTACAGACAAGACTGGTAGACAGAATCGTGGTCTGCACATTGCCTGAAAACCTGGGTCATGCAGAGAAGGGAGCATATGTGATCGTTAAGGAGAATGATGTAGACAGGATATCTATGGAACAATACGATGTATGTCTGAAATGGGAAGAGTATTGGATCATTACAGATAGTGAACTCTGGTGAAGAAGTTTTTGAACGATTGAGACTTGCGTGAGATTGTCTTGTGTTGTGGAAGCGGAAATGTTATAATTTATGCGCCATAAGGAGAAAGTAAGATGTATCGCGTAGAAGATAAATATAACTGCAGTGAAGCGGAACTTTATATGCTCCAGAAGCGGATGGATGCGGTGCTTCGCCCGGACAGTAATGAGGGCGGGCCGGAGGGTTATCGTATTGTAAGCCTTTATTTCGATGATCTGAGGGATTCCTGTCTGGGAGATACGGTGGATGGCGTGAACCGCCGCAATAAGTACAGGATTAGAATTTATAACGATTCGCTGGAACTTATCAAGCTGGAGGTGAAGACCAAGCAGGATAACCGGATACAGAAGCAGTCGAAGACCATTTCCCGTGCGGAGATGGAGAGTTTGATGCAGGGAGTGTGTATTGCGGAGGATGGCTCATTAGAGGATCCGGCGACTCTGTTTAATCTGGCGATAAAGACAGGAGGGCTTCGGCCTAAGGTGATCGTGGCTTATGAGCGCAAGGCCTATGTGTATGAGCCCGGCAACGTGAGGATCACCTTTGACCGCAACGTGCGTGCCAGCAATCGGGTAGAGGATTTCGGGCAGAAAAATATCAGTTATGATTTTTTGCGGGAGTATGATAAGGTCTTAGAGGTAAAATATGATGAGTTCATACCTGATTTTCTGCTACAGTTGCTGGAAACAGGTAATCTGCAGCAATCGGCATATTCAAAGTATCAGTTATGCCGGGAGAGTATGGATTTTATATGAGGGGTATCGTTCTACTATAAAACAAATACATAAAGGAGAATGACCATGTCATCAATTAAGGATGTAATCAAAAACAGTGTGTATGAAAGTCTTGGCGGCGGCACGAATCTGTCTGCCAAGAGTATTTTGCTTCTCATTGTGATCGCGGCTCTGGTAGGTCTTTATATTTACGCGGTGTACAGGATGTCCTCCAAATCTGCGTTTTATTCAAAGGATCTGAATGTGACGATGGCGGGTATGCCGATTATCGTGGCGGCGATCATGATAGCGATGCAGTCAAACCTGCTGGTGTCTCTGGGTATGGTGGGAGCGCTTTCCATCGTCCGTTTCCGTAATGCGGTGAAGAATCCGATAGATCTTCTCTATCTGTTCTGGTCCATCAGCGCGGGCATCATTGTGGGTGTAGGGCTTTATCTGCTCTCCTTTGTGCTCTGTATCGTGATGACGGCCCTGCTTTTGGCGCTGGATCTGTTGCCTAATGCAAAGGCGCCTGATCTTCTGGTGCTGAGAGCGCTGGCTGCAGAGATTGACTATGCGGAAATTGAGGGTATTTTGAAGGGCTGCTGCAAATATCACAAGGAGAAGTCGAGAAGTATCAAAAACGGCGAGACGGAACTGATCATCGAGATTAAAACGGCCAAGAAAGAGGAGCTTCTGGAGAAATTTTCCAAGATCAAGTGTTTGACACAGATCAACTGTATCTCTCACGATGGAGAGTGCAGGGTATAGCTGTAAAATGGCAGAAAGGGAGAAGCATGCTGTTTGCAATTATTGCTTTCTATGGCAATATCCATCTGTATAAAAAAAGAAAACAGATAGAAGACGCATGCCTCGGTTCCTATATTGAGGCCTGTTGTTTGTGGATGCTGTTTTTATTTGCTTTGACAGAGATTCTGTCTGTGGGACATGCTCTGCGATTTCGTTTTTTGGCTGCAGCCTGGGGCGGATTGGATTTTTTGCTGTTTCTTTGCTTCCTGATGCAGTGGAAGCGCTCGGGATTACGGTTTCAGGCGGTATGGGCGTCATTTCGAAGCAGTTTGGATATCCGAAAGGTTTCCTATTACGGTATTCTTCTTGTGATTGGTGTTTTTGTGTTGGGACTGTCTCTGATCACGACTCCCTATAACTGGGATTCCATGACCTATCATCTACCCCGGATAGCTTACTGGACGCAGAACCGTTCCGTGGAGCATTATGCCACCAATTGTATCAGGCAGATATCCAGCCCTGTGCTGGCGGAGTTTGTCAATGTGAATGTCTACATCCTCTGTCGGGGACATGATTTTTTGTTTAATCTTTTGCAGGGCGCATCCTATCTGACCTGCGCGGTTTTGGTAGGCGCTATTGCGGGGAAGCTTTCCTGTGATAGATTCTTTCGTTTTCTGGCGGCGCTTTTGTACATGTCCATGCCTATTGCCTACGCAGAGGCGTTGACCACTCAGGTGGATAATTTTGCGGCGATCTGGCTGCTGTTTTTTGTATACCGGCTGCTGGATTATACAGACCAGACGAAGTCACTGCGGTTTGATAAAACAACGATCAGGGGCGTATGTACGCTGGGTCTGTGTGTGGCATGGGGATATCTGGCGAAGCCTTCTGTCTGTGTGGGCATGGTGGTTTTTGCCTTGTGGCTGCTCATTGTGTGCATCAAAAGAAAAGACAGAGCGTGGGATATGGTGCGTCTGGTTCTCTGCGCACTGCCCTGTGTGGCGCTGCCGATGATGCCGGAGATTCTACGGAATTTTAAGACCTTTGGGGCCTATGCCAGTCCCGGCGCCGGGGCTGCACAGCTGGTGGGGACGCTGCAGCCGCCTTATCTTTTCGTGAATCTGTTAAAAAATCTGTCTTTTAATATGCCAACGCCGCTGGTTAAGGATGGGGATATCATTTTTGCAAAGATTGCCGTGAAAGCGGCTTCGCTTTTGAGGGTAGACTTGAATGCGGTATCCATTTCAGAGAATGGCAGGGAGTACGGACTCCATGAGGCGGGGAATTATGGCTGTGATACAGCGGTTAATCCCATTGTGCTCTGGTTGTTTCTTTTCTGTGTTTTTTGGATGCTCCTGCAGACAATCCTGCGGCTGGTCCGAGGAGATGTACAGATCGGAAAAACGAAGCAGAAGAGCAGCAGAGGCTATTTTTGGGCGGCAACCTTCTCTTTTCTTGCATTCTGTACAGTGCTTCGCTGGGAACCTTTTGTGAGCAGGTATATGATTTCTTATCTGGCGCTCCTGTGTCCGTTGATCGCGTCACAGATACAGAATGGCACGGAAGGGGATAGGAGAAGGCCGTTCCGCTGGGGAATGATAGGTGTTGTGAGTTTTCTGTGTGTGATGGAGGTAATAAATCTTTCACACTACCATTATAATATTTGGAAAAATCAGGCACGCACCAGGCCATACAGCTACTTTACTGCAAGATGGGGTGAACTGAGGGTTTATCCGCCTTTGGTTGATGCGATCAAGGCTAAGGGGTATGAATCTGTGGGATTATATCTGCTGAAGGCGGACGATTTTGAGTATCCGCTGTGGGAAATGTTGGATGGATGTCAGCTGGAGCATATTCTGGTAAAAAATGAATCGGAGATTTACGCTGATACTGACTTTATACCAGACTGTATCATTTGGTTTGGGAATCTTCCCGAAGAATCATTGGATATAAACGGAAAAACTTACGGCCAGGTGACGGAATTTGGCGAGAAACAGTATCTTTTAGAGAATTGACAAAGATTGTCTTGTGTCAATTCTCTTTTTTGTGGTATGATAATAGGAAAATTGGTAAACATAACATTGCAACCACTCGCAGGAGGGATACTGTGTTACAGATAAAAAATCACAAGATCAAACGGGAAAAAAGCGGTTTCCGATATCTGGCAATGCTGCTCTGTATTACACTCTGCATAGAGAATACTTCACTGACAGCGTTGGCGGCAGAAACCGGCGTGGAGGATTTTGCGCCCTTTGTAGAAAGCGAGGAGGTGCCTTCGGAAGAGCGTCCGGAAACGGGTGACAATCTGACATCGGAAAGGGAAAGCGATGGTGACCCGGAAGAGGGAGATTCCATATCCGAAGATAAGGAAGGAGAGACAGAGCCTGTCCCGGATGAAGAGCAGGAGCTGATCTCAGGGAATACATTAGATACGATCTCCGAAAACACTTTAGAAAGTATTTCCGAAAACAGTCTGGATGCGGAGCGGCAGGCGTTGATCAAAGAGGCGGAGGAGGCTTTTGACGCACTGCTGGCGGAAAAGCCGTTGATGGCGCTTCTCTACCACACAGAGCAATATGATCTCCGCAAAAAAGCGGAGGAGGACAGCGAGGTTGCAGCCACGCTGGAGATAGGACAGACACTGTATATTCAAGGTGTGACGATCACGGAGAACGATGTCTGGTATCGGGTACAGTATTGGCTGAATGGTGCAGAGGGCACAGGATATGTGCAGAGTTGTTATCTGGCTTATTCTGATGAGGACTGGCTTGCCTGGGAGGAAGAATATCTGTTCCCGATCCTGGCGCTGGGAGAGGATGAATATGAGAGCACTGCCTATGGCATGGCCGCGCAGCCTATGGTTTCTCTGTATGCGGCGGACACGTCTGACATCTCCGCATTCCCGGGGTCTTACCAGTCTGCGCTCAGAAGTCTGAAAAGCGCGCATCCGAACTGGACCTTTGTACCAATGAAGACGGGACTGGATTTTAACACGGCGGTCTCCAATGAGATGGGGGACAAGAGTCTGATCCAGAATACAAGCAGCAATGCTTCCAAAGGCTGGGTAGGGAGCGCTTGTCCCACCGAGAGCGGCTGGTATTATGCCAAACAGCCGGCAGTGGCGTATTACATGGATCCCCGCAATTTTTTGACAGAAAGTTATATTTTCCAGTTTGAGCAGTTGACCTTTAACAGCTCTTATCACACCGAATCCGCAGTACAGAATTTTCTGAACGGCACCTTTATGAACGGCACGCTTTCGGATGACCCGGCAGGGCGTACCTATGCAAAAGCATTTTATGAGATCGGAAGGAACAGGAAGCTCAGCCCGATCCATCTGGCTTCCCGTGTTTATCAGGAGCAGGGGCAGGGCACTTCCGGGCTGATTTCCGGTACCTATCCGGGATATGCGGGATATTATAATTATTTTAATGTGGGCGTAAATGGTTCCTCCACGGCGGAGAAGATCAAAAAAGGTCTGGAGTATGCGAAGAGTAAGGGGTGGAACACCCGCTATAAATCGCTGGAGGGCGGCGCGGCTACGATTGGAAATAATTATATTCTGAAATACCAGGATACCATTTATCTGGAAAAGTTTAATGTGGATAAAAACAGTCCTTATGGCGTTTACAAGCATCAATATATGCAGAATATACAGGCGCCCGCCAGTGAGTCCACCAGCACGAAGAAAATGTACAGTAGTGCAGGTTCTTTGAACAGCGCCTTTGTTTTTAAGATCCCGGTCTATGACAATATGCCGGATGAACAGTATTATCCGACTCTGAGTCTGAATAGGACAAGTTTGACGATAAATAAGGGTGAGACGCAGCAGCTGATCCTGTCCGCAGACGGTAGCCCTCTGGACGGGAGCGATGCAAAGTGGAAGAGCAGCGATGTTTCTGTGGCAACAGTGCAGGACGGAGCGATTGAGGCTGTGGGACCGGGGGAAGCTGTTATTACGGTTTCCCATCAGGAGGTAGAGATATCCTGTAAAGTTACGGTGAAAGTGCCGCTGCAGAGTATTTCTTTAGATAAGACAGAAATTCATCTGCGCAGACCGGATACTGTTGTGGAAGATACAGCAGGCTTGAGTGAAGCGGAAAAGGTTGAGAACACAGATACTGCCGTGCTGCAGGTGTCTTTTGATCCCGTGGATACCACGATGGATAAGTCCATTACATGGACTTCTTCAAATGCAAAAATCGCCACAGTCAAGGCGGATGCGGAGGATCCGACCAAGGCAGTGGTGACTGCAGTTGGCACGGGAGAGGTGAAGATCACTGCCAAAGCGTCCAAGGCAGGCAATAAGACAGCGTCCTGTCAGGTATCTGTCAGTGCGCCGATCTATCGTCTGAAACTGACCAACCGTAACGCGCAGGAAACAGATCCGGAGGATCGGACGGCTTTGTTTGCGGGACAGAGCATCAATCTGTCGGCGGAATACTGGCCTAAGGATACTACTTCGGATACGAACGTGACATGGAGCAGTTCAGACGAAAGTGTCGCCATGGTGAAAAACGGTAAAGTGACGGCGGTGGGTGAAGATCCGAAGAAAAACACGGCGATCATCACAGCGAAGGTGGCAGGCTGCGAAAAGGGCTATGAGGCGAGTTATACGATCGTGCTGGAGAGATGTACCGTCACGTTTATGAAATCGGATGGCAAAGCGTTGGGCACAGAGTCATTGTCCTACGGCGGCACATTGTCTGAGGAGATGATGCAGGCGAAGGAAAAATCGCTGGGGACAGCGCCGGCAGGCAGCGTCTTTATCGGCTGGTATACAGGCGAGAATGGAACCGGCAGCAGGTTTGATGAGAACACTCCGGTTCATGAAAAGAACATGACACTGTATCCCTATTATGTCAAGCGGGGCGAGGGCTTTTATATCCTTCCGGTTGGAGATCAGACCTATACTGGCAGTGTGATCAAGCCCAAGCTGCAGGTCTATGACGGCACGATCAACACAGACGGAGAACTGCTTACGGCGGAGGATAAAGAATGTTTCGAACTGGTGGAAGGCACGGATTATACCGTTTCCTATAAAAATAATAAGAATGTGAATCTGGAGGGAAAGCCTGTGCCCACCATTACTGTCAAGGGAAAGGGCAACTACACCGGAACACAGCAGGTGACCTTTAATATTATTCCGAAGGCACTGACAGACACAGATATCACGGCGGATGATATTATTGTGGCGTACAACGGCAGAGTTATTAAGAGTGTGCCGACAGTATACCGGAATGGGAAAAAGCTGGTTAGAAATGCGGATTATACAGTGACCTATCCGTTGACGGAAAAGGGCGCTTATCAGACGGCGGGTATTCATCCCATTGTGATCACGGGCAAGGGAGGCTACACGGGAAAGATCACAGTCTATGAGAACATCACGAAGGAAGTGCTTCTCAGTAAGGTGGGTGTGGCGGCAATCCCGAAACAGACTTATACCAATGAGCAGATGGAGCAGGAGGGCGGCATCAGGCCTGCGTCTCTGAAGGTGACCTACCAGAGAGAACCCCTTGTGGAGGGAGAACATTACACGATAAGCTACAGTGGAGATCAGACAATCGGCAAGGCAACGGCTACGCTCACGGCAGTGGAGGGCAGCGGCTACATCGGCAGCAAGAGCGTGACTTATCAGATTGTGGGGACACCTATCACCAGGGCGAAGGTGACAGGCATTGTTAACAAAGAGTATACCGGCACAGAGAGCGATGTGCAGCAGAGCGATTATACCCTGACCATCGGGGAGGAGACTCTGGCGGAAAGTGCGGATGACGGCAGGACAGGAGATTACACAGTCTCTTATCTGAATACTAATAAAGCGGGAACGGCTACTATCGTTTTCAAAGGCATTAATGGATACAGCGGACAGATCAAGAAGACCTATCGGATCCTGCCCTACGAGTTTAAGCCGGAGTGCGTGGGAACCGGAGAGGATATTGCGATATCCTATTATACCCAGGACGATCCGGAGACAGAAAATCCGGCAGATTTTGATGGAATCAATATCAATGGGATTACTGCGCCCTATGTGAAGGGCGGAAGTAAGCCAACGATCCTCCTGTCCTTCCGTGGGCAGGAACTTACGCCGGGCAAGGACTACAGCATAAGCTATCGAAATAACAATGCCCTGACAACAACGGAGATGGCGGAGAAAAAGCTGCCGGCATTTACCATTACCGGTAAGGGTAACTTTAAGGGAAAACTCACCGGAACCTTTACCATTACGGATGGCAGGATGGGGGATAAGGTCACCATGACGCTGAAGGACGTGGTCTTCCGCGAGAAGAAAAACGCCTATAAGACGAAAGTGGTGCTGCGGGATGTAGATGGTAAGACATTGGCGGCGGGCAGAGATTATGATAAAAATCTGAAATATACCTATGCAAAAGATACCGAAGTAAAGCTCGCGAGCGGAGAGACGGTTTGGCGAAATGCCGGTGATATGATAGAAGCTGAGGACATTCCGCAGGCTGGGACAGAGATCCGTGTAACCGCGCAGGGAATGGGTGCTTATCAGGGAGATGGCGATGCGGTGTGTTCTGCGGTCTATCGGATCGTGGCGGCTGATTTTACAAAGGTAAGGGTCAAGGTGGTGGCCAAGACCTATCAGGATGGCAGGGCGGTCCTTTTGACAGCGGAGGATCTGACTCTGACTGTGAATGGTGCAGCGGAGCCGCTGGTTTTAGGAGAGGATTACATCATAGAGGATGAAAGTTATGTAAACCACACAAAAAAGGGAAGAGCGAAAGTGACTCTGCGGGGCATCGGAAACTACGGGGGTGAGAAGACCATTACCTATACCATTGGCGCAAAATCGCTTTGGTGGTATTAAGATTTTCTTAAAAACACAAGATGTTGTATATTTTTCTCTTGCATAATACAATTACAGATGTTATAATCAAAACCAATTAGGGTGACATAATAAAACATTATGCAACTCATTGTACAAGTCACAACACAGAATTGTGAAAAACAAGGCAGTAAACAGTTAATGTACGCATGAGAAAAGGTGGAAAAGCAATGAGAAAAAGAAGAGTATTGGCATTATTGTTGGCACTCAGTCTGACGGTGAGCGGAAACAGCATGACTGTCCTGGCGGCGGAGCAGGGGATTGAGCCGGCTCTGGAGACACAGGTAGGAGAGACAACGGAGAAGCCGTCAGAGGATGAGAAGCTGACGGAGGAAACCGCAGGAGAGACGGGAGAGGAGTCGTCTGCGGGTGAAGATAAATCGAAAGAAACCGGGGAAACGGATCCCGGCGGGGCGAAGGACGAAGACGGTACGGACGAGAGTTCCGAAAAGGGGGATACAGAAGAACCTGGGCAGGAAGAACCTGTGCAGGATGATTCTGTTTCTGAAAATGATATAGCTGCTGACTCAGAGGAGACAGAAGAGACGGAGGAAGTGCGGAACGCTGAGGTTCGGATAATGACCTTCACGGATGATGCTGGACTGCGGATCACCTATGACGCCAATGCGGCGAGAAGCAATGCAGAGGAGGCGGTCATCAAAGATGGAGTGCTGACGGAAATTTCGGGCGATGTGAAAGATGTCATCGATCTGCGCGAAAAAACAGAGATCACAGCTATCGGTGCTAATGCCTTTAGTGGAAAAACAGCGATTACCTATGTTATGCTGCCCAAAACAGTGACGAGTCTTGGGGATGGGGCTTTTCAAGGGTGTACGGCGTTAAAGGGTGTGTCCATACCATCCAGACTGGTGACGGTGGGAGACAATGCCTTTAGCGGATGCAGCGCCTTGACGCAGATAGCGCTGCCAAACAGTGTGACGGAGATCGGGGCAAATGCTTTCAAGGGTGACAGCAGGCTGTTTATGGTCAATATGGTGAGTGCAGAGTATTCTAAGCTTACAACGATTGAAAGTAATGCGTTTGAGGGGTGTTCTTCTCTGGAGTTTTTCTGTTCGGATGAGAAATATTATTTACCGGACAGCATTACGATGATTAAGGATTATGCTTTTAAAGATTGTTCCAAATTTGATCGGGTTAGGATGAGCGACAAGATTGCTTCTTTGGGAGTAGGGGCCTATCAGGATTGTATTGGCATCGAGGAACTGGTGTTATCCAGTGGCCTTGAAAACATACCGGAAAATGCGTTTGCTGGTTGTAGAAGCTTAGGTTATGTCGAGTTCGGAAATGCGAATATAAATATTACTACTATAATAAGTGGGTATGCTTTTAAGGATTGTAAGAAATTGGGAAGCGTGGAATTGCCGGATCAGATTGGCAGGGTTTGTACCAATGCTTTTGCGGGTTGTACGGCATTGAGAAGGATTGAAGTTGTAAATGGCAGAGCTACGTTAGATCCGGAGGCATTTCCGGATGAGAATGCCAAGTATGGCATGTGCCTGGTGGGCAGAGATCCCTCTACGGCAAAGACTTATGCTGGAGAACATATTCGATTTGTAGCTATTAATGGGAGTGGGCAAACTTTCTATACATATAAAGCTCATTTAAGCGGTGCTGGAACGAATACGGATCCGGCGATTACGGTAAAAGTGACAACCGTTCCGATGCCTGATGCCAGTGTTAAGGATATTAATGAGATTGATCATGGAGCAAATGCCGAGAAAGGTGTTGCAGCTGGAACTGTTTGTTATATCAATATAGAATATCATGGGTTACAAGGATATCAACCGGTGTCAGGGTCAATCAAATATAATGGAAAACCGGCAAACTATAAGGATGGGAATTATTTTTTTGAAATGCCTATTGGTGGTGCGGTGATTACGGCAGAATTTGAAACGAATGCCAAGGAAATATTTGTTGATGGCGATGAAGAAAGTATTGAAGGGAGATTATCTTCGGAAGCCAATTATGATGTGCAGGCAAATACGGGATATCTTAAAGTGGGACAAAGCGTGAAATTTTATCTCACAAATAGCCGTAATGGCAAAGAGAGTAGAATTCCTGTATCAAAAATAAAATATCAGCTGGATCCTGATTTTGAGAAAGGCGTGGTATCGGTTGATAACTACGGCACGATTAAAGCGCTGAAACCGGGTACTGCGGTTGTAGAGGCTAGAGTGCAGATTTCTGTGGACAAGAGCATTTCTAAGAGTGTATTTATTCAGGTTGATAAAGTTGGAATTGATCATATTAGTATGCTGGTGCCGAATCTTGACAGTAATATGACATTGATCAAAGATGAGAAAACCAGCAAGATTATTGGACTTTCTATTTCAGCTGAACAGGTTGGCACAAGTGAGTATTCGTTTGATTTAAAAGCCATCGCATTTTCTTCTGAGGAAGATGATGAGGCGATGGAGAGTGCGTTTACATGGACAACTAGTGATGCAAAAGTGGCGAAAGTGAATAAATCGTCCACATCGGCAGCATCAGCAGTCAATAAGATCACGATTCCCAAAAACACGGATGGAGAAGCTACTATTACGGTATCGGCAAAATATGGAAATAACGAAAAGATATCGGAACAGTTTATTGTAAGGGTAGAGAACTATAGCCCAAGATTAACGTTGTCTAAGATTACGATTAATCCTAATCAAATTGCGGGTGCAACGAAGATAGGAATTATTAATTCTTATGGGAAAAATATCAATAAAAACATAAAGATTCTTGATGCACAAACAAAGACAGAGACGAGTAAATTTAGCTTTGTATGCGATGATGAGGAAAGTAATGAATTTGTTACGACCTATTCTGTGACAGCAAACAGTAATGGAATACAAGAAAAGACTTATTCTGTGATTGTGAGAGTGGAGGTTGCATATAAGCCATATGATATTCCGCTGTCAATTGTGGTTAAAAAGTCTCTTCCGAATCCCACCGTGACCTTTGACAATAAAGTGAAGATCAATCTTTTCTGTGCCAATGACGGAACACCGATTCAGCCGATCATCGGGAAACTGGGGGATGCTGAAGTCTCAGAGTACAGCCTGGAGCCGTTGACAGATAGAGATAACAAAAATTACGAAGACGATGTCAAGTTTACAGAGAATTTTCAGATTGATCGCACTGAGGGGACAATCACCCAGAAGGCGGAACGATTATTAACAAACAAATCCGGAAAGCCGGTGCTGACAGGCTATCTGGTGTTAAAGTTTAAAGGATACCACAGTAATATCGTGAAGAAGTACAAGATCACGATTCCGACCCAGACGGTGGCACCTTCCTATGTGCTGGACAGGACGACAGATACCTTTGGTATTAGTGGCACCCAAGTAGTTTATCTTAAACTTTTGGATAAAAAGACGAAGCAGCCCATTGCATGGGATGAAGGTTATAAAGTGGAGGTAGATGAGAGCAGCACATTTATGTTGGCGCAAGCAGAGGCCGAGAATATAGACGGCTATGTCAGCATTAAGGTGACGATTCCCACCACTGTGCCGAGCGGCAGGCTGGTCATGAAGGTCAGTAACGAGAAGTGGGCCGAGGGTAAGGTGTTTAAGTTCACCTACAATATTAAGATAGATAACAAGTCGAGCAAGTTGAGCTTGAAGAAGGCGGCGGTCACTTTAAATGCCACCTATCTGGATTCGGAAGAGGCCTTTGAACTGGTATCGAACCATCTGGATGAGAAGATCACCGGAGAACAAAGGTTCGTGGCACAGTCTACGGCTAAAACCGAGGAGCAATATGAAAAACTGGTGGTGACCTGTGAAGATGGCAAAGGAACGGTCAAGCTGGTTGATCAGGGAGAGGATATCAAAGCCGGCAGCTACAAATATATCTATACATATGAGGACCAGAACGGCAAAGTAAATAAGGTCACTCTGACGGTAAAAGTCACCAAGACTATGCCGACGGTTACACTCAAGGGAACCAACGCATTTAATCTGGCGGCAAAAAGTGGTGACAAGTATGTGGAGACTTCGGAGATGACAATGACGGTGAAGAATCTGCCGGTGTGCCAGAAGTATTCGGAGAGTAGTGAACCGGAGAACAGCGATTCGGAGAGCAGTGATTCGGGATCAAGTCAGACGATAAATCCTAAGTTCTATAGGCTTGATCAAGAAGCGACTTTTGATAGTATTGTATTTGCGACCAAGGGATACGAGAACAGTGCTCCACAGGAATATTTTGACTTCGTCTGGGACGAGGATGAGGAGGGCGCAAATGGTAAGATCTATATATCCTTGAAGAAGCAGATGCCTGTCAAGTCCTACAGCTTGAAAATGACGCCGGTTTATAAGAATGATAACGGGAATGCCATTAGACTTACCAAGCCGGTTGCCATCAGTATCAAGATATATAGCGGAAGCATTTCCTCCGTCAAATTAAGTGCGAAGGGCAAGATCAATCTTCTGGACCGGAGCGGGGAGATTACGGAAAAGAATGCGATTCGTTACACACCTACCGTTGCCAACCTGAAGGATACTTTAAAGGATGTCAAGCTATATGAGACCTATCCGTCCCCCGATGACTTGAAGGATCCAACGAAAGAGAGCACGCTGTTTAGAACACAGATTACCGAAGACAGGAAATCCTTCTATGTTGTGCCGGAGAATAATGTTGCGCTGGAGAATAACAAGAACTACACTTTGTATGTCTGGGTGGAGATGAAAAATTATAAGGGGATACCGGAGATGAATGGCGGATTACTGTGTTATACACCGGTCAAGATCAAGACAGCACAGGTTCTCCCTAAGGTGAAGACGGATAAGACGGCGGTAGACCTCTATTTATCCAGCAAGGGCTATGAAGTGACCTTCGTGGTGCAGAAGGCGGATGAGAAGGCAATAGGTGCAATAGAGGGCATTGCCTTCGGAGAGAAAGATGAGAAGGCGATAAATTCCTTTGATATTACCAGATATGAAAAACAGAATGACGGTTCTCTGCTGGTTCACATGAAATTGAAACCGGGCGTATCTTATGGATGTAACACGACCAATAGGATTACAATGTATATTCAGTTTGAAAACCAGGGAACGAATACGGCAGGTACGCCGATCACAATGAATGTGAAGATCAATAAGTAAAAGAAAAACAGCGGTCATATGGCCGCTGTTTTTTAGTCCCCGTTCTTTAAAAACCGGATGTATTTCAGCAGATCACGCCTGTCCTTGGCGTTCAGTTTCTGGAGATCATAGACCACATCGTGCATGGTAACGTCGCCCAGATACTTTCCATTTAGGTTTGTGTTGCCGAGATATCCGGAATCAGAGCCTAAGAGATAATCGGTGCTGACCTGATAATATTTTGAAAGTTTGACCACGGCCCAGATCGGAATATCTCGATGACCGTTTTCGTAGTTGGAG
>CAZOIF010000008.1:0-85100 GCA_964579975.1 uncultured Eubacterium sp. | reverse complement strand
CGTCAGCGAATATTATCTTACCAAAATAATCCTCATTTGTCAACACTTTTCTTGATTTTTTTAAATATTTTTTAAAGAAATATTTTGCACCACAATATAAACGGCGTATTTTCTTATGTTTCCTGCATTATTGTACTACAAATATTTAGCCCGGAGGCGCTAAAACAGATTAAAGCTCGCACCACTGGGCTAAAGTTTTTTATTGACCATGTTATACTAACAAATCCAAATTTTAAATTCCATATTTTCTCATCAACTTTGTCTGAAAAACAAAATCCCCAGCCGCACGAATCATATCCTGTGTTCTTCCTTCGGAAACAAGCTGGATATTTAACCGGTTTATTCTTTCCATTCCTTGGCCCATCCCTTTTTGAACACCTTCTTCCATCGCATCTTTCATTAAATCATCGATTGCTTTACACATATCCACACCTCCTTCTGCCTGATAATCCTCTACTTTTATTCTTAAATCCTCTATGCCACTCAATGCTACTATGACGTTATATGCATCCTTTCTCATATGACGAAAATATTCATTGGCGTTTACATACTGTCTCAATTTTTTCTTATCTTTTTGACGCATCAAAAAACCAAACACTTCCCGAAGATCTGTGACAAACATATCACTGGATCCCAGTTCATGAACACACAATACATTCGCTCTATAATCATTACAGGAGGAAATCAACATTTCCTTCACTTCATCTGGCAATTCACCAAGATTCAGCATCTGATGCAATGACAACGGCGCATCCCATTCACTTTCGCCGCAATATAGCCCCAATGTAATCGTTGGTATAAGACTGTCTTTTTTCGAAAATCGTGATATAAACTCCTGCTTTGACAAATCTTTTCTCTTCCTATGTTCTCTGGCAATTCTACGATAGTTATCCTGATACTGGATTGAATCGTATTTCATATACTTTACTGGAAGGGCATAATGAATCGAATCCTCTGGTTCTACACCAAATATGACGTTACCCTTTCCACATTTCCATTGCCGGAACTGATCCCGGGCATATTCATGACAACCATCCTGAGAGGCAATATTTTCGATTTGTCTCATTTTTGTATCCAGAGGCATCAGTTCCTCTGGCATAACAATCTGCTTTCCTTGGAAAATGCCTACATTAATCAAATCTGCAAAACGTTCATCGTCCGATAAATATTCATTTATAATGACATTTACTTTTCCCAAATGCACCCCTCTTTTCTATATTATACTATACAGTTTATTTTTGTCAAGGGTTTAAAATTGAATTTTCCATGAAATTAAAATTTGAACACTTTAGAATGGCCCGACGGCGCCAATTTGAAATCAAGATATCTTATTTAATGATCATTAATATAACATATATCACCATTCTTGTAAACAATCGTTTTTCGGCTTTTTCACTCGAAATCGGGACTTTGCCCATAAATTCATACAGTGCAAAGTCCCTCAATGCAAAATTTCTTTTTTAATCCAACCGGATTCCTTTCAACAGCCCAGCCAAAGATGTCGTCGCGTCCTCCTCTGTATATTCCATCGGAGCCTCGTCTTGTGCATTTTCCCTATCCACTCCAATCTCCGGTGCAATATCTTCTACCGCTTTCATACTGAGGCGGATTTTACCATCAGTTACATCTATCACCTTAACTTTAACCTTCATCCCAAGTTTTACTACCTCTTTCGGGGACTTCAAAAACTTATTACAAATCTGTGAAATATGAACCAGACCAGTCAAATCCTCTCCAAACTCCACAAAGCATCCATAGGACTCGATCCTCGTAACCGTTCCTTCCGTAATAAACCCTTTTTGCAATGCATTAAGTTTTGCTTCATGAGTCTTCGCCGCCTCTTCCCTGGCCACTTCCTTCGCTGAAAGTACAAGTTTATCTGCGTTCTCGTCCACAGTAATGACACATACCTTTAGCGTCTTTCCCACATAATCCTCCAGCTCTTCCTGCTCCACATAAGCAAGCGAAAGCTGGGAAGCTGGAATAAATCCCCGGATTCCTTCCACATATGCCACTACACCAGAAGGAACTACACTTTTCACCCTTGTCTCATAAATCCGGTGCTCTTCCATCGCATGTTTCAAAAGAGCCCAGCTCTCTGTCTTCTTTGCCTGCCTCAAAGATAAAACGATTCTTCCCAGATCATCCTCATACATCACCACGGTCTCCAGCACATCCCCCACTTTTATTTCATCCATCGCATGGAAATCCGGATCGTCACTGTACTCGCTTCCGGGAATCACTCCCTGCGAAAAAGACTGAAGGTCAAGGATGACCTCCTCTTCCTCCACGGACACGACCGTTCCCTTCACGATATCCCCTTCTTTGTATGTCACAAAAGAAGCATTTATCTCATCTTCAAAATCTGCCATTGTCTCCTGTGGCATCTCCACTTTCTTTTCTTCACTCATTTCTCTATGCACCTCATCTTTCTCTCTTTTTATACATCATCTATTTCTGTCAATATATCCGCAAGTCTTGCAAACTCCGGAAGTCCCAGTTTCTCGCCCCGGATACTGGCATCAAAACCAGCTCTTTTTATCGCTTCTGCCGCCTGTGTTTTTGAAAAAGAAAGTTCACTGCTGTTTGCGATTCCATTTTGTAGTGTCTTTCTTCGTTGGTTAAAGGAAGCACGGATAAGCCGGAACATAAGCTTTTCATCCTTTACCTCTACCGGGGTTTTTGCCAGACAATCCAAACGGATCACTGCGCTTCCCACATTTGGTCTTGGCATAAAACAATTCGGCGGCACAAAGGCAGCAATATATGGCTCCGCATAATACTGAACAGCCAGGGACAATGCCCCACAATCCTTACTCCCTGGCTGTGCCCTCATCCGGTCAGC
Organism: uncultured Eubacterium sp.; assembly: GCA_964579975.1. Taxonomy (GTDB): domain Bacteria; phylum Bacillota; class Clostridia; order Lachnospirales; family Lachnospiraceae; genus Eubacterium_F. The sequence goes on along the minus strand of CAZOIF010000008.1, from coordinate 82,255 downwards.
CACTTCTTTCTGCACCATGACCGTCACGTTAGCAAGAGGAACACGGCTCTCAAACAATTCCATGATGATCGGAGTTGTAATATAATATGGTAGGTTTGCCACCACCTTGATCGGTCGCCCACCATTATACGTATCTGCAATCTGCTGGATATCCTGTTTTAAAATATCCCCCTGCAACACATCCACATTCTGATAAGAAGATAATGTTTCCTGCAGGATCGGAATCAGGTTCTTATCGATTTCTACTGCTAAAACCTGTCTGGCATGTTCGCACAGATACTGTGTCAGGGTTCCAATCCCCGGACCAATTTCCAAAACAAAGTCATCCTCTGTGACCTGTGCCGCATCAACGATCTTTTCCAACACATGTGGATCGATCAAAAAATTCTGTCCGAATTTTTTCTTAAACTGAAAGCTGTGTTTTTTTAAAATTCCAATCGTCTCCTGCGGGTTACTAAGCTTTTCCATTTTATTCCTCACTGTTATTTAAAAAATTACGCAAAGAGCATATCTTATAACCGATATAAGCTCCTTGCGTTGCATTCTGTAAGCTGAATCACTTCTTCTGTTGTCATTCCTTTTATACGGGCAATCTCATCTACCACATAAATAAGATTGGAAGAGTCATTGCGTTTTCCTCTGTTTGGTTCCGGTGAAAGATAGGGACAGTCCGTCTCCAATACAATGCGATCAATTGGCAAGGCTTCCACCGTCTCTTTCAACTTTCTTCCATTTTTAAAAGTAATCACACCGCCAACTCCGATATAATACCCCATCTTCACATATTCCTCTGCCATCTCTTTGGAATAAGAATAACAATGGATCACACCGTCGCACTCATAAGCTTTGGTATCCCGGATTATTTTCATCGTATCCTCTGCGGCATCCCGGCTGTGAAATATAATCGGCAGATCTACTTCTTTCGCCAATGCGATCTGTTTCTCAAACCAGATCTTCTGCACAGAAGATTCCGGTTCTTTCCAATGATAATCCAGTCCGATCTCCCCAATCGCTACTACTTTTTTATCCGACGAGTGATCACGGAGCCATTCGACATCCGATTCTTTCATCTCTCCGGTCTCTGTCGGATGAACTCCGATGGCTGCATATACATTTTCATGTGTATGTGCAATTTCAAGTGCCGCCTTACTCGTGGCGATATCTGCCCCTACGGTGACGATCGTCCCGATCCCCTGTTCCGGAAACCGGTGGAACAATTCCTCCCGGTCTTTATCAAAAACTTTATCATCGTAGTGACTATGAGTGTCAAAAATCATGTTTCGGATTCCTTTCATAACAAAAACTTCTCCGTTTCTATGCTGACACGCTTCTCCGAAGCTCCCATGCATTCGCACTTCGTGCTCATGCACGGGCGACTGTCATTGACAGTCTGTCAGCATATCTCCGCCCCAGCGGGCATATCTTTTTCAGGGATTAGTAAAGAGAGGTTTCCGTCTGCATCCTCGGCACATAAAAGCATTCCTTCCGAAAGGACACCGGCAAGTTTAGCTGGTTTCAGATTCACAAGAACCATAACCTTCTTTCCTAACATGTCTTTTGCCGAATAATTCGATTTGATTCCTGAGACAATCTGTTTTACCTCACTTCCAATACGTACCTGAGAACACAAAAGTTTCCTTGAGTTCTTTACCTCCTCACAGGAAATGATCTCTCCAACCTGAAACTGCATTTTCATAAAATCATCAAATGTGATTTCTTCCTTCGCCTCGATGTCAATTACATTTGCTGGCGCTCCTACAACCACATCTCCTGCCGACAGATCAGAGTCCGCATTTGCTGCCGCCTGTTTCTCTTCGATTTTCTTCATAAATTCTTCCACATCTATTCTGGCAAATAAAATCTCAGGTTTGTCGATCACTTTCGTTCCCGATGGATAATCACCGGCCTTCAGATCAGAGGCCTCCAATTTCTCAGCCCCGATCTGGGCGAGAATCTTCTCCGATGTCTCCGGCATGAACGACTCCAACAGCGTCGCCCCCACACGGATTCCATCCATCAGATTGTATAAGACGGTTGCAAGCCGCGGTTTTGTCGCCTCATCCTTTGCAAGCACCCAGGGCATCGTCTCATCAATGTATTTATTACAACGTTTAAATAAGGTAAAGATTTCCGTAATGGCATCTGCCACACGAAGTTTATCCATCTTCTCCTCTACTTTGCCAGCTACCGCATTGATTACAGCCTTCAACTCTTCATCCACCGGCTCTGAGACATTCGTATCTGTCACGACACCATCAAAATATTTATTGGACATCGAAATCGTCCGGTTCACAAGGTTGCCAAGTGTATTCGCCAAATCGGAATTCATCCGCTCAACCATCAATTCCCACGTCACTACACCGTCATTTTCAAACGGCATCTCATGCAATACAAAATAGCGTACGGCATCGACTCCGAATTCCTCTACCAGATCATCCGCATAGAGCACATTTCCTTTGCTCTTGCTCATCTTTCCGTCTCCCTGCAGAAGCCACGGATGTCCAAATATCTGCTTCGGCAGCGGAAGTTCAAGCGCCATGAGAATAATCGGCCAGTATATCGTGTGGAAGCGGAGAATATCTTTTCCGATCAGATGAAGATCTGCCGGCCAGAATTTCTCAAACATGTCGTCGCTGCCGCCGTCCACATCATATCCCAGACCAGTAATATAGTTACTGAGAGCATCCACCCATACATAAACGATATGTCCCGGATCAAAGTCAACGGGAATGCCCCATTTAAAACTCGTTCGTGACACACACAAGTCCTGAAGCCCTGGCAGAAGGAAATTATTCATCATCTCGTTTTTGCGCGACTCCGGCTGGATAAACTCCGGATGGTCATTAATATGCTGGATCAACCGGTCCTGATACTTGCTCAGTTTGAGGAAATACGCCTCCTCTTTCGCCGGCTCACACTCCCGTCCACAGTCCGGACATTTTCCATCCACAAGCTGTGACGGTGTAAAAAAGGACTCACAAGGAGTACAATACATCCCCTCATAATTTCCTTTATATATATCACCTTTTTCATAAAGCTTTTTGAAAATCTTCTGTACCTGTTTTTCATGATAATCATCGGTCGTCCGAATAAATTTATCATACGAGGTGTTCATCAAATCCCAGATTCTGTGAATCTCTGTCGATACGTTGTCCACAAACTCCTTCGGCGTAATTCCTTCCTCACTGGCTTTCAGCTCGACCTTCTGTCCGTGCTCATCCGTTCCAGTTTGGAATCTCACATCATATCCCTGACTTCTCTTATATCTCACAATCGCATCAGCAAGTACGATTTCATATGTGTTGCCAATATGCGGTTTGCCTGATGTATAGGCGATCGCCGTCGTTAAATAATATGGTTTCTTTGCCATAGATCATTTCCTCCATTCGGTCTTCATTCCTTATATTTTAGTGGGTATGGGACAAATTGTCAATAGGATAGGTTCTTGTTTTCGATAATTTGACGCTGGAAGTGCCGGGGTATAAAGTGTCATGGAAATTCAAATGCACCGGGGTAGCTTACATACACTTTTATCCCGGTCGGAAAGGAACATTTATGACAGATATCTATGGCTATATCCGTGTCAGCAGCCACGACCAGAATGAGGACAGACAAGTATCAGCTTTTCAAAATTTGCCAATCCCGGCAGAAAACATCTTTATGGATAAGCAATCCGGTAAAAACTTCAACCGACCTTCCTATCAGAGAATGGTACAGCAAATGCAAAAAGATGATCTGCTCTACATCAAAAACATCGACCGTCCGGGACGCAATTATGGAGGGATACTGGAACAATGGCGAATACTTACCAAAGAAAAAGGTATTGATATCGTCGTACTGGACATGCCGCTTCTGGATACCCGCAATAATCATATTTCTATTATCTTCTCCTCAATCGGATTTTTAAATTAAGAAAAAATTTTTTCTACCAATTCTATTTCATCACGTTCGCACCAAACCAGATCTTCCAAAAATTCTCCAGTTTTATATTTATCCTCAATTTCCACATAATAAATCAGCTCGTCTTTTCCGTGGTTATCATCGATAGAAACAACTCTCCCTGTAACATCTCTTTTTTTTATTTTTACCTTATCATATAATTCAATCATCATTTCCCGCTTTTCTTTTGGATATGCAGCAACAAATTTAGGAATACTTTTCCCCTTGTCTATTTGCCATGCAGTCCTTACAAATGTAGCCTCCGTAAAAATATATCGTTCAAATCAGGAAAACGGAACGTATAAATACATTGCAACAGTTACTCCCAGAAGAGCAAAAACTCACGACTTTGATACCCAGTATACAGACAAAATCACATATAATGATAAATCTGTAAAAGCCAATACAAGATATTACTATAAAATAGTATGTTTGAAAAGCGGCTATTCTAAATATGGCCTTCTCTCAAAAAAAGCTGCAATGTTTTGGACAGCACCAAAACAAGTATCAGGAAAGGCAAAAGTAAAAAAGGATGGCTTAAATGCTGGAGATCAACCACTTTATGGGCGGTTACTTCCTTTTCCGTTTCCATTCCGCAAATACTCCCCTAACATCCATATCATAAACAACGGAACACTATATGTCTTTGTCCCTTCCACATCGTGGTCGCCCACATTTTTCATAGAAAACTTAAATCCTACTTCCGGCTTATATTTTTTGCAAAACTGACGATAACTTTTCGCCCGCGTCTGAATTTCTGCCTTTGCCTCCACCGGAATCATCTGTTCTTCATGCTCAAATAAAAAGTCCAGTTCTGCCGTATTTCCAGAACGCCAGAAGTACGAATGAATGCCCTGTTTGGTCAATTCATTCAACACATAATTTTCTGTAAAAGCACCTTTGAAATTCTTGTATAACTCAGAATCTTCCAGTATCGTCCGATACGAAACACCCGCTTTTCTGCGCAACAGACCGACATCCGACATATATATCTTAAAAAATGTCGCATCGGCACAGAATGAAAGAGGAAGCTCCGGCTTCGACACCAGTTCTAATTTTTGCACAAGACCTGCATCAATCAACCACTCCAACGCATCCTCCAACTCTCTGGAACGCTTTCCCGCCTTCACGTGAGAAAATACAAATTTATTGTTGTCTTTCGCCAATTGTTTCGGAATCGAATCCCAGATCCAACCGAGTTTAGGAATGTCTGTCCTAGGTGCATGTTTCGCAAAATCGCTGCTATAGTCCTGCAAAATATTATCCTGCAATTTCTCAATCTTTTCAAAATTGTGTGTCTCTACCCATTTGGCAACCACCTCCGGCATACCGCCTACCACATAGTAATACTTCAATGCCTTCTCCAGCTTATTTGTGTAGAGTTCCGGCAGTTCACGGTTGAAACCATATTTCTGAACACCTTCATACACACTTTGTCCACCGTCTGCACATAAAAACTCAGCAAACGTGAGCGGATACATTTGCAACCGTTCCACTTTTCCCACTGGAAATGAAATGTTATCCCGCTTTATTGATACGCCAAGCAGTGAACCGGCACATAGAATATGCAGCTCCCGCATATTTTCACAAAAATATTTCAGAGAAGTAATTGCCTGCGGACATGCCTGTATTTCATCAAAAATGACTAACGTTTTTCCCGGAATAATTTCTTTCCCCCTGACAACATTTCCCAATTCATCAATGATTCGATTCACATCAAAATCATATTCAAAAATTGAACTAAGTCCTTTATTTCCTTCAAAATAGAAATAGGCAACATCTTCAAAATAACGCTCACCAAATTCTTTGCATACATAGGTCTTTCCACACTGTCTAACACCTGTCAGCAATAATGGCTTGCGGTCTGCGGCATCTTTCCACTCTAACAATTGTTTCATGATAATTCGCTCCAAAGCCCTTCGCCCCTTTCTATTACTATTATAACACATTTATATCAAAAGAAGTAAATAACTTTGCATTTTTCATATGAATTTCGTGATTTCATTCACGTTTTTCATATGAGCTTTGCGACATTGCTATCTCTTCTTTATACGGCGGCGTCGATTTCTTCAGGTTATTTTCAACCTTAATTCAACTTATCCACTTTGACCGCTGACCACAACATCTTTACACTCTCTGCTTGTTTTTGCATATAATAAATTAAATTCTTTATATGGTATATGCTATGAAAAACAACTGCTCAAATCTTTATTTTTTATCAACGCTTGCTTGTCAGTTATCTGAGTGTTTGGATAATTCTGAACTGGAAATACTTGCATCCGACCTCACGACACTTGGATATATGATCGAATCTCTATTAGCACATCGACGTAATTGCGAGAAAAATTCGTAAATATTAACTGTATCTTCCTTATAAGGAGGCATTCTGCAACATAGCAATCTCCTCTTTATAAGGCGGCGTCGATTTTTTCGGATCATTCTCATCTTTGATATACGGCGTCTCAAGTATTTTCGGAATGTGTGCAAAACGCTCATCTGAAACCACCTTTAAAAGCGTGTCAAAACCAATATTTCCTTTTCCGATATTCTCATGCCTGTCCTTATGGGCCCCAAGCGGATTTTTGCTGTCATTGATATGAAATACAGCAATCTGATCCAGTCCGATGACCTCGTCAAATTTATCCATCACACCCTCGTAATCATTTACGATGTCATATCCCGCATCATTGACATGACAGGTATCAAAACACACCCGGAGTTTTTCGGGATATTTTACACCATCATAAATTGCCCGCAATTCTTCAAACGACCTGCCGATCTCGCTTCCCTTTCCTGCCATCGTTTCAAGAGCAATGTTCACTGGCATATCGGATGTCATTACCATATCCAACCCTTTGATGATCTGGGCCGTCCCGGCTTCTACCCCAGCTCCCACATGGGAACCCGGATGCAGCACTAAAACATCGGAGCCCATCGCTGCTGTTCTCTCCAGTTCGATGCCAAGAAACTCTACGGCAATGTCAAATGTCTCCGCTTTGACCGTATTTGCCAGATTAATGATATACGGTGCATGCACAACAAACGTTTCAATTCCATTTTCCTCCATGCATTTTTTTGCCGCCTCAATATTTAATTCCTCGATTTTTTTGCGTCTCGTATTCTGAGGAGCTCCCGTATACACCATAAATGTATTGGCGCCATAAGACAACGCTTCTTTTACCGAATTTAACATCATATCTTTCCCACTCATTCCCACATGTGAACCTAATAAATACATATTTTCCTCCATTCCCGTTTTCCATATCTTAACTGCCATTTTCGATTGCTATCCAGTAGCGCTGCAGAACTTCATCATAATGTTCGCTGTAAATTTCATTTTCCATCACGCCGCCACATTTTTGAATAACGCGTGCCGATGCCACATTGTTTTTTTCACATATGACAAGCACCTGATCCAGACCGATAAACTGACAAAACCAAAGTGCCTGTTCTAACATCTGCGTCGCATATCCTTTTCCCTGCTCACTCGGTCGTATACTGTAACCGATATGTCCTCCCTCATTAAATAGAAATTCATTCAGCCCATAACGGATATTTACCATGCCGAAGATCCGGTCATCGTCCTCCCTGACGTAAAAAAACGTAGAAGCAGTGATTTCTCCCGGCTTCTTTCTGGCGACATCCGCTTTCCGTTCTACCTCTTTGAGCCATGCCTCATATCCATGTTTCGCCAAATGAGAATCCAATCCGCCGCTCCCATTTACTGTCTCTGTACCCGCATCGATAAATTCCTGAATATATTCCCGCGCTTTTTCTTTATATTGTATATTCGGCTCGATAAATTTCATCCTTTACTCCTCTGAAAAAAACTCCCTTACAACCCGCTCAAGCGCCACCTGATCCTCTGCCGCCATCAATTCTCTCGAAGAATGCATCGCCAGCACCGGTACACCCATATCGACGATTTTCATCGGCATATACTTGGACGCGATCGCTCCGAGCGTCCCGCCCTGTGTCGCATCCGAACGGCTCGCAAATTTCTGATAAGGAATATCTGCATTTTCCATAAGCATCATCAGGCTTGCGATCGCTGCACTGTCTGTTACATAATTCTGTGCTCCGGAACGTTTGATGACAACTCCTTTTCCCAGAGGATTCTCATTTGTCGGATCTGCCTTCTCCGGCTTGTTTGGGTGAAATCCATGTGCCACATCTAGAGAAAGTGCAAAACCATTCATGATCGCCGCTTTCGCCACCTCCGGGGATACCCCGAGGGAGGCATACAATTTTTCAATCACTACAGACAAAAGAACCGAGTCCGCTCCCTGTTTGGTCCTGCTGCCAATCTCTTCATTATCAAAAAGCAGGACGCCATTAATTCCACACTGCCGTTTTGTGCTGCACATGATTCCCTGCAGACAAGCCTCCACGGATGTGATATTATCCAGTCTGGGGGCAGATATCATCTCCTCCCTCATGCCCAGCAGATCACCCGCATCGCAATTATATAAATACAGTTCATAATCCAAAATCTCCGACACAGACACATTTAATTTTCTGGCAATCATATTACAGAAAAATGCTTCATCCATGTCTTCCGTATCAAGACAGGCAACCGGCGCCAAATCTGTCTGGCGGTTCAACTCCACCCCTTTATTTACATCCCGGTTCAGATGGATCGCCAGATTCGGAATCGTAAACAACGGCTTTTTCAAATCTATGATACGCACTTCCGGTTCAAATGCCTGGTCAGATTTAATGACAACTTTTCCCGCTACCGAAAGCGGGCGGTCAAGCCATGTGTTCAGAATCGGCCCGCCATAAACTTCTACATTTAATTTTCCGTACCCATGCGATCTTATCTCCGGACTGCTTTTCACATACAGGCACGGATGATCCGTGTGCGATGTGGCGAGTCTGAGCATCTGCCTGGGTTCTGCGGCCTGTCCTGCCTCAAAGCTGCTGCCGATCGAAAAGGCATATACCGTCGAGTCATTCACATTCACAAAATAACTGCCACCCGGCTTGATCTCCCAGCTCACATCTGAAAGCTTTCGTTCCTCAAATCCATTTTCCTCCAGTGTACGAACCGCCTCGGCTGCCGCCGTGAAACTGCACGTCGAAACGGATATCCGGTTTAACAGCCGGTCTGCTGTCTGTGTTGTCGTCTCCATCGTTCCCTCATTTCCGCAAAGTATAGACCGCCTTTGCTTTTGGCGCTTTGATATTGATAGTATATGTAATATTGTAAATTATAAAAAACTTTTTTACAAGAGTGAATAAATAAGAAAAAGACGGTTATACTTTTTTATGTACCAATGATAAAGTTAAAATACTTATCCTCCCCCTTATATGCCACAAAAGTGGCACCCCCCGGCAACAACGATGTTACCGGGGGGTAATCATTTAACCAACATGGCGGTTCCGCTCATAATGTTTTAAGCCAGTGATCTTCTTACTAATGTCTCCACTATTTGAATAATAATATCCACCATGTTTAGCAATAGCATAAACATCATAATCGTCTTGATGTTTCAATGAATATGTTCTTCCCTTTGTTAAATAAGATTTTTCACAATAATCAGTAAGTACCTGCCAAAATATATTATATCCCACCTTTTCACTCCAATATTCGACAACCATATATTCCGTTGCACCCTTTACCTTATTCCACCGCAACGTATTTCCCGAACGTTTTACCTTTACCTTTTCTGGCGCTGTCCAATATGATTTTGCAGAAGATTTTTCACTCCAAATTTTACTATCCCAGTCAAGGGTCTCAATTTTATACCAATATTGCTTATTCGGCTTTAATCCTTTATCGTAAAAAGTCTCATAATCCAAATCTTCACCGTTGTACATCTGCTTAACAAATTTATACTTTCCTTTCTTCGAACTCTTCCTATATAATCTTACCTTTTTTTGTTCTTTGACATCTATAATTATTTCACATTTATTCGAATAACAATCCTCTTGTTGACAAATCTTCCCCTTTGCCTCTGTTTTCGTATCAGTTATATTTTCTTCCTCATCCATTTCTGTAGTACTTTCCTGTGTTCCCGGCACCTTTTCGGATTTAGGAATCCAGCTGTCTGTTGGTTGTATCTCAATATCAAATGTTGTTACACGATTAAAACCAAGATCACTTAAACGATCTAAGGTTATACTTAAGCTTTCTTCATAATCCTCTACCAGCTCCAAATCGAAACTTATAGAAGTTTGACCTGGTATTACCGAAAAATATTGTAGGGCCTCGCTAATAAAAACATTAACAAAGCACAAATTCAGTGAATTATAATTCGGGTCATTGGTAAATGGATATTCTACCGTTTTATATCCCTCCGTTACATATTTTGTACCGCTAGATGTGATATTTGTCATATTGACTCTTACCTTCCCTTTTCCATCAGGAAAATCAATATGTACATAATTAAGATTCGAAACTGATAATTGACTCTTTTGCCCCATTGACAATTTGCATGTCTGCGTGGTTGCCCGTGCTTCATTATTACAAAATAAAAATACAGTAAAAATAGATACTATAACAATTATAAAACAACTCCTTTTTTTCATGGGAAACTCCTTCCTACCACTTTAAACTCCAGTGTATTTTCTTACTGTCAGACAGTAATTTTATCCTATTTACAATTCATTTATTTTAACATCATTCATTGCCTATTAATGTGTCCGTCTTCATTTTCAGTCCTCCTTTCCAATAGTATAACATAAATAAAAAGAATTTCACCATTTTTATTGAAAGAATTCTTTCCAATAATAACAAGGTAAAAAAATACAGTGATGCCATAACGGCACCACTGCACGAGAAGAAAATGATATTTACAAAAAAATTCTACTTATCACTATTAAACTAGCCTGCCGTCGCGGTTTGGCCATCTGGCGGATGATTGCCACTACTATCGGCTTTTTTATCCGCACGCTTTCCTCTTCTTTTCATTGAAGCAAAGATTGCCTGAAGTACAATGAAGAAACACAGGAGAGCGGATAGTACAATGCGGACCCACCAACTGGAAAGTGTCCCCTCAGTGGTGATCAGACTGGTGATCGTTCCCTTGATCAGCACTCCGAACGTTGTCCCCACTACGGTTCCCACACCGCCGGAAAGAAGTGTTCCTCCAATCACGGCTGCTGAAATCGCATCCATCTCCAAACCTTTTGCCTGCTCCACAAATCCGGCACAACTGTTAAGGCAGAAAAGGAAACCTCCCAGTCCGGCAAGAAATCCATCCAGAAGATACGCCTGAAACTTTGTACTGCGCACATTCAGCCCCATCATGAGGGCACTCTGCTGATTTCCACCGATTGCAAACAACTTTCGTCCAAATTTCGTATATTTCAGCATGATCGCAATCAAAACCACCACGACCAATGCAATTACCACAGAAGGATATACATACGCCGGCTGAAATACTCCCCGGCGGTTTGTCGTCCCAATCGGAAGTTTGATCTGATATGTCGCCCATGATTGAAATAGCTCATTTTTTATAGAGATCATATCTGTACTGATGACCGCCGTCAGACCGCGTCCAAGGAACAATCCCGCAAGCGTGACGATAAACGGCTGTATTTCCAAATAAGCGATCAGATATCCCTGCAAACATCCAAAGAGTAAACCGATACCAAGCGAAATCGCTAATGCGATAAAAGGACTCATCCCTTTATTTTCCATCGCATAGGCACTTGCCATACACACCAGTGCCGTTACAGACCCAACCGAAATATCAATACCCCCGGTGATCATGACAAGAGTCATTCCACAACCGATCACGATCAGACCGGCATTCGATATAAACAAATTTAAAAACATCTGGGGCTTTGCAAATCCTTTGTCTGCAAAAATAATCATACCGGCTATATACATAGCGACGAACAGCACGATCGTAATGATAAAAAGAAATGTATTGCTGCTAAACCTGTGACCTGTAGGCTTACTGATCTTTCCCATTAGCGATCACCTCCTGTCCCTGAGCCGGCTACAGCCTTTGATAACTGCCGTTTTGCTTTTAAATTCTGGATAAACTTCCTATATACCGGACTCTGGAGTATGACAATGATTATAACAACAATAGCCTTATAAACTGGCAACTGGTCTGCCGATACACTCATCGCATACAGCGTCGTTGTCAATGCCTGGATCGTATAGGATCCGATCACAGATCCCATAAGGCTGAATTTACCTCCTCCAAGGATATTTCCACCGAGAGCGACTGCTAAGATCGCATCCATCTCCAGATTCAATCCAATGTTATTAGCATCTGCGGAATAGATTCGGCTGGAAGCTACGACCCCGGCTACCCCTGCCAGCACACCACAAATGACATAGGTCAGAAACTTAATCTTTACCGAATTAAGACCAACCAGACGTGAGGCATGACTGTTTACACCCACACTCTCAATATACATGCCAAGTGCTGTCTTATTCAGAACCAGATAGGCAACTACTACCGTCCCCACTGCAAAAAGGATTGGCGTCGGAAGTATCCCGACATATCCACCCATGACACGGTATGAGTCGACACGGACATATGTAATCTGCCCCTGTGTGATGAGCTGGGCGATTCCACGTCCTGCTGTAAATAAGATCAATGTGGCGACCATCGGCTGGATATTCAGTCTGGCTACCAAAAAACCATTAAATACGCCACAGAGACCAGCCACTAAAACCGCTGCCAAAACGGCAAGAATGATTGGAGCTGCCAGTGTGGATGTGCTAACCTCGCCACCCGATAAAATCTGACAACATACTGCTGCCGCAACAGCCATCACGGCACCAACACTGATATCCTGTCCTCCTGATGCCGCCGTAACTAACGTCATTCCAACCGCCAGAATAACAAGTTCTGAGCCACGGTTGATCACATCGATCAGATACCCGTATAATACATCATTTCGGATCGAAATGTTAAAGAAATCCGGTGTACGTATCACGTTCACGAGCAATACGACAAAAAGACAAACAATCGGCATAAACAGGTGATGTCCCGTAATCTTACGAATATTAAATCCATCCTTTTTTGTCTCACTCATTTTTTCTGTCACCTCCCGCGATCGCTTTCATAATCGATTCCTGCGATAAATCGTCACTTTCAATCTCCCCTACTTTACTGCCATCCCGCAATACTGCCATCCGGCTGCAAGTTCGGAGCATTTCCTCAATTTCTGATGAAATGAAGGTAATCGCCTTTCCATCATCTGCCAGCTGTAAGACCAGCTTCTGAATCTCTGTCTTTGTTCCGACATCAATTCCACGGGTCGGTTCATCCAGGATCAGATAATCCGGATTCGTGAGAAGCCATCTGGCAATGATCACCTTCTGCTGATTTCCACCAGAAAGACTCTTGACTGGTGTTTCCCGGCTTGCCGTTTTGATCTGCAGCAATTTAATATATTCATCCGCAAATTCTTCCATCTGCTTACGGCTTAAAAGCTTAAACATTCCCTTCTTGGCCTGAAGGGCAATAATAATATTTTCCCGGACAGACAGATCGGCAATGATACCTTCCTTTTTCCGGTCCTCCGGGAGATACGCCATTCCCTGTTTCATGGCATCCAGCGGAGTATTGATCTTTACTTCCTTGCCATTTATTTTCAGTACTCCGGTATCTGCACGGTCTGCACCATACAATGTGCGGACCAGTTCAGAACGTCCGGATCCAAGCAAACCGGTCATGCCAATAACCTCTCCCTTATTGACAACAAGGTCAAATGGTTTGATCGTACCCTGATGGCTAAGTCCCTTTGCTTCGATCAACGGCTCTTTCTCCCCACTATTATTCTGATGTTCACTTTTTATATCTGCCAGATCGTCAAAATCCTTCCCCATCATCTTGGATACCAGCTGAACACGTGGAAGATTTTCAATTTCATATTCTCCCACCAGCGCACCATTTCGAAGTACCGTGATACGGTCACAAACGGCATATACCTGTTCCAGAAAATGGGTTACAAAAATAATTCCTACTCCCTCTGCCCTTAATTTTCTCATCAATGTAAATAATTTTTCTACTTCTTCATCATCTAAGGATGATGTTGGTTCATCCAGAATCAAAACACGGCATTTCATATCGACTGCCCGCGCAATCGCAATCATCTGCTGGATCGCAATGGAACAGTCGTCCAGATTCTGTGTCGGCTGTACATGGATATCCAGACTTTTCAAGACCTCCGCCGACTTGCGGTTCATCGTCTTCCAATCGATCATTCCAAATTTTCTCGGTTCCCGCCCAATAAACAAATTTTCTGCTACTGTCAGGTTTGGACAAAGATTGACCTCCTGATACACCGTACTAATTCCGTTATTCTGTGCCTCCTGCGGTGAATGATTGATGATCGGTGCCGGATTCCCTGACATCCGGATTTCACCAGCCTCAAAATCATGCACCCCTGTCAGTACTTTGATCAATGTAGATTTTCCAGCTCCATTCTCCCCCATCAGAGCATGGATTTCACCTTCACGAAGCGTAAAATCAACATTGGATAACGCTTTTACACCGGGAAAAGTCTTGCTGATGTTCTTCATAGTCAATACGATATTCTCACCCATTTTTCCCCTCCTTTTCCCCGCTGCCGGGGCTGCATTTCTAAAAAATGAGGTGTGCCACCAAATACCTCTAGCTGTATGGCACACCCCATGGCAAGTTTATCACCTATGATCAATATTTACGCTCTGCGATTACCTCATCCGTTACTACCGTTACCGGATATTCTTTACCGTCAACCGTAACTGATGTTACTGTATCATCATGTGCAAACATTTCCTCTTCTACATACGCCTGTTTGTCAGGAGTCTCTTTATTTTCCAACTGCTGAATGATTTTTTCTACACGTGGTCCATGAAGTGGGTTACACTCAGTATTTAATGTAATCCTGCCTTCTTTTACCTCTTTCATACCTGCATTTGTACTATCAAAAGAGAAGATCAGCATATCGCCATCTGCGCCTACCGAATATCCTGCTGCTTTGATCGCATCAATTGCTCCAAAAGCCTCATTATCATTCTCACAGTAAACTACATCGATATCCTTTTTATATTTCTTTAAGAAGGACTCCATAACTTCCTGGCCTTTTGCCTGTGTGAACTCACCTGTTGTCTTGTCTAACAGATTCCAGCCATTTTCAGATACACCGTCCTCAAGACCTTTTGTACGTCCAATCTGTGCGGAAGCACCGATCGTACCCTGAATGTCAACGATCTTAGCTTCTTTCTTTCCCTTTGCCTCCATATACGCTTTCAGATAAGCTGCAGCTTTCTTTCCTTCAAGTTCAAAGTTTGAACCAACCCATGCGGTATAAAGATCATCGGATTTTACATCTACCATACGATCCACGATGATTACAGGGATTCCCGCATCCTTTGCTTCCTGAAGCACCGTATCCCATCCAGTCTCTGTAACCGGAGCGAGTACGATGTAATCAACTTCCTGCTGAATAAAGTTTCGAATTGCTGACAACTGATTTTCCTGTTTCTGCTGAGCATCGTCAAAAATCAACTTGTAGCCATTTGCTTCGGAAAATGTCGATTTCATAGATTCCGTGTTAGCAGTACGCCAGTCTGATTCTGCTCCTACCTGTGAAAATCCGACTGTGATCGTGCCCTTTGAGGAATCCTCCGAAGAAGCACCATCATTTGTGGAAGTAGTTCCCTGATCGTTATTACCGCCTCCACATGCAGTCAGGGCAAATGCCATTACTGCTGTCAGTGCACCTGCAACTAACTTTTTCAAAAATTTTTTCTTCATTTTTCAACCTCCTACATTTTAATATAGTACTTTACCCTGTAATTAATCATATGAAAAAATAACCCGAAATACAATAAAGATTCTTCGGATTATTTTTCAAAATTTTATGCAGTTGTTTCAATTAGTTGATTTTTTTAAGATACAAGTTTGTTTTTTTAAGCACAAGCCGTTTGATACCGCTCAGTGAGACGGCCACTGTTCCGAATTCTGCACTCCAAACGGCAGCCAAACCTCAATACGGGTTCCCTGTTCATATACACTGTCGATCTTGAGGCCATAACAATCTCCAAATCTGAGACGGATGCGCTCATTCACATTGTACAGGCCATAAAAATCATTTCCATCATCCTGCTTATGCGTCAAGCCGCTGCGTACCTGGGACAGACGCTCTGACGACATCCCAATCCCATTATCCTCTACGGTCAGCACACATTTATCTTTCTCCACCCTGCCTAACACCCGTATCTTACCTTTTCCTCTCTTGTGCTTAATTCCGTGATAAAGCGCATTTTCCACAAGAGGCTGCAACGTGATCCTCGGGATCTGGCAAGTGTCCAGTTCATCCGGAATCTGGATGTCATACTCCAGAATATCAAGATAACGTACTTTTTGAATTTCCAGATAACTAAGGATATGTTTCGTTTCCAGAGAAATGGGCACCGTATCTTTTCCATTGTTGAGAGAAACACGAAAAAACGTCGTCAGCCGTTCTACCATATTGATCACTGCCTCTTTATCCCCTGCCTCTGCCATCCACACGATCGTATCGAGCGTATTATAGAGAAAATGAGGATTGATCTGCATCTGAAGGATCTCGAGTTCTGCCTCCCTGAGATTTGCCTGGTTTCTGGTCACGCGTTCGATCAGAGAACTGATCTTCTCAATCATGACATTTAAAGAGTCCCCAAGTCCTTTTAACTCCACCCCATGCCTGATATGCGCCCTCACTGTCAGATCTCCCCCCGCCACTTTTTGCGTAACCCTGCTCAAGTCATAAATCGGTCTGGTCACAGTCCGCGGGAAAACAGTTATCATCAGCACTGTCAAAGCAATCACAAATACGAAGATCACGATACTGACCAGTATCATCTGAATCGTCATCTTCTGCATATCACTATAAATGATAGCCCCCTGCTTATTTTCATAATATAATATCTCCAGAACACTCTCCTGGATACAGGCCGTCACTGACTGGATATCCTGTTCCCATATTTTCTGATTCTCATCATACATACCACCTTTAAGCATATTCTGACGGATCTGCTCCGTATACCTCTCCAATGTATTCAGATATCTCACCGTCACTGCGACCAGCTGTATACTTTCCTTATTCTCACTCCTGTTCCTAAACTGGGAAATGATCCGTCTGGCACTTGCAATATCCTCAAGCGGCTTCTGGCTATCATATGATTTATTACCAACAATGATCAGATATATCTTATAATCGTAATTTTTCTTGAAGTCAATACTAAATTCACTAATGATCGAAGTATTTCTCACCGCTCCGCTATAGTGCTCATTATACTGGAGTACATTGTAAAACCACGTTCCGATAAGAAGTATCATTGGAACCAATATCGCCAGAAATGCCATACTGATCTTATTTCGCATCGGAAGATCCCGATACCAGTTAACGACGAGCAGCAAACATCTTTTTATTCTTCGAATGCCTCTTTTCATATACCGCCACCCCGCTCTCTGTATTGCATTGGTGTACATCCCTGATTTTTCTTAAATAAATAAGAAAAATAATGCGGATCCCGGTATCCCACCTCCTCACTGATCTTACTGCTCCGTTTATTCGTGCATTTGAGCAATTCTTTCGCCCGGCTCATGCGGAAATCCGTAAGGTATCTGACAAAAGTCTGACCCGTCTTCTGGCTGAACATTGCACTCAGATGATTCGGGCTTACATTTACATGGGCGGCCACCCTGGTCAGCGTCAGTTCTTCTTCGTTGTAATGATCCTTGATATACTGACGGGCCATCTCCACCACATCACTCTCCCTCTTGAGAGTCTGCTTATCCCTGAGTTCCATCACATGCGAGAACAAGTCCACAATATATTTCATCGTGTCTTCCAGATGTGAGATGATCTCCTGCATCTGCTCTAGTGACTCAAATGGTTCATTGACTGAAAGCGTCTCGGCATCACCAAGCTGTTTTAAAAAATTCATAGCCACAAAATACATATCCATGACGATATACTGCCGGAATAGGAGGGAATCATTTCCCTCTGCACCAATATTCCGTATGTATTCCTCCACAAAATAACGGGCCTCCTCGATCTCTCCCCCTTTTAAAAACTCCTCAATCTTCCTTTTATCCAGATTTCCCACATCCACGCTGCCGATCAGACAATCCCCCGACAAATTGAGTTTCCCCCTGGCATCCTTGATATCTTCAAAACGGATGACGCCATTTCCATCCGTTAGAAAACGATAGGCAAACGCATGGCTGGCCGCCTCATATGACATCGTCAGATCCCTCAGTCTCATAACTGCTTTACCAATACTCCCAAAATAACTGACCTCTGCATACTGTTCCAGTGTCTGGCGGAAAAATTCCAGAAAAGCACAAATATTTTTATCGATCACTTCCTCGTTTTCTCCCAAAAACAAATAGGCGCTTCCTTCCGGTTCCCGGTCAAAACAAATAAGCATATGCTTATGATTTCTGACAAACTCGTCCACTTTTTCTGTAATCTCGTTAATCCGTTCCGAAAAACTTTCTGCGCACTGTTTTCTCTGTATCTTCAAAAGCAGAATATTGTAACAGCCGGCGGTCAGTTCCAACTCCAGTTCCCGTCCCCGGTCTATCACTTCCGAAAGTGCCGGTTCACTGCTGATCAGATCATTAAACAACTCACGTTTTGCATTCTGAAGATTTTCGAGACTGTCCTTTTGGTACTTCTGAAAATTTTTCGCACTCTCCCGTTCCTCCTGGATCTTATCTGCCACACGGCGCACTGCCTTTAAGAGTTCCTCTCCATTGATCGGCTTTAAAAGATATTCTTCCACTCCGATCTGTATCGCTGTTTTCGCATATTCAAATTCCTCATAACCACTAAGGATCATGATCCGGGTATTTGGAAATTCCTTTTTGATCAACCGGCTAAGTTCCAGGCCATCCATAAAAGGCATTCGAATATCTGTGATCACAATATCCGGGCGCTCTTTTTTAATCATCGGAAATGCCAGTTCACCATCACTGGCTTCCCCGCAAAACTCAAAACCATTCGCTCCCCAGTCAATATTATTTTTTATTCCCTCCCTGACGATAAATTCATCCTCCACCAAAAATACTTTCATCCTTACGCCTCCGTTCCTCACCACTTAGCTCCTTTTTCCAATCACTATAAAGTATACCTTATTTTCACAAATTTTTCTATACCGGAATTTAGTCCGATACCATATATACCATCTGACTGGTATAATTTTTTTTAAACAGGAAATAATGAACAAAAAACGGAAAGGAGATCCATTATGCAACTCACAGAACAAGAAGCTACTGTAATCAAGGATCTACAGACACAGGAAAAAACCTGTATAGAAAAATACCATTTCTATGAAAAATCGGCCATCGACGATCGCCTCAAACAATTATTCCATCAAATTGGCGACGAAGAGCAGGAACATTTTGATTCCCTTGGCCAGGTATTAAAAGGACAAATCCCAAATGTAAAAGCGGCTACCACAGGTGCAGAGGGCTATTCCCCTTCCGTCACCTATTCTGCCGGCGACAATTCCGAGGCGAAAAAGCATGACCAGTTTTTATGCACCGATTCCATCGCTACCGAAAAACTGGTTTCTTCTACCTATAACAATGATCTGTTCCGTTTCGCCGCAACCAATGTCCGCAAACTTCTGAACCATATTCAGACGGAGGAACAAAACCATGCGGAAATGATCTATAAATATAAGGTAGCAAACGGTATGGCATAAAACATTTCCTCATACTGTTTTCCCCTGTCAGTGACAATACTGGCAGGGGATTTTTGTTTTTGATCATAAATACCGGATTCCGAAATAATCCAAATATTCTTTATACTTATCCTGTGCCGACAAGCACGTATCTTTCAAATAACCTCTTTCATAGTTCCATTCCTTCAATCCACGATAATAAAATAGTTTAATGCTATCTTCGATAATGAATGGAACAATATTATACTTGAGGCATTCCTTAAACATAATCAATCTGCCCACACGTCCATTTCCATCTTGAAAGGGGTGTATTCTCTCAAACTTCACATGAAATTCCAAAATATCTTCCAATGTCTTATGGCTCTTTTGATCATACCCAGCTAATAATTTTTTCATCTGATCTGCCACTTCCTCTGGTAATGCTGTTGCCATTCCTCCAACTTCATTCGCCCGTTTTTTATAAGCACCTACGGCAAACCAGTCAAGCCTCGAATCACTGGTTCCGCTTTTTAAGGTAAGATGCAGTTCTTTGATAAATTTTTCTGATAACACAGCTTTTGCATTGTCAATTATCCTGTCAATACACCTGAAATGATTTGATGTCTCAATAACATCATCTACATTTAACACTTCATTTTCTACACCAACTGTATTGGTGTCAAAAATATAGCGGGTCTGGTCATGGGTCAAACGGCTCCCTTCCATATGATTGGAATTATAGGTCAACTCAATCTGGGTTTTGTGATAGATTCCACCAGAATATCTCCTCTTCTTCTCATCCTGCAATATTTCTAATAAAGTCACCGGCTCCTGTACCTTCTTATTTATTCGTTCCGGTTTCCGCGCATCCTCTGGTATATTCCATGTCTTTCCAACCAGAAATGCCCCCTCTACACGACCCTTCGCACAATAATTTCTTACGCTGCGTTCAGAAATATTCCATTTTTTTGCCATTTGTGCCACCGAAAGATATTGCATCCTTGTCCCTCCAACAAACTATTAATAAACATTCGCTTTCTTGTTGTGCCCTCACATGCAAGCATGCTCAGTCTGCTTATTATTATATCACATTATCGGCAAAATATCTAGTTATTCATCTTTTGTTTGCTTATTTCTTGCCGATAATAAGAAAAGATTCAAATTTACACATATGAGATATGTCGAAATATGGCGGAATTTGGCGGAATTTGCGACCGAAAGTAGTATACTTTTAAATTGAAAAGCTGTATAATAGTAGTAATATCACAAAAATTACTAATCCGTTAAAAACAGTAGAAACAAAGGAGAATGAAATGAAACAGAAACTTCCCATCAATATAGATTCTGTTATGACTTCATATTCATATTATGCTTTTCCACAGTGTATTATTACAGCAAAAGATAGAATCGGGAACCTGATTGCTGAATTTACTATTTTAGATTCTCCCAAAACCGATTGGAAACCGGCAGGAAATATCCAGCAAAAAGGAAATACGGATTCTTGGATGGTCATCTCCACAGATCAATACTGCGAGGATTGTAATGGCTGTATCTATCGTAAGATAGAACTCGAAGACCACATTAGTATTCAGGTGGATTTTCAACAATATACCGAGCCTTGGGCTGCAATAAATCTATTTATTACAGATAACACGGACAATATCCTTTTAGGTGACATTGATTATCTGTGCCGGTTTGGACATTTTAAATACGACGGAACAAGTTTATATATAAATGGTGAATATCAACACATATATAAAAAACGATTATACACTCCATATAACCTTGTACTAGACAGAAAAGGAAACAGCTTAGATGTGTATGCGGGAGAAAACAGAGCAGAATGTCTTGCTTCCCAAAATCTAAATTTGCCAGATGATAAGGAATTATATATTGGAGTACAGGTAAAGCATAGAGCAAATTCCGTTTATCCATGGATTTTTTCAAACTTTATCCAATTAAGCAGTGATATAACAAATCTGGACAGACGACTGGAATTTCATTATGGGACCTTAAAACATTGGGATTGCAATTTATTTCATTACTTTCTAGACACAAACAGATATAATGCTGACGATATTCTTTCCTTAGGCGGCTTAAAGTATATCAAAAACTGCCTGAACAAAGGAAAATATATCGAAACCAAACTTGACCAGTACTATATTGCAGACAGAGAAGAGTATCACAACTTTCATCATCTGCACCAAAATTTAATATATGGATATGATGATAGAATAAAACACCTTTACATCGTAGGATATACTAATAATGGAAAACTTGTGAAAACAAAAATAAAATATGCGGATGCTGTGAAAAGCATAAAACAAAATAAGAACATTTTATTTAAAATTATTACATATGAACAGGACAGTTATCCCATGGATTTTGATCCTGATTATGTAAAACAAATGATACAACAATATCTCGATGGCACCAACAGCAGTAAAATGCTACAACATATCATACCTGCCTCAAAACGTACTTATGGAATAAAGATATATGATGAACTGACTACCGATCAAGGAATCGAAGTTCTTATTTCAGACAGAAGAATTGCGCACGTTTTGTGGGAACATAAATTATGTATGGCAGAACGTATTAATTATATAACTACAAAGGGATTTTTAACTCCAAAAACAGGTTGCAACCTGAATCAAAAAATGAAAGAACTCGCAAATCAAATATTTGATTTAAAAAATATATTATTAAAATATCAAAAGCGTCCAGAGAAAACAAATTACGAATTGATCAAAAACTACCTGAGGAAAATACAGCTGGAAGAGAAACAGTGTTTGGAACATCTGATTGCTCAGTGGAAGGAATTTAAAAAACACGAGGGAAATATACATGGATAATATAAGAAAAAAATTAATGACCCTTCTGACAGAATGCATTGATGACGATGCCCATTTTGTCGATGAATCAATAAATCTAGAAGAAACTCTTAACATTGATTCCATACACCTTTTGGATTATGTACTATTGATCGAGGATGAATTTGGAGTAGACTTTAGGGATTTTTCAACACTGTCCCAACACATGTCTACCGTAACAGAAATGATTGACTTTTTGGATAACTTCATAACAGCAGGAGGACACCCACATGAATGAAACCAGATTAAAGGTGGCATACCATGCATATCGGACAGTACCTGCATATCGCCGTCTACTTGAGAAACATAATATGACATTAAATCAAATCATGCTCCCACACAACTGGGTTCACCTTCCACTTGTTGAAAAAGCAGATGCCGTAATAAATCCAGAACAAATGATATCAGAAGATTATCTGGCATTACTGGCCACGAATAAACTTTTCAGAGCACATACTTCTGGAAGCACTGGAACATATCTGGACGCCTACTGGGATCCAGCTGATTACAGAAATTCCCTCCTGCCATTATGGATGGATCGGTGGAAAACATCTGGTATTCACCCACGGGATAATGTATGTTTCTTTAATACAGTTTTAGAAAATGATGAAGCCTATAAATATGATAAAAACAAACTGATCATTTCTAAATCCAATCTGGATGAAGAAAGACTGAAAGATATATACAAAAAAATTTTGGACTTTTCTCCAAAATGGCTTCTGATCCATCCGGGAATGGCTACCATTTTATGCGACCTGATCGAAAAAAATCAGTTACCAGCCATACCATCTTTAGCTTATGTAGAGCTTACCGGTGAAATGATATTTGATCACTTAAAAGAACGAATCAAAAGAAATCTGTCCTGCATTGTCAAAGGACATTATGGGACAATGGAAGTCAGCACGATTGGATATGAATGTGGAGATTATTATCGCGTGTATAAAGAATCCACTTTTATAGAGATACTGGATAAACAGGGAAATCAAGTCAAAGAAGGAGAGATTGGAAGTATTTATGTGACATCCCTGCACAACCATGCTATGCCGTTTGTAAGGTATGGAATCGGTGATTATGGAAGCCTGATCACAAAAGAAAAGAACGGCAGAACAGAAACTTTACTGAAACTAACCAACGGCAGAAAAAACGACTGGTTGACACTACCTGATGGGAGGGAAATACCACCCGATATTCTTTTGAAACCAATCGAAATCATAAACAATATATACGAAAATGTAATCTATCAGTTTCAAGTGATACAAACGGATTCGAACAAACTCCGACTGACTGTCGTTATGGATTCTGAATTCCATAACAACGAATTTATCCTATTCTATAAGAAATATCTAAACGAACCCTGGGCACATGAAATACAGTTTATTTTTGACTTTCAAGAGAAGATACAACCCAATTCAACTACGGGAAAAGTACGGTGGTTCATCAACAAATGTAAGGAGGAGAAAAATATATGAAAAAACAATTATCTGTTATAGTAAGTATTGCCTTGATTTTTTATGTGTGTATTTCACAACATGTAAACGTAGAAGCTGCAGTAACTACAAATAATCTGCAAAGAGAAATCTTTCAGATTGAAAATCAAATGGATAACCAAATTGCTGACAGCGCCATTAATTATATCAATGGCAAATACAAAACAATCCTGAAAATGCTTTCGGAGGACTCTGACCAGTTGAATGTACCTGCTGATTCTTTAAAAAACGCGGCCTTAGGAGAGCCTTTCATGATTTATGATCTGGACGGGGATTTACACTATGAGGAAGTATATTTTCCCATACTCGACGAAAATTCAGGGGACGTAATTCTTACAATAACCCTGTATGGCACAACTTATGGATGGCAGTACAAAGTCGGGACAGACATGGTAAAAGAACTCAATCTGCTGGAATATGATCCCCAAGAGCCATACGTATTTTATGAAGCGGATGATGAAATATTAGGGCAAGGATTATCACAAAAAGTAAACTTTTCCGATGACACGCTTGAATCAGATTTATCAAAAAATGATTTTATTGATTCTGCTAAAGAGGCACTTGATAATTACCATGCCCCTCAAAAAGTAGATATCGAGGCCAATCAAAAGACCGATCCGCTTATGCCACATGGCTCCACTGCTTCTGTCTCTGAACTTGGTTACAATTATCTGGTTCTGCAAAATGCCCGCGGCCAAGGCTTTACCAGTTGGTGCTGGGCAGCTACTGTTGCCACAATTGCCAATTACCGATTAGACAAAAATTTAACTGCAAAACAGGTTGCAAGCGCTATGGGAAAGAATGAACAACAAGGCGCTACTCTTTATGAGGCTCAAAGCGCTTTATTGAAATATAAATTGTTTTTCTCCCGAAGAGAGTCTTACACTCCATTTGATATGGTAAAATTAAATATTCAAAACCGCTCACCAATATATATGAGGGGATCATGGTATGGTTTGGGAGGCGAATATAAAGGACATGCGGTCACCATTTATGGTTACAAAGAAGTAGTTGGAGAACAAAGTCTTATGATTTGGGATTCGGCAGCAAATGGAAATACTGGTAACAGCTACATGATATCCTATGCCGGAGACGGAACCGTTTTTTCTTCTGAATCATTTTCGACCATATATACATGGAGTGGCTCACTACTCAACTATAAATAATTCAGGAGGTTTTCTATGGGAACAAAAAAATTTATCGCACTCATGTGCATACTCTGTCTGGTATTCCAGATACAGCCGGCTGCTGCAAAAACAAAAAAAGTTTCTCTGAACAAAAAGAATATCACAATAAAAAACGGAAAAACACTAAAATTAAAACTCAAAAACTGTGATAAAAAAATAAAATGGTCTTCGGATGACATAGACATTGCCACAGTCAACCAGGAGGGCAAAGTTCGTGCAAAAGGACTTGGAAATACCGTGATCAAGGCAACGGCAGGCAAAAAAACCTATAAGTGCAAGCTTACCGTCTGCTCTGACATCAATGCCTCTTCCATCACTCTGAGCTATAAAAACAATATCTTTACAAAAGACATTTATCACAGAATAACAAGTATCCGGTTTAGCACTACAGGCCCCTTGCACGGGGATAAAGTGAACGATAAAGCTGCCATTAAAAAAATATTCAGTCTCTTTTCTGCACTCGAACTTCACAAAGCAGATACTCCAAAAGGTGTTTTTGCAGGAGAAGAAAGGATTGGAGAAATTCTATCCGTTTACTTCATTCTCGATGATAACTACTATATTGAATTCCATCCATCCGACAGTCAGGCAACTGTCCGAGACGGTTTCATAAATACTCAATCCCTTTACAACACTACCTCAAATACTTTGTATGAAATAGATTCTTTCTATGATACCAGATACGGCACCGAATTTTGGAATAGTTTGCGTAAACTGTTCGACCAAAATAAAGCGATTTACAACTTATTGTAACAGGTTGCCAACGCAATAGGAATCGGTTATAATGATAGTGCTACATTATCGCAGGCACAAGATGTTATGCGTAAACTGGGATTCGGCATCAAATGGAAACAAACGAAGAGGTGAGTTTATGAAACAAGCAATGAGAACAGGAATGGTATTGGTACTGGCAATAACCATTTGTTTGGCTGGAGCAGAAACAAATATGGCAAAAAAGGAAGTCGTGATCAGTAAAAAGAAGTTGAACCTGGGGCTGGGTCAGACATTTGTCATAAAAGTAAAAAATACAAAAGCAGGTGTAAAGTGGACATCTGGGAATACTAAGTGTGCCAGGGTATCGAAAAAGGGAAAGATAAAAGCAGTAGGAATCGGAGCGACGACAATCCATGCCAGGACGGGGAAAAAGATATATTCCTGCAAAGTGACGGTGTGTTCCGGTATCAAGGAAAGTGAGATACCAATGAAGTTTAATAATGCAGTTTTTTCTAAGGAGTTTACAGGAAAGATAAAGCAGATTTCGTTTGGGGATAGTACGGTAAGGGACAAAATGGCGCAAAAGCAGATCAGTGCCCGGTTTAGTGAATTGTCTCTGCAGGAAACAGCAGAAGCGAAAGGGCTGCATGTAAAAAATAGCAGCGATTCCAAAGAACTGAAAACTGGTGTACTTACGCCCATTCGTTTTACTCTGACAGATGGCACGGAGTACCGGGTTGACAGTACGGAAGGCCAGCTTGGGGTTACGGTTGTTCAGGAAAATAAGCAGGTAACAACATATTACAATGTTGTAGCGTTTACTCCAGAAACAGAGAACCTATTCTGGGAGAAAGCAGAGAGCGATGTAGAGAAATATTGTGAGCAATAGTAACGTCGGAAAGAGGCTGCACACATATTGGGAATTTGTGCAGTCTCTGCTACAAATATGAAAACCATTGACTTGATTGTGAATTAAAAAGGTTGATTATGAATATAAAAAAATCCTGTTTTACCGCTTTTATGGCTTGTCTCAGTTTTATTCTCTCGACATTTGTCTCTTTCCCGTTTGTCGTTCCCTTCCAGCATTTCTGCAATGTCATCTGTGCTGTCCTGATCGGGCCCGTTTACGGTTTTATCTCTGCACTGATCACCGGATGTATGAGAATGCTTTTGACCGGAAGGCCTGTGACTGCGATCATCGGTGCTGTCATCGGCGCATTTTTATCCGGATTATTTTATAAAATTTCCAGAAAAATGATCCTTGCCGTAACCGGGGAACTGATCGGGACCGGACTTATCAGTGCCATCATAAGTTACTATGTCATGAAATACGGTTTTAGTGTGGATCTTGCCTCACCATTCTATTATATCCCGCTTTTTATGCCTGCCTGTCTTGTAGGCAGCCTTCTAGGATATGCAGTTCTTCAGATTTTAAAAAAGTCGGGAACTCTGGCTAAATTACAGGAGATGCTGTCATGATAAATGAAACAATTCTTACTCATATCAAAAAAAGAAATCCAAAGATCCACTCGATCACGAATACCATCACGATCAACGACTGCGCAAATGTCATACTGGCTGCGGGCGGACATGCCACGATGGCCTCTGCTCCCGAAGAGGCAGCCGAAATGACCTCCCGGTGCGACGGTCTCGTACTAAATCTGGGGGCTGTCTCCTCACTGGAAGCGATGCTCGCCGCAGGAAAAGAAGCAAACCGCCTCGGACACCCTGTCGTTTTCGACCCGGTCGCAGCAGGCGCCACGGAACTAAGAAGAAAAGCCAGTCTGCAGCTATTACAGGAAATCCGTTTTTCTGCCATCCGCGGCAACGCCTCAGAGATACATTCCCTCGCCCTTCTCACGCAGAAAGAAAAATCACAAAAAGAGGGCGAATCTTCCCGCATGAGCGATTCCTTTGTCGATGCCAAAAAAGAGGATGCCATGCAGGAAAAAAATCTGGATGCATGTCTGAAAGATGCACGTATCCTAAATAAAAATACGGATGCCATCGTTGTCATTTCCGGAATCGAAGATCTGATCGTATCCGGCGATACCTATAAAGTCCTGCACGGCGGCTCACCTCTCTCTGCCCGCATTACCGGAAGCGGGTGCATGCTGACGGAACTGATCTGCCTTTGCATGGCTGCCAGCCCGGAAGAGCCGTTCGAAGCAGTCTGTACAGCCACCGGCTGGATGAACCTGTGTGCAGAAAAAGCAGCCCGGAAAACCCAGGCTGCCGATGGGGGAACGATGACGTTCCGGATGTATTTGATCGACGAGATCAGTAAATCTATAGATGCAGTACCCGGTCTTTGATCTCCTGGGTACGTCCCTGATTCCAAAACTGTGTTCCAATATATCCACAAGTCCTTCTTGCCACAAAAAGTTTGTTCTGATCCCGATTTCCGCAATTCGGACATTCCCATACAAGCTTTCCGTACTCATTCTCTTTAATGAGCACTTCACCAGAATACCCACATTCCT
The DNA here is from genome assembly GCA_964579975.1 of uncultured Eubacterium sp. Lineage (GTDB taxonomy): Bacteria > Bacillota > Clostridia > Lachnospirales > Lachnospiraceae > Eubacterium_F. The sequence goes on along the minus strand of CAZOIF010000008.1, from coordinate 53,953 downwards.
CACAAAAATCGCTCTTTGTATTTAATTCCGCATACATGATATTTTCGTAAATATGCCGCATAACAGAAATCACCGCCGGAATGTTATTTTGCATATTCGGCACCTCGACATAACTGATCGCCCCTCCCGGCGAGAGTTTCTGAAACTCAGACTCAAAACTCAGTTTCTCGAACGCATCGATTTCTTCGGTCACATGGATATGATAACTGTTTGTAATATAATTCTTGTCGGTCACTCCCTGAATCACCCCAAAACGTCTCTGAAGACATTTGGCAAATTTATAAGTCGTTGACTCCATCGGAGTCCCATACACCGAATAACTGATCTTCTCTGCTGCCTTCCACTCCCCACATTTGTCATTCAGGCGTTGCATCACTGCCAGTGCAAATTCTCGTGCCTCCTTATCGGTGTGGGATTTCCCGGTCATCCTCACACACATTTCATACAATCCGGCATAGCCGAGGGAAATCGTAGAGTAGCCGTTATAGAGGAGCTTATCGATCTTTTCACCCTTCTTTAACCGCGCGAGCGCCCCGTGCTGCCAGAGGATCGGCGCCACATCAGAAGTCGTACCGAGAAGCCTTTCATGACGGCACCGCAGTGCCCGGTGGCAAAGTTCAAGTCTTTCATCCAGAATTTCCCAGAACTCATCCATATCCCCGTGGGAAGAGCACGCCACGTCGACCAGATTGATCGTGACCACTCCCTGATTAAATCTTCCATAATATTTGTGGCTTCCGTCCGCATTTCTCTGACCATCCTCGACAGTCAGAAAAGAGCGGCAGCCCATGCACGTATACACGTCTCCCTGCTTGAGTTCACGCATCACCTTAGCAGAAATATAATCGGGAACCATACGTTTTGCCGTACATCTGGCGGCAAGTTCCGTCAGATACCAAAACTCCGAGTCCTCCTGTATATTATCCTCGTCCAGAACATAAATAAGTTTTGGAAATGCCGGTGTGATCCAAACACCCTTTTCATTCTTTACCCCCTGTATCCTCTGGTTTAAAACCTCCTGGATCAAAAGGGCAAGATCATGTCTGGCCTGTCCTTCCACCTCATCCAGATACATGAACATCGTAACGAACGGAGCCTGTCCATTACATGTCATAAGTGTGATCAGCTGATATTGTATCGTCTGGATCCCCCTCTTGATCTCATCTGCCAGTCGCTTTTCTACGATCTTCTCTAATGTTTCATTTTCCTCTTTAAGCCCCAGTTCCACATACTCTTCCCTGACTTCCTCCCGGAGCTTTTTTCTGCTGATATCCACAAATGGCGCCAGATGTGCAAGTGAAAATGACTGTCCCCCATACTGGTTACTCGCCACCTGAGCCACGATCTGCGTCGTCACATTACATGCCGTATAAAAAGAATGCGGCTTCTCGATCAGGGTATCACTGATAACTGTCCCATTCTGAAGCATATCTTCCAGATTGATCAGATCACAGTTATGCTCCTTCTGTGCATAATAGTCCGAATCATGAAAATGAATAATCCCTTCATTATGTGCATCTACCACATCTTTGGGCAGAAGCAGACGCATCGTAAGATCCTTACTCACCTGTCCCGCCATATAATCACGCTGCGTGGAATTGATTCCCGCGTCCTTATTAGAATTCTCCTGATTTACTTCTTCATTATTGCACTCGATCAGCGAAAGGATTTCACTGTCTGTCGTATTGGCTTTTCGCGCCAGTTCACGCTGATAGCGGTATCTCACATATTTCTGGGCAATCTCATAGCCGCCCTCTTTCATGATCCCGATCTCAACCATATCCTGGATATTTTCCACATGTACAGCATGAGAGGCACTCTCAATCTGGCTTACAACCCCATTTGTCACATCTGCGATCTGCAGTACCGTAAGCTGCTTACGCTTCTCCACTTCCTTATTTGCCTTCTGGATCGCATTACTGATCTTCTCCGCATCAAACTCTACCTCTTCTCCATTCCGTTTAATAACCCTTATCTTAGCCATTCTCTCTATTTCTCCTTCTTTACATATAACTGAATATAGTATCTCTCACGCTGCCTTATACAAGATGTAGTGTTTTTATCATAACACTGACCACAGGATATGTAAAGAGTAAATTAAAGAAAAAATGACCATGGCCGGATTACAGGCATTCCCTGTTGTTCCGGTCATGGTCATCCGATCTTTCCGATTTTTGCCTGACAGACTTTAACGTCCACTGCTTTGCTGCTTACTGTGGTGCCTCATACGACATCACTTCCTCCATGATTTTGGAATAGCGGTCGCGCAAAAAGTTCTTCACCGTATTTATATTAATGTCAAACTGCCCTCTATTCCATGTATCTTTCCCGTAGAACCTTGTATAAAAGTCCTGCATGAGTGGCTGATACGTACTGGTGTATTCATCCAGCTTCTGTGCGCATGTATCATAATTAAAATTCTCAGCTCCAATCTCTCCTATCGTCTCAAGGAATTTTTTATAGAATCCGCGATTCTTCATGACAGCGGCAAATAAAGCATCTTTCTCGATCGCATTCGTAAAGGATTTCGTAGAAGCGTTGGTGCTTCCATATAACCCCATCGAATACTCCGTATCGAAAAGAAGATATCTCCATTTCCCATCGGCATATGGATTTTCCTCATCGGCCACTCTTGCCCGCCATAGTTCATAATTCTTCTTCGGGCCCCAGTCCTGATTGGCTATATAGATCTCGGTCGCATAATAATCCGCAAAACTGTCAATATCCATGATCTCACAGAATTTTTCATAGACATTGCTATCCGTAAAATCTTGGTCCGCAAAACTCAGGAGCTCCTCATAGAGAGCCTCATCTTCATCCTTCCCCTCGTCTAACTCGCCTTCTTTAAAGATCACGACATTATCTTTATCCACACCATAATTCTCCTCGATGGAATTATCACTGTATTTCTCCGTCAGATTGTAAAGTCCCCAGTACTCTCCGTTGATAAACAGCACACACGGCCTCGCCGCCTGTACGCCGAATGCCCGGTCAGATACCTGTTCCTGATTAAAGATGTCCCTGACTTTCGTGTACTCGGTGTCATTTCCACCATTCCGGAGCATAAACGATTTATATTTTTTGATCTGCTTTCCGTCGGCATCTACATCTCCCGGAATCAGAGGATATTTCAAATTCTTCTGACCATACTCTTCTCTCAGATAAAAATTGAAACTCTTCTGTCCGTACATCCGGCTGGCACCGCCATGGAGACGGATCCCGACCGGAGCAGAAAATTCGAGATTCTCACTATCGGCATCAATAAAATCAATATTTGCCTGTCTCTCCCATTCGCGCCCTTTCTGCGTATAGTTCCCGACATAGGACCAGTACTGACGTCCACCAATTATTGCCTTACCCGCATCCGTATTTTTCCACTCTTCGTACTTCTTCCCAAGCACATGGATTCCTGTCTCCTCATTTAAAAGACTGTCCGGATCGATCACCAGCGACATGACTGCTGCTCCGGCATATTTCGTCTTCACATCATTTCCAACAAAATAACTTGCCGTCACCACATCGCTCTCCTCATGATCCGGGCTGACTGCCACGGCACGGATCACTGTACATTTTGCCACCTCATCACTTTGTGGCACATAATCATAATTACTTCCGTCGATATACATTTTCTTTATATTTTTAGCAGCACTGAGTACATTCGGAAGGCCATTTCTGTTTTTGATTTCTATGCCATTCGTGTATAAAGTAGAATCCTCCGTCGGAATGCTGCCGTCTGTCGTATAATAAACTTTCGTTCCCGGCTGATAACCGATCGCAAGCTGGAAGCCCGTTCCATATACCCCTGTATCATTCGACAACACAGGTGTCTCCGGTTTCCCGGACTCATAAGGCTCCATAGATATCACAGGAGGCTGGGTAGGTTGCTCCGGAGTCTGGCTCTGGTCCGGTTTCTGACTTCCTCCTGGTTGTCCGCTTGTCCCCGGACTCTGGCTGTTATCTGGCGCCTGACTTTGATCCGGTTTCTGGCTTCCGCCCGGCTGTCCACTTGTCCCCGGGCTCTGGCTGTTGTCTGGTGCCTGGCTGCCCTCCGGACTCTGATCCGGTTTCTGGCTTCCGCCCGGCTGTCCGCTTGTACCCGGGCTCTGACTGCCAGCAGGACCTGCGCTGCTTCCCTGCGTCATTACAGGCACAGAAGAAACCTGTGGCTGCTCTGTCTTATCCGGACTCTTTCCTTTTTTTACTGTAACCTTGCATACAAGCTTCTTCCCTGCAACCTTTGCAGTAATTTTTGCCGTTCCCTTTTTCTTCGCTTTCACTTTCCCTTTTCGGGACACGGTAGCAATCTTTTTATTGCTCGTCTTCCACTGAACCTTTTTCTTCGTCCCGCGAACTTTCAACTGGAAACTTTTCCCAATATATAAAGTCACCTTTTTGCGGTTCAAAGACACTTTTTTCGCCGCATCTGCTGAAACCGGGCAGAGTTGCGACAAAACCAGCGCCGCCACCAAAGTGAATGCAACCAGTTTCATCCTTGCTTTTTGTACCATAAATCCTTCCTCCATTTTTAAATATTATTATTTCTAAGATTATAACACAGTTCGACAAAATATGGCACTGTTATTTTATTCTACTTTTTACACAACGGATAAAGGACTAGCACCAAAGCGTGCGCGGCCCTCTGATTTTTATTGATTCCGTACAAAATTTTAAAAATCCACATGATCCGGGTCGCCATGCATCCGATCCCTGTTCAAAGTGTCTATCATCTCTATATCCTCTGGTAACAGCTCAAAGTCAAAAATATCTGCATTTTGACAGATTCGTTCTTCCTTTACGGATTTTGGTATCGTGACAATCCCATTCTGGACATCATAGCGTAAAATAACCTGCGCCACAGATTTATTGTATTTTTTTGACAATTCCTTTAATACAGTATCTTCTAAAGCCTCTCCTCTCCCAAGCGGACTCCATGCTTCTGGTATAATATGATGCTCTTTGCAATATCGGCGCAGCTCTTTTCTCGTCAAATACGGATTACACTCAAACTGATCAACCATCGGTGCAATATTTCCTTTCACACTGAGTTGCTCCAAATGATGGGAAAGAAAATTGCTGACACCAATCGCCCGCACCAGTTTTTCCTCATACAACTGCTCAAGCACCTTCCATGTCTCATGGATTTTTTCCGGGACCGGCCAGTGAATCAAGTATAAATCCACATATTCCAGTTCCAGCGCCCGAAGGCTGTCCTCAAATGTCTCCCGCTGTCTCCCCTCCCGCTGGGCATCGTTCCAGAGTTTGGTCGTTACAAATATTTCGCTGCGAGGGATACCGCTAGTACGAACCGCCACTCCCACCTCTCTCTCATTCTCATAAAAGGAAGCAGTATCGATCAGCCGGTAACCACATTTCAGAGCGGTTTGTACCGCTGGAATGGTATCCTCCCCGGTCTCATATACACCAAGCCCAATTATTGGCATGGAAACACCATTGTTTAATGTAACTGTTGACTGCAATGTTTTCTTGACACTTTCCATTTTGTAACCCTCTCCGTTCTACAAATATAATTTTATTTGCTTTATTGTATCAGTCAGGAAAAGAAAAAGCAAATCTTGACATTCCCTTCTCTTTTTTATAATATTTAGTTATCTAAAAAGAAATGAGGCGAAATATTATGTCAGAAGAATATAGCATCAAAAACCGAATTAAAGATATTATCAACGGCGAGGCAGATGTTGACCGCGCACGGAAAGAAAGCATGCAGGGAAAAATCGACCGCGCCGATGATATTTTCCAGTTCTGTCTTCTTTTATTCGGGCTTGGTTTTTGGGTTGTCATGATACTTCGGATGTTTTTATAGTTCAACAGCCACCTGAAAGGAAGTTAAGAATGGATTTTGAACTCGGACAGATCATCAAATTAAAAAAAGCCCATCCTTGTGGGGAGAACCGTTGGGAAATCCTCCGTACGGGTATGGACTTCCGCTTAAAATGCACTGGCTGCGGCAGGCAGGTAATGGTTTCCCGCAAGCTGGTAGAAAAAAATTTTAAAGGATTTCTTTAGTATCGAGCAATATACAAACGAACATCCTGACAGAACACTCAAAAAATATTCCAATTTTATTTTTAGAGAGATTGTTTTCACTTACTTTTCCGAAAATAAAACTGGGATATTTTTCTATTTTCTACAAAAAATTATATATTTTTAATTGTTTTTAGGTATAAAACTTGATTTATTGCGCAATAAATAATATACTTTCTTTATACGATCGAGAAGGTTTGTTAGAGTTTGGTTTTATTTTTAGAAGGAGTACAAAATGATCAAAATCATATATGCTATGATGAATCACGAAAAAGAAGACGGATTTGTAGATGATCTGATTTTCGATCCTGGGGAATATGAGATCATGCTTTTTCAGGTACCCGTCTTTATCGAGGTCGACAAGAGAATGCAGCAATATCCGGGCAATACCTGCATTCTTTATAAGCCTGGGCAGCACATTCACTATTATGCCGTCTCCGGCCAGCTTAAATACGATTGGATCCGTTTTAATTGTGACGAACCACTTTACACAGAATATTTCCTTCCTTACGGAATTCCAATTCACTGCCCGGACTACGATAATTATATCGTTTACTGGCAGGCAGTCGCCAATGAAAATTACTGGCAATACAATAGTTCCGAATATGTTAATGAGCAATTAATGCATATCATTTTTCACCGCCTGCACGATTTTGCCATTTCCTCAAAAACTTTTGCCTACAAAGATGCCTTTATTAAACTCCGGAACATGATCTACCAGTACCCGGACCGGGACTGGACGTTAGAAAGCATGGCTGATATTGTCAACCTCAGTACGCGTTCGCTTCAAAAAATCTATAAAGACATTTTTCATACTACCTGTATGAATGAAGTGATCAACAGCCGGATCGCGCAGGCTCGTCTGCTTCTACTCCAGACCCAGAACACCATTCAGGAAATCAGCGATCAGTGCGGTTATCACAACATCGAACACTTCTGCCGTCAATTTAAGAAAAAAGAAGGGATGTCACCCTCTGCTTACCGCAAAAAACACTCCATTTCGGTTTAGCGATACCATATAAATCAACTTTTCAACCAGATATATCATTGAAAGTACAATCCCTCCAGACTATAATAAATTTATTCTAAAAACAAACACCAGACATTACTAACTTTTAACCACTAATAATAAAGGAGAGAATGAATATGGTATACGTAACAAGATCACGATTTATAACGTTATTGTTGGCATTTTCTTTGCTCATCGGTATCCAGAGCCCGGTCTCTGCCGAAAAAAAAGCAAGCCTGAAAAGCAAAAAAATTTCGATAACAGTCGGGCAAAAGAAAACAATCAAGATCAAAAATAAAAAGAAAAAGGCAAAATACATTTTCCGCTCCTCTAAGGGGTCAGTTGCTTCTGTTTCAAAAACCGGAGTTGTACGCGCAAAAAAAGCAGGAAAAGCAAAGATCAAGGTGACGGAGCAGTATAAAAAGGTAAAACGGACATTAGGTACTGTAACCATCAATGTTCAGCCAAAAGCAAACATAACTGTACCGACTCCTGTTCCTGATACATCCAGCAGCCCGGTTCCTGCTACGGCATCTCCTGTTATATCCCAGGCGCCATCTTCGAGCCCTGATATAACGCCAGGTGTTTCTGAGCCGACTCAGACGCCTGATGTCTCTGAAGAGCCAACACAGGAACCTGATCCAACATTAAAACCTATGGATACAAATTATGATACTCCGGAAGGATTTGACAAAAAAGACAGCACACTAACGACATATGGTACTCTCAAAGAAATTAAATATGATTCCACGACAACAGGAACAAAACGTCGTGCTAATATCATCCTTCCCGCCGATTATTCCGAAGACAAAGAGTATCCTGTACTCTACCTGTTACATGGTATCGGCGGCAACCACAACGAGTGGAAGGACGGGAAGCCCGTATTTGTGATCGGAAACCTGATCGCAGAAGAAAAAGCAAGAGACATGATCGTCGTCATGCCAAATGTGCGTGCCCGGGCAAACGATGACGCTAATCCGAGCGATATATACTCTACAGAGCATTTCGCAGCTTTTGATAACTTTATCAATGACCTCCGGGATGATCTGATGCCATATCTCAAAGAAAATTATTCAATCGCAGAGGGTCGGATGAACACAGCCATCGCCGGACTTTCAATGGGAGGACGGGAAGCGCTTTACATCGGTCTTTCCATGCCGGATACTTTTGGGTATATCGGTGCCTTTGAACCAGCAGTCGGCGTCCTGCCATATGCCTCAGAGGCCGGTCTTTTCACAGAAGACACCCTGAAACTTCCTGAGGAGTACAATAACCGCACTTTCATTATGATCGTAAAAGGAAACCAGGACGGTACAGTAGGCGATGCTCCTCTGAATTATCACAACGCATTAACCAAAAATGGAACCGTCCATACTTATTACACGATGGATGGCGGACATGACTTTACAGTATGGAAGAACGGATTATATAACTTTGTAAGACGTATTTTCTAATAAATTTTACTCTTTCTCAATTTCATTATTTATAAACACTCAGGGTGTCAGACGACTGTTTTGGCACCCTGAACTGTTGAAGCATAAAAAGGAAACGGAAAAATACAGAAAAAGCAAACAATTTTCTTGCATTTCCTTTTTTTTCATGTTATAATAAATTTCCGTGATGTAAAAAATCATATTCCTTGTTCTCCCCTGAGAACCCGGGGTTTTAAACCCGGGAATACCTTTTAAGGGAGAGCCAGAGACCAAAAGGAGGTGCAGGCAACTATGAATAAGTATGAATTAGCTTTAGTTGTTAATGCAAAAGTTGATGACGAAGTAAGAAATGCCACCGTCGAAAAAGCAAAAGAGTGTATTACGACTTTTGGCGGTACGATTACAAACGTCGATGAATGGGGCAAGAAAAAGCTTGCTTATGAAATTCAGAAGATGAGTGAAGGCTTTTATTACTTTATTCAGTTCGATTCAGAACCAGACACACCTGGTGAGATCGAGCAGCGACTTCGCATTATGGACAACGTGCTTCGATACTTATGCGTAAAACAGGAAGCATAAGAAAAGGAGGAATCCTTCCATGAATAAAGTAATTTTAATGGGTAATTTAACAAGAGACCCTGAGATCCGATATTCCCAGGGTGAAAATTCGTTGGCAATCGCCAGATTTAGTATTGCAGTAAACCGCAGATTTACCCGTCAGGGCGACACGGACACTGATTTCTTCAACTGTACTGCATTTGGCAGACAGGCTGAATTTGTAGAGAAATATTTTAAACAGGGGTCACGTATGCTGCTTACCGGCCGCGTACAAAATGACAACTACACCAATAAAAATGGTGAAAAAGTATACAGTGTACAGATTATTGCCGAAGAGATCGAATTTGCTGAGAGAAAGAGCACAGCAGATGCAAATGCTGCTGCCAGAGGAAACGGCGGCGGATTCGGTGGAAACGCTCCGGAGCCCGCTATGGCAGCTGATGATGACTTCATGAATATTCCGGACGGCATCGAGGACGGTTTACCATTTAACTAAATCCTTAGGTTGTATGACAACTCACAGAGATTTTATAAGGAGGCAATTAAAATGGCTTATAACAAGGGAAACGCTTCAGATTCTCCGATGAGAAGAAGAGGCCCTCGCAGAAGAAAAAAAGTATGTGCATTTTGTTCTGACAAAGAGCATGATTATATCGATTACAAAGATACAAACAAGCTGAAAAGATACATGTCCGAGAGAGGAAAAATCCTTCCAAGAAGAATCACCGGCACATGTGCAAAACATCAGCGTGCTCTCACGGCAGCGATCAAACGTGCCCGCCATGTAGCACTGATGCCATACACATTGGATTAAGGATAGAGCAATAAAAAGCAGCGAAAAACAAACACAAGCCAAAGCTTGCGAAAAGTTTTTCGCTGTTTTTTATTGCTCTCTTTTTATCCGCTAATTCCCCCGCAACAGGCAAAGGATAAAAATAATCCCCTGGGGGAGACTTATGGCCCCGCCGGTTCTTATGCTCTGGCCCGCCAGAGCGTTAGAACCGCTGCGTGGGACATTTAGCGCAAGCGGTCTCCCTCAGGGGATTATTTTTATCCTTCCCTTTTCCCTCAAATAATGTTATAATGTTTTTATATATCGTCAATAGTGGGGTAATGTCGCTAGCAAGCAATTCCCACATTATATTGACCGTATCTGGGTACTATGATACGGGATTGGAGGAAAGTTTTGAAGGGAAATCGAATACAGGGAACCCTGCGTTCCTACCTAAGGTGGCCGTTGCTGCTCTCGCCGCTTCTGCTCGCCATGAATATTCATATATATACACTGGATCTAATGATTGGTGCAATTATGACTATATATGTGCTTTTATATATCATCATTGCTTTTCTTCTCTTATATTTTAAGAGAAGAGCGCTTTTAAAAGATATCGTCCAGTATGCGATCCGGTTTAACCACACGATCGAAGCCCTCGCAAGCGAGCTTGCCATTCCGCTCGCGATTACCGACTGGGCCGGCTCCTGCCTGTGGTGCAACAACCGTTTTGTCACTTTATTCTGCCCGCAGGGTGCAAAGAAAAAATTCACGATGGAATCTGCGATCCCGAATCTGACAGTAGACACGTTTCCAAAAACTACGACTGAAAACTCTGAGATCCATTTCCATACCGAAACAGAATATTTTAAAGCTGTCATCCAAAAAGTAAATGTATCCGAGACATCCGAACAACTCGCTGATGAATCTGCATCTATGGGACTCGGTGATAATTTTTATGTGTTCTATCTTTTTGATGAAACAGAGATTGTCCGTTATATTAAAGAAAATAACGAACAACGGCTGGATGTGGGACTTCTATATATTGACAACTACGATGAATCCCTCGAACCGGTCGATGAGGTACGCCGGGCGCTTCTCTCTGCCCTTATAGACCGGAAGATCAATAAATACATGCTTAAGATCGATGCCATAACAAAAAAACTGGAAAAAGACAAATACATTTTCCTTTTCCGTCACAAATATCTGACAGAGCTGCAGAACGACAAATTCTCACTTCTTGATGAGATAAGGAATATCAATGTCGGAGAAGATGTCTCGATCACGATCAGCATGGGAATCGGCATTCAGGCAGATACCTTTAAAAAGCGTCAGGAATATTCCCGAAGTGCAATCGACCTTGCACTCGCCCGGGGCGGAGATCAGGTTGTCATCAAAACAAAAGACAATCTTCTCTATTATGGCGGAAAAAGCATACAGAAAGAAAAGAACACACGCGTTAAGGCCCGTGTCAAGGCACATGCACTCCGTGAATCCATGGAGGCCGCCGAGCAGATCATCATTATGGGGCATAGCCTCCCGGATGTGGATGCGGTCGGAAGTGCAATCGGAATCTATCGAATCGCAAAGGCGCTCGGTAAAACTGCTTACATCGTAGTAAACAAAGTGACCTCTTCTCTTCGCCCCGTCATAACGATGCTTCGGGAAAACGGAGATTATGAAGACGATCTGTTCATATCCGGCGAAACAGCAAAAACACTTATAACCAATGGAACCCTTCTCGTAGTAGTGGACGTAAATCATCCCTCGTACACAGACGAACCGGCACTCGTACAACTCGCCTCCTCCCTTGTCGTACTGGACCATCACCGTCAAGCTGGCGAATCTTTTGAGAACCCTACCCTGTCTTACGTGGAACCATTTGCCTCCTCTTCCTGTGAGATGGTAGCTGAAATCCTTCAATATGTGGGCGATGAGGTCAAGCTAAAATCTTATGAAGCAGACGTCCTTTATTCCGGCGTCATGATCGATACCAATAATTTTATGAACAAACCAGGTGTCCGTACCTTTGAGGCAATGGCATTTCTGCGCCGTTCCGGCGCCGATATCACCCGTATCCGTAAGATGTTCCGTTCCGATCTGACTGAATATAAAGTGAAGGCGGAAGCCATCCAGAACACAGACATCTTTATGGATTCCTACGCCATTGCATTGTGTAATGCAAACCACTGCGAATCACCTACCATCGTAGGCGCCAAGATTGCAAACGAATTATTGGACATCGCCCACATTAAAGCTTCTTTTGTCCTGACGGAATTTGAAGGAAAAATATACATCAGCGCCCGTTCGATCGATGAACTCAACGTCCAGATCGTTATGGAAAAACTGGGCGGCGGCGGCCATATTACAAGCGCCGGGGCACAACTCGAAAACTGTACACTTTATGAAGGCGGACAAATTCTCCGTGACACACTGAAAAAAATGAAAGAGGACGGTGACATACAATGAAAGTAATTCTGTTAGAAGATGTTAAATCCCTTGGAAAAAAGGGAGAAGTCGTAAACGTAAATGACGGTTACGCAAGAAATTTTATTTTCAAAAAAAATTTGGGAGTTGAGGCCACTTCCAAAAATCTGAACGATCTTAAACTCCAAAAACAAAACGAGGAGAAAGTCGCCGCTGAGAACCTGGAAAAAGCAAAAGAGCTGGCCGCCGATCTGGCTGGCAAATCCATCACGCTGGCTATAAAGGCCGGGTCTGACGGACGGGCTTTTGGTTCGGTTTCTACGAAAGAAATTTCGATGGCTGCGAAAGACCAGCTTGGCTATGAACTTGATAAAAAGAAAATGCACCTTTCGGAGCCGATTAAAAGCATAGGCACTTTTACAGTTCCGATTAAACTTCATCCAAAAGTGACAGCAGAACTTAAAGTCGTAGTAAAAGAGAAATGAGGAACGAATGGAAGATCAAATCATAAAACGAATCCTTCCCCATAGTACAGAAGCGGAACAGTCAGTGGTCGGCGCTATGTTGTTAGATCAGGATGCGATCATCACCGCATCCGAAATTCTGCTGCCGGAAGATTTCTATAATCCGCAGTATAAAACATTGTATGGTGCCATGATTTCGCTTTACCAGGAGGGAAAACCTGCCGACCTTGTAACTCTGCAGGACAAACTCCATGAGCAGAATGTACCCGCCGAGCTTTGCAGTGTGGAATTCATAAGCGGCATCATCTCTTCCGTCCCCACTTCTGCAAACATCAAGTACTATGCTGATATCGTCAAGAGCAAAGCTGTTTTACGAAGACTGATCCGTGTCTCCGAAGGGATCACAAATGACTGCTATCAGGATACCGAAAATCTTGACACGCTTCTTGACAACACAGAAAAACAAATATTTGACGTCGTACAAAACCGCTCTACGAGTGATTTCGTCTCCATCAAGCAGATTGCCCTGGAGACACTGGAAAGCATTCAGAACGCCTCTAAAACCGTAGGCGCTGTTACGGGCTTATCCACTGGTTTTTATGATTTGGATGCGCGTACTGCCGGACTGCAAAAATCCGATCTGATCCTGATCGCCGCAAGGCCTTCTATGGGAAAAACCGCTTTTGTACTCAATATTGCAGAAACCGTAGCTATAAAAAACAACATTTCCACTGCGATCTTTAGTCTGGAGATGTCCCGGGTACAGCTTGCCAAACGACTCCTTTCCATGAACTCAAAAGTAGATTCCCAACACATCCGGGTGGGAAATCTGGCAGACGACGAATGGGGAAAACTGACAGAGAGTACGATCCTCCTTGGAGAATCCCCTCTCGTCATTGATGACACACCGGGCATCAGTATTGCGCAGCTTCGCTCTAAGTGCAGAAAGCTCAAGCTGGAAAACAATCTGGGGCTGGTCATCATTGATTACCTGCAGCTTATGTCAGGCTCCGGCGGCAGAAAAAATGAATCCCGCCAGCAGGAGATTTCAGAGATCTCCCGTTCCCTAAAAGCGCTGGCCAGGGAAATCGACTGTCCGGTCATCGCCTTGTCCCAGCTGAGCCGTGCCGTAGAGAGCCGGGAGGATAAGCGCCCTATGCTCTCTGATCTGCGCGAGTCCGGAGCGATCGAACAAGATGCCGATGTTGTAATGTTTATTTACAGAGATGAATATTATCATAAAGATTCCGACAGCAAAGGAGTGACAGAAATCATCATTGGCAAACAGAGAAACGGCCCTACCTGTACGATCAAACTCAAATGGCTCGCCGAATACACGAAATTTGCCAATTTAGAGACAAATTAGCCGGATTTTCTCCTATCTTGTCACATATAGGCGCAAACCGTCGAACGATTTTTGAAAAAAACGACATATACTACTTTGAAGTCCTTTTCCTTAATGGTATACTTGTACCTGAACTTAGCATTAAGGAAAGGACTGATTTTTTATTATGAAAGAACCTGTACAGCTGTGTTATTCAATTTCAGAGGCAGCAAAACTGATGAATGTTGAGCCCCACGTACTGCGCTACTGGGAGGACGAGCTGGGTCTTAACATCACCCGCAATTCCATGGGACACCGCATATATACCGATGATGACCTGAAGACCTTTAAATCCATCCAGCATTTAAAGGCAAACCATATTTCACTAAAAGATATCAAGAGCCAGCTTCCATCCACAGCACCTTCCGCGGTCACCACAGTCAGCCCTTCAGGGCAAACCGATATAAAAAACTCCGGCAATATGTATAATGGCGATAAAATGACACAATTTAAGTCTATACTTACAACTATCATAAAAGATGCCATGAGTGAAAATTCCAGAGAGTTAAGCGATAACATCAGTTCAAGGGTTTCTGACGACGTCCGCAAGGAAATTGATTTTCTCGTGCGCCAGCGCGAGGAAGATGACGAAGCCCGTTTCAAAAAACTGGATGAAACCATTCGGACATTTCAAAAGGCCAGACAGGAAGCTGCTATTGCAAAAGCAGCTGAAAACAAAGGGAAAAGGAAGCGTTTTTTTAACAAAAACAAGTAAAAAATTCCTTTACTATTTTCCCTTTAGTACTTGCATTCCCCTTATGAAAATGTTATAATGGATTCACGATATCGCTCTACATATTAGTGGATTTTCACAAAATATGGAAGCACAAAATTTAAAGGAGGAAGAATGTTTATGTTCTCAAAAATTTCAAAGAAATTTGTTGCAGTAGCAATGGTTCTTGCAGTAGCATTTTCTTGCGCATCCATTGCAGCACCAGATGCTTCTGCCGCAGCAAAATTAAACAAAAAGTCAATCACCCTTACAGCGGGTGACAAAGCCGTTACACTGACAGCAAGTGCTAAAGCTAAATGGGCAACAAGCAACAAAGACGTCGCTTCGATCAAAGCAAGCGGAAAAAAATGTACTGTAACCGGTGTTGCAAAAGGTAGTGCTACGATCACAGCTACGATCGGAAGCGAAAAACTTACATGCAAAGTAAAAGTTAACGCTCCTAAACCCGGTAAAGTTATCTATGATCTTGCAAAAGAAACTGGATCCGATGCTTCTACTGGTGAGTCTTGGGCAGCACCTGTTAAATGTCCTTACAGTGAGTTCAAATACAACGGATTCAGAATCTGGCTTTGCCGTGCTGTATTCTACGATCCAGCAAACGGTGGTGTTGACTATAGAGGAAGAAAGATCAACATTTCTGTAACTGTTAAGAACTCAGGTAAAAACGACCTCGCTGAGCTTGGTTTCTGTTTCAACTACACAAAGGGTGGCAATGATGGTTCTTATCCATTCGCTTTCCATCAGATCGATTCCAAACTTCGTAGCCAGATCGCTAAAAAGGCAGGTAAGAAGTGGAGCCTTGCATCCGTTAAGAAAGATGCTCACCACAGACATGCTACTGTAAAAGAAGGTTCTATTAAGAAGGGTAAGACATACACATATAACTTCAGCTTTACAATTCCAAAGGATGCTATGAACGGTGACAAGGATCCGGATACAAACATCAACTATCCGATCATGTTCTACATCCCGAACCTGAAGGATAACTGCCCATATCAGACTGGTGACGAGATCACTGTACTGAAAGCTAAATTTACTTTAGGATAATTTTTCATTAACAAAAAAATCATTTGATTTTCTAAAAGAAGAGCTGCTTTCCAGAGGAAAGCGGCTCTTCTTTTAGACTTCTTTGCTGACATTAGCTAACGCCTCTTATGCTTCTTATTTTCCTTCTCACCAAAACTATCTTCTAACTGCTGCAACAGTTTTTTCTGCTCTTTTGTAACTGAGGTCGGGACGTCTACGACAATATCTACATAATGATTTCCCCGAAGTTTCTTATTTCTGAGTGAAGGAACGCCTTTGCCCCTCAACCTCACTCTGGTTCCTGTCTGAGTTCCAGGTTTTACCGTATAAGCGACATCCCCGTCAATCGTCTTCACTACGATCTCTCCACCGAGTACTGCCTTCGGATAAGATACTTTCACAGTAGAATAAATATCATAATCATGTCTCTCAAATTCCGGATTGTGCTCAACAAAAACTTCGACGAGAAGATCTCCTCTTGCTCCTCCGTTCGTCCCCGGTTCTCCCTTTCCTCTGATCCGCACGCTCTGTCCATGATCAATACCGGCTGGTATCGATACCTGTATCTTTTTACGGCTTGATGTATAACCGGTTCCGTGACAATCGCCACATTTCTCTTTAATGATCTTGCCCGTTCCATGACAATGAGGACATGTCGTTACATTCTGAACCATACCAAATAAAGATTTCTGTGTGGTCACCACCTGCCCTTTTCCTCCACAGGTACTACATGTCTCCGGCGATGTGCCTGGCTTAGCACCTGTTCCATGACACGTTGTACACTCGTCCTTGAGATTCAGGTCAAGCTCCTTTTCAACTCCAAAACATGCCTCCTCAAGCGTAATTTTCACCTGGGCCCGCAAATTCGCTCCTCTGGTCGGAGCATTTGGATCTCGTCGTCTTCCTCCCCCAAAAAAGTCTCCAAAGATATCTCCAAAAATATCTCCCATATCCATTCCCGAAAAATCAAATCCGCCTGGTCCACCACCATTTTCAAATGCAGCATGCCCAAACTGATCATATTGCCTTCTTTTATCGGCATCACTCAACACCGCATAGGCCTCCGAAGCCTCTTTAAATTTGGCCTCTGCCTCCTTATCTCCCGGGTTTGTATCTGGATGATACTTTTTAGCAAGCTTTCGGTATGCACTTTTTAATGCAGAATCATCTGCATTGCGATCCACTCCTAGTACCTCATAATAATCACGCTTATCAGCCATTTTCCTTCCTCCTCAATAACGAACCTTAACGAAACCTTGACTCGACGACGCCAATTTGAACCAACGTTCAAATTGACGCCGTCGAGCTAAATCACTAACTTATTTCACTGCGTTTTTTCGCTCTCTTTCCTACAGTTCGCGGAAGTCTCCGTCTACTACGTCATCTCCACCATTGTCTTCCGGTGCACTGCCAGCCGCAGCTCCCATATCAGGTCCTGCACCCTGAGCTCCTGCTGCCTGCTGTGCCTGCTCATATACTTTCGCAAATACCTGCTGTGCACTTGTCATAAGAGCTTCTTTTGCTGCCTTCAGTTCATCGATGTCTGCGTCAGACATTGACTCCGGCTGAGTTCTCTCGAGAATTGCCTTTACCTTGTCGATCTCTGTCTGAACCTTTTCTTTCTCTGCAGCATCTACACCCTCTCCTACATCCGTCAGAGCCTTTTCCGTCTGGAATACCATACTGTCTGCCTCGTTACGGACATCAATGCCTTCTTTGCGTTTCTTATCCTGAGCCTCAAATTCAGCAGCTTCCTTTACTGCCTTATCAATCTCATCGTCCGACAGATTCGATCCTGCCGTAATCGTAATATGCTGTTCTTTTCCTGTTCCCAAGTCCTTTGCGGATACATTTACAATACCATTGGCATCGATATCAAATGTAACCTCGATCTGCGGTACTCCGCGCATTGCCGGTGGAATTCCATCCAACCTGAACTGGCCGAGTGATTTATTGTCACGGGCAAACTGTCTCTCACCCTGTACGACGTTAATATCAACTGCCGTCTGATTATCTGCCGCCGTAGAGAAGATCTGACTCTTCTTTGTCGGAATCGTCGTATTTCTCTCGATCAGCTTCGTAGCGACACCGCCCATCGTCTCGATTGCAAGGGAAAGCGGTGTAACATCCAGAAGAAGGATATCTCCTGCACCGGTATCTCCGGCAAGCTTACCACCCTGTATCGAAGCACCAAGAGCCACACATTCATCCGGATTCAGTGATTTGTTCGGTTCATGTCCGGTCAGCTGTTTTACCTTATCCTGTACTGCCGGAATACGTGTAGAACCACCAACGAGAAGAACCTTTCCGAGCTCAGATGCCGTTATTCCTGCATCTTTCAGGGCATTTGTCACCGGAGTCGCCGTTCTCTCAACAAGATCTGCTGTCAGCTCATCGAACTTCGCACGCGTAAGATTCATGTCAAAATGCTTTGGCCCCTCCGCCGTTGCTGTGATGAATGGAAGATTGATATTTGTCGTAGTTGCAGATGACAACTCTTTCTTCGCCTTCTCCGCAGCTTCTTTCAGACGCTGCATCGCCATCTTATCACCGGAGAGATCAATTCCCTCCGTATTCTTAAACTCACTGACCATGTAGTCGCAAAGCTTATTGTCAAAGTCATCTCCACCCAGTTTGTTATCACCCGATGTAGAAAGCACTTCGATGACTCCGTCACCGATTTCGATGATCGATACGTCAAATGTACCACCACCGAGGTCATATACCATGATCTTCTGCTCACCTTCATTGTCCAATCCATAAGCAAGCGCTGCCGCTGTAGGCTCATTGATGATACGTTTTACATCAAGTCCGGCAATCTTACCGGCATCTTTTGTCGCCTGACGCTGTGCATCGTTAAAGTATGCAGGAACGGTAATAACGGCCTCCGCCACCTTCTCTCCACCAAGATAGTTCTCGGCATCGCTTTTCAATTTTTGAAGGATCATAGCCGAAATTTCCTGCGGAGAATACTTTTTATCCTCAATACTTGCACGATAATCGGTTCCCATATGTCTCTTTATCGACGAAATCGTATTGTCCGCATTGGTAACAGCCTGACGCTTTGCCGGTTCACCGATCAAACGCTCTCCATTTTTTGTGAAAGCCACGACCGATGGTGTCGTCCTTGCACCCTCTGCATTTGCGATCACAACCGGTTTACCACCTTCCATAACAGCAACACAACTGTTTGTTGTACCTAAGTCAATACCTATAATCTTACTCATGATAATCTCTCCTTCTAATAATATGATTTATAAAAATGGAATGTTAACTATTAGTTGACTACTTTGACCATACTATGTCTCACAACGCTGTCTTTATACATATAGCCCTTCTGGAACTCCTCAGACACAGTATTTGCTTCCATCGAATCATCTTCATCGTGCATCACTGCATTGTGCAGGTTCGGATCAAACTCTTTTCCTACTGCCTCGATCGGGACAACCCCGATTTCCTCAAGCGCGGTTGAAAACTGCTTATACACAGCCTCCATTCCCTTCACAAAAGCATTTTCCTTCTCTTCTTCTGATACGGCATCCAGTCCCCGTTCAAAATTGTCGACTACAGGAAGTATCTTCTCGACTACTGATTTGGCTCCGATTTCAAACATCGCCGTCTTCTCTTTTTCCGACCGGTTTCTGAAATTCTCAAACTCTGCCATATTCCTGAGGAGCCGGTCATTCAGTTCCTCTATCTTCTCATCCTTCTTATCTTTTTTACGTTTCTTTTTCTCCTTACCGGAAGCCTTTGTATCCGTCTCCTGCTTTCCGGATTCTCCGGCATCTTTATCAGAATCCGGATCCGGTTTGTTTTCTTCAGTCGAAGCAGGTTCTCCTGTTTCTCCGGTAGAACCGGTATCTTCTTTATCTACGACCGGAGTTTCTTCTGCTTCATTTCTGACCTCATCTTCTATCTGTTCATTCAATTCCTCTGACACGTCTTAAACCACCTTTCCTGTCTAACCTTTCCACTGTCATTCCTTGGACTTAAATATATCATCTAACTGTTGCATACAGTTTTCCAGCGTTCCTACAACCTTTTCATAATCCATGCGCTTTGGACCGACGATTCCAATCTTCCCATACACACCTTCCCGGATCTTATAAGTCGCTGTCACTACAGAACAATTTTTCATGGCTTCCACCGGTGACTCATCACCGATATATACCTGAATCCCATGCTCTTCCGGATCGGACTCATCATTCACCCATGCCTCCAGACGCTGTTTCTCTTCAAACGTCGTCAAAAGCTCTGCCATTTTTTCTTTATCACTCAGTTCCGGATACTTGAGAATATTCGTAGCACCCGAAGTATAAATCTCCGATGCGTCTTCGTCGCTCATCGCCTCACCAATGCAATCAAGTATACTTGATGCGAGCTCTCCGTACTCCCCTGCCTTTTCTTTGATATCCTGTATGATCGCCATATTGATCTCCGTCACATCCAGGCCATTCAGCGCTGCATTGATGATAAAATTCAACTGGGATACAATATTGTCGTCAATGGGGGCTGCCAGATTGATAAATTTATTATTCACATGGTTATTATCCAGAACCACGATCACAAGGATCTGAATATCCGAAATCTTATTCAACTGAATAAACTTGATCTTCTGATGCTCGTATTTCGGTTTTGATACCATCGTCGTATAATTCGTATTCTCAGCCAAGAGTCTGGCCACCTGCTTTAATAACAGATCGATCTTATCTGCCTTTTCGATCAGGACTCCCTTCATGTCATCCACTTCTTTTTCCTTATTTTTAAGGACGGTATCAACATAAAGCCGGTATGCACGGTCCGAAGGGATCCGGCCCGCGGAAGTATGTGGCTGAACAATATATCCCATTTCCTCCAGATCCGCCATCTCATTTCGTATCGTAGCTGAACTTAGATTCAGATCTGTATACTTGGAAACAGTACGTGAACCAACCGGCTCTCCACTCTCCATATAATTATGAATGATCGCTTCAAGAATCTTCTGCTTTCGTTCATCAAGCTCCATCGTATCACTTCCTTTGTTAGCACTCAGTAACATCGAGTGCTAATCATTGACTAAATTAAAGATAACACCCTTGAACCAGTTTGTCAAGGGTGTTTTTCATTTATTTGCCATTTAATTGTGATTCTGTGGTAAAATGGACTTTCCGGTGTCGGGTAATCGCTTAATCATCCGTGATTGAAGGCGAAGCAATGTCTGCTGTCGTGTTTCCTGTCTTTTGACAGCACGTTCTCACTTGAGCCGCTACGCAACGGTACTAATGCACCACCATTTGTCACTCACTACTGCGGGCAGATGCGAAGCATCTCTCTCAGAAAGAAGGCTGCCAAAAATAAATATATTTATTTTCTGGCAGCCTTCTTTCTGAGAGATTGCACCTTTGGTGCTGCCCGCAATAGTGAGTGACAAATGGTGGCACATAAGGACCGGCGAGCGGCTATGCTGTCAAAAGACAGGAAACACAACAGCAGACAGCGAGTTTTGTGAAAGGTGGCAGA
Source organism: uncultured Eubacterium sp. (assembly GCA_964579975.1). Taxonomy (GTDB): domain Bacteria; phylum Bacillota; class Clostridia; order Lachnospirales; family Lachnospiraceae; genus Eubacterium_F. The sequence goes on along the minus strand of CAZOIF010000008.1, from coordinate 32,606 downwards.
ATGCTTTTGGAAACAAAGAAATAGTTTCCACACCTACCCCCATCTCCTACAACACCGGAAGATCAAACCTTTTCAAAACTAACGGAATTGGATTACATCTCTGAAACCACATAACTACATTATTTTCTCTCGCAGATTTCACAATTCCCATACACCATTCATAATCCTGAAATGCACCGAGTATCGCCAGTACAGACCAAACCACAAGAAATCCGGAAATAATACCAAACACTGCACCGCCCAGTTTATTAATCCCACTCACGAGCGGCATATCACTTACGACCCCCAACACCTTTCCTATGATATTAAATACGATCATGGAAATGGCTAGAGCCACGATGTATGCGACTCCTTCTCTCGCCACAAGCGTTTCTGGCATTTTCCTCACTACCACAGGCATTATCCCTATCGATGCTGCTACGATAAGGATGTATTTCACCATACTGTACAAACTAAAGATCAATCCGCGGTTGGATCCGATCAGGATGCAGCAAAGCATGATCGCGAGCAGCAGCACCTCCAGTATTTGTCCCTCACGTCCTTCAAGCATAAGCGTTCCTCCTATCATATTTTACAAATTTTATATTTAGGTTTCTCTCAGCCTGGCGGTATCGCCAAACTACTTCAGATACACATCAGCCAGACAATTTTACCAGCTGTATCGAAGCTTTATCCACATAATAGTACTGATTATCTTTTGTTGCCGGGAAAAAATAATCATAATTTTTCCCAAAGTCAAAGGAAAATTTCTCTCTTCCATTCTTTCTTAATATATGGCAGGTCTGTTCGTCTGTGAACAATATCTCCTGATCTGTCATCCGGACATCCGAATACTCATAACGACACTCTTTTGTCATTTCTTCTTTCCCGCGGAGATTAAACAAATGAACCTCCTGATTGTCTGTACTGCCCGCCTTTCCGGTAATAACCAGTATATTTTCCTCGTCATGACAGACACTTTTTATCTCTTTATCAAATTTTTTTTCAAAAACAGACTCCGGCTTCTTCATATTAGAAAACAATGAAAAACCATCTTCATAAAAAACGGCCACTTCATCATCCGCCACAAAATCAATACCAGAAATCATATTCTGCTCAAAAGATTTTCCACCGACAAGAGTATTCTGATCCTGCCCCACCTCGGTAAAATTATAAAAACATACTTTATTCTCCATCCCGCCATTGACGACAAGCATATAAGCGATCACAAGGCTGTTTCCATCCGGGGAAATATCAAAATCAAGCGGATAGCCATCGTCAACGACATTGGTCGGAATCTCCACCTCCAACTGTTCCACTGTATTATAAGGATCATATATATTGACAATATCCGAGTCCTCATCATGTACAAGCACAGCAACCTTTCCATTCGCCGAGACTTTGGCACGCCCGATCGGAAGGGCTGTCTCCAGATCAATTCCCTGATCCTCCCCATTGTATACATGGAAACCTTTTGCGCCAATATCCGCTACTACTACATAACTCCCACATGTATCCACAGCCGGTTTTTCCATCTCGTAGCCGCCGTTCCATATCGTCTCCCCTGTCCCATCCACGAGAGAAACCCCGTCTCTGCTATATTTAAGCAGCTTGTCCTGAAAAGACAGATATGTAACATTATTGCTGTCAGTCCGGGCTGTTTCACTGACTACATCGTATCCCGAAAAAGAACGGTTCATATAATACCAGGCAAATATTACGATAACAGCGATGCTAACTAAAACCGCAGCTCCGACCGAACAGAGCAAAATGATCTGTCTGCGTTTGTTCTTCTTTTTTCTCTCCCCATCCCCGGAAATATGTTCCATAAAGTCATCCATCTGACAGTTTCACCCCGTTTCAGATATACGATTTTTTATCTACACGTCAGTATATCATAAGGGCGCAGACTTTTCAAATATATTCTCACTTTCTAATCAATACCGCCCTCCATAGGAGGATTTGTGGGCAATGCCACAGCCTCTACCGGAGTCCCGCTCACTGCACTGACGCTTGCCGGGTCTGTGCTGACAGATGTCCCGCTTACCACTCCGCCGCCTATTGTCTCGACCGTAGTCTTATTATCTTTTTCACCCATGATCGCCGCCTGAAGTCCCGCTATCTGGTTTTTCAGTTCAGCAAGGCCATTTCGGTTTGCTAATGCTACCATCCCAAGCACAAGTCCCAGCACAACGACAAGACTTGCCAGCGCATAGCTCCATTTTCCTTCTACATCCTTTGTCTTCTTCTTTTCTTCGTTTTCCCGGATAACGCCCCGGATATTCCTCAGCACACGGTCATCTTCCTGTTCCACGATATGTACAAAGCGATTCGCCTCTTCCATCATATAACGACGCATTTCCGGATTTTTTTCATAGTAGATATAATATCCCTTCTGTTTTGCAAAGCTCCCATTTTCATACAGATAAAAGTCGTCCTCGCCGCCATTTCCTTCATATATATATATAAGCTTGTCCCCTTCTGAAAAATTCCTCCTGTGTATTTCCAAAAGCCTGTCCTCTTTACCGCTGCTTCCGCTCCTGCCTGTATAATACCATCCTACCACATCCAGATCCGTAAAATTCTCTTTGATATCTGTGTAAATATCCGTCCACATCTCCTGCGAAAATGTGTCGCTGTTTCTCATGTGAAAATCTTTTATGGAAACCATCCCCGATACAAGGAATACCTTTTCCCTTGCATGGTAAAACCGGTGTCCAAGAAGCACCCCGCCCTGCTCTTCCCCACTTCTTTCTTTCGAAAGTCTTCTGGCAAACGATGTGACGTAATCCTCCACATAAATCTTTGTTCTGCCCGTTATATCCCCTATCTGCCGTACACTTTTTGGTGCTTTCCAATCCATGATCTACCTCCATCTGCGCACATTTCCTGCGCCTGTTTTTCATACCCCCGTGTACGGGATGCGCCGAGGGTATTTCCATTATAAATCACCAAAAAGAAATTTTTTGTCAGTTTGTGAAACATCTTTCAAAATTTTTATATTTTGTGAGTAATTTTTGTTTATCTGCCAATACTTTTCTTATACACAATAAGCCTGATAAACATAGGGCCAGAAAGGGAGTACAAAAATGATCTACTATTTTAATCCTGTTGATAAACACGCCTTAAGTGAATTTTCCAGAACATTATCGATCTTATTAAAAAAGCATGATATTTCAAATAGAGAAGCTGTCATCGTCTGCATTGGTTCCGACCGCGCCACCGGGGACTCTCTGGGACCTATCGTAGGCCATTTTCTGGCAATGCATCAAAAAAACTTCCATCTTTATGGCACACTGGAAAGCCCTATACATGCCAAAAATCTGGAAGCTGCTTTAGAATTTATTCAGATGAACCACAAAGACCCCATTATCATCGCCGTCGACGCCTCATTGGGAATTGCAGAACATGTAGGCTACATCACGGTGGGAGAAGGTTCTCTCGCACCGGGAGTAGGCGTCGCCAAAGAACTGCCCTCTGTCGGCGACCTATTTATCACCGGTATCGTCAACCTGTCCGGTTTCGGCGGACAGATGCTTTTGCAGACCACAAGGCTGAATCTGGTCATGCGTCTGGCAGATTTTATTTACCGGGGACTAAGACGCTGCCTGACGGTCGAATGCAAGTCCTCCGTCTCAAAGCTCAGTCCTGCCCTGCAGCGCGCGGAATAATGTCACCTCATCGATATACTCTAAGTCTCCGCCCACAGGAACACCGCTGGCAATCCTCGTAACCCGGATGCCTGCCGGCTTTACAAGTTTACTGATATACATTGCTGTCGCCTCTCCTTCCAAAGAAGAATTGGTAGCAATGATAACTTCATCTACCTCCTCCTGAAGCCTTTTCATCAGCTCCTTGAGCTTAATATCTGCCGGGGTTATCCCAAGGCTCGGATTAATCGCACCGTGCAATACATGATAAACCCCTTTATACTGCCCGGTCTTTTCATAGGCGATCAGATCCCTGGTATCCTCTACCACCATGATCGTCTTTTTATCACGTTTCAGATCACTACAGATTGGGCACATATCACCATCTGTCAGGGTAAAACACCCCTTACAGTACCTTACATTCTTCCTCGCGGAAAGAATGACAGAAGATAATCTCTCTACCCGCTCCTCGGGCAGGTTTAAAATGTGAAAAGCAAGCCGCTGCGCTGATTTGGCGCCAATACTTGGCAACTTTGCAAGTTCTTCGATCAGATGATTGATCGATTCTGAATACGTATTCATCAGAATGGAAATCCTCCACCAATGTTCAATCCGCCGGTAAGACTTTCCATCGCTTTTGTATTGTCAGCCTCCAGCATGCGGAACGCCTCATTAGTCGCCGCCATGATCAGGTCTTCCAGCATCTCAATATCATCCGGATCCACAACTTCTTCGGAAAGTTTTACCGATATTACTTCTTTCTTACCGGATACCTTCACGGTAACGGCACCACCGCCCGCTGTGGCCTCAAATTCTTTTTCCTCCATCTCTCTCTGCTGCTCTTCCATCTGACGCTGCATCTTCTGCGCCTGTTTCATAAGATTGTTTACATTTCCAGGCATTCCTCCCTGGAATCCTCCACGTCTTGCCATAATATCCTCCATTCTTTCTATAAAATAACCTTATTCTATCGTTTCAATCTGAATATCACTGTCACCAAACAGCCCCCTTAGTTCAGGAAGTGCATCATACTCCCTGCGGTCTGCCATGTATTTAAGTTCCATATTCACACTCTTTCCTGCAATTTCAGATAATGCCTCACCCAGCTGTTCTCTGTGCTCTTCCTCTCCTGCAAAATAAGAATAACTGGTATCTTCTGAAAATGCGATCACGAGCGTTCCGGCATCGTCTACAGTCAGAGTCACATGATTCACCATACTTTTACTCACTGGATCCAGATGATTCAACACCTGCTGCCAGTTTGCCGCCAGCGCCTTTACCTCCTCAGGCACAGCGCTCTCCCGTATTTTTCTTTCCGGGACATTTCTTTTCTCTATAAGTGAGGACACTTCCGATGTCTGTTCCGATGTCACACCAGATACCATGACGCCTTTTTTCATCTGCTCTTCTATATTATGCAGCCGGTTTATGACAGATTCATAGTCCTTTTCCATCTCCGGTCTGCAGAGACGAATCAGCGCCACTTCAAAAAGCACCCGTTTCTGGGACGCATATTTCATTTGATTTTCTACTTCCGAAAGCACGCGGATATAGCGAAAAACCATCTCCAGTTCCAACCGCTCTGCAGTTTCCATCAAAAGTTTCAGGTTTTCCTGAGACATATCGATGACGGTCTCCGGATGTCCAGTACTTTTTGCGATCAATACATTTCGCAGATACCAGATCAACTCATCACAAAACCGTCCAAGATCTTTTCCCTGTGATATGATCCCGTCGATGGTTTCCATCATCGCAGCCACATCACCTTTTGCCAGAACGTCTGTAAAAGATGCATACACGTCATTGTCTACCGCACCAAGTACTTTCAACACCTTTTCATAGGTAAGAACTTCACCAAAATAAAAGGAAATACATTGTTCCAGAAGGCTCAGCCCATCCCTCATCGCACCATCTGCCAGTTTGGCAATGTATGTGAGCGCCTTGTCTTCTGCCTGAATTCCCTCCTGGTCAAGAAGTTCTCTGAGCCTCGCTGCGATTGTCTCTACCGAAATCCGCCTGAAATCATACCGCTGACATCTGGATAATATCGTCAGCGGTATTTTATGCACCTCGGTCGTCGCCAAAATAAAGATGAGATACGGTGGTGGCTCCTCCAGCGTTTTCAAAAGCGCATTAAATGCACTTGTGGTAAGCATATGCACCTCATCGATGATATATACTTTATACTTCCCCTGTGCGGGCGAATACTGCACTTCCTCGATCACCTGACGGATATCATCCACCTTATTATTGGAAGCAGCATCCATCTCCACGACATTCATGGATGTCCCGGATGCGATTGCCCGGCACATTTCACATTCTCCACAGGGTCCGTTTTCACCTTGGTTTTCACAGTTGACCGCTTTGGCAAACACCTTTGCGACCGTGGTTTTCCCGGTTCCTCTCGTTCCACAGAACAGATAAGCATGTCCAATATGATCTGACTTTATCTGATTTGTCAGCGTAGTCACGATATGCTCCTGACCCTTTACTTCTCCAAAATTATCCGGTCTGAATTTTCGGTACAACGCCTGATACGACATACCTTATTTCCTCCGTTCACCTCTTAGTCCCCAAAACAGATCCCCAGGTTTTTCGCCTCTCGGATGATCGATGAATCCGGATCGACCATCTTGAGTTTTCCTGCCACTTCGCCAAGTTTCACCGGTACGATTTCATCGCCCTGAAATCCAACCATAAATCCATATTTCTCCTCAAGGATAAGCTGTGCTGCTGCCGCACCAAGACGGCTCGAGATCACCCTGTCGTAAGCACAGGGGCTTCCGCCTCTCTGGGTGTGTCCAGGAACAGTGATTCGGATTTCCTGCCCCGTCCGCTCTTCAATTTCAGCACCAATTTTATAAGAAATGCTTGGATATGGGTTATTTTTTAATTTATCCTTATACTCTTTCTTTGAAAGTGCCGCATCCTCCTTCGATATCGCACCTTCTGCCACCGCAAGGATTGAGAACCGTTTTCCTGCCTCTGTTCTCTTCTCGATCGCAGCGATAACAGAATCTATATCATATGGAATCTCGGGAATGAGTATCACATCTGCCCCGCCCGCAATACCTGCATGAAGCGTAAGCCAGCCGACCTTATGTCCCATAACCTCTACGATAAATACGCGGCCGTGGGAATAAGCTGTCGTATGGATACAGTCAATACAATCTGTAGCAATATCTACCGCACTCTGAAAACCAAATGTCATGTCCGTTCCCCATATATCATTATCGATCGTTTTGGGAAGCCCGACTACATTGAGACCCTCTTCACTAAGCAGGTTCGCCGTTTTCTGCGTTCCATTCCCGCCCAGTATGACCAGACAGTCAAGTTTCAGTTTATGATAGGTATTTTTCATAGCGAGTACCTTATCCATGCCGTTGGCATCCGGTTTTCTCATATGTTTAAAAGGCTGCCTTGAAGAGCCAAGGATCGTTCCACCCTCTGTGAGTATTCCTGAGAAATCAGATGGTTTCATCTTCACATATTTCTCATACATGAGCCCCTTATACCCTTCCAGAATACCAAGGATCTCAATATCCTCATCTGCCTCATAGAGAGTCTTTGCCACACCTCTCATCGTTGCATTCAATGCCTGACAATCTCCTCCACTCGTCAAAAAAGCTATTCGTCTCATATGCACCTTCCTCTCATTGTCCCGTTACCGGTCACTTATTATCTAATATGTTCCATTTATCCAGACCCTAAACAATAGAATAACATATCTATGTAGAGTTTTCAATTTTTTCCTCCACAGTTTTCCTGGCTCGATGGCGCCATCGAGCTAATCCTGTTGTTTTATCTCAGGCCGACTGCACACAACCTGATCCCTTCCATTTTGTTTTCCCTTGTAAAGGGCGCTGTCTGCCTCCTTAACGATCTCATCCAGCTTCTTATCCGTGGCCCCCTCCGTAATACCTATAGTGACAGTTACTCCCAATATTTCCCCATTATATCGTATTTTAATGTTCTTGATATCTTGCGCAACGTCCTTCACAACTGAAAAAGCCTGATCCATATTTTCATCTTCAAAGACAAGCAAAAATTCTTCCCCGCCCCAACGCGACGCATATCCCCTCTTCTGCATACGGTTCATAAGAACACTTGAAACCATCTTTAACACCATATCTCCACAGTCATGACCGTAATTGTCATTAAATTTTTTGAAAAAGTCAATATCTGCGATTGCCACATAAAACCGCGTTCCCTGCTGTGACATATTTCTCTGGGCCTGTTTCAACCAGATTTCTCCATAATGCCGGTTGTAAAGTCCTGTGAGCGAGTCTTCTTCCACCAGCTTCCGGAGCGCCGACTGCATTCTGATCGCTGACTTTCCAATCCTTCCCATTTCGTCCGTTCTCACCAACACAGTATTCGCCAACTCTGTTGTGAAATTCCCATCCTCCACTGCCATAAGAAAACCTTGAAGCTGGCACATCGCACTGGCGAGCCGCCTGGAGTACTGCCATATAACGATAACGGTAACAATAACGGCAATGCTAACGAGTATAGCGACCGGTATGACGCCCTTTAGCACTGCTTCGCTGACATACTTCGAAGATTTCCCCGCAAACACCATACCGATACACTTATTCTGCGAATCATACAAAGGACCGTAATAAGAAAAATATTTCTGTCCGCCAATCGGGGTACTGGTATAAAAACGCTCTTCCTTTCCCTCAAATACATCCCTGCGGACATAAGCTTTCGACTTCGTCCCAACGATCGGTTTTTGCTCCTCATTGCGAATGGTCGTAACAATCCTCATATCATGATAAAATATCGTGATATCTACATTCGATGTCTCTTTTAAGACCTCAAAAAACTCAAATGTACCCTCAACCGGCGTATCCCCTTTATAAACAACAGACGTCCCCTTATCAAGCCGGTACTCACCGGGATTGTTCTGGTTGTAAACATATACTGCAGTGTTTGCAAAATTTTTCAGTTCCAGCTCCACCTCGTCATAAATTGAATTTGTAAGCTGGTTTGAACAATACACGATAATGACGATCCCGAATATAACAACAGGGACCAGAGTTACATTCAACAGTGATCTTTTTATCGATTTTTTTGCCTCTTTTTTTGATGCTTTTTTTGCCTCTTTTTCCATCTTGTTTTTCATCTTCCTGACAGTTCCCCTTTTTCATATCATCAAGTAATTATTTCTGTAATCATTTTCCCCCATCCTTTTCAATTATACTATATTTTCAGATTTACCACAAGTAAAAGTATAGACTAACATAATACTTTCATAAAGTGCTGTTTCCTGATCTACTAAAAACATTCCCCCGACAGAAACAGCGCCAATTTGAACTCACTTCAAATCAGCGCTGTTTCTATTCACTTTAAACATTTTTATTATGCACCACGGGAAGAATTATTTCCCCTGAATATACTCGTCGATCGCCTTCGCTGCCGATTTTCCTGCACCCATCGCAAGAATAACCGTAGCCGCACCTGTCACGGCGTCACCGCCGGCATAAACACCTTCACGTGTCGTCTCACCCTTCTCGTCCTTTGTGATCAGACAGCCATGGTTGTTTGCATCCAATCCCGGAGTTGTAGAACGGATCAATGGGTTCGGACTCGTACCGATCGACATGATCACGGAATCCACATCGAGGGTAAATTCACTTCCCTCTTTCACGATCGGACGACGGCGGCCGCTCTCATCCGGCTCACCAAGTTCCATCTGCACGCATTTCATTCCGCATACCATGCCATCCTCGTCTCCGAGTATCTCGACCGGATTATGAAGCGTCTTAAAGATAATTCCCTCTTCTTCCGCATGCTCCACCTCTTCCTTTCTGGCCGGAAGTTCTTCCATACCACGACGGTATACGATATATACTTCTTCGGCGCCAAGACGTTTCGCACTTCTCGCAGCGTCCATCGCCACATTTCCGCCTCCTACCACAGCTACTTTCTTTGCATGCTGGATCGGGGTTTTACTGTCATCCCGGTATGCTTTCATCAGATTGATACGGGTCAGGAACTCATTGGCAGAATAAACACCTTTGAGGCTCTCACCCGGTATGTTCATAAATCTTGGAAGTCCTGCACCAGAGCCAACGAAAACTGCCTCATTTCCCATCTCAAAAAGTTCATCGATCGTAAGCACTTTTCCGATGACCATATTTGTCTCCACATCGACACCGATCGCTTTCAAATTGTCGATCTCCTTCTGTACGATCGCTTTCGGAAGACGGAACTCCGGAATTCCATATACCAGAACTCCCCCGGCAAGATGCAGCGCCTCATAGATCGTAACCTTGTATCCCATCTTGGCAAGATCACCAGCTACCGTAAGTCCACTCGGACCAGCGCCGATCACGGCCACCTTATGACCGTTCTGTTCCGGCATCTCCGGCTTTTCATCACAGTGCTCCCTGTGATAATCTGCCACGAACCTCTCCAGACGACCGATCCCCACAGGTTCTCCTTTGATTCCTCTCACACATTTTCCCTCGCACTGGTTCTCCTGTGGGCATACACGTCCACATACGGCAGGAAGGGAAGTCGATTTTGAGAGTATCTCAAATGCACCCTCAATATCCTCATTCGCCACCCGCTCAATAAACGCAGGTATATCGATCTGTACCGGGCACTCGCTCACGCACGGTTTCTTCGGGCAGTTCAGACATCTTCTCGCCTCATTAACTGCCATATCATATGTGTAGCCAAGGGCTACCTCATCAAAATTTCCATTTCTGACATCCGGATCCTGTACAGGCATCGGACATTTATTCATATCCATATTACGTTCTGCCATTTTACTGTGCCTCCTTCTTCAATAAATTGCAGGCTGCCTCTCTCGCATGAGTCTCAAACTCTTTATACATCGTTCCCCGATGCATCGCCTCATCGAAGTCCACGAGATGACCGTCAAAATCCGGTCCATCTACACAGGCAAACTTCGTCTCTCCGCCCACAGTAAGACGGCATCCGCCGCACATTCCTGTTCCGTCTATCATGATCGGATTCATGCTGACCATTGTCTTAATATCATATTTCTTCGTTGTAAGACAGACGAACTTCATCATAATAAGCGGTCCGATCGCAATAACTTCATCATATTCATTTCCTTCATTGATCAATTTCTCAAGCGCATCTGTAACAAGTCCTTTTTCGCCATAACTTCCATCATCTGTCATCATGACCATCTTATCGCTTGCATTCTTAAACTCTTCTTCAAGGATTACAAGATCCTGATTTCTAAATCCTACGATAGCATGAACCTCTGCTCCCATATCATGAAGCTTTTTGGCCACCGGATATGCGATCGCACATCCCACACCACCGCCTACTACGGCCACTTTTTTCAATCCCTCTGTGTGTGTTGGAACCCCGAGCGGCCCCACAAAATCATGAATGTATTCCCCCGCTTCCAGCGTGTCCAGCTCCATCGTCGAACCACCGACGATCTGATAAATGATCGTAACGGTTCCCGCTTCCCTGTCATAATCTGAAATCGTCAAGGGGATTCTTTCGCTGTCCTCTTTTGCACGAAAGATAATAAACTGTCCCGGCTCCGCCTTTTTGGCAATCATGGGAGCTTCCACTACCATCTTAGTAACAGTAGGGTTCAGGGACGTTTTCTCTACAATCTTAAACATAAAAATGCCTCCTGCCTGTTTTTTTGATAAAATTCGTCACATACTTTTTTTATAATATCACAATTCCTGTTCTTATTCAAGAATTTCCTTAATCAGAAACTCTTCCAGAATCTCACAGGCTTCTCCGATCAGTTCCTTACACGGCCTTTTATCATAATATTCCTTCGTCCTCGGCTCCGGCGTGGCCCCCGTCCGATATTCCCTGCTAACCGGCGTCTGCTCCGTCCCAAGCCCGAGAAGTTCGCGGCATATGATACTCCCGTTACGCTTTTCAAACTCCTTTGCCAGTCTCTGTACCATCTCATAGTTCTCTTTTTTCTTTTGCGTGTCTTTCGGATCAGATGAAGCAGTCAGCATCCCGGCCACCATCGACATCCCGGAAACAGTCCCGCACACATGCCGCAGCCTGGCCAGACCTCCACCAAACGACGCTGACAATCTGGCCACCTGATCCTGATCTACTCCGATCACATCTGCAAAAGCGAGTACGACTGCCTGAGAGCAGTTGTAACCCTGCATAAATAATTCCATTCCTTTTTCTTTTCTTGAAGCCATCTTAATCTCCTTTTCTTTTTATTAAGAATGCCATAATTGATTGACAAAATCAAGGTTTCGTATTAAATTTATAGTTAGCCTGACGGTGCTGTCGGGTTAGTAATCTCATTTTTAGTAAAGAAAGGAAACAGCTATTATGAGCGATTGCAATCATGATTGTTCGAACTGCAGTTCAAACTGCGGTGACAGGGCTCCGGAATCCCTGATCGAAAAACCACATCCGGACAGCAGGATAAAAAAAGTGATCGGTGTCGTGAGTGGCAAGGGAGGCGTAGGAAAATCCATGGTCACAGACCTTCTCGCCGTTGCGTTCAGCCGCAAAGGCTATCATTGCGGAATTATGGATGCGGACATCACCGGCCCCTCAATACCGAAAGCATTTGGAATAAAAGAAAAGGCTACAGGAAATTCTACAACGATCTTCCCTGTAAAGTCGAAAACAAATATCGATATCATGTCGATCAATCTTCTGCTTGAGGATGAAACAGATCCCGTCATCTGGAGAGGACCTGTCATCGCCGGCACCGTAAAACAGTTCTGGACTGATGTGCTCTGGGAGGATGTCGATTATCTTTTTGTAGATATGCCGCCGGGAACCGGAGATGTTCCCCTGACGGTATTCCAGTCGATCCCGGTAGATGGTATCATCGTGGTCACAACCCCACAGGACCTTGTGTCACTGATCGTGGGAAAAGCCGTTAAAATGGCAGAAATGATGAACATTCCCGTTCTTGGTATCGTTGAGAACATGAGTTATGCACAATGCCCGGACTGCGGCCGGAAAATCTCCGTATTTGGCGAAAGCCATGTAAAGGAAATCGCCGATCAGTATGGTCTTCTTGTTTTGTGCCAGCTTCCGATCAACCCTGAACTTACGAAAGCGGTTGATACCGGAAAAATCGAAGATTTTGATTTTGATTATATGGATGATACGATAAAGATCATCGAAAAGCTTGAACAATAATCTGAAAAACATACACCATTTGGAGGCTAAACATGGAAACCCCTGTCTGTTATATATTTGGCGCAGGTGAATTTTCTCCCTGTGAGATTACATTATCCGATGAGGATCTGGTCATCGCCGCCGACGGCGGGTACGACCACCTGCTCCGTATCGGTCTGCGGGCAGATATCGTTCTCGGAGATTTTGATTCCGTTACATCTAATGAAGTCTGGGAAGATACGATCTGCGAAAGATACACCTATCCGCCAGAAAAAGATGACACAGACATGATCCTTGCCCTCCGTCTCGGATTGTCCAAGGGCTACAAAACCTTTTCGATCTATGGAGGCTTAGGAGGACGTCTGGATCATACGATCGCCAATATCCAGGCTCTTTCCTTCCTCGCTGCCGAAGGCGCAAATGCGATACTTTATCATGAAAATTACGAGGTGACTGTCATCCAAAACAGCAGTTATACGATCCCCAAAGATATTACCGGTTATGTTTCCGTTTTTTCGCTCAGCGATAAAAGCGAAAATGTAACCATCCGGGGACTAAAATATGAAATCACGGGGACAACTCTGACAAATACATTCCCTCTCGGGGTGAGCAATGAAGCAATCGGAAAAAAAGGAATCATAAGTGTAGAAAAAGGTACTCTTCTGATCTTCTGGACTCGAAATCCATAAACTGACGCGCCGGTCTGAACCCTGTTTCGTCCTGCGCCGGCTATCGCATATAAATATCCTGCTCCCGGTTTACTAACGCCCTGTAATTTTCGAGCAAAATATCCTGTCCCTGAAAAGGGATACTAAAACTGTCTTTTAGAAACCGATACGATAAGAGCAGCCAGTCATTACTTAATCTGCATAATTTTGTATATTTTTCTTTTTCCCTGATAAATAACGGTATGATCATTCTAAGCTGTGGGACATGGGTGTCCGTCATGATATTATACGCTACTTTCCGAAGCATCGCCCCCTGAAACACAGACATGTCAGACCGGATATACTCACAATAATCTGCACTTGTCTTCAATCTGCTTCCCGGCTCCATATAAATATTTTCATTAATATATTTCTGCCGCTCCAGAGTCAGATTTAACCTGCCATCATCAAACGAAACCTCCGGTTTCCCCTCTACATAGGCGATCCTGATCTGCTTCTTTGTTTTCCGGTCACTGATTCCGGAAAAGGGCAATACCCCCTGATATGTACTCCCTGGCGCCGGTGATGCATACGAATCTACGATATGAAACCCGCCTTCATCAATTCCTGTCACCGTCACACAATGACTGACATCATCATTTACAAACGATTTATAATATTTGAAATTTCCCGAATCAAGGCAAATGATACACGGCCCGTCTGTTACAAGTATGTCATAAACCGCTTCCTTCATATGGTCGGAGGGAATGTTCATTTCCTTAAATTTTATACTATTTTCCGCACAAAAATTGTGAACTCCTTGAGAAAAATTGGAACTCAGGCTTATCTCGTCACGATAAGTTAAATTCAACTTGACTCCCGCATACAACAGCTGAATCCTTCTCTCATCCAATTCGATCCCTTTATAACGCATTAAATTCACAAATGCCCCCATAAAATCATTATTACTGTTATTTATATTTTTGAGAGGCGGTAGTATATATTCCATAATGATCGCTGTTCCTCCTTCGTACTTGTATACAACTTCTATTGTATAGGAACAGGTGGTGGGAAATCATAAATATCGTGTGAATCATGTTATTTCCTGTCTGAAATTTGTGTTTTCTAAAAAATGCGCCATTTTCAACTCATTTAGGCTCTTCAATTCAGCTATTTATGCATATATATGATCTGTTTTTGTCTCTTCATGAATTTATTTTATACTCCCATCTTCCCTCACCTTTACCCCATATGGTGCCGAATATGATTTCAGTCTTGAAATGCATTTTTTCTTCTGGCTTCCCTTACTTATGACCGGCTGGTAATTATTGATACCGTTCTGCCCACTAAGCCGGCACGGTATCACTCTGGCATTTTTCTTTTTCTCTAATTTTCCGTTTTTCACTACAAATGTCTGCTGGAAGATCATCGTATCCTTATCTGACGGATTCGTATTTCCTCCAAAACAGAAATTACCAAGGCTGTAGACAATATAGCATCCTTTGTATTTATCAATCCCCTGTATAATATGCGGATGATGCCCGATCACAAGATCAGCCCCCAGATCGATCGCTACCCGGCTGAGTCTTTTTTGCACCGGCTGGATCTCCTGTGTATACTCAATCCCCGAATGCATACTAACGAGAATGACTTCCGGATTCTTTTTCTTAATTTCCTTCATGGCAGTTCTCAGCTGGCTTTCCGGCGCGCCAACCGGTTCGATACTCGAGACGGATACCAACCCCACCCGGATTCCATTCACCAACCGGATCGCCGTCTTCGTCTCTGTCGAAAAAGCAATGCCACCCTTTTTCAATATATCCATCGTATCCGCATGACTTTTCTCCCCATAATCACGCGTATGGTTATTAGAAAACGAGACTGCCTCCACAGAACCTTTCTGCAAAATCTTTACAAACTGAGGCCTGCCACGAAACGCCCACTTTTTGTCCACCCGTTTTCCGCCATCACTAAGTGTCCCCTCAAAATTGACGAGCGTCAAGTCATCCTTTGCAAATACCGATTGTACTTTTTTCAGAAAATAATCCGGTGATTTTTTGTCATATACCGAAAAAAAATTTACACTGGCGGGCTGTTTGATATCACTGGCAAATGTGCAATCTCCCGCCGCACTCAACGTAAATTCTTTTTCTGCCTGTTTTTTGGCCCAAACCAGCGTCTCATCTGTCATACCGCATAACAGTAACAATGCTGCGGTCAAACCTCCCACCAGAATCATCCTGCCGTACTTTTTCATCCTCATCCTCCGCAATTTTCTCTAGCTCGATGCCCTGATCATCCATAATTATATACAATCCTGCTTATTTTCGCAAGTGCAACGTGTGAAACATCACAGAAATCAATTTTTAGCGCTTGTGATTAAAAAGCTAATGAAAATTCGTACAGTAGCGGGTATATTTCCTGATGAGGACCGTATAAACATGTCGGTCCTTGGGCTGCGTATAAGGTGCATTTTTTGCACGCAGTGCAGAAATTGCACCTTGCAGCCTTTGTACCGCTACATGTTTATTCAGCGGGAGCGGGTCCGAATTAGGAAATATACCCGCTACTGTACAAATTTCATTGGTTTCAAAAAAGCTACAAGCGCTAAAAATTGATTTCTGTGGTGAAACATCATTCTATACTTTTGTGCGTTCTATCACTTCAATCATTATCACATCAAAAAAGAGCCTCTCCCATCAGGGAACAGGCTCTCTTCATGCTCCTATCAGGGCTTGACTCCAAAAAATACCAGACTGTCCTGCAGTTCAAGCGTAGTATCCGAGAAAACCCAGATATGTTTTCTAAAAGTATTATATCCAAAGAGACTGCAAATAGCAAGAACAGAATTGACAAAGACGAATACGGAGAGATTGCGGTAAACCAGTTAAAAGTAAAGTCTATAAACTTTAGTAAGGAACAAATTGCTACAATCGTCAATTCGTATCAAGCTGGTATATCAGTTGAAAAAATTAAAGAACGGTTCGATTGTAGTGAATTTGCAATACGAAAAGTTCTAAAAGATCAAAATGTGGAGATTATAAAATGCCCTGCACAATCTAAACTTGATGTCAAAGTAATTGCTGATATGTATCACAATATGTATTCGTTGAATCAAATTGCCAAACAGTTTGGGGTTAGTAGGCATACAGTGGGTAAGGTTTTGAAAAAACATGGGGTGGAACTACGGAAACGGTCGGATTATAATTAAGAGAGCTGGCTCTGGGCTTTTGGCTAACTAATAAAAGGGAGCACAGAAATAATGTTTTGTATATCTATGTTCCCTTTTTAATCTTATGTATAAACTACTCAAAAACTCTCATAATCTTGCAAATCATGATAAATGGCATCAACATAGACTATGCCATCCTGTATTCGATAAAGCATAAAATAATTATGCCTTTTGAAATGTATTGTCCGATATCCAAGGTCACGAAGTCGTGGATCGTCACACAATTTTAACCCATTAGCCATGTAGGAAAGTCGTTCTATCGTCCTCTCCATGTCATCTGTAACGCTAATAGTAGCTTGTTCACTTTTAAGTTCATAGAGGAGATAGTGGGTAATATTTCTAAAATCCAGCTGAGCCTGACTGGTTAAGACAACTTTATATTCCATACTCTGCCCTAAGCTCGGCAAGGAACTCCCCGGCTTCCTGATATTTCCCCTCTGCTGCTTGCTGTCTCGAGATTTCTAAGTCCCTATAAATATCTTCCCGTGATTTTGGTGGCAAAAATCTACCAACCGCTTCATCAGCTGCTTCAAGTTCATGACGCTTGGAAAGTTTCTTCGTAAAATCCTGGATTTTGATTAAATCAGCTTCTGGCAGAGTTTTCATCATGGAAATTGTATTTTGAAGAGTGCTCATTTTAATCTCCTCCTCTCACATTAAAAACAATTGGATAGTAGATGAAGTTGATAATTCCAACCCCATCTGATTTTATTATAACATCTTATTGCACAAATATAAATCCATTTTTTGAAAAAGTTTATGTTTGTTCTGAACAATCCATATTGCATTTAATTCCTCCTACTATAGACACTAACTAGCTAGGCAGCGGAGGGGGTAGCCGTAGAAGCGACCGCCGCTACCGGACAAACTGACACTATTGCCGAAGCTGAAGAAGTAAGCGTAGATGCCGTTAGAGGCGGGCATGGATGACCAGAAGTTGCCATACTGTCCAAAAAAGCCGAGTGGCTTAAGAGTGACCATGTAGATAGTCCCGCTGCGCACAAAGTCCTCATATCAGTTCCATTCCCAGATATGCTTTATCTAGATCATCTTGAGTAATTCCCAGATAACGCTTTGTAATCTCATAACTACTGTGATTATAAATATCCATAATCACAACCAATGATACCTTACCACTCTTTACTGCATGATACCCCCAGGTTTTACGTAAAGAATGACAGGCGATTTTACCATCCACGCCAATGGCAGACACTGCTGCCCGGATAATGCGCCATGCTTGCACCCGGCTGATTGCCTTTGCATCCCTACGGTTATTGGCAAAGATAAACTCTCCCCGACGATGGAGATTGAGTTGACGCAGTGCGCCTAATATCTGTTTGTTAAGTGCAATAGTTTTTTGTTTTTTGGTCTTTTTCTCGGTAATTGTAATATGTGTATGGAAAGTCTGCCGTTCCTCATCATAAACATCTGACCATGTTAATCTAAGTAAATCACTGATTCTCAGTGCAGTATATACGCCCATGACAATAAGCGTATAATTACGCAGTTGCCCTTTCTCCAGATAATATCCTGCCAGTGCCTTTAATTGTTTCTTGCTTCTAATTGGTTCTGTTGCTGCCATGATAAAAAGCCCCCTTGTCTTTGATAGAACTAAGTATAACCTATCAAGAGCAAGAGGACACTCGTAACATTTTGTGTATTCTGTTACCTATTTTAACACTAAAATCTATATGATTCAAGAAAAAATTGCTTCATTCGAGGTATCACTTAATGTTTTTATAAAAACATAAATATTTTTGTGACAAAAACTGGAAAATAATATGTCACGTCTTCAATTGAAAATCAATGTTTTAGCGTTTTTATAGCTTTTATTAGAACTTTGGAACAAAATATCCTACCAGAATGTAACATAATACACATTGTGTTACATTCTTACAAATTAGACGGTTTTAGGCTTGTTTTTGGTATTTTATTCAGGAACAAATCTAGGCAAATTAAAGGAGGCGTTTTATTTGAAACAAAAAAATCAGATGAGTAAAAAGGTGATTTCTGTATTATTAACATTGGCACTCTTTATGCTGAGTATCACGGCTTTTCCAACCAAAGCGTATGCCGATACGGAATCAAACAATGCAACACGAAAGGATTTCACCGTTGAACAAAAAGTTCACTTGGTTGACGATGAGGAGTGGCATGATTCAATCAATACTAAAGTTGGCGACAAGGTTGAGTTCCAAATCAAATATACGAACACAAGTGATAAGCAGCAAGATAACGTGGCAATCAAAGACATTTTGCCATCCAACTTGCGCTATGTCGAAGGCTCGACTAAGTTGATGAACACTCATTATCCTAGCGGCACTAACGTGCAAGAAGATTACCTCGTTACAACTGGCTTGAATATTGGTAGCTATGTTGCTGACGGTGGTAACGCTTTCCTCATGTTTACCGCAGAAGTAGTTGATGACAATTTGGCTTGTGGCAAGAACACGCTTGTCAACTGGGCTCAAGCTGGTGTCGGTGATACGACTATCCAGGATGAAGCTCGGGTTGTAGTCCAAAATAACAAAATATTTTATGTTATAGCTGCAATTTATATCGTCACAGTTGCCATTTGTCTGATTATTATCATCATACTGGCACGTAAAGTTACAAAACTTAAAGCCAGAAATAAAGACTCTGCGGAGGTTTGATATGAAATTAAAATACGTATTACTTTTTATAGCAATTACAACTTTTTTGTTTGTGCCAACGTCAGCAATGGCTTGGGGCCCAGAACGGCCAACTTATACTAATGAGGCACCAGCGGATCATGCGACTTTTAACTCGATTACGAATAATGCTGCAGTGGGCGATGAGCGTGACTTTGTGCGAATTGAGGAAAAGAACTCTGGCAGGGCTTATAGCAGCGAAATTATTCTTGAGGCTGGTAAGCAGTATGAGGTATATATCTATTATCATAATGATGCTTCAGAAACTTATAATGATGCAGCGCATAACTATGTTGGTGTGGCAAGAGACGTAAGACTATCAACAACTTTCCCAGAAGCGTTAGCTGCTAATGAACGTGGCGCGGTGACTGGTAAAATTACCTCGAGCAATGCGAGCCCAGCAGCAGTTTGGGATGAGGCTTATGTTACGGCAAAAGAAGGTGTAACTTTGCATTATGTTGAGGGCTCAGCGAAGATTTATAATCAGTGGGGCGTGAATGGTTCGACATTGGCAACAGCTTTGTTCTCAACGGAAGGTGTGCCATTAGGTCTTGATGAGCTGAACGGTGTGATTCTGGGTTGCGATCGATATTCGGGACAGATTGTTTATACGATTCAGACTAGGGCTGTCACTGCACCAAAGACAATTTTCCACAAAAACATCGCCATCGCCCTTACCATCTCTCTTGTGACTTGTTTGTCGGTTATTGTTTGCCTAGTTCTCAAAAAGAAGAGGCATTAACTTACTTTGAGAATTTATCGGAAAAGCAAAGAAGTGAAATGAATTGGGCTGGACACAAAACAATGATGAGATTAAGGAATTGGCATCTAGAGATTCTGCACGATTATAAGCTATAGATAAGATGCACCTGACTATTATCGCTACGTAGTATTTTTCTAGGAGGAAATTAGCATGAAGAAGGTAAAGAAGGTAAAGAAGTTTATTCGCAACACGTGGTTTGGCTGGATGTTGATCATCGGAATGTTGATCGTCGGCACTTTGTTCTCACAGACAGATGTAACTGCAAAAACAAAGTCAAAAGCGAAAGCAAAAGTAAAGACTATCACAATCACGAAGATTAACCAACAGACAGCAAAGAAGGTCCACAAACAGCTCATGAGTGGGAAAAAGTTCAAGCTTAAAATCAAAGGCAACACAAAGAACTTCCACAAGAAAGCTGAGAAACTGATGGACAAAGTGGCAAAGTGCACAGAATATCGGTTCGATTTCTATCCGATTATTCTGAGCGGATCATCAACCAGCATGGCTGAGGGGTATACTTACACGGCAAATGGCTATACTTATTGCACAATACTCCCACGGGATTGCAAGGAGTATATTTATGGGCTTAAGTTTGCCAAACAACGCCATAAGCGTTTTATAGACTATATCGACAAAACGCTTCCTGTGCTCGAGGACGCTCGCAATAAGGCAGGCAGCGACGACCGTAAAACACAAATCCAACTTACCAGCGGAGCTTCTCCGAAGGAAACTGCTTCCGAAGAAACCATTTCGGGAGAGAATATTCCAACGAGGTTGGACGATCTAATCGTATCCACGCGGGAACTAAGTCAGTATTTGCATAAGACAAAGTTCTATAAGTTGTCTGAGGCGATGAAGGCAAGAATTATGTTGCCTATCAGCTCTGACATGTGGTGTAAGTCTGCAATGATCTATAATACACACGATAATTCATCTTATACGACATTTAAGGCTCTGTACACAAGTAAGGCATATGGGCGGTGTAGCAATTTTGCTTCGGTGGTTTGTAAAATAAGTGCCGTCTTTGATATCGGGGACTGTGATTGTTTTGGTAGTGTAGCTGAGAATCACGATGTAGCACGGATAAAGGTCAAAATTTTGTCCGGGAAGACGAAATACAGCACAATATCTAACGGTAGTTTAGCGAATTATAACGATTATGTAGGTTACAAGTCCACAATGTATGAAAGTTATAGACACCCGCACAAAATGGACAAAAAGATTAAAAAAATCAATGCCAAAACCCAAGAGCTGAAAATACCTTATGTGAAACTCAAAATACGCACGATACCACCTGAACCCGGAGCAAAAAAGATGATATCAATGTACTGTATCGACCTTCCAAAGTCTGAATGGTAAGTTTTCCTCAATCTAACAAACGATAAATGGCTCGCCTTTTTGGTGGGCCATAATTTTTGCTATAAAACTCTTATGCCTCTCTGCAAGCTCGCACAAACTCATCAAAAAACCGCCGGAATTCAGCCCTCTTGGCCATCAATTCTGGATGCCACTTCACCCCAACAAAAAACCTTTTGTCCGATAATTCTACTGCCTCAACCGTTCCATCGTCTGGACAAATAGCAGATATCTCTAAATCATTTATCATTTCGGGAAAAGTTATCTGTCGGTGTATGCTATTAACCATCAAATCCTTTAGACCATCTTGTGATCCCATTGCCTTCGCGAGTTTCGTTTCTGGTCTTATTGTGACTTTGTGCGCTACCTCTTGTCGATATTGATGGTGTAAATGTTTACAACGATACTACTCCTAACGATGAATCTTATCAGGATTACCTCTATAAAGAATTGGGCGTATCCGCTGTTTCTGTAAGGATTCACAGCAACAGCGGATACGCCGCGATTTTTCCACAGGCAGGCACTGTTTTTTTCGGCAAACACTATTGCTTAGAAGGTATTGCAACATGGAAAGAGTTATATCCTGTGTCATATGTCATTCATATTGACACTGACTGGCATGGTTATCCTTTTCTTGGAGATATCATCGTCAATACCACACAGCATGATCCGGATGGCGTAGTTTTGAAGTATAAACAAAAGCGTTTATGAAAGTGAAAAGGCTCGCTGTCTGCTGAATGCAGGTGCGAGCCTTTAAGAATTACATATCAATATACTCTGTTACGATAGCGTAGTCTGGAAATACTGGTTCACGAGAACCCGATGACGGTATTTCGTGACCATCCTCAAGATAGAATGTAAGCGTATTTTGCGAAAAACACTTCATCGACTCAAGCACAACCCAACTATCCGGATATTGTTGTTTTCTGTCGGAGCTAGGAGTAAAAATATTGTGAAACCAATAAGTGCTATCAGCTCTGCCATCAGCATGCGGCACGTTAAACTCCATATGAAGTTCTGTTTTGCTACCTATGCGGGCGATGTTTAGGTGTATTTCCTCCGAAACATCGCGCTTCGCATTGTAATATTTCAGGCAAATTCCTGTCATCATAACCTGAAACGCACACAGAATCCAAGCTGGGTTCCGACCGTGAAGAATATTGACGTAATCCGAGCGGACTTCCTGATCCACATCTCCATCGTCCTGCAAAGATGAACAGACCACCTCAGCGATATCAATATCTTTGCCAGCACGTCTGCACTTCACGGTATTTACTTTTATAGGCAAATAGTGACCTTTCCCCGGCACGCCATAACGCCCGGAGTAAGCTACAACAGTGTATCCTTCTTCCAAATCGCCAAGAGGCAACTTATATTCTCGTGCTTCCATAACAATTCCCCCTTTGATATTATTGTTTGATTATTGCGTTATTGAACACCTTCTTAAAACATGTTCAATTTTCGCAATAATATGTAATATCAAGGGATACAGATATATTGATGATAATGAGCATAAACAAGTTAGTCTACGCTAACCATTGTAGCACAGACATATGATTTTGTCAAGTATTAGCGAGATGTGACCAACGACACCTCTGTTATGTCAGAGCTATTGTTGGATACGGTGATGTTTTTGCCTATTCATTTTTACAATTAGGAATATAATCTCTACAAAACAAAGTATTATTAGCAGCAAGAGTATTATTGACATAACAATAAATATTCCATCTTTCGATATTTCTATCGTTGTGTAAGTTTGTGAGTTTTTTGTCCCGACACCAGCTTGAGCCCAGTTGACAAGCGTGTTCTTGCCACAAGCCAAATTGTCATCAACTACTTCTGCGGTAAACATGAGGAAAGCGTTACCACCGTCAGCAACATAGCTACCAATATTCAAGCCAGTTGTAACGAGGTAATCTTCTTGCACGTTAGTGCCGCTAGGATAATGAGTGTTCATCAACTTAGTCGAGCCTTCGACATAGCGCAAGTTGGATGGCAAAATGTCTTTGATTGCCACGTTATCTTGCTGTTTATCACTTGTGTTCGTATATTTGATTTGGAACTCAACTTTGTCGCCAATCTTAGCGTCAACGCTTTCTTTCCATTCTTTCTCACCAGCGAGACGAACTTTCTTCTCAACGGTGAATTCATAGTCGTAAACAACCTTCACTTGGATGCTGACGTAGTTCGCAAAGTCATAACAACCAGGAACGCGACCGTCAAGCGCATCATAACCAATCAAAGTCCCGCCATTAATAATGTCGTCACTGAGTTTGCCAGCGGCAGCACCATTGTTTTCAAGCAAGGCGGAGCCGTAAACGTATTCCAAGTGGAAAGGAACATCAGCGTTAAAGTTAACATAGTCCCAGTATTCAGATGGGCTAGCATTGCTTGAGCTAATGAAGCCATTGATCTGGACTTGTTGCATTTGTTTGGTTTCGCCAGTTTCGTAACCATTTTCGTCTTCCAACTTCACGGTTTCGAGAGTGGAAGCAACCATGTTCGCGTCTTGGAAGCGAACTGTGGTGTCTTCAGCAACACCATCCCAACCATTTGGGTTGTTGTTGTGTGCGTAAAGACGCACAAGGTAAGTTTTACCATCTTCGGCATTGATATTGTTACCATACCAGAGGTTATCTTTAGGGTTACCCTCTAAGCTACCATCAGCACGCTGGATACATTTACGTGTTGCAACGAAGTTCTTTTCATAGCGAAGGTTACCCTTTGCTAATTCTTCACCGAAGTTATCTTGATACCAAGCATAGTCAGAGTCTTTGATCTCGATCGAGTTGAAGAAAGGCGTGCTGCCATAATCACTGGCATGTTCGTTAATATATTGCACGGAAACGCTTTCGCGACCACCACCGTTATCGCCCCAGGCATATGTTGTTATCGGTCTTATTAGGACTATAGTAGAAATAACCATGACACTTATTACAGCCAATAGAAATCTATGAAATCCTTTCATTGATAAATCCCCCATTCTCTTTATGTTATTTGCACAGTTTTTTCATTATAGAAATAGGCGTAAGGCAATTCAATCAGAGTCATAATTATCGACAAACTTTCCGTCATTAGTTTGATTTTCGTATTCCCCATCTCTTGCATTGTCAATATAGGGTGGCATCAAGTGAATTATAATTTTAATGGGCTGAGCATCATCTCCCCAAATCTTGATGTCTGTAGTATTGTCAGAACCCTTTTTCCAGCCATTCTTACCAATAATTGTCCATTCTGGTGTTATGCTGGCAATGTTTCTGTCAGTAATTTTATATTCTAGATGCTCTTTGCCAGCTTTAGCAGGCACTACCATTAGACCGGGCTCTGCTTCTTCGCCTGGTTCAAGGGTAAATTCATTTTCTTCAACAGAAATACTTTGAATAGACGGCTTATTTAAGTATGAATATATATTATCAAATAATTCTATGTTGTTGCGAGCTAATGTCGTATATGCCAAACTAAAAGGAAACACAAGCAACAAAACTAAAACCGTAATAATAAGCCCTATCAAATAATTTTGTGGTTTATTATTGATGGTAATGCTTATAGATGTTAACATTTGGCGTGTTTTCTTCTTTTTCTTTACACCAGTGCCCTTCTTATCCTGTTTCTGACCTTCTGACATAGGTATTTTTTCTGGTTTAGGTATTTTTTCTGGTTTAGATATTTTCTTTGGCTGTTTCAAATCATCTGGATTTAAGCCTATTTCTGTCATCCATTCTTGACAGAGCGAAAATATCTTATCGTCACAAAAGTCTGTGTATAGCCCTCTCGCTATGTTGCGCAGAGCGCTCTTTTCTCGCAGTTCCACTCCTCTAGTAGAGAACTCGTTTAGTTCATTATTGGGTTCATGTTCAGAAAGATATATCAAATACTGTTTTCTGCGCTTTGTTGGATCAGGAAGTTTTTTATATGGCTCTTTTGTTCCTGACACAGCATGCAGCAATTCAAGATTCTCCGTGTCTGCATAGCTATTAATGATAGCTTCATAGAACTCCATACTATGACCATACTCCCATTCATTTAGCCCCAACAAAAGACAAAATAATTTTTTGACAGGCTCATCATTACTAAGTCCACTCATATGAATACGATCAAGGAGCAAAAATATATCATCAGACTTCGTAATCTTCCTTATGGCTAATGCCTCATCCATTTTTCTTTTATTATTCATATTTCCACCATCTTTTACATGTTTTTTCGGTTATTTTTCGTTTTTCGGCTAATTTTCGCTTAATTTTCGGTTATTTTTCTGTAAAAAACAAGAGCAAAATGGTAAGGTGTTTTCAACGCAAGAGCTCTTGTTCATAACAAAAATTATAACATCAAACAGGTATAAAAACAAGCAAGACACAGAAAGGAGATTTTCATTATGAAGAACAAAAACACAGAAACCCATGACGTTTATGTCGGAGAAGTCATTGATCCCATGCCAGCCAAACATGGTATCACTTCATTTCTGGCAAACCGTTCTGCCCGAGCAATGATGGATGATGCCATCTACACCGCGGGTAGAAATCGCTGTCGGGCTTTGATTGTCAAATCTGCCATGGAAGAAGCCGGGGCGCTTGCCATGGCGGCAGGGCATCTTTCCCAGATGGCACCGCTTGGCAATGAAGTTTATCAGGACCTGCTTCGGGCATACGGAGAAAAGGCTGTCCAGAGCATAGAAAGGTGGTGATTTTGATGGTGCAGATTATGATTTTACTAATTCTCAGCATTGTCCTTGCGGCACTGGTTATTTTTCTCATTGTTTGTTACGGCGATTACCGCCGCCTGCAGGAAGAAAATGACGACTATGACCGTTTGTTCAAAGACCAGTTCCGTCTCCACTCGGATAGTCTGGAAACTTATGAAGCCATGATGCGTGAGGCTGGCCGTTACTGGAAAAGTGACGAAGAACCAGAGGAATAAGCCATTGTCAACATATTCCTGACAATATTACAACAGCGTTCTTATTTACATCTTATTTGATGTCCTACCTCTGTTAGCAAGTGTCGAATCGCTAAAGAAACTTATTATGCTTAACTTTTTATTTGGTGTGGCTTTGCGCTTTAATACCGACAAAACCACACCAGCCAAAAGAAAGGAGAGCCCTATGGAAAAAACTATTCAAAATGAGGAAAGCAAAATCAACGGTTATAAAAAACACCGCACAATATTGGCTGATCCGCCTTGGGGAGTCCCATCGCAGCGCGGAAAAAACAGCATCCGCAGCGCAGAAAGCCATTATGAACTCATGCCGCTCGAGCGCATTAAAGCAATGCCCGTGCAGGATTTAGCAGAAGAGAACAGCCACCTGTATTTGTGGATTCCCAACGCTTTGCTACAGGAGGGGTTGGATGTGATTAAGGCTTGGGGCTTTACATTCCGCAGTCCGATTTACTGGATTAAACCTCGTCTGCTTTTGGGGAATTACTATCGGAATGCGTCAGAAATTTGTCTGTTTGCGACACGTGGCAAAGCGCCAGTTAAATTCCACGGTCAACCAAACTGGATGTTCTGCCCCCAGCAACGGCATAGCCAGAAACCAGAGGAACAATACGCAGTCATCAGACGTATGTCATACGGTCCATACCTTGAGCTGTTTGCGCGTCATAGGGAACCTGATTTTGACTGCTGGGGATACGAAGCACCCGGCGGCTCAGATCTCATAATTCCTGGTTATCCCGTCCCAAAATACAGTGCCAAAGCACTCGGGGAGGAGGGATGATGAGTGGAACCGCCAAAAAGACTGATTATCCGGATACTCAAGTTCGCCTTCATGCTGGCACTCGCCGCCTTTCTCATCAACACCGCTGCATACTGGATTTTGGAAGTCTGGCCGATACTGCTTACCATTGCACTGGTCATTATCGCCATTATTATCATTTACCGTGTCTGGAGACACCAGCATGATTTGGGACAATGGTAACAGAAGAAAAAGCAGAAAGGAGTGGGCAATTTTGACAAAACACCAAATTGAA
This sequence comes from uncultured Eubacterium sp., assembly GCA_964579975.1. Taxonomy (GTDB): domain Bacteria; phylum Bacillota; class Clostridia; order Lachnospirales; family Lachnospiraceae; genus Eubacterium_F. The sequence goes on along the minus strand of CAZOIF010000008.1, from coordinate 5,221 downwards.
CAAATCTGCTGGAAGCAGGTTATCTGGGCAAGACCCTATAAAATAGAAAGCGTATGGGGACTTCTCTCACATCTCGCTGCCCTGTCGCCAAGCGGTGCCATCTGGGAGGTAAGAAGTAAAAACGGACAGATCCATTATCTTCTGGGTGCCGACAAACGGTATATCGCAGACATAGAAAAGGCAGTAAAAGCCCATGGCGATATCGAGTTCCATGACGCAGAAGAAACCGCACGCACACCAATTAACACTGCCAGACAGCTCAAAATCAGCCACCCAATGCTGTCCCTCAAGACTGACATGACACAGGCAGTGATCCGAGCAGGGCTGGCAGCCTTATCAGAAAACAGAAACCATTCAGGGACAGTCGTGCAGATTGTGTTGGGGAGGGCTTACGCCCCCTCCCCGGTGCCTGCCGGATTGACCGACCCCCATGCAACGTGGCTGCAGGTTCTGCTTGGCGATGTGCAGAAAGCCTCTTCAGAAACCCGGAAAGCAGTCCGGGAAAAATCCGAACAGCATATTTTCCAAGCAGCAATCCGCATTGGCGTATCCGGGGATGGAACAGTTCCTCGTTTACGGAATATTGTCAGTGCGTTTAAGGTTTTAGAAACGGCAGGGGTGCATATCCATGAAGAACCCATCAAACCGGACGACCTTAACAGCAACCGCATCCCATGGCACTTTCCTCTGCAGCTCTCTGTAAAAGAACTCGCAAACTTTCTGCTGTTGCCTGCCGGGGAAGATGAACTGCCGGGGACAGCGGGACTGCACCCCCGACGGACACTGCCGCCTGACTGGTATCACAGTCCTATCAACAAGAACAACGACCGCAGTTTTGCCGTTTCCATGGATGCAGCAACCCCTAAGAAACTGAGCATTTCCCCAAGGGATAGTTTAGAGCATCTGCATCTGATTGGTCCAACAGGCAGTGGCAAATCAACTGCTATGCTGCATCTGATTTTGGCGGACATTCATGCAGGGAGAAGCGTCCTTGTGCTTGATCCCAAGGCGGATCTTGTCAATGATGTGCTGATGCGGATTCCAGAAGAACGCACAAAAGACGTAGTTGTCATTGACCCTTCTGATTCTGCACCCTGTGGGTTTAATCCGCTGGCGTTCAAGGATTATGGTAACCCGTCGCTGATAGCTGATGCCATCCTCTCTGTCCTCAAAGAAATCTGGAGTGACAGCTGGGGTGTCAGAATTGCAGATATCCTGAATGCCGCACTCTTGACACTAGTGGAAGTGAAAAATGCTACGCTCTTATGGCTGCCACCATTACTGACCGATGACAGTTTTCGCTACAAAATTACCAGCAGGATTAAAGACCAGATAGCGTTAAAACCATTCTGGGAACAATTTAATGCCCTGCGTGAGACGGAGCGCAGACAACAGACCGAACCAGTGCTTAACAAACTGCGCCAATTTCTCCTCCGACCGGGACTGAGAAACGTATTAGGGCAGGCAAAGCCAAAGTTTTCCCTGACAGATTTATTTTATAAGCACCGCATTGTGCTTGTGCCACTGAACAAGGGATTGACTGGTGGCGAATCGGCGCGCCTTTTGGGCAGCTTAATTGTCGGATTAACTTGGACTTTGGCTCTATCAAGGGCAGGTATTCCGGCAGAAAAACGCCATATTGTAGAAATCTACATTGACGAGCTACAGGATTATCTATCACTCCCAACCGATCTCTCCGACGCCTTGGCACAGGCAAGAGGGCTTGGTGTCGGACTGACTCTGGCACACCAATACCGTGACCAGCTGCCAGTTAACATTCGCTCCGGGATTGATGCCAATGCCAGGAACAAAATCGTGTTTGGGCTAAACAGCCGGGACGCCAAGGATATGGCGGCAATGGCGCTGGAACTGACAGCGGAAGATTTTATGAGCCTGCCAAGGTATCAGATTTATACCTCATTCCAATCCGGCGGTATGAATACTGGCTGGATTCAGGGCAGGACACTGCCGCCACCGCCAGTCCTGCATGATGCCGCAGAACTGAAGGCAAGAAGCCAGGCTGCCTATGGCATTCCGGCAGAGCAGGTTGAGTCCGATTACCTTAACATGTTTTCTGGCAGATGTGAGGCCGGGCAGGAATGGGAAAATACAACGATTGGAAGGAGGAAACGACCATGACGAACCGACTAACGAATGGAGCTAGTAAAGCAAAAGCAGAAACGCCTACCGTATCGGACTTTTCCCGATATAAGGTCTGCGATTCCTTCTCCGTTCCCACTACGGATTGCAAAACTGTCGGCAGCACCCCAGAAGCCCCCAGCCGCTTATCCAAAAAACAGTTGATAAATCTTGACCTCTCCCTTAGTGAACGGGATAGAAATATCCTGCTTTCCGTCCAGAGGCACCGTTATCTGATGAGTGGGCAGGTTCAAAGATTGCATTTTACAGATGCAGCTAACTCATCTGCCGCACTGCGGGCAGCCAGCCGTAACCTGAAAAAACTAAAGGATCTGGGGTTGCTTGACAGCCTCTCCCGGCGGATTGGCGGGGTGCGGGCAGGTTCATCCTCCCTCATCTGGCACACTACCCATGCTGGGGAACGGTTGTTACGCCTGCGTGAACATAAACCCTATCCGAGCAAGCGGTTTTTTGAACCCAGTCCCTACTTCTTAGCTCACACCCTTGCTGTGGCAGAAACTTCCATCCGTATTTTGGCGATTAGCCGGGAGGCAAAGTTGGAGTTGTCGGCATTGCAGCCGGAGCCGGAATGCTGGCGAGTTTATAGCGAATACGGGAAACAGGTTGCCCTTAAGCCTGATTTATACGCTGTCCTTACATCTACAAAATATGAAGACCGCTATTTTCTGGAAATTGATCTGGACACCGAATCTCCCGCCAAGATTATAGAAAAATGCCAGCGTTACCACAAATACTACCACAGCGGACTGGAGCAGAAAGAACACGGCATGTTCCCACTGGCAGTCTGGATCGTGCCGGGCAGAAAACGCAAAGAACATTTAGCTGAGCATATCCACGCTGCTTTTGCAGGGCAGCCCCGGCTCTTTGCCGTCATCACGGATGATGAACTGGAACGATTGATCAGAAATGGTGGTGATGAGAGTATGTTGTGTTAGACAAAAATCAACATCTGGAGACGCAGTGGTCTGGGTATCTGGCACATTTATAACAATCTTAAGAAAGGAAGAATGCTCATGAATACACAAAACATCCGATTTTTCGATATGTTCACCGTAACTGTCAATGTGATACACGCCCTTGGACTGCGTAGTAAAGCCGCACATATGGAAAATATAGCAGCCACAGGGCAGAAAAGGAGGCAGCATGACTAATAAAAGAAAGCGTGGACGTCCGGCGTCTGCACATAATGTAAAAATCACACCAGATTTCCGGGAAGTTCCTGACATAGAAAAGATTGGCCGGGCACTGATTGCCATTGCGATAAACAACGCAAAAGAGAAAGAAAGTGATAAAGAGACAGCATCCCTGTCAGAAACTGCTCTTGCCAAGTATCTGCCAGTGGAAAATAAGGGGGATATCATGACATAGCGCCAAATCATATATTCCCCACCAAATATCATTAACGTCTATTAAAGCGGCAAAATCAATATTGCAATACGCCAATCGCTTGAAAGAGACGGACAAGAAAGGAGGTCTGACAGAAAACACACGTAACATAAACACAAGGTAAAACATACGGCAGCCATGGTGTGCACCCTAAATCCGGGGTGCATCCGTGGATGCCCCCGCTGCACACTATGCTGTCAGAAAAAGGAGGGCAAGCCAAATGTTTACCAATAAGTTCGGTATCGAAATCGAGTTTACCGGGATTACCCGGCAGAAAGCGGCAGAGACCGCAGCCCAGTATCTGGGTGGCACGCTTACCAGTGCCAATGATTACTATAGCACCAGAAAACTTCAGACACCAGATGGACGCACATGGAAGTTCATGTCTGACAGCAGTATCAACTGTCAGCGCAAAAACGGAAACCGCACAATCTGTGCAGACAGCAGGTATAGTGTTGAGTTGGTCAGTCCTATTTTGCTGTATCGCGAGGATATTGATACGGTGCAGGGTTTGGCAAGACGGTTGCGCAAAGCAGGGGGATTTGCTAACAGATCCTGCGGCATCCACATCCACCTGAATGGGGCAAACCACACGCCACAGAGTATCCGTAACTTTATAAATATCATTTACGCACATAATGATCTGCTCTATAAATCCTTACAGATTGCACCGGAGCGGATGCGTTACTGTAAGAAGATGGATGCCTATCTGGTAGAACGGATGAACAAAGAGAAACCAAAAACCCTTGAGCAGATAGAAAGTATCTGGTATGAAAAATATCCCGGAAACCGCTGTGGGCACTACAACAACAGCCGTTATCACTTTCTCAATTTGCATAGTTTCTTCCATGGACATCATACGGTTGAGCTAAGAGGCTTTAACGGGACACTGCATGCTGGGAAAATCCGCGCCTACATTGTGCTGGCACTCGCCCTGAATCATCAGGCACTGACACAGAAAAGTGCCAGTAGCCGCAAGGTGCAGGAAGAAAATGAGAAGTTTGCTATGAGGGTATGGCTGAACCGCATCGGGTTTATCGGTGACGAGTTCAAAAGTTGCCGGGAACATTTATACCAACATCTTTCTGGCAATGCCGCCTGGCGGTATGGTTCACGGGAGAATGTCCGAAGCCACATCAACACAAGAAACGGAGGTAATGCAAATGAGCAATAAACAGAAAACACGGCTGTATATCGCCTATGGCTCCAACCTGAATCAGGAGCAGATGGCAAGACGCTGCCCGACAGCCAGAATCATCGGCCAAACATTTTTACATAACTGGAGACTTATGTTCCGGGGCGGGGCGAGTTGTTCAGTAGCGACCATTGAGAGAAAGCGTGGTTTTAAGGTGCCAGTTTTAGTCTGGCAGCTGCAGCCAAAGGATGAACAAAGTCTGGATTTGTATGAGGGCTATCCCCATCTCTACCGCAAGGAAACATTGCGGATTACCGTGGAGGGCAGACGGATCTATGCCATGGTTTATATCATGAATGAGAAACTGCATCCCTACGGCAGTCCCTCAGGCAATTATCTGAACACGATCCAGACCGGATACCAGTCGGCTGGATTTAGCGGGGATATTCTGGAACAGGCAGTAATTGATTCCCTGCCCCAGCAGGAAGGAGGCACACGATGACCGATACTGTCAAACAGCAGATCCTAGCCATCCGGGCA
>CAZOIF010000007.1:0-85392 GCA_964579975.1 uncultured Eubacterium sp. | reverse complement strand
GTGGATGATACCACGGTTATTTTGAGGGACCGTTTTGGCGGGCAGCATTATGGTGTGGCTGTAAAGAAAGAAAATGTGAGGTTACTCGATGCGGTAAATAAGGCTGTCAGCAGAGAGCAATAAACGGTCATCATAAGCAGGATATGAGATGCAGGCAAAGTATTTCAACCTTATTATTCAACAGGGTAATCGCTTAAAATCACCCATGGTCAAGGCGGAGAATATCGTACTCGCTCGTCCTTATATCACTCCCCGAAAAACAATTGTTTCCCTTGCTTTGCAAATCCGCCGCCCGAGCAATGTCTGAGCTGTCTGCTGTCGTATTTCCTGCCTTTTGACAGCACGTTTTCACTTAAGCCGCTACGCAGCGGTACTAATGCACCACCATTTGTCACTCACTACTGCGGGCAGATGCGAAATATCTCTTTCAGAAAGCAGACCGCCCGCAGTAGTGAGTGACAAATGGTGGTGCATAAGGACCGGCGAGCGGCTATGCTGTCAAAAGGCAGGAAATACGACAGCAGACAGCGAGTTTTGCGAAGGGCGGCGGAATGCTTTTGTAAAGCAAGGGAAACAATTTGGTTTTTCGTTGGAGTGATATATCAGACGAGCGAGTACGATATTCTCCGCCTTGACCATGGGTGATTTTAAGCGATTGCCCTAATTATTCAAATAAAACAGTTGAAAAGTTAAACGTTTTCATATACAATAAGAGGAAAAGATGTGTGCGAATGGAGGAACATCATGCGTGTTATTGCGGGAAAGGCGAGAAGGCTGCCGCTGGTCGCTCCGGAGGGAAAAGATACGAGACCCACGACGGACAGGATCAAAGAGACGCTCTTTAATATCATACAGGATGATGTGCCGGGCAGTATGTTTCTCGATCTGTTCAGTGGAAGCGGGGCGATCGGGATCGAGGCGCTCAGTAGAGGGGCCCAAAAGGCATATCTGGTAGAATTTGGAAAAGAGCCGTTGAAATGTATCCGGGCAAATCTGGAGAAGACGAGACTTACGGAAGACGCTGTGGTGTTGCCGGTAGAAGTTACGTATGCGGTATCAAAATTAGAGAAAATGGGACAGGTTTTTGATATCATTTATGCAGATCCGCCGTATGAAAAAGAATTTGAACCAAAGATTGCAGATCTGGTCGCACACTCAGGCATCGTAAGGGAAGGCACTATGGTGATCATTGAGTCAGCGCTTCATACACAGGTAGATTATGTCGACGAAGATTTGTATGAGCTCATAAAAGTAAAAGAATATAAGACAAATAAGCACGTATTCCTAAGAGTGAAATGAGGAAAAAGAAAGGAACAGGTAGTTACTTATGAACCCGTCAAGAATAGAAAAAGCGATCGATGAGATCTATGAATATGTGGAAAACTGCAAGCCATCGAAATTATATCCGAATAAAGTTACCGTCTCGAAGGACGAGCTCTATGATCTTTTGGATGCGCTCCGTATGTGTGCGCCGGAGGAGATCAAGAGATACCAGAAGATTATAAATAACAGGGATGGTATTATCAGTGAGGCAGAGGCCCAGGCGCAGAAGATCATGAATCAGGCCGAAGTACAGACGAGGCAGCTCTTAGATCAGAATGAACTTGTTCAGACTGCTTACGCACAGGCTGAGCAGATCGTGAAGCAGGCCCAGGCGCAGGCTGAGCAGATCATCAGTCAGGCAGTAGGCGAGAGTGACCAGGTGCGTACTTCAGCGCTCTATTATACGAGTGACCTGCTTGGTCAGGCGGGAAGGAATATTGAGACGTCCCTGAGGGAATTGGAGAGTAAATCCACGATGCTGATCAGCGCCTTGAAAAAGGATATCGAGGTCATAAAAAATAACCGGGCAGAGCTGAAAGACCAGATCGAAGGAAAGATTCCGGAGGAAGAACCCGAAGCCGATCCGAAAGCCGAAGAAGAAACCAGCGGACAGTGAGCGGCTATATAAGAAACAAACCAGCGAGCAGTATAGCGAATATACCGCTGATCAGTTTCATCATAATATAATGAAAGATCGACAATCCTGTTTTTTGCAGAACACTATTTGTCTGGGCAGCAGCAGAGAGCCCTCCGAAGGTAGTGATGGCAAGGCACAGGATTTTTTTTATGGCGTAAGGGAGAGTGCTCTGGCAGATCACAGCAGTTCCGGTAGTAATCTCCAACAGTCCGCAAAACGGAAGCCGGAATGAAGCAGGGAGGAAAGAAAGGTTTTTGATCAGCGTGGCAAAAACGGAAAAGAGCATGATGTATCCGCCGATTTTCAGAAGAAGGAGGACCGAAGAGGAAATTTCGGAATCAATGGTTTCGGAAAAAGAAATGCGGGAAACCGGCACAGGAGCCGGATGCAGCAAGCGGTTTTTATCTGTATTCCTTTCGTCTGGCCGGAATTCCCTGTGCCGTGGCACAATAAAAGAGAAAACAAGGCTTCCGAGAAAGGATGAGAGAAGGACGAGCAGATAAAAGACGTATATGCCGGAAGGCAGGTGAAGCTGGTCTCCGCCTACAAAGAAAATGACAAACATCGGGCTCGGGTTATTCGTAGCTCCGGCAAAAAAAAGAGCCTTCTTGTGGGACAGGATGCCGTCCTGATAAAGTTCGGCCGCTATTTTGGCGCCGATCGGATAGCCAGAAAGAACCCCGGCAGCGATGAGAAGGTATTTAAATGGTTTTCCCTGCATATAAGTACGGATCAGGGAAGTGAGGACAGAAAAGGGAAGAAGGGAGGGGACGAGGACTGTGGCCCACAGGATCAGGCCGTTTCTTCCCCCTTCGGCTGCTATACCGGGGAAGAGAAGGAGGATGAAGAGAAGGAGAAAGAACAGGATCAGCATGGAGGACCTCCGGAAGGCATTTGTAAAATTTATGAATAAAATTTCTTTGTTATGCAGACAAATAAAAGTGAAAGATTCTTTAAATTTTTCACTTTGCAAGTTTGTGCGTAACAGGAGGACTTTTATGAATGATACATTTGCGATCCTGACGGATTCAACATCAAATCTGCCTTATAAATACGTCCAGAAATACGGAATCCATATCCTGCCATTAAAATATGTAGCGGGAGACAGAGAGTATCCGGGGTACGAAGAAAATGGGGATGAGACGTTTCAGGAGATATACGGGTACCTGAGGGAGGGACAGAATATCACTACCTCGATGGTAAATGTAAGTGAGGCATATGAAGCGGTAAAGCCTGTTTTGGAAGCAGGAAAGGATGTTTTATATATCGGTCTTTCTTCGAAACTGAGCGGAACATATCATGCGGTGGAGAGCGCGCTGCATAAATTGCGGGGGGAATATCCGGAACGAAATATTTATGCGGTAGACAGCCTCTGTGTGGCGCTCGGGGAAGGATTACTTATTTATGGTGCTGTGAGAATGCAGAAAAAGGATAAGAGCATCGAACAGATCTATGACTGGTGCAACCAGTGCCGTTGGAAAGTAAATACGATTTTTACTGTGGGTGATCTGAAACATTTAAAACGGAGTGGAAGGGCCTCATCTGTCACAGCGCTCGTCGGGACAGTCCTGCAGATCAAGGTTCTTTTACGGATGAGCCGGGGCGGAGTCCTTAGTCAGGAGGGAAAAGTGCGCGGGCGGAAAAAATCACTGGATGAGATTGTCAAACGTGCCCTGCGTGATATTTCAAAGCCACAAACTGTATTTATCAGCCACGGGGACTGTTATGAGGATGCGAAATATGTGGCGGACCGGCTCCGGAGATCGGAAAAAGTAAAGAGGGTGATCCTCCACACGCTCGATCCGGTCATTGGCGTACACACAGGACCCGATTCCATCGGAATATTTTTTGTCCCGGATTGACATTTGAATACCGCAGTTGTATAATAATTAGGCGTGAATTTTTATCAATTATAGCGATCAGGTGAAACGTGTTGTTTTAGCATCTGACGGAATAAAGAAAGAAGGATATCGAATGAAAGTTTTAGTCATTAATTGTGGAAGTTCCTCCCTGAAGTACCAGCTGATTGACTCAGAGACAGAAAAAGCACTGGCTGTTGGTATCTGTGAGAGGATTGGGATAGATGGAAGACTGAACCACACGCCGGCAGGTGGGGAAAAGATCGTGATCGAGAAAGAGATGCCAGATCATGAAGTTGCGGTAAAAATGGTTTTAGAGGAACTGACCGATGAAACATACGGTGTGATCCGTGACCTCTCGGAGATCGATGCTATCGGACACCGTGTCGTACACGGCGGAGAAAAATTTGCCTCATCGGTTGTGATAAATGAGGAAGTAATGGCGGCCATCGAGGAGTGTAATCCGCTTGCCCCGTTACATAATCCGGCAAACCTGATCGGGATCCGTGCCTGTCAGGCGATCATGCCCGGGGTTCCGAACACAGCGATCTTTGATACGGCATTCCATCAGACGATGGAACCGGTAGCATATATGTATGGGCTGCCTTATGAGTGCTATGAGAAATACAAAGTGCGCCGTTACGGTTTCCACGGAACGAGCCACAGTTTTGTTTCCAGCCGGGCGATCGAGTTATTAGGACTTGATCCGGACAATTCGAAAGTGATCGTTTGCCATCTCGGGAACGGTGCGAGTGTCACCGCTGTAAAAAATGGAAAATCAGTAGATACGAGTATGGGGCTTACTCCTCTGGAAGGACTTGTGATGGGTACGAGAAGCGGTGATATCGACCCTGCGATCATTGAGTACCTCGCACATAATATGGGCAAATCATTGGAAGAAGTGATGACCTATCTGAATAAAGAGTCCGGGGTATACGGTCTGTCCGGAGTATCCAGCGATTTCCGTGACCTGGAAGATGCGGCGGCAAAGGGAAATGAGAGAGCACAGATGGCACAGGATGTATTCGGATATCGTGTGGCGAAATACATAGGTGCTTACACAGCGGCTATGAATGGAGTCGATGCCATCGTATTTACGGCCGGGCTCGGTGAAAATAACAATATCATGCGGGAATACATCTGCAGTTATCTCGGATATCTCGGTGTCGAGATCGACCAGAAAGAGAATGCGATCCGCAGTGAGGAAAAGGTAGTATCGACCGCTGACAGCAAAGTAAAGGTGATGGTCGTTCCGACCAATGAAGAGCTTGCGATCGCAAGGGAGACAGTGGCACTGTTAAAATAGTATTTGCATAATGGAAAACATGGAAAAACATGTGAAAAAAGTGTTGACAAACGGTAATAGTATCGTTATAATAGTAAAAGTGTTTTGAGTTTTTTAAGGAGGTGTAATGACATGTCGATCTGTCCTAAGAATAAATCTTCAAAAGCGAGAAGAGATAAACGTAGAGCTAACTGGAAAATGACAGCTCCTACTTTAGTAAAGTGCAGTAAATGTGGAGAGCTGATGGTTCCACACAGAGTATGCAAAAACTGTGGCAGCTACAATAAAAAAGAGATTCTTGCAAAAGCTGAGTAGGCGTAAGCTACATAAAACCGGCGTTTTGCAGAAGATGTTAAAATATGGAATCTAGGGCCAATATACCTATGGACGATGTAGGTATATTGGTTTTTGTATTTTAGAGAAAAAGGGATGGAAGGACCAAGAAAGGAAGTATTCATATGAAAGAAAAAAGAAAATGTTTGGCAATGATCCTGGTATTCGTTATGTTGGTAACCTCTGTTGCGTATGCACCGGTTATATCTGATGCCGCAACAAGCGGTTCAAAAACAAAAAATACAAAACGATACACGATCAGTAAAAGATCAGGAACGTATTCATCGGCTGTCAAGGTTGTTTTAAAGGCTAAAAAAGGCTATAAGATTTATTACACCACATCAGGAGAACTAAAAAAGAACAAACTGGTCAAAAGTGAAAAGAAAAAGACATTTAACATCAAAAAAACGACAACGCTTTCTATTTATGCTGTGAAAAAGTCACAAAAAGTAACAGCAAAGAACTTGAAGAAAATCTATAAAAATAAGAAAAGTAAATATTTCAAACAATACAAATACATAATTCAGGAAGGAAAAGTCACATCCACATCTGCCCCGCAGCAGTCTACATCTGTTACATCTTCAGATGAAACAGGAGCAAACGCAAGCCAGACTCCGGGGGTAAATGCAAGTCAAACTCCAAAAGTCACTCCGGGTGCGGACATACCAGACAGTACACCGGGCAATGTGCCGGATCGTACACCAGATAACATACCAGACAGTACACCGGAAAATACATTTGTTCCGGGGACACCATCCGGGAGTACGCAAAATCCGGAGGGTAAGGTACAGGTTCAGGATAAGATCAATGAAGTGTCAGGTATGCTTGATGCAGATATTAGTAATGAGGAAATGCCAGAACCATCCACAGTAGAAGATGATACGCCATCCATTACATTATCACAAGATGGAATGAGTTCTGATCATATAGAGAGCGGCACGGTTACATACAATAGTGATACGGCATATTCCACATTAACCATCAAGGCGGCAGGCACATATGTATTATCAGGTGGTACATCCGATGATCCGATTAAGAATCTGACTATTGCAGTGGCAAAAAACATCTCGGATGATGTAAATTTGATTTGGGATAACCTATGCATTGATAATAGTGAACTGGATTCAGATGATCCCGTATTTTCAGTAGGGAAATCCACAACTTCGGTGAACATAACATTAAAAGGGGATTCCATACTCAAAGGAAATGGCAGTTATACGGACGCTCCGGCGACAGCAATTATCAATGCCAGTGATGCATCTGCGGTATTACGTTTTTCTGCTTATGCGGGAGAAGAAGATACGGCCACCCTCACGGTTGTGGATTCAATGCCTGTTGGAACGGATTTTGGCACCAATAACCCAAGTGATGGTATTTTTTCAAAAGGGAAATTGGTCATGAACAGTGGAATTTATCATATAAGCGTGAATGGAGATTGTCTGAAAGGTACTGGAAAGGATGGAGAAGGAGGAATTGTAATAAATGATGGAACATACACTCTCCGCTCTAATTACAGCAATGCCTTAAAGTCCAAGAACGGAAATATTATCACTTGTGGAGGAACGATAAAAAGTGTTTATACAAAAGATGATGCTGTCAATGCTAAAAATTACAGTGTGATCATAAAAGGCGGAAATCTTGATATTGATAACTGTTATGGAGATGGTATTCAGGGAGAAAATGTTAATATCTCCGGAGATAAAACTGTCATCTCAATTAAAACTTATTTTGAAAATGCGGGAATTAATTATTATAACACCTCTCTTGGCAGTGGAAATTATAATACGATGACTACGAGCAATACAACAAAGAGAGAGACTGTCAATGTGGATACAGGCAGCCACAAGGGGATTAAGGGAGGTACAAAGGCATGTACCTATCGTTATACTTCCGTAGGAGAAACAAGTAAAAATACGGCAGGAACTAATTATACGCAGGAGGCTTCGGGAGGAATCATTATTTCGGGAGGAACCATTAGCGTTGATACAACGAATACAGGAATCAAGTATAACGGCAGTATGAGAGGTAACAGCAGACCGGGACAGAATAGTGGCAGCAGTGGAAATTTGTCAGCGGCAAATAGTGACGGACAGTATATCATTGGCTCACCGGATGATGCCATTCATAGTAATAATATTTGTGTTATCGCGGGAGGTACGCTGGATCTTGCTTCATCAGATGACGGTATTACGGCAATCGATATTATGTTTATTAACGGCTGTGATATTACGATCAGCCAGTGTTACGAAGGTGTTGAAGCTGGGGAAATTGTTATGGGCGCCTCGGAAAGTTCAAAAGAAGAACCATCCGTAAAGATATATTCAAATGATGATGGGATCAATGCATCATCAAAGTCGGTAACTTATGTGTATGCAGATGAATCCGAGGAGCAATATACAAAGACTTCCGTATCGTTAGGCAATAATACATTTAGTGTGCTGGCAGGATACTTGAATGTAATGATTGCAGATGACCAGACACACAGTTTCTCACTTGTAACAGAAGATGGAAACCAGGTGTCAGGAACATACTCTGCCAATGGAGATGGAATTGACTGTAATGGTTCATTCTATGCGTATGGTGGAACTGTCATTGTATATGGCTCAACTTCAAATGACAATTCACCGGTAGATACGGATAATACGTATTGTATAGGAAGCGGAGTAACCCTGTTAGCAGTGGGAAGCAATGGAATGATAGAATCACCTACGGAAACATATCAGGCAGTAGTCAGTTATCCTTCTTCCGGCGGCTCGAATCAGCCAGGACCGGGAGGTTCATTTGGAGGCCCATTTGGAGGGATGTCAGGAAATTCATCATTTGGCGCAAATTCACCATTTGCAATTTTAGACGGCAGCCAAAATGTTCTGCTATCGATAAAGCCAATCAAGCAATACAGTTATATTCTGTATTCTTCACCGGAATTAACATCTGTTTCGTCATACACATTGTATAATGGGGGCGAAGTGAGCGGTACACAGCTAAATACAGACAATAAATCATATGATTACCGTTATACAGGATAAGATACGTCTGGTGCCAACACGTTACTTATAAAGGCAGAAAACTCTTGACAGGATGGGAAAGATAAAGTACACTGAAAAAAAGGATAACAGCGTTATGCTGAGAGGAGGCGGCTTGCTTGGGCAAGGATAGGGAAACGAGAAATAAGCTTCTGGACAGTGCAAAACAGGAGTTCCTTGACAAAGGATATACGAAAGCCTCCCTGCGTACCATCTGCAAAAACGCCGGAGTAACAACTGGTGCCCTATACTTTTTCTTTGAGGATAAGGAAGATTTGCTGAGACAGCTTGTAGCACAACCTCTCAAAGGGCTGATTTCAATAGTGGAATCACACTTTTCGGAGGAAATGAGTATGGAATCAGCAGTTGTCGCCATACAGGATGATTCATCCGATATCAAGGCGGCAAAGGAGATTGTACATTTTATGTACCAGCACTATGATATCTTTCAGATCCTTTTGACGAAAAGTCAGGGCAGCATTTACGAGGATATCACGAGCCGGTTTGCAGATCGTATCGAAGAACATTATGATAGGCTGGCGGAGCGGATGACCGAGAAGTTTGGCATCCAGAAACCGCAACATTACATGATCCACTGGCTGTCGCATATCCTGATTGATGCGTTTATTCATTTGCTGACTCATGAGCAGGATGAGGAGAAGGCAGTCAGGCAGATTGGGGAAATCGTTGTTTATCTGGTATCAGGTTGGAACGGCCTGTTTTCATGTGATAGGAAAATGTTGTAACCGGATGCTGGTAGCTATATGATAGTAGAAATGTTTGCTGTATAGCTTATTATAAGCCGCATGACATGAGAATGTTGTGCGGTAAAAACATAACATTTACATAACAATGTTATGTAAATCGAATCTAATAGCACAAATGCTGATATAGAATGGAGGAAAAAGATGTATCTTGAAGTAAAGAATCTAAAAAAGAGCTATGGTGAGGGTGGGAGTTTTGCCCAGGTATTGAAAGGGGTATCTGTTTCTGTCAGCCAGGGTACCATGTGTGTGATCCAGGGCACCAGTGGTTCCGGAAAGTCCACACTGCTCAACTGTATTGGGGGGCTGGACTTGATGGATTCCGGTTCGATCCAGGTGGATGGAAAAGAAATATTTGGCCTGCCGCAGGATCAATTATCGGATTATCGGAGGGAGAATCTTGGTTTTATTTTTCAGTTTTATAATCTGGTGCCGAATCTCACGGTCAGGGAAAATATTCAGGTGTGTGAATACCTGACAGACAGTCCGCTGGATTTAGAAGAATTGATGGAAACATTAGGCTTGACGGAGCATCAGAATAAATTTCCGTCGCAGCTTTCCGGTGGACAGCAGCAGCGCTGCGCCATTGCCAGGGCATTGATTAAAAATCCGAAGCTGCTGCTTTGTGATGAGCCTACAGGGGCGCTGGATTCCAGAACATCAAGGGATATTTTGGTTTTGCTTGAGCAAGTGAATGCAAAATATGGCACAACGATGCTGATTGTCACTCACAATAATTCCATTAAAAATATGGTGGATCAGGTCATTGTACTAAAAGACGGACAGATCAAACAGGATTATCGGAATGAGAAGAAAGTGACGGCGGCAGAATTGGAGGATTTATAATGCAGAAAATACTTAGAAAACGGATTCTCCGGGATTTCAGAGAAAATGTATTCCGCTATCTGGCATTGGGATTCCTGATTATTTTGGGAATGTATGTGGTCATCAGTATGGTGGGAGCAGCGGAAACAATCATAACAGGTACGGCAGAGGCAGCGAAGGAAAACCAGGTAGAGGATGGGCAGTTCAGCCTGTTTGTGCCCTTGACGGAGGAGGAAAAATCTGTCTTGGAGGAGGAGGGAATCACACTCGAACCCCATTTTTATCTGGACTATTCCATGGAATATGATTCCTTGGAGGATGATTCCGTTTTGCGCGTGTTTTCACAGAGGAATAAAATCGATTTGCCACAGGCAGATTTCGGGAAACTACCACAGGAATCGGGTGAAATTTTGCTGGAAAAAAGATATTGTGAAGAGCATGAGATTTCTATAGATGATGAGATATCAGTCGGTGGGCATTCTTTTCGAGTGTGTGGTATCGGCACTTCACCGGATTATGATACGCCCTTACGGGATTTATCAGACAGTGCCGTGGACAGCAGTTTGTTTGGTGTAGGATTTTTGACAGATGGAGATTACGACCGTTTAAAAGAGGAAAAGAAAAGCGCTCATTCCGAGGAATATATTTACGCTTATCGGCTGAATGGAAAACTGACTGGACAGGAGTTAAAGGAAAAACTGCAGGAACTGGAGCTAAAGGACGGACTTGGCGAATTTTTCGGAGAGGCAAAAGATTTTTTGGATGACCATTTTACTATTAAACTCTCTAAATTAACACAGTTTCTACCAGCGGATGACAATGGGCGGATCAGAGGCGCTGCAAATGATAAGTTCATTGATAAAGCGGCAGGATTGGCAGCAGGTGTGATCGTATTGATCCTGTTTGCCTATGTAATATCAGTTTTTGTGGTACATAGTATTGAACAGGAAGCAAGTATTATTGGAACGCTGTATGCCATGGGGGTTAGAAGAAATGAACTTTTACGGCATTATCTGGCTTTGCCGGTGTTGATTACCCTGATTGCAGGAGTGATCGGAACGGCATTCGGTTATAGTGATCTCGGAGTCAGGGCGCAGATGCAGGAAGTATATGGTTATTTCTCTATTCCGGCACTCGATACGATATATGAACCCTACCTGTTGTTATACGGGATTGTCATGCCGCCTGTTGTAGCTGCACTGACTAACTTTTTGGTTATCCGTAAAAAACTGGAAAAGCCGGCACTTTCGCTGATTCGGAATGAGCAAAAGAATGGAAGGACGCAGAATATCAGGATTCATAGCGGAAATTTTGTACATATCTTTCAGATCCGGCAATTACTCAGGGAGAGGCGAACTGCTTTTACTATATTGATAGGGATGTTCATTTCCCTGCTGGTTGTCATGCTTTCGCTGAACTGCTATGTGTTGTGCGAACATATAAAAACCGAGAATAGTGAAGATACGAAATTTGCATATATGTATACCTATAAATATCCGGAGAAGGATGTGCCGGAGGGGGGAGAAGCTGCCTATGGCGTCACAATGAAAAAAGAAGTGCTGGGTTATAATCTGGATGTAACACTTTTGGGAATCGACAAGGATAATCCTTATTTTGATATTGTGAAAGAGGGAGATGAATCGTTTGGTGGAGAAAACAAAGTACAAATCTCTTCGTCAATGGCACAGAAATATCATTTGAAAACGGGCGATGATCTGGTTCTGAAGGATGAGGAAAATGATCGGAATTATGCCTTTACGATAGAGGGGATTGTGCCATATTCCACCAGTTTCTTTGCCTTTATGGATATTGACAGTATGCGGGAACTGATGGGAGAGGATGAGGATTATTATAATATCGTGTTTGCAGATCATGCCCTTGCTATTGACAGCGGCAGGCTTTACGCTGTTACGTCCAAGGAAGAAATCGAAAAGAGCTCTTCTGTCTTTGTGAAACAGATGATGCCGATGGTGTTCACGTTGACGACTGCCTCTGTGCTGATTTTTGTGGTTGTCATGTATTTGATGATGAAGGTGATGATTGACCGTTCGGCAATGTCGATCTCTCTGATGAAGGTGTTTGGATATCGGAAAGGGGAAGTCAGAAAGTTGTACCTGAATGGTAATCTGCTGATTGTGATAGTAAGTGCCCTGTTGGGGATTCCGCTGTCTAAAATCATTATGGACAGTATGTATCCGTATCTGGTATCGAATGTTGCCTGCGGAATCAACCTTGTTTTTTCCTGGCAGATGTATGCAGGGCTATTTGGGGCAATATTGATTTTATATTTTGTTATTAACCAGATTCTGATGCGGCGTGTCAATAAAATTTTGCCGGCAGAGGTGCTGAAAAACAGGGAATAAGCGGGTTTTTGACAAAAGCAAGTCAGAAAGGGGTGGTGAATAGAGGCGCTTTATAGAACAAGGATTTGTCCGGCATCGTTGATCTAGCTCGATGGTGCCATCAAGTTAGATTCAAGGAGGGGAAGAATTTCATATAGACACAGATTTTACACATCCTCTACACAGGAAATTCAATTCATAGTCTTAGAATGGAAAGAAAAACGGAGGTACAGGATGAGTTATAAAAAATGGATTACAGTAGTATGTTTCAGCATGGTAGTGATGGGAATGAGTGCTTGTGGGAAAAGTGGATCGGATGATACCGGGACAGAAGTTATGGGAAGAGTGACAGCAGTATCTGACAGTGATCTTACACTCGCTGTGTTCCAGATGCCGGAAGGTGAGAAACCAGAGGGTGGGATGCCGGATGGTAAAAAAACGGAAGATGGAAAGCCAGACGGTGACAGGCCGGACGGAGAGAAACCAAATGGTGAAAAACCAGATGGAAACCGTCCGGAAAGTGTCAGTGGTGGCGCATTCCGGCAGGGAGAAGAACCACCGGAAGGAACACCGCCAGCCGGACAGCAGGGAGAAGAACGGCCGGATCGTGACGCCGGGCCTTCCGCAGAGCAGACACAGAAGATTCTCATAAGCAGTGACACGAAAGTATACCGGCAGCAGGGAGAGGAAAAAACAGAGGCAACGATATCGGATGTCGAGCCAGGCTCGATGGTTACTGTCGTTGTGGACGGAGAAGAAGCAGTGTCCATTACAATACAGACGATGAACGGAAGGGGAGGTGGAAGAGGAAAACAGAATCAGGACTTGTGATGGAAAAATTCTCCCTTTGCGGAGCATACTAAGCAGCGTTGCCACCCTGTTCGGGCAGACTTAATTGCGTTTTGTAGATCAATTCGTCTGCCCGAACAGGGTGGCAACGCGTTTTTTTTACTTGACAGATTCTAGGAAGAGGTGTATACTAACTGTATCATTTGAAATGATACAGTTAGTACGGATGATACAGATGGTACAACTGAAATAATACCTGTTGCAGGGAGGTGATGATTTGATACAGATAAGTCCAATGAGTAACCAGCCGATCTTCGAGCAGATTATTTCCCAGGTGAAGGTTGCTGTTCTGAAAGGGTATTTAAAGCCGGGAGACAGTATGCCGTCCGTGCGGAAGCTGGCATTGCAGCTTTCGGTGACGCCGGGGACGGTGGCCAAAGCATATAGTGAACTGGAGCACCAGGGCGTCATCGTTACGATCCGGGGAAAGGGGGCCTATATCGCAGAGGAAAGTGAGAATAAGCCCAACCGCTCCCAGTTAGAGAAAGGGTTTGCTGCTTTTCGGCAGGCATGTATGGAATTGATTTATATGGGGGTTTCCAAAGAGGAGGTACAGGGAGAACTGGATAAGCTGTACAGCAGCGTGGCCCGATAGAGGATGCACTGCAAATAATAAATAGCCCTGTGGAAGTGATAGCGGAATGGAGGAAGAACATGATAGAAGTAAGAAATGTGACAAAGACATATAACAAAGGCGAAAAGCCGGCGGTCGAAAATGTCTCTTTTGAAGTACAGCCGGGTAAAATACATGGTCTGATCGGTCCGAATGGTTCCGGAAAGACGACGTTGATCAAATGTATTACCGGTATACTGATGCCGGATCAGGGAGAAATCCGGATTGACGGGGAGGATGTGTATGACAATCCTAATGTGAAGAAAAAGGTTGGATATGTGGCAGATAACTGTAACTATTTTCCCAAATATAAAGTAAAAGCTATGGTAGATTTTTATGAGGGAATGTACGAAGAGTTTGACAGGGAGGAGTTTAACAAACTGAATGAGATTTTTGAGATTCCGCTTGGACAGAAGATCGGCCATCTTTCCAAGGGACAGAAAATGCGGGTATCTTTTATGTTAAATATGGCGATGAAGCCGGATGTGATCGTAATGGATGAGCCGACTTCCGGATTGGATGCCATGGCGAAAGCCGACCTGCTCGAACAGATCGTGACAAAGGTGGAGTACGATGAAGTGGCGGTCATTATTTCTACCCACCATCTGTACGAACTGGAAAAAATCTGTGATACGGTTACGATGTTAAACACAGGGGGCGTACATTATCAGGGAGATTTGGACAGCGTGAAAGAACAGATCGGGAAATATCAGGTTGTATTTAAAGAAAGTATACCGGAAGGTGTACTGGATGATAAACGGATCGTCAATTATTCGAATATCGGAAGTGTGTACACCTTTTTGTGGGACAGAGGGCTTTCGGCAGATCGCGGCACAGAGGATCCGGATGTGGACGATGCAGTTGCATTCTTTATGGAAAAAGGAGCAGATCTGGCAGAAAAGACAGAGATTTCCCTGGAGGAGCTGTTTATTTATTCAAATAGAAGGAGGAAGAAGAAATGAACCGATCAGAGAGAACTTATATGAAACGGGAAGTGAAAAAAGCGCTGCCTGTCCTGATTGTAGGCATATTGTACACAGTGTTTGTGTTTGTACTTGTTTTTAACCGTGTGAGGGATATTTGTCTGGACGGTTATCTGGCATTTTCCTTTCCGTATTATTTTTCGGGTAGACAATATGGGGACTGCTTCCTCTATGAGTGGGTGAGGATCATGGAAAAATTCCATCCAGCTGTGATTATTTTTATGGAAGCGCTTTTGATCCGCCGGATCTTTTATCAGGAAAACCGGGCGGGGATTTCCGATTTTCTCAGGACACTTCCGGTCAAGGAGTGGAAAAAAACATGGATCAAGGTGGGAGTTGGAGAAGCGGTTATTTTCGTGTTCTGTCTCGTGTATGGACTGACGGCGACCGTGGTATATTCGATATATGGCGACAGGATGAATGAGATCAATAGCATGATACCGGGAGCTTCTGTGGGCGGAAATACTTATTTTATGATCGGACAGATTGTACTGCTTATGTTTGTGGGCATGAGTGTAATGTTTCTCATTTTATTTGCGGCACAACTTTATATCCATAATCTGGTGGCTGCTTATATTGTGGGGGCAGGAGTCTTGCTTGCGCCGGTTTATTTTACCTCTATATACGGAGTGCTTTATGGGCCGGCGCGGGGCTTGGGGATCTGGACGATACCATCCAGTATGATAACGTCATTCCCGGTTTTGGATATGCAGATTTTGAATTCAGGAACGGATGCTCTATCAATGATAAAATATGTTGCCAGGTGGGATGGATATTCCCAGAAACTTTTGTTTTTGCTTCTTTTCTTCCTTTTGGCAGTAGCAGTTATTTTACTTGCCCTGAAAAAGAGATGGAATGTGTGGGAATCCAATAATGCGCTTGTAAATTCCAAGGTGGTCATGGAATTTATCTTTACAGGGATTTCTCTTGGTTGTGGAACTGTGGTTGTGATGGCTTTAGATGATGTGATGGGATGGCATCTTCAGTCCGGAATGCAGGACTTTCTGTTCTGGTTATATAGTGTGATCGTGGCAGGATTTATTTTATTATTCCTAAACGGTACAATGATCGTATTGGAGAGAAAGAGAAAGAGGAGGTACGAAAAATGACGGAAAGGAGTGACGAGAAAATGAAAAGTGAAAGATTCAGGATGCTGATCGCAATACTTCTGGTTCCGGTATGTCTGGCAGGGATTGTGGCTTTTTGTGAAGCAGAAGTCTATACGGCGCGGGAAAATGGTACATGGAAGTATGAGGTATGGGATGAGATGGTGGATGGAGAAGAAGTAAAAACGATGGAAGAACAGGGGTATGTCGTTTACCAGCAGCTTCCGGAGAGGATGAAAAAACTTTGCGAACAGGAGCTTTTCCACAAAGCGGATGTAGAAGAGAGCCGTGATGGGGGCAGCGATGAGGATGGAGAAGAGGTTGAAATGTCTCTGGAGAAAATGGGGAATACGGAATATCTGCAAAACAAACGTACCCAGCTCGTCGGAGTCGATGATGATGCAATTTGTATGGTAGGTGAACTCCAGTTTGATCCGGGAAGTTACAGTTTTGCGCCAGAGGAGCTTGCAGGGATTGAGGCATGCGGATTCCCGGGATTTGCGCAGAAGATGCAGGAGATCGCAGATATGGAAAAAAAGAATAAAGAAAAATACAAGGAAACGATGTGGGATTACGATTATTTCTATCATCTGTATAGCCAGGGCGTTGAATTTATGGTGAGACATTCCGAAGAAACTTCTGTCGAGCTTATGGCATACATTGGAATACCTACCTGTTATGCGCCGGGGAAATATCAGGAATTCATACAGAATGTGACTGAGAGCGGTGAATATTTCTTGTATTCTACATGTGTAGGTGGAGAGACGGATGTAATCACATTCTGTAAAAATAATTCCATTTTTTATGGTTCCAATATGATACATGAAGATTGCTGGGAAAAGCTGAACCATAAAAATATTACATGTTTATTTCGGAATGGGGAACTTGAGGATTACTATGTGGCTGCGTGTGGAAAGAAACTGAAGCTTGATGAGGCAGATCAGGCGTTTCTTGATACGTATACAAAAGGACTCGGGAAAAAACTTTCGGAGAAAGAGTCTATGGTAAGCGAATGGCAGGGGAGATACCAGATCTATCGGACCGAGTAAAAGAACTGTCACACAAAAGGGATTTAACAGGAATTGGCGTCGTTGAACGAATGACAATGTTGAACTAAAAAAGAGGATATCCTTGATATCCTCTTTTTGGTGCTATATACTGCGGATGGTGGGACTTGAACCCACACGAGGTCGCCCCCGCAAGATTTTGAGTCTTGTGCGTCTGCCATTCCGCCACATCCGCATATGTAACGAAGGACTGGAGTTCTGAAAGTATGTATGCCTGTCAGATTCCTTCACAACACTCAATATATTATCATTCTTTTTTTTTCTTGTCAATCCATTTTGAAAATTAATTCATCACTTCATCTCAGATTCCGTCGGATGTACACGCCACCGGGCTTTATGCACCGGTATATTCCACATAGTCGAAAGCAGCCCATGTGTTGCTTTCTGTTCCGTTTGAGGTTGCATAGACGCCCATTGTGTTTCCGACAAAGCCGCCTGCAACGTCCGTACAGAGAATACGGCCATCGATCTGGTCTTCGATCGTGGTAAATGTACTGCCATCTGTACTGTAGTGGAAGGCTAAATCCTGCCCGTCTGCTTCCAGCCTCAGTGTGAGCTTTGTGTATTTTCCGTCGAGTGTCATGGTCCGGAGTGTGTCCGTTGCCCCATTTTTTGTGCGAAGCACAGAAAGGACTGACGAATTTTCGTCTGTGCCAAGAAGACATTGGTAGTTGTATCCGTCACTCTGGAAAATAGCGATACCAGCCTGTTCGTCTGTGGTGGCCGGATCAAATTCCAATGAGGTATCAAAACGGAAAGAGAAGTCGGTCTGTCTTACACATACATAGCTTGGAACTCCGGTGGAGGACAAAAGATCCTGTCCGCATTTCATGGAGAGAAAGCCTTTTTTATCCGTGAGGGAGTAATTTTCACACACCGGATTTCTCAAATACATAAAGTGGAGAGGCAGTTTATCTTCGTTAAAGTCTTCCCTGCCCGGGATTTCTTTTGTCAGAGCCAGCGGAAGGTCAGGTGCCTTTACCGTGTCCTCAACGATTCCCTTTCCGGGATTGATCACAGGCCAGCCGTTTTCCCATGTAAAAGGCACAAGAAACGTCTCTCTTCCCAGATTCCGGTAGTAACCGCCGTATGGGCGGGAAGCTAAGAGCACCATCCACCACTCGCCGTTTTTCGTCTCCACGATGTCAGGATGCCCGACATTTACGATCGGATAGGAGAAGCCGAGGTGGCGGTGTGTCATGATCGGATTCCCCGGATTGCCCTCGAACGGTTCGAACAGGCTTTTGCTCCTTGCAATGGATACGGCATGGTTGTGTGCCGTTCCGGCCTCGGAGATCAGAAGATAATACCAGCCGTCCTTCTTATAAATATGCGGTCCTTCCGGCCATTCGACATGGCGAAGCGCCCCGTGCCATGCGGGATAGCTTTCCCCGGTCAGTTTCATTGTAGAAAGGTCGAGTTCCTGGATGTATATTTCATTGTCGCCGTAATAGCGGGCGCCTTCCCGTCTTGGCTTGGTTCCGCAGTAGTAGCATTTTCCGTCGTCGTCAAAGAACAGGGAAGGATCGATGCCTTCGGAACCAAGAGGATATGGATCAGACCATGGCCCGGCCGGGTCGGTAGCGGTGACGACAAAGTTGCCGGTCTTTGCGCTTACGTTTGTCGTGATCATATAAAAGGTGCCGTTGTGGTAACGCAGGGTCGGGGCAAAGATTCCTTCGCTTACGCCCGCACCCTCCAGAGGAAGCTGGGACGGCCTGTCCAGAATATTTCCGATCTGCTCCCAGTGGATCAGATCCCTGCTGTGAAAGATCGGTACCCCCGGGAAGTACGCAAAAGTGGAGGTGACGAGATAGTAGTCATCCCCTACCCTGCACATCGAAGGGTCTGGATAAAATCCGGATAAAATGGGATTTGGATAAACCAACTGATTGTTCATGATGAAATCTCCTTTAAAATTTAGTTAATGTGTATAATAAGTATAGAAATTATTTTAATATAGGCTGGGGATAAAGTAAATAGAGAACATAAAATTATCAAAAAGCGTTCATTTTTTAGTCATATTTCATAAAAAAAGTGTTCAAAACTATAGACATGTCACAAAAAGAATGATATACTTATTTACAAACTGTATGCAATTTATACAAAGAATTCAAACGTGCGTTTCGAAAACAGGTTTTTTTTTGTGCGAAACGCATAAAAAAAGAGAAAAGGAAAGGAGATTGCGACAACTATGTCAAAGTTGATGAAGAAAAAAGGCTTACGGACATTCCTGATCTTGGTTGTGGTGATAGCGGCGCTTGTTGCGTTTTTCAAGATAAAAGGTACTTCTGTAAGCGACAACTCCGACAAGTATGAAGGCGAGGATCTGGAGGCGGCCGGACAGGATTATGGTCGTGAAGATCGGTATGCCTTGTATAAAACAGCTCATGGAGATTCTGTGCCAGAGGGCGAAGCAAACACTTACAAGGTAGATGTTTTTGATTATAAAGACAGCAGCGGTGCTTCAAAGAGAAGCAATGTGGGTCCGTCTGACGATCAGACAGATGCGCTTCAGATCAAAGAAGAGGGATTCGCGGAGTTTGAGGTTGATGTAAAGACGGCTGGATATTATGGTATTATGGCGGAGTATTATCCGACGACCGATGAGGACGACCGGGGAGTCGATATTGAAACCAAGGTTGAAATCAATGGTTCTGTACCGTTTTCCGGGGCCGATGCGATTGCTTTCAGACGTGTGTATACCGATGAAGGTGAGGTCAAAAAAGATAATCAGGGAAATGAAATCCGTCCGACGCAGATCGAGGATCCAAACCGCACATGGATGAGTTGTTATATGGAAGATGCTACAGGGTATGAGCTGGAGCCTTATAAATTTTACTTTGAGGCAGGAAAGAATACGATACGGCTTACGTGCGTAAATGAAAAACTTGTCCTGCGTAATCTGGTTGTCGCAAACCCGAAAAGTACTCCGGATTATGAAGAATATGCAACGGCAAATGCAGGGGCAGCGAACAATGTGGCTTCGGACTATTTCCAGAAAGTTCAGGGCGAGACTGCGATCCGGCGTTCATCGCCATCTCTTTATGCGACATATGACAGAACTTCCAGTGATACGGAATATGAAGATAAAGACGGAAATGTAACACAGAATAATACGGAAAAGCAGGTTCTGGACATGATCGGCGGACAGAACTGGAAAGTGGCCAATGACTGGCTTGAATGGGATATTGAGGTGCCGGAGGAAGGCGATTATGTAAT
Organism: uncultured Eubacterium sp.; assembly: GCA_964579975.1. Classification (GTDB taxonomy): domain Bacteria; phylum Bacillota; class Clostridia; order Lachnospirales; family Lachnospiraceae; genus Eubacterium_F. The sequence goes on along the minus strand of CAZOIF010000007.1, from coordinate 65,161 downwards.
CGGTATCAAGGGGCGTCAGGGATACAACCGTGGATATATCGCAAACCGTTCCCTGTATATCGATGGCGAGATTCCATTCAATGAGGTTTCTGAAATTCAGTTTACATATAGTAATGTGTGGGAGATGAAATGTCTTCAGAACGATCAGGGAGAAGCGTATAAATTCCATTTGACAAAAGGGAAACATACGATCCGTTTGAAGAATGCCCTGGGTCAGTTGGGAGATTATCTGCAGCAACTGACGGACAGTGTGTTCAATATGAACCAGATGTACCGCCAGATCCTTGTACTGACTGGTACAGAGCCGGATGAATACCGTGATTACCAGATCGATACGGTATATCCGGAAGTTATGAAAGCAATGGATATTGAGTCAAAAAGGCTCTATAAACTTGTAGATGAAGTGGTTGCCTATACGGGTGAGAAAGGTGGAGAAATCTCAGTTGCCCAGACACTGGCAAGACAGCTTGAGACTTTCGTTGAAAGACCGGATAAGATTCCGGGAATGTTTTCTAATTTTAAAGAAAATATCAGTTCGCTCGGAACTTCGATCAATAACCTGAGTGGGGCTTCCATGGATATTGATTATATTGTACTTGCGGGAGCGAAAGAGCAGCTTCCGGAAGTAAATGAAAATGGATTTGATAAACTGGTACATGAGTGTGTTCTGTTTGTCAATTCGTTCCGCGCAGATTCATCTGCTCTTGGTAACATATATGATTCCGATGATCCGGATGTGATCGATGTGTGGATTACGGCGGGACGTGACCAGAGTAATATTTTGAAAAACATGGTTGACCAGATGTTTACGCCGGAGACGGGGATTAAGGTAAATGTCAAGCTGATCAATGCGGCGGCAGGATCGAATACAGTTACCTCTTCTACATCGGCTGTCAATGCGATGCTCCCTGCGGTTATCTCTGGTTTTGGTCCGGATGTGGCCCTGAATATTACCCAGACGGAGCCGGTAAACTATGCGCTGCGAAATGCGGTTGTGGATTTGAAAGCGAAATTTGGAACAGAAGTAGATGAGGTGCTTTCCGAGTACAATCCGAGCGCATATGAGGCATATAAATTCAATGGCGGGTTGTTTGCCCTGCCAGAGACGGAGAATTATAATGTATTGTTCTACCGTACCGATATCATGGAAGAACTTGGAATTGATGTAAGTACAGTAAATACATGGGATGATGTGATTAAGATCCTCCCGATCCTGCAGAAGAATAATATGTCCTTTGCGGTTCCTTCTGTAGAACGTAAGATCAATAACATGTCGAACCCTGACCTGGCGAACTATTATGCGCAGTTGTATCAGAGGGGCGGAACTCTTTATGATGAGGAAGGAATGCGGACGACGATTGACAGTACAGTAGGTATCGAGGCATTTGAATTCTATACAAAACTCTTTACGAATTATAAACTGACAAAGCAGTACGATTTTGCGAACCGTTTCCGAAGCGGCGAGATGCCGATCGGTATAGCGGACTACAGTACATTCAATACACTTGCAGTCTTTGCTCCGGAGATTAAAGGTCTTTGGGACTTTGGTCTGATGCCGGGAATCAAGCAGGAGGACGGAACGATCAACCGGGCTACCCAGTCATGGGGAACCGCTTCTATGATGCTCCGTGGAGCAGAAGACCGTGGAAAGACTGACAAAGCATGGGAATTCATGAAATGGTGGGCAAGTTCGGAGGTTCAGGGTACTTATGCCAGCGAGCTGGAGGCGGTTATGGGTGCTGCGGCGCGTTATGCGACAGCAAACAAAAACACCTTCGAGACACTGTCATGGAGTAATAAAGAATCTACGGTTCTGAAACAGCAGTGGCAGTATGCGTTTGGTCTGCCACAGGTTGCCGGCGGATATTATACAGAACGTCATATTACAAATGCCATTCGTAAGGTTATTAATGAAAACGAGGATCCGAGAGAGACCCTTCTGGATTATTGTGATGATATTGATGAGGAGCTTACGAATAAGCGTGAGGAGTTTGGTTTGCCTACGGCAAAGGATGATGGTACAAATATAAGTGAGAAAGGAGAGTAAGTATGAATTTTCTGGGGAAATATATGCAGATTAAAAAACGGAATATTGGAATTGCCTGGAAAAAAGCAAAGGTATCCAAGACATGTTACCTGTTTTTGCTTCCTTATGCGATTTTCTTTCTGGCATTTTACATTCTGCCGGTATTGATGTCGATCTTCTACAGCTTTACCTATTACAATGTTTTGGAACCTGCGCGGTTTATTGGCTTTGACAATTATATTGATTTGTTTCTTGCGGACGATGTGTTCCTGATCGCCGTGAAGAATACATTTCTTCTGGCTGCTATTACAGGCCCGCTCGGTTATATTATGGCATTTCTCTTTGCGTGGTTCATCAATGAGCTGCCAAGATACATACGTGCATTTGCCGTTATGATCTTTTATGCACCGACGATTGCCGGTCAGGCATATCTCGTCTGGTCGATCCTCTTCAGTGGAGATGCTTATGGATATGTCAATGGTTTTTTGATCAAGTTTGGTATCATTAGTGAGCCGATTTTGTGGTTTACCGATCCAAAGTATATGATGAATGTCGTTATTGTCGTAGTGCTCTGGATGAGTCTTGGTAACGGATTCCTTTCGTTCGTAGCCGGACTTCAGGGTATTGATGCTTCACAGTTTGAAGCCGGATATGTGGATGGTGTGAAAAACCGTTGGCAGGAATTGTGGTACATTACACTTCCAAATATGAAACCGATGTTGCTGTTTGGTGCCGTTATGGCGATTACACAGTCTTTTGGTGTGGCTGACCAGACGATGGCGCTCTGCGGATATCCAAGTACGGATTATGCGGCGCGAACGGTTGTTACCCATCTGATCGATTATGGTACGACGCGATTTGAAATGGGATATGCTTCTGCCATTGCGACAGTATTGTTTTTAGTCATGATCTTGTGTAACAAAGCGATAAGGGCATTGCTCAACAAGGTTGGAACCTGATAGGAGGTAGTGTAGAGATGAAAATTTTTAAACTCAAAAAAAGAAAACCCAACCGTTCCGTGGGCGGCGATATTGGTATTTACATAATGTTGATCTTGTTTGGTTTATTCTTTGCGTTACCTCTTGTTTATAACATAAGTAATGCGTTTAAACCGTTGGATGAGATTTATCTCTATCCGCCAAGATTTTTGGTGAAAAACCCGACGACAAACAACTTTCAGGATCTGCTCGTTGTTATGTCAAGTTCGTATGTACCATTTACCCGTTACGTGTTTAATACGGTGCTGACCACTTTTGTGGGTACGGTGGGACATCTGATCGTCGGATCGATGGCTGCTTATGTACTGGCAAAGTATGACTTTCCGGGAAGCAAAGGATTTTTCAGCCTGTGCCAGACAGCACTTATGTTTAACGTATACGTGCTCCAGATTCCGACATATCTGATCATGACGAAACTGGGATGGGTAGATACTTATTTGGCGTTGATCGTACCTGCATTTGCGCTTCCGATGGGACTTTTCCTTATGAAGCAGTTTATGGAACAGATTCCGGATGCGCTTATTGAGGCGGCGAAAATTGACGGTGCGAAAGAAGGAAGAATCTTTTTGCAGATCGTTATGCCAAACGTAAAACCGGCATGGCTGACGGTAACGATCTTTTCCGTACAGGCATTGTGGAATAACAACGGACAGATCTATATCTATTCTGAGGAATATAAGATGCTGCCGTATGCGCTGCAGCAGATCATGAGTGCCGGAGTTGCCCGTGCCGGTGTCGGTGGTGCGGCTACACTGGTTGTTATGAGCGTGCCGGTCATTATATTTGTTATGGCACAGAGCAACATTCTGGAAACAATGGCAAGTTCAGGTATTAAAGACTGATAAAGGAGGATGAGAAATGAAGGTATGTAAGAAATTCACTTCCGTGTTGGTTCTGTTACTGACAGCATCCCTCCTTTTTGGAAGTACAGATGCTGGGGCGACAAGCTCAGATGGCAATCATTATACATATACATATGATTGCTGGGGATATGACAGGGAATCACCGGATGCATATTCTGTCACACGTACGATCACCGGTTCCGATTTTGAATGCGGAAACTTTGTGGATCCGCAGGGATTATATGTACATGGAATAGATATGTATGTGGCAGACACGGGAAATAGCAGGATCGTAAAGCTGAAATATGAAAATGATGCTTTTACGCTTATGGGCGAAATAAAGGAATTTGATAATAATGGTACCAAGGATCCGCTCAGTAAACCACAGGATGTTTATGTGGATGATGCAGGCAATATGTATATTGCTGACACCGGCAATATGAGGATCGTCCACCTGGATCCGGATGGCAAACTGGTTAAGATCATTACAAGACCGGATGATGAGACGGTAGACCAGTCCACGGATTTTCTTCCGCAGAAACTGGTAGTTGACAGTTCGAACCGTATCTTTACACAGGTTCAGAATGTGAACAAAGGATTTATGGAATTTGCGAGTGACGGATCTTTCACCGGATTTGTAGGTGCCAGCAAGGTTACATATAATTTTCTTGAGTATCTGTGGAAAATGGTAGCGACAAAGAAGCAGAGGGAACGTATGGAATTGTTCGTACCGACTGAGTACAGCAATCTCTGTCTCGATTCCGAAGGGTTTATTTATGCAACGATCGCTGTTGCTGGTGACGAGGATAGCAACCCGGCGAATTCCCAGCCAATCCGTAAGCTGAACGCAAAAGGAACAGATATTCTTGTGCGAAATGGTTACGAAGAACCATATGGTGACCTGTGGTGGACGCCGAATGGTGAGATGAGCGGAGCCTCTAAATTAGTCGATATTACCTGTCTTGACAATGATGTGTACTATGCTCTTGACAGTACGAGAGGGCGTGTCTTTGCTTATGACTTTCAGGGGAATATGCTTTATGCATTTGGCGGTCACGGATATAAAGCAGGATACTTTATCAATCCATGTGCGATCGAAGATCTTGGGGATACCCTTTTGGTGATGGATGAGAACCTTGGTTCGATTACACAGTTTACCCTCACGGAGTACGGAAAATATATTAATGAAGGGCTCAGTGAATACAAACTTGGTCATTATGAGGAATCTGCAGCAATCTGGCAGAAGGTTCTGAAAATGAACGGAAATTATGATCAGGCTTATATTGGCATCGGCCGTGCTTATCTGAGACAGGATAAATACACGCAAGCCATGGAATATTTTGAATTAAAACTTGACTTTACGAATTATTCAAAGGCGTTTAAGCTTTGGCGTAAAGAGTGGTTTGAGGATAATATCGGAATCATTATTACGGTTCTGGTGATTCTTATTGTTTTAGGCTATGGGTACGGATTTGTAAGGAAAGTCAGAAAGGAGGTAGAGAAAGGATGAGTATAAAAGAACGGATTCTTGATAGAGACAGATGGGCCTCCTATGGACAGTCCCTGCGTTACTGTATGCACTGTATTGTTCGTCCCTTTGATGGTTTCTGGGATCTGACCCATGAGAAAAGGGGATCGATCGGTGCAGCAAATACGATCGTCGTTCTGGTGCTGTTCACAAAGCTGCTCCGGCTTGGATTTACGAGTTTTTTATTCTATACGGTAAACTGGAGAACCGTAAACCTTCTGATGGAGATTTTGTCGTTTTTAGTGCCATTTGCCGTTTATTGTATCGCAAACTGGTGTCTTACGACTTTGTTTGAAGGAAAGGGTACCTTAAGGGACATATATATGGGGACGGCATATGCCATGACACCATATGTACTGATTCAGCTTCCTCTTATCCTGCTGAGTAATGCAGTGACAGAAGAAGAGGGTGCATTTTACATGTATTTCGGATATTTTTCGATCGTGTGGTGCGGCCTTCTGATTGTGGCATCGGTTATGATGATCCATGATTTCCTTCTTGGAAAAGCATTTGCTTCGCTTGTTTTCTCGGCGGTCGGGATGTTAGTTATCGTGTTCCTGTTGGTATTATTCTTTAGTTTGATCAGTGATGGTTTCTCTTACTTCTATTCCTTGTATAAAGAAATCATTTACCGGTTCTATTAAGTGGAAGGAGGGCAATGGTCAGGATGAAAAAGAAATTTTGTTTACTCTTAGTTGCTGCGATCGCTTCCATGTTTGCACTGATAGGCTGTGGGGAATCCAACACAGGCTATAAGGAACTTACTGCATATACAAATGAAGACAGTAAGACTGAAACGATCAGTAATAGCGCACTGGAGCTGACAGTGGATAAGGATTCGACCACATTTGTGCTGAAAGATAAAGCACATGGAAACGTTTATCGGTCCAATCCGACGCCAGAGGACATTGAGGCGTTTGCAAATGCAAAAGGCCAGCTCAAAGATGTGTTGAATGCAACGATGGTGCTCACTTATTCAAATAGTACGGATACCCAGAAGGAGATCAATAACTACAATTCTTCGATCTCCGACGGAAACTACCGGATCGAGAAGGTAAGTGAGAACGAGATCGACGTATATTATACGATCGGTGATTTGGAAAAACTGTTTGTATGTCCGCTTGTTATCAAAGAATCCAGAATGAAAGAATATATGGATCAGATGTCGGAGTCAGACCAGAAGACGATAACCCGTAATTATACCCATTATAATTATGAGGAGTTAGAAGAGGCTGGCGATGATTCGGAGATGCAGAAGGCGCTGGAGATGTTTCCGGATCTGAAGGAGGAACCAGTTTATTACCTCACGGAAAAGATTACGGATGCCAAAGCGAAAAACCTTGAGACGATCTTCTTGAAGCTTGGTTATACCGAAGAGGACCGGAATAAGGATAGTGAGCCATATAATGTATCAAGAAACAGTGGTAAGCCGATTTTTGATATTGTGATCCAGTATATTCTGGAAGATGGAGAACTTGTCGTTAAGGTTCCGATGGAAAAGATCGAGTATAATTTGGATTATCCGATCGTAGAGCTTTCGGTACTTCCTTATATGGGAGCCGGGAACTCACAGGATAAAGGATTTGTACTTGTACCAGACGGTACGGGAGGAATCATTAATTTTAATAACGGAAAAACAGGCCAGCAGACTTACTTAAGTGAGATGTATGGCTGGGATTACGGTATCAGCCGTAAGATGGTAGTGGATGAGTCAAGATCTGCCTTCCCGGTATTTGCTGTTGCCAACGAGACGGTTGGAGGCTCCTTTGTCTGTGTTTCTGAAGAGGGAAGTGCATACTCGAGCGTAAAAGCAGATATCGCAGGAAAAGATAATGGTTATAACTATGGACGTTTTGTATATAAGATGATCCATGGTGAGGATATGGATATTTCCAAAAAATCCGATACGACAGTTCGTTCGTATGAGGAGAGCCTCCCGAAGGAAAATCTGACACAGCGTTATATTTTCTCCGATAAGATGGATTATGTAAGTATGGCACAGGATTACCGTGGGTATCTGATGGAGCGGTATCCGGAACTGACGAAAAAGGAAAATGCGACAGTTCCAATGGCAGTGGAACTGATCGGTGCTGTGGATAATATAGAACATATTCTTGGTTACCCGGTGACACGTTCCCAGGCGCTTACGACTTATTCAGAAGCGGAAGAAATACTGAAGCAATTAAAGAGCGCCGGAGTGGAAAGCCTGAATGCGAAATATACAGGCTGGTTCAATACCGGTGTGAATCAGAAATCGGCAGCGAAGGTAGAGTTAGTCGGGCGGCTTGGAGATAAATCGGATATCAAGAGCCTTGCTACTTATGCCAGCAGTACAGGCGGTCTGGATTTGTTCCTAAATGCGAAGTTTATGTATGTTATGAAGGATAAATTGTTTGACGGATTTGGTGTAAACCGGGATGCGGCAAAATTTGTAAGCCGTGAGATCTGTGAATTGTACACACTTGATCCAATCGTATACCAGACGAATGAAGATTATGAGCTTTGTGAGTTGTATTATCTTGTAAAACCGTCTTATACGATCAGTAACATTGACAGCTATCTTTCCAGTATTGCTTCTTATGGAGTGACAAACATCGGTTTTGAGGATATTGGAAATACGCTGGCCGGCGATTATAATCCGAAGAGCAGAGTTTCAAGGGAAGCTTCCATGAATATGCAGGTAGATAAGATGAAATCGCTGAAAGAGAGTGGAAACAAGATGATGACGACATACGGTAACCAGTATGCGATACCGTATTCGGATTATGTGACCGATCTGGATATCGACACAAGAGCTGTCAACATCATTGATGAGTCAGTACCATTTTACCAGATTGTCCTTCATGGACTTGTAAATTACTCGGGTAGTGCGATCAATCTTTCCGAAGATCAGACAGATATGATCTTAAAATCTGCTGAGACAGGAGCAGGATTGTATTATACATTCATAAATGCACCGACAAGCGTGCTTCAGGATGGAGAGTACACCCAGTATTATGCATGTAACTTTATGGACTGGAAAGATTCCGCAGTGGAACTTTATAATAAGTTCAACTCGAACTTTGGTGATATTTATAGCCAGTATATCGTTAACCATGAAAAACTTGCAAATGGTGTTTATAAGACGACATATGAAAGCGGTAAATCGGTTGTGGTAAATTATAATTATGCAGATTATGATTATGAGGGAACGACGATTCCGCAGAGAGATTTTGTTACATTTAAGTCAGGAGGTGGACAATAAATGAAACGACAGAGAAAGAAAAAGACACTTGCGTTTAAAAATGCGGTAGCAGGGTATTTGTTTATTGCTCCATTTATTCTTGGTTTTATCCTGTTTATGGTTGTTCCGTTAGGAAAGTCGCTTTTGATGACATTTAATGAAGTATCACCGATGTCGGATGGTACAGGATTTAGCATGGAATGGGTAGGGATCAAGAACTATAAGGATGCCTTTACTGTGGATGCAGAGTTTGTACCGTTTCTGATCCAGGAACTTGTCACAATGATTATCAATACTCCGGCCACTCTGATATTCAGTTTCTTTATTGCGCTTTTACTGAATCAGAACTTTAAGGGAAGAGGTGCCGTGCGAGCAATCTTTTTCCTCCCGGTTATTCTTTCTTCTGGTGTCATCGTAGGTATTGAGTACAACAACTCACTTTTAAATGATATGAAGGATGTCATTTCCGAAACGTCGAACGATGCCAGTGTGACAGGAGTGTTGGAAGACATACTGATTACTACAGGTGGCGGCCCGATGGCTAAGATGTTCCAGTATGTATTTGATATCATCAATAAGGTGTATGATATTGCAATTGCTTCTGGTATCCAGATCATCATGTTTTTGTCGGCTTTGCAGACGATTTCACCAAGTATGTTTGAAGCTGCAAAGATTGAGGGCTGTACCGCATGGGAGAGCTTTTGGAAGATCACCTTCCCTATGGTTAGCTCTATGATACTCGTAAACGTAATATATACCGTAATCGACTTCTTCTTAAAGACGGATAATACAGTCATGACGAAGATTTCCGAAGAGGTAACAAAGATGAATTATGGATTTAGTTCGGCGATAGCCTGGGTATATTTCCTATGTGTCATTGTCATACTTGGTATTGTTTCGCTGATTATATCTAAGAGGGTGTATTATTATGAATAAAAAGAATAAATTTAAAACCTTTATCGAACGAAACAAAAAATCCAACGGGTACTTATTGAGAAAAGTCTCTTTTAATGTTTTTTATAAGATTGTACGTGCAGTATTGTTGTTTGGGTTGTGTTTCATGATTCTGCAGCCACTGTTGAACAAGGTTTCATTGAGTTTCATGGAAGAGAGGGACTTATATGATTCTACGATCGTGGCTATACCGCGTCACTTTACAACGAGCAATTATCAGATTGCATCCTATCTTATGAAATACTGGCAGGCGCTTGCCAATACGGCATTGATCTCGTTGCTTGTCAGTGTCCTTCAGATCATTTCATGTGTACTGGTAGGATATGGTTTTGCTAGATACAAATTCCCGTTAAAGGGACTGTGGTTTGGGGCAGTGGTCCTTGTGATCCTTGTTCCACCGTCTACGATCCAGTCGTCCCTTTTCCTGAATTTCTGTTACTTTGATATTTTTGGGATATTTTCCCTGCTCAATGGCGGGAAGCCACTGAACCTTCTAAATTCCCTGACGCCGTATGCGCTTATGTGTCTGGGATGTATGGGACTTAAGAGCGGGCTGTATATTTATATGATACGCCAGTTCTTCCGTGGTATCCCGAAGGAGCTTGAGGAGGCAGCTTATGTAGACGGATGTGGTAAGGTAGCGACTTTTGTAAGGATCATGCTGCCGGATGCTAAGCCGATCATTACGTCCTGTTTCCTGTTTGCCTATGTATGGCAGTGGACGGATTCTTTCTATTCGAATCTGTTCCTGAATGAAGAGTTTGTGCTCCTTTCAACGAAACTTTCGAATATTGCCGGAGCACTGGACAGTTATCTCGATGTACGTGGAATTGCGAAAAAGGCGACGACAGCTTATTCGCAGGGGATGATCGCCACAGGTACGCTTATGATGATCATTCCGCTCATCATCCTGTATCTGTTCGCTCAGAAAGGCTTTGTAGAGAGTTTGAGCCAGTCTGGTATTAAGATGTAGTTATTATTCAACCCGGTACAGGGAAGAATATAACAATAAAAATTATTATAAGGAGGTAAAAAAATATGAAAGCAAACATGAAAAAATTGCTTGCAATGGGTCTCACAGTGGCGCTTGCTATTGGCTGTCTGACCGGATGTGGAGATGAGAAAACAAGTACTACATCAGATTCTTCAAGTAGTTCGGATTCTTCAGATGGTTCTTCGACCAGCAAGAAGACCTTTGATGACCTTGGTGGTATAACAGTGACAATTGGTGACTGGTACACATCCGGTGAGACCGGGGATTCCCAGTATGCGAAGGATACAGAGGCATACAGAAAAGAGATTATGGATAAGTATAACTTCGAGATCACCAGAGAGACAAAATATGCTTATGCAGATCAGCAGGAGACATATGTAAATGGTGTAATGTCAAACAGCCCAAGCTGCCATTTGTTCTACCTGTATCAGGAGATGGTTTCCGCACCGCTTATGAAAGGACTTATGTATGACCTTTCTACTCTGCCGGAATTTGATTTCAAAGAGGAAAAATGGAATCAGACAGTAGTAGAGATCATGAGCATCGGAAATGGTATCTGGGGAATGAATCCGGAGGCTGAGCCTCGTGGAGGTGTATTCTTCAACAAACGTATGTTGAAAGAAGCAGGTATTGATGAGGATGAGCCATACGATCTTCAGGCAGACGGAAAATGGACATGGGATAAATTCGAGGAGTACTGTAAGAAACTTACGGTTGACTCAGATGGTGATGGTAAGACCGACCAGTATGCTCTGGCCAGCTTCTCCAAATATTATCTGCCAATGTGCGCAGCAAATAACAATGCGACATTTGTAGACCGTGACAAAGATGGCAATTATGTAAATGCTACCGGAACAAAAGAATTCCTGGAAGCTATGAACTGGGGTATGAGCCTTTACAACAAAGGTTACATTATGCCAAAACCAGAGGGAGCAAACTGGGATTGGTATAAAGCTGCATTCCGTGATGGTGAGGTTGCTATGCAGACCGCAGAGGTTTATGAGATCAACGCATTCTCTACCATGGAAGATAACTGGGGATTTGTTATGTTCCCATATAATCAGGCTAATAAGGGATCGACAAACAAGACAACGCCAAACGACAACATTATTGTTATGCCTAGCTGCTTTAGCCAGGAAGAGGCAGAGAAAATTGCATTTGCATATGATCTTTACACAGAGCCGACTCCGAAGCATGATCCGGAGGATGCATGGAAAGAGCCATATTATGATCAGTTCAAAGATGACCGTGCTGTAGATGAGACTCTGGTAATGATGGCAGAAGATGAGCACAAACAGACATCCTATCTGCCGCTGATTGGTGAACTTGATTACGGTGATTTCTGCTATTCCGTATATGCAGGAGCAACAACACCAGCGAAGAAAATCGAGGCGATTTCCTCAAGCTGGGATAGTATCATCAGTGATATGAATAAGAAGTATGCAAACTTTGCAGCTTCGCATTCGAAGTAATTTGCCGGTATTTTATGGGTAAATAATTTTCAGGGCTGTGCAGAATGAACAATGTGTTTGTTTTGTCCAGCCCTGTTTTAAAATATATTTTATATGTGTGGGGAGTTATGGATATGAAAATAAAGAGATTTTATGATCTCTTTCAAATAGATCAAATGAAATGCTACATTAATAAAGCAGTAGATTGGAGAGAGAAATGAGCGAGATGAAAAAATATTTGGATGAATCTTTGTCTTTTGAGGAAAGGGCAGAGGCACTTGTGGCAGAGATGACACTGGAGGAGAAGGTTTACCAGACCCTTCATGGGGCGCCGGCGATCGAACGGCTGGATGTGAAAGCTTACAACTATTGGAACGAAGCGCTCCATGGTGTGGCAAGAGCAGGAACGGCTACCGTATTTCCTCAGGCGATCGGACTGGCGGCGACCTTTGATGAAGATTTTATGGAAGATGTCGCTGTCGTTGTCTCAGATGAGGGACGTGCTAAATTCAATGCCCAGCAAAAATTTGGAGATTATGATATCTATAAAGGTTTGACCTTCTGGTCTCCGAATGTAAACATATTCCGGGATCCCAGGTGGGGACGCGGACATGAGACATTCGGTGAAGATCCGTATCTCACTTCAAGGCTTGGTGTGAGATTTATCGAGGGGATGCAGGGGAAAGATGAAAAATACATGAAGGTGGCGGCGTGTGCCAAGCATTTTGCTGTGCATTCCGGGCCGGAGGATGAGAGACATAGTTTCAATGCGATTTCTTCCGAGCAGGACCTGAGGGAGACTTATCTGCCAGCATTTAAGGCATGTGTAAAGGAAGCCGGTGTAGAAGTCGTGATGGGGGCTTATAACCGGACGAACGATGAACCTTGCTGCGGCAGTAAGCGGCTTCTGGAAGATATCCTTCGGGGCGAGTGGGGATTTCAGGGCCATGTGACGTCAGACTGTTGGGCGATCAAAGATTTTCATGAATTCCATATGGTGACATCTACACCTGTAGAAAGCGTTTCTCTTGCGATGAACCGTGGGTGTGACTTGAACTGTGGAAATATATATGGAAATCTGTTAAAGGCCGTAAAGGATGGTCTGGTGACAGAGGAGACGATCAGCCGTGCAGTGACAAGATTGTTTACAACCCGTATGAAGCTTGGGCTGTTTGATCCACAGGAGAAGGTACCGTATAATGTGATCGACTACAGTGTGGTGGATTGTGAGAAGCACAGGAAGTTAAATGAAGAGGCGGCACGAAAGAGTGTGGTACTTCTGAAAAATGAAAATGACCTGCTTCCGCTGAACCGATCCGGGATAAAGACGATTGGAGTAGTCGGACCAAATGCCAATAACAGAAAGGCCCTCGTAGGAAATTATGAAGGGACCGCATCGGAGTATATAACAATTCTTGAGGGAATCCAGAGATATGTGGGAGAGGATGTAAGAGTCATGTATTCGGAAGGATGCCATTTGTGCAAAGACCGGATCCAGGGGTTGTCACAGGGAAATGACCGTATGTCCGAGGTTCGTGCTGTGGCAGAGGCTTCTGACGTGATCATCGCCTGCATGGGACTGGACGCAAGCCTTGAGGGAGAAGAGGGAGACGAAGGAAATGAGTTTGCCAGTGGGGACAAGCCGGGATTAGAGCTTCCGGGACTTCAGGAAGAAGTGATAAAAGAACTGGTAAAATCAGGAAAGCCAGTTGTACTCGTGCTTCTTTCAGGCAGTGCGCTTGCTGTTCCGTATGCGGACGAGCATATTTCTGCAATTCTTCAGGGCTGGTATCCGGGAGCCAGAGGAGGAAAAGCGATCGCAGAGATCCTCTTTGGCGAATGTTGTCCGGAAGGGAAACTGCCGGTTACGTTCTACCGCACCACAGAAGAATTACCGGATTTTAAGGACTATTCGATGAACAACCGGACATACCGCTATATGAAACAGGATGCGCTGTATCCATTCGGATATGGATTGAGTTACACCAGCTTTGCCTTAAGTGGCACCGAACTTTCCGCTGATTCGATCAATGCAGGAGAAAGCATTGCGATACGGACCTCGATCCAAAACACCGGAAAAGTCGAGGGGGCACAAACGGTACAGGTATACATCAAAGCCTGTATGGAGGATGCGCCGAATTACCAATTGAAGGCACTGAAGAAGGTGTCCCTGAAACCGGGAGAGACAAAAGAGGTTACGCTGGCAGTAAAGGCAGAGGATTTTGCTCTGTATAATACAGAAGGCGTCAAAATTTTAAATGCCTGTGATTATGAGGTTTACGTGGGGACGTGCCTGCCTGACAGAAGAAGTGTGCAACTGACCGGAACAGAGCCGGAGAAGTACCTTGTGAAACATACAGGCGAGGCTCAGGTGATCCCGGAATAGGATTTGTGTGCAAAGAGCATGCGTAGAAATGGGGATTAAAATGAATGTAGAAATGAGGGTTGGTACAAGTTATGAATTCGACGGATTATACAAAATGCTGGCTGGATCATAAGCCGCTTTCAGAAACACAGAAAAGACCATGTTATTATCACCCGGTGCTTCTGGCAGAGGGAGAAGTGGCGGCCACTGCGGGAGAGGAATATTGTGTTTCCATGAGCGGGATGCTTGGTGAGACGGTCCGTCTCTGCCATGAGATCATGGAGGAGCCGGCGGTATGTCTCGAGGTGGATGGAGACATGGAGACTGACGCAGAAGACGAGGGGCTGGCGGGACAGACGTTTGCCATTCGTGAAGAAGAAGAGAGCATTATTATCACGGGAAAGACAGAAGAAGCGTTATTGCAGGGGGTATTTGCCTTTCTGCGCATGATTCGTCTGGGAGAGCTGGCGGAAAAGCTGCCATATACGTGTACCCCGTCTATGCCGCTTCGGATGATGAACCACTGGGATGACATGGATGGCAGTATTGAGAGAGGGTATTCGGGCAGATCCTTTTTCTATGACGATTATAAAATATTCTACAATGATAGAATAGAAATGTATGCCCGCCTGATGGCTTCGATCGGAACGAATGCGATCGTGATCAATAACGTAAATGTTCATGAGAAGGAGACGTATCTCATAACGGATGTATATTTAGATCAGGTAAAACAATATGCGGATCTGTTTGCCCGGTATGGCATAAAGCTGTTTTTGAGTGTTAATTTTGCCGCACCGATGGAACTTGGCGGAATCGCTGTCTCGGATCCACTGGATGAAGAAGTCATTTCATGGTGGAAAGGAGCAGTAAAGCATATTTATGATGTTATCCCCGGATTTGGCGGATTTCTTGTAAAAGCGGACTCGGAGGGAAGGCCGGGACCGTTTACCTATGGGCGCACCCATGCAGACGGAGCTAATATGCTCGCGAGGGCGCTGGCGCCTTATGGAGGGACTGTCGTCTGGAGATGTTTTGTGTATAACTGCGGACAGGACTGGAGGGACCAGAAGACAGACCGTGCCAGAGCGGCATACGATCACTTCATGCCACTAGACGGAACTTTTGATGACAATGTCATTCTGCAGATCAAGAACGGGCCGATGGATTTTCAGGTCAGAGAACCGGTCTCGCCGCTTTTTGGAGGACTTAAGAAAACGAATATGATCCTTGAGGTCCAGATTGCACAGGAGTATACGGGACAGCAGATCGATCTGTGCTATCTCGTTCCGATGTGGAAGGAAATTTTATCTTTCGACACATATGGGGACGGAGAGGAGACAATTGTAGAAAAAGTTGTCTCGGGAAAAAGTTACGGGCAGTCCTGTTGTGGAATGGCCGGTGTGATCAACACCGGAGATGATGAGAACTGGACAGGAAATGATCTTGCAGCAGCAAACCTTTACGGTTTTGGACGGCTTTGTATGGATGCTTCTCTGACGGCGGAAGAGATTGCCGCCGAGTGGACAAAATTGTCGCTCTCGGAAGAACAGGATGTAGTGGATGTAGTTGTACCGATGCTCTGTAACTCGTGGGCTGCTTATGAAAAATATAATGCGCCGCTTGGAATCGGCTGGATGGTGACGCCTCATTATCACTATGGCCCCAATATCGATGGGTATGAATACGACCGATGGGGGACGTATCACCGGGCGGATCTTCATGGGATCGGCGTGGACCGGACGATGGAAGGAACCGGATATGTAAGCCAGTACAATGAGCCGTGGCGTTCGCTCTATGCGGATATGGAAAAGTGCCCGGAAGAGCTTTTGCTTTTCTTCCACCATGTGTCGTATGATCACATGCTTAAGACCGGAAAGACATTGATCCAGCATATCTATGATACGCATTTTGAGGGTGTGGAAGAGGTGGAGCAGTTCCAGAAGGAATGGGCTTCTCTGGAAGGAAAGATTGAGGAGCGCGCATTTCAGTGTGTGGCAGAGCGGTTTGAAAGACAGCTTATCAATGCAAGGGAATGGCGCGACCAGGTGAATACATATTTTTATCGGAAATGTGGCATTGAAGATGAAAAGGGAAGAAAAATCTATCTGTAAACCAATTTGAATTTTTATTATAGAAAGGATGAATGAGAAATGGAGATGACATTGAGATGGTATGGCGAGGGAAACGATAGTGTGACACTTGAGCAGATCCGCCAGATACCGGGTGTGAGTGGAGTGATCACGGCGCTTCATGATATTCCTGCCGGAGAGGCGTGGACTTATGAAGATGTGATGAAGAGAAAAAAGGAAGTTGAGGCAAAGGGACTGAAACTGGTCGGGATCGAGAGCATCAATGTACACGAGGATATCAAGATCGGCCTGCCTTCCAGAGACGAGTTGATCGCAAATTACAATAAGTCGTTAGAGGCAGTGGGAAAGGCAGATATCCATCTTGTGTGCTACAACTTTATGCCGGTATTTGACTGGACGAGAACCGATCTTGCGATGCCGCTTCCGGATGGTTCGACGGCACTTGCCTATGATTCTTCGATCATTGACGGTATCGATGCCAGTGAGATGTTTGACCGGATCGAAAAGGCCAGTGGCGGATTTGTGATGCCTGGCTGGGAGCCGAACCGGAGAGATGAGATCATGGATCTCTTTGAAAAGTATAAAGATGTAACAGCTGATAAGCTCAGAGAGAATTTTAAATATTTCCTTGACGGCATCATGCCGACTTGTGAGAAATATAAGATCAAAATGGCAGTCCATCCGGATGACCCGGCATGGGATGTGTTCGGCTTGCCGCGCATCGTCACTTGTGAGGAGGATCTCTTAAAGATCGCATCCCTGAATGACAGCATTTACAACGGCTTTACATTCTGTACGGGTTCACTGGGAAGTAATTTAAACAACGATCTCCCGAATATCATCCGCAATCCGAAGATTGCAGAGCGGATCCATTTTGCACATATCCGGAACATTAAATACGAAAATGATCAGTTGTTCCATGAGGTATCTCATCTTTCTTCCGATGGAAATTTTGATATGTATGAAATCGTGAAGGCACTGATCGATATGGGATTTGACGGTGTGATCCGCCCTGACCACGGACGTATGATCTGGGATGAGCAGGCAAGACCTGGTTACGGGCTTTATGACAGGGCGCTTGGCGTGGCTTATCTAAACGGCTTGTGGGAAGCGATCAAAAAGAATCAGTAAAAAGATGGAGGAAATTATGAAGTTAACAGATTTGAATACGGAAGTCTCTGGCGTATGGGCAGAAAAAGGATATGAACTGCCTTCTTATGACAGAGAAGAGGTAAAAAATAATACGAAGGAGAATCCGACATGGGTTCATTTTGGGGCAGGAAATATTTTCCGTGCGTTCCCGGCAGAGATTCTTCAGAGGTTATTGAATGACGGAAGTTATAACAAAGGAGTCATCGTAGCGGAGAGTTTTGACCATGAAATCATCACAAAGGCATACAAGCCTTACGACAGCCTGAGCCTCTCTGTCGTTCTGAAGGCAAACGGAACGATTGAGAAAAAAGTGGTCGGAAGTGTCGTAGAGGCTCTTGTGGCAGACCAGAGTGAGCCGGATGACTTTGCGAGATTATTTGAAATTTTTGAGGCGCCGTCTCTCCAGATGGCAAGCTTTACAATTAC
This sequence comes from uncultured Eubacterium sp., assembly GCA_964579975.1. Lineage (GTDB taxonomy): Bacteria > Bacillota > Clostridia > Lachnospirales > Lachnospiraceae > Eubacterium_F. Next base: position 47,112 of record CAZOIF010000007.1, on the reverse strand, counting down.
AGAAAAAGGCTACAGCATCTATGACGGAAAGGGGAATATTCTTCCGGTTGTAGAGCAGGGATTTAAAGAGGCACCCGAAAAACAGGGGCATCTGATGGGACGTGTGGCAGCGCTTTGTTATCGGCGTTTTCAGACTTGTAAAGCTCCGGTTGCACTTTCCAGTATGGACAACTGTTCTCATAACGGGGACAAGCTCAAAGCAGGTGTGATGGCATTTGTTGAGGCATGGGTAAAGAATGGAATCGTGGAAAAGGAATTTGAGCAGTATATGAAAGATGACAAAAAGGTATCTTTCCCGTGGTCCATGATCGACAAGATTACGCCGAGACCGGATGAAAAGGTAAAGGAAATGCTTGCAAAGGATGGTTTTGAAGATACAGATCTGATCGTCACGAGCAGAAATACCTATACGTCACCATTTGTAAATTCTGAGGAGACGGGATATCTTGTGATTGAGGATTCCTTCCCGAATGGCAGGCCGCCCCTTGATCAGGCGGGAATCCTGTTTACGGACAGGGAGACGGTAGATCAGGTAGAGAAAATGAAAGTTTGTACATGTCTGAATCCGCTCCATACAGCACTTGCTATTTATGGATGTCTTCTTTCCCATACGTTGATCTACGAGGAGATGAAGGATAAAGAATTGTCTACGCTTGTAGAAAAAATGTGCTATGAGGAGGGCATGCCGGTCGTTGTCGATCCCGGCATCATCGCCCCCAAGGATTTTGCGGATGCGGTTTTGAAACTCCGGCTTCCAAATCCGTTTATGCCGGATGCTCCGCAGCGTATCGTGACTGACACGTCGCAGAAACTTCCGATCCGTTTTGGCGAGACGATAAAATCATATATGGCAAAAGAAGATCTTGATGTGAATTCATTGACACTGATTCCACTTGTGCTTGCCGGATGGTGTCGTTATCTGATGGGCATCAATGATGAGGGCGAACCATTTGAGCAGAGCCCTGATCCGAGACTGGATGAGGTAAAGGCATATGTTTCAGAGATAAAGCTTGGCGAAACAAATGACGTTCACAAGGCATTGGAGCCGATCTTAAAGGATGAGACGATCTTTGCAGTAAACCTGTATGAGGCAGGACTGGGAGAAAAGATCGAGGGAATGTTTGCAGAGCTTATTGCAGGGAAGGGAGCTGTGCGGGAGACGTTGAAGAAGTATGTGGGGCAGTAGGGACAGCAGAGACATCTGAGACCGCAGAGACAGGAAGTAAGGAAATCCCGGACCTTTTGAAAGACCGCTTGCGCTACAGGAAGCACGAAGCGGTGTCGGACAGCAAAGGACGCTGTCCTGACACCGTCGGCTTCCTAAGTCTTTCAGAAGGTCCGGGATTTCCTTACTTCCTTGTTTTCTGCGGTCGGAGTTGGTGGCTTTGTAGTTCTGCATTTCATAATACATTTTTATATCGGGCCGATTTCTTCCTATTTTAGATTATATCACCCGGTGATGCCGCATAGGAGGGAGATGGCTCCGCCGGCAGTGTAGCAAGCAAACCATCCCCGATCGTTCCCGGGGTGACTCGTGGGGCCGCCAATATCAGGATCGTGTCTTTTACGATCCGATATTGCTGCGTGCCACACATAGCGCGAGCGGTCGCCCCGGGAACGATCGGGGATGGTATGGTTTTTGCCATACTACCTGCGGAAGCCTCCCGCCCCTACGCCAGCTCCGGGAAAAATATTTGACTTTTTATTTTACAGCTCATGGGAATTAGGGTATACTATATATGATAGTGAAAGGTGGTGCGTGATATGTCTGAATTACAAGAACAGGCTGTTCAGATGATACAGGATTTATCCGATGACAATGTTAGCTTTTTGATTGAAATAATACAAAAGCTGATGCCTCAAAGTTCAGATACGGAGCCTGTCCAATCACTGGATGATGAAGCAATCCATGCATTCCGCAGGCTGGATAAAGCAAGGACAGAAATATGGAATTATTTGCCAGAAGAATTTGATCCAGATAAGGAATTAGAGGAGGCACGTAAAGAGCGATATGGTAGTATTGGTTGATACAAATGTGATCATAGATTTTCTAATAACACGAGAACCATTTTATCAAGCGGCGGCAGAGGTGATTAAAAGGTGTGCGAATAGAGAATTGACAGGATATATTGCGTTTCACTCCATTCCTAACCTTTGGTATATACTGCGTAAAATCCCTGAAGACAAGAGGAGGGAATGGTTGTCAGATATCTGTCGTTTTTTGTGGGTAACTGGTGCTAGTCATGAGGAAGTAGTCAAGGCAATCAAAATGAAAGAATTCCAAGATTTTGAAGATTGTTTACAGGACAGATGTGCTAAGGGTATAGATGCCCAGTATATCATAACAAGGAATATAGGTGACTATGTCAACTCAGAGATTCCTGCCATTCTTCCAGAGGATTTTTTGAAATTATTGAAATAATACAGGTTGCAGAGACAGGAAGTAAGGAAATCCCGGACTTTTTGAAAGACCGCTTGCGCTACAGGAAGCACGAAGCGGTGTCGGACAGCAAAGGACGCTGTCCTGACACCGTCGGCTTCCTAAGTCTTTCAAAAGGTCCGGGATTTCTTTGCTTCCTTGTTTTCTGTGGAGGGATGCCTGTGTGTCCGGGGCTATCCGCCGATTTCTTCCTATTAAAAACTATATCACCCGGTGATGCCGCATAGGGGGGGATGGCTTCCCCAGCAGCATGGTACGACAAGACAGCCTGTATCCTTCCCGGGGCGACTCGTGGGGCCGCCAATATCAGGATCGTGTCTCTTACGATCCGATATTGCTGCGTGCCACACATAGCGCGAGCGGTCACCCCGGGAAGGATACAGGCTGTTTTGTCCTACCTTTTGCAGGAGCCTCCTCCTACGCCAGCTCCGTCTTCATAATCCCCAACGCATTTTTTTCCAGCCGTGACACCTGAGCCTGAGAAATATGGATTTCTTCGGCGACTTCCATCTGTGTCTTTCCCTGAAAATAGCGAAGATCGATAATGTTTTTTTCACGTTCGGGCAGAGACCTCATGGCTTCCCGGAGGGACAGCATCTCCACCCAGGTGGACTCTTTGTTTTTGGAATCACTGATTTGATCCATGATATACAAAGTATCCCCGCCCTCGGAATAGACCGGTTCATAGAGGGACACCGGGCTCTGGATCGCGTCGAGGGCAAAGACGATATCTTCAGCAGGGACATTCAGTTCTTTGGCGATGTCTTCGATCGTCGGCTCGCGGTCCGACTTTTTCATCATGGCCTCTTTTGTATAGATGGCCTTGTAGGCAATATCCCGGAGAGAGCGGCTTACCCGGATGGAATTATTGTCCCGGAGAAAACGTCTCACCTCGCCGATGATCATTGGAACCGCATAGGTGCTGAATTTAACATTTAACGTGATATCAAAATTATCGATGGCCTTGATCAGGCCGATGCATCCGATCTGAAACAGATCGTCTATATTTTCATTTGAATTTGTAAAGCGCTGGATGATGCTGAGGACAAGGCGCAGATTTCCTTTGATATATTTTTCTCTGGCAGATTTATTTCCTTTTTTGATTTCCTTGAAAAGTTCTTCTTTTTCTTCTTCGGTTAAAAGGGGGAGTTTACTTGTATTTACACCACAAATTTCGACTTTATACTGTGCCATATCACGATACCTCTGCAAATAGATTTTAGAGATGCCAAAATGTCTGCGGCACCTTTTTGGGACCTGTAAAATATTCTGCTCATAAATAGGTGAATTATTCTTAAGAATGAATCAAATTTTTACCAAAAACATAGATTGGTAAATAAAAAAGAAAAAGGCATAGTGTTATGAGAATTTGTGAATTGAGAGAAAAAGAAGTGATCAATATATGCGACGGGGAGAGACTTGGCTATGTGGAGGATATGATCTTTGACCTGTGCAAGGGATGTATCAGCCATATCATCGTACCGGGCCCCTGCAAATTTTTTGGGATTTTTGGAAAAGAGGATGAATTTGTGATCGATCTGTCCTGCATCCGGCAGATCGGCGCCGATGTGATCCTTGTGGAGCTCAAGCACGAACGGCCTCCCCATCCAAAGGGACATTGATTGAAAAAAGTCTTTACGAATGCGGCGATTTCGATTATGATAGTAAACAGGTGGTTTGATCCACTTTACAAAAATCAATGCGCAAAAAGCAGCGCAGGAATGAGGAATTATTATGAAGTGCCCATTTTGTGGAGAAGAAAATACAAAGGTAATCGATTCAAGACCGGCGGATGACAACAGTTCCATACGCCGCAGAAGACAGTGTGAAAAATGTGATAAGCGATTTACGACATATGAGAAATTGGAGACGATCCCTCTTGTCGTGATCAAAAAAGATCTTGCCAGAGAACCCTATGACCGCTCGAAGATCGAACAGGGGATTTTCCGTTCGTGTACGAAGCTTCCGATTTCAGTCGATCAGATTAGTGAAATCGTGGATAGTATCGAGACCGAGGTCTTTAATATGGGTGAAAAAGAAGTTTCCAGTAATGCGATCGGTGAGATCGTCATGGAACGGCTCAAGACGGTTAATCCGGTCGCCTATGTGCGGTTTGCATCCATTTACCGTGAATTTAAAGATGTAAATACCTTTATGGATGAGATCAAAAAAATACTGGACAACCAGTAAAAGGCAGTGATATACTTTATACAGGCGGTTTTCTCCTTATTTTTTATGTAAGGAGGAAAAGATGTATAGCAAAGTGTTTGGAGCCAGCATGATCGGATTAGAGGCGCATGTGATTCAGATCGAAGCTGATGTGTCGAATGGTCTGCCGGTGTTCCATATGGTCGGTTTTCTTGCTTCTGCCGTAAAAGAAGCAAGGGAGAGGGTGCGGATCTCGCTTCAGAATTTGGGATACCGTTTTCCGGCAAAACGGATCACGGTCAGTCTGTCTCCGGCGGATCTGCGTAAAGATGGTTCGGGATTTGATCTTCCGATAGCCATATCATTACTTGCCGCATTCGGCATGATTCCAAAACAAACAACTGAAAAGACGATGATCGCAGGGGAACTTGGCCTGGACGGAAAACTAAGAGGAGTCCATGGCGCCCTTGCGATGGCTTTGTGCGCCAAAAAACAAGGATTTACGACCTTTATCCTGCCACTTGAAAACGCCAGAGAGGCGGGAATGGTGGAAGGACTTGAAGTGCTTGGAGCGGGAGAACTGGATGAGGTCATCGGAATTCTCAAGGGAGATCGTGAGAGAACGCCGGTCAAGGTAGATTACGACGTTTTGTCAGGTGAAAAAGAAGAGAAGGACGGGCCCGATTTTAGCGAAGTTTACGGGCAGGAAACCGTAAAGAGAGCGCTTGAGACCGCGGTGAGCGGAGGACACAATGTGCTTATGATCGGGGCGCCCGGCACGGGGAAGACGATGTTAGCGAAACGGATTCCGGGCATCATGCCGCCTTTAAGCAGGGAAGAGGCGTTGGAACTCACTAAAATTTACAGTGCTGCCGGGCTTTTGAGTGAGAGTATGCCGATCGTGTTCCGACGTCCATTCCGGGCGCCCCATCACACGATCACTGCGACTGCACTGGCAGGAGGCGGAAGAAATCCGGTTCCCGGTGAACTCACACTTGCCCATAACGGTGTGCTGTTTTTGGATGAACTTCCGGAATTTGACAGAAACACGCTGGAAATATTAAGGCAGCCGATGGAGGAGGGAAAGATCCATATTTCGAGATTGGGAAGCTTTTTTGAATACCCGTCTGACATGACAGTAGTGGGAGCTATGAATCCGTGCAAATGCGGGTATTATCCGGATATGCGAAAGTGTCGCTGCACATCCGGGCAGATCCAGTCCTACCTGTCCCGGCTGAGTGAACCTCTTTTGGACCGGATCGATCTGTGTGTTGAGATGGAGCGGGCCGGGCATTTTGGCAGAGGCAGACAAGGGGAGAGCAGTGCCGTTATCCGGGAGCGGATCCTAAGAACCAGAGACATACAGCGGGAGCGGTACCGGGAGGAGGAGATCGAACGGAACAGCCAGCTCAAGGGGAGGCTGTTGGAAAAATACTGTCCGCTGGGAAGGAGTGAACAACGTTTTTTTGAGGAGCTGGCAGGGCAAAATGGCATTTCCCTGCGGGGAGCCCACCGCATGCTCCGTGTGGCGCGGACGATCGCTGATATGGAAGAGAGTGAAGCGGTGCGGGAAGAACATCTTCTGGAAGCCTCCGCTTATAAGGTGATCAATCATAAATACTGGGGGGAACTGTGAGGGATGGATATGAAAAAAGAAGATTATGCTCTGTGGGCATGCAGCATAAAAGGAATCGGGATACGTAAACTCATGGTGTTAGAGCGGGAGTTAAAAACGCCGGAGAAGCTTTTTTTTGCAAAAAAGGAAGAACTGGAACAAGTGAATGGAATAAGTGGCAGGGATATACATAATATAATGGAGAGTAAACGAAGTTTTGATCCGGAACGGTTCAGGCAGAAGATGAAACGGGAGGAAATGGGGTGTACCACTTATTTCTCAAACGATTATCCGGAAAGATGCCGGCAGATTTATGATCCGCCAAAGAAAATATTTTATAAGGGAAAGATGCCGGACGAGAAGATCCGTGTCGCAGTGGTGGGAGCCAGAAACTGCTCCTGTTATGGAAAGGAGATGGCGAGGAACTTTGCGTCATCTCTTGCGGCGGCCGGTGTCGGGATCATAAGCGGAATGGCGCGGGGAATCGACGGATGGGCGCATCAGGGGGCTCTCGAAGGGGGCGGGAAGACGTATGCCGTGCTTGGAAACAGTGCAGAGATCTGCTATCCAAGAGAACACGAAAGGCTTTACCGGAGTATTTTAAAAAATGGCGGGATTTTGTCCGAGTATCCGCCGGGAACAAAAGCGGCGGCTCCCTTTTTCCCGATGCGAAACCGGATCATAAGCGCCCTGTCAGACGGAGTGCTCGTCGTGGAGGCCAGAATAAAGAGTGGTTCGCTGATCACAGCAGACTTGGCATTGTCACAGGGAAAGGATATTTTTGTCATTCCCGGCAGAGCCAGTGATGCTTTAAGTGAAGGGTGCAATAACCTCATTAAACAGGGCGCTTGCCTTGTTACATCACCGGAAGAAATTCTTGGATATTATGGAATTGTTTATGAAAACAAAACAGAAAATTTTAGAAATATTAATATTTTCCTTGAAAGAAGAGAAAAAATGGTGTATGCTAGTTTAAGTCTCGAGCCAAAACATTTTAATGTACTTACAAGGGAGCTTGATATGGGATCCGTAGAGGTCATGAAGTGTATCCTGACCTTGTTAAGACACGGATTGATAAAAGAAATAGGGAATCATTATTATATAAGAAATGTCAGCTAAGGGGGACGTTTTCACATGGCTAAGAATCTGATCATCGTCGAGTCACCGGCGAAATCAAAGACCATTAAAAAATTTCTGGGGAGCAGTTATACGGTTGTGGCTTCCAATGGGCATGTAAGGGATCTGCCTAAGAGCCAGATGGGCGTAGACTTTGAAAATGACTTTGAACCAAAATATATTACGATAAGAGGCAAAGGGGAACTTCTCGCCTCTCTGAGAAAGGAAGTTAAAAAGGCTGACCGCATCTATCTTGCGACAGACCCGGACCGGGAGGGGGAGGCGATCTCATGGCATCTGTACCATGCGCTCAAGCTTGATCCGAAAAAGACGAGCCGGATCACGTTCAATGAGATTACGAAAAATGCCGTTCGTCAGGCGATCCGGAATTCCCGTGAGATCGACATGGATCTGGTAGATGCCCAGCAGGCCAGAAGAGTTCTCGACCGGGTGGTAGGATATTCGATCAGTCCGGTTTTATGGCAGAAGGTAAAACGGGGGTTAAGCGCAGGAAGAGTCCAGTCAGTAGCACTTAGGATCATTGCGGACAGAGAAGCGGAGATTGATGCGTTCATACCAAAGGAATACTGGTCACTGGAAGCTGATTTTGAGGTGAAAGGGAGTAAAAAGCTTCTGGAGGCAAAATATTACGGAAATCCGGAAAGACAGGAAAATATATCTTCCGATGAATTAAATCAGATCGTAAAGGACTTAGAGGGGGCGTCCTACGAGGTGACAGAGGTCAAAAAAGGCGAGCGGACCAAACGGCCGCCCCAGCCGTTTACGACAAGTACGCTTCAGCAGGAATGTGCGAAAAATATGAATTTCTCTACGCAAAAGACGATGCGTGTCGCACAGCAGCTCTATGAAGGAGTTCCTGTTAAAGGGCGCGGAAGCATCGGTCTGATCACTTATCTGAGAACAGATTCCACCCGTGTCTCGGAAGAAGCAGACCAGGAATGCAAAGAGTTCATCCGGGAAAATTATGGTGAGGAAAATATTATTTCCTCTAAGTATAGTAAGAAAGAGGACAAAAAGATCCAGGATGCCCACGAGGCGATCCGCCCTACCTATGTGGAACTGACGCCGGCGATGGTCAAAGATTCTTTGTCCAGAGAGCAGTTCCGGTTGTATCAGATCATTTGGAAACGGTTCGTGGCGAGCCGGATGGACGGAGCCAGATATGAGACAACTGTAGTAAAGATCGATGCGGGAAAATACCGTTTCACAAGTTCCGGTTCGAAAATCGTATTTCCGGGATTTCTGGCTGTCTATCAGAACAATGAGGATAAGGCAGACAATAACACTGTGCTTCATAAGGTGAAGGTGGGAGACGTATATAAACAGGCGGAACTGAAAAAGGAACAGCATTTCACACAGCCGCCAGCCCACTATACGGAGGCATCCCTTGTAAAGGCGCTGGAAGATCTCGGAATTGGACGGCCGAGTACGTATGCTCCCACGATCACTACGCTTATCTCCAGAAGGTATGTAGCAAAGGAGAAAAAGAATTTATATCTGTCTGATCTGGGGGATATCGTCAATGAGATCATGAAGAGCGCATTTCCAAGTATTGTCGATGTGAACTTTACGGCTACGATGGAGACGCTTCTGGATGGTGTGGCAGAGGGAAGCGTCAAGTGGAAGAGTATCATCCGCAATTTTTATCCGGACCTCGAAGAGGCAATCAATCATGCGGAACAGGCGCTCGAAAAAATAAAGATCGAGGATGAGGTTACGGATACGATCTGTGAAAACTGTGGGAAAAATATGGTGATCAAATACGGTCCTCACGGAAAATTTCTTGCCTGCCCAGGATTTCCGGACTGCCGGAATACAAAGCCATATTTTGAAAAAATTGGCGTCAAATGTAACAAATGCGGTGGGGAGATCGTGATCAAAAAGACCCAGAAGGGAAGAAGATATTACGGGTGTGAGAATTTTCCGGACTGTGATGTGATGACATGGCAGAAACCTTCGGATAAAATCTGCCCGGAATGCGGGAACATGCTTTTGGAAAAGGGAAATAAACTGGTCTGTGCCGATACTGCCTGCGGTTATGTGGAAGCAAAGCCTGTTTCTCCCGAAGAAAAAAATTGATTGTGCTTGAATTATTTTGTGATTTATGATAAAATTGTGTAAAGTTGATTGTGAGGCTGCGAAATGAGTGTAGACTTATTGGATAAGACGCGTAAAATCAACGGACTTCTTAGAGATAATCGTGTTTCAAAGGTTGCTTTTACGGATTTGTGCCAGGTTCTGGGAGATTTGCTGGACTCCAACGTTTTTGTTATCAGCACAAAGGGAAAAGTGTTGGGAATGTCTTTGACGGACGGCGGAGGGGTTTTCTCCGGATTTCCGACTGCAAAGGGGAAACTGGTGGATGCAAAGTTGAGTAAGCGGTTTCTTGAGGTTCTTTCCACGAAGGAGAACGTAAACCTTGAGACACTGGGAATGTCAAAAGAAGAGACCAGGGATCTGCAGGCGCTTATTACACCTGTGTACATCGCTGGGGAGCGGTTAGGAACTCTGTTTTTGTATCGGAAAATGCAGGTATATGGGATTGAAGATATCATTTTAACGGAATATAGCACTACAGTAGTAGGGCTTGAGATGATGCGCTCCGTGACGGAAGAACTTGATCATGAGAACCACAGGAAGCAGGTGGTGGATTCTGTTATGAGTATCCTGTCGCCTCTTGAGAGGAAAGCAGTGGGTTCTGTTGTGGCACAGGTTCAGTCCGGAGAGGGTACGATCATCACTTCACGTCTCGCAAAGGAAGTGGGGATAACACGGACTGTTATCGTCAATGCATTGAAAAAGATGGAGAGTGCGGGATTGGTAGAAACAAAATCATACGGAGTAAAAGGTACTCATATTAAAATCCTGCATGATATTGTATATAGTGAATTTGAGAGTGGCGAAAGTAGAAACGGACTTCTAATAACGCAAACGGAATTGTGATCGTTCATGATACCTTTTGCGTTTTTGTGAGTAAATACTGAAGAGAATCTGGTATAAAGCAAAGTAGGAAAGGATGAGGAAAATGGTTCTGTCAAATGCTTACAACTACATAAATGTTTTGGGCAAGGCGGCGGATGCGAGTTGGACAAGAAATGATATCCTTGCTAACAATATTGCCAATGCAGACACACCGAACTTTAAGAGAAAAGACGTGCAGTTTGAGACGTATCTGGCAGATGCGGTGGCTGGTACGGACTCTTTAGATGAGACGGTAGCCAATATCGATCTGAACGAACTGAACGCTACCACGTATGTTGAGCAGGTGGGTCTCAGTTACCGTTACGATGGGAACAACGTGGATATCCACACAGAAAATGTTGAGCTTGCCAAAAACCAGCTCAAGTATTATACGTTGATGAATTCCATGACACAGGAGTTCTCGCGTCTGAAAATGGCGATGAAGACAAGTTGATCGCAGAGGTGAAAAGATTTTTGGGCGCTTGTGCGTATGCAGCTGGAATGATTTGTAAGAATCTGGATGAAACTGTGTTAAGAACAGGTTCATGTTAACAATAAATAAAGTCAGGGGGAATCAGGATGTCAATATTTGGAGCGATGGATGTGAGCGCTACAGGAATGACGGCGCAGCAGACAAGAACGGATATTATTTCGCAGAATATTGCAAATGTGAATACGACCAGAGATGCACATGGAAATGCCTATAAGAGGAAGTATGTGATCTTTGAGGAAAAGAGTTTTCCGACGTTTGATGAGACTTTGAGTTTTGCCACCGGACATACCGGGAAAGGTGTGAAAGTGACAGAGATCGTAGAGGATAATGAGGAAGGACGTCTTGTGTATGATCCGTCCCATCCCGATGCAGATGAAGATGGTTATGTAATGTATCCAAATGTAAATACAGTTACAGAGATGACAGACATGATCGATGCGACAAGGGCATATGAGGCAAATGTAACAGTATTGAATTCCACGAAGGGAATGGCTATGAAAGCACTTGAAATCGGTAGTGGAAGCTGATAGGGTAAAATGAACGTCCTAGTGGAGTGCAAGGGATCTCTCCGGAAGGATAAACCGGAAAATAAAAGGATGACAGAAACAGGAAAAGAGGAAACATAAATGGATATGAATCTGGATATGAGCCGTTTATCGGCAATCGATGGATTATCTGCTGTCAGCCGCTATGACAGCACAACAAATGAAAACAAGAGAAGTTCAGGCGGTACGACGTTTGATAGCGTGCTCGCTTCTGCGATGAATCTTGTGAATGAGACCGACCAGTTATCGAATGCCGCTGAGGAGGAGGAAATCCGTTTTGCGATGGGGGAATCCGACAGCATGCATGATCTGATGGTGGCACAGCAGAAAGCGAATGTGTCGCTGCAGTATACAGTGGCAGTGAAAAACACTCTGATCGAGGCATATAAGACATTACTGAATCTTCAGTTCTAATCTTGTGCAGCCTGTATGCAGGGTGATGGTTTGGACACGACACAGATAGTTAGGAGCGATGAATTTTATGATGGATCAGTTGATTGCCATTAAAGATAAGTTACTTTCTTTTTGGAACAAATATACAACAAAGCAGAAAACGGTCATAATATGTGTAGCAGCGGCGGTGTTTTTTGCTTTGGTCTTATTATCTTATCTGCTGACAAGACCCACATATACACATTTAGCGACTCTCTCGGATGCAAGTCTTGCAAGTACTCTTTCGGAGGCTTTGGATGGCGAGGGGATCAAATATAATATGGAGACAGATTCATCGGGTACGACCTCCTTTGAGGTGGAGCAGTCGGATTATTCCGATGCTGTTCTTGTGATGGGGTCAAATGGGATCGTGGATAAGGATATGACATGGGAGGATGCCTTGAACAGCGACATGACAACCTCTTCTTTGGAGAAGCATACGAAAATCACGCTTGCCCTTCAGTCAACCATCAAAGATAATCTTCTGAATTTTGACAATGTAGAAGATGCGACGGTCATCATCGACAGAGAGGATGATAACGGAACCATTTATGCGGAATCCGAAGAGGCATCAGTCAGCGTTACGCTGAGGATCCGTAAAGGCGGTGAGGTCACCAGTGAGACAGCAACGGCGATGGCCTATTATCTGACGAATGCAGTCGGCAATAAGACGACAGACAATATCGTTATTGTGGATACCGCAGGAAATCTTCTTTATGGTGCAAAGACCGATAACAGTCTGGGAGGAACAATATCAGGAGTAGAAGATTATAAAGAGAAACTTCAGAATACATTTGCAGAGCGTACCGAAAAGATGCTCCTGAAGGCCGGTTATGATGATGTTGAGGTCAGCAGGATGGCGATCAAGTTCAATATGGATAAGGTGAATGAACTGATCACGACATATTCTGTGGCAGAGGGACAGGATCAGGGATATTATTCCCATTCTTATGAGTATGCCTCAAACGGACAGTCTGGAAGCGGAGGCGCTCCGGGTACGGAATCCAACGGAGATCTGACGGATTCCATGCTTCAGACAGATGGAACGACAAATACAGAAACAACACTGAATAAATATGATTATCTTCCAAATGAAGATGTACAGAATATTGAACATGAGGTCGGCGCTGTTGTGCCGGAACAATCTTCGATGGGTATCGTACTTACCAGATACCGCCGGATTTCGGAAGAGAGTCTGAAAGAGCAGGGTGCTCTGGACAATATCTCTTTTGAAGATTATGTGGAGCAGAATAGTGCAACTACGACGCTTGAAGTTCCGGAGGAACTCATACCACTCGTATCGGCGGCGACTGGTATCGCAGAGAACCAGATCAACATTCTGGTTCAGGAGAAGCCGGTCTATGAGGCAGCAGAGGATACCGGGCTCTTTGGTGGAAACTTTACCAATTATCTGATGCTTATCCTTACGGTATTGATCGGTGCGCTCCTCATCTTTGTCATTATCCGCGGTACGTCACCGGTAGAGGTTACGGAACTGGAGCCGGAACTTTCTGTAGAGGATCTTCTTGCTACGACACAGGAAGATAAAGAACTCGAAGAGATTGAGATGGGTGAAAAATCCGAAATTCGAAGTCTGATAGAGAAATTTGTAGATGAAAATCCGGAGGCTGTGGCGATGTTGCTGCGAAACTGGATCAACGAAGATTGGGGGTAATGTAAAATGGCTTCAGATTCTTCTGAATTAGATGGTGTTCAAAAAGCTGCCATACTTATGATTGCATTGGGACCAGAGAAGGCTTCCGGTGTGTTTAAGCATTTAAAAGAGGAAGAGATCGAGCAGCTGACATTGGAGATCGCCAATACGAGAAGTGTGTCTCCGTCTGAGAAAGAAGCGGTTTTGAATGAGTTTTATGAGGTTTGTCTGGCACAGCAGTATATCGCAGAGGGCGGTATCGGCTATGCTCAGGATCTGCTTCAGAAAGCGCTCGGTGAAGACAAGGCAAAAGAAGTCCTTGGCAAACTGACAGCGTCTCTTCAGGTTCGTCCGTTTGAATTCATACGGAAGACAGAGGCATCCCAGATCCTCAACTTTATTCAGGATGAGCATCCGCAGACGATCGCACTTATTTTATCTTATCTGTCTGCCACACAGGCGGCAGGTATCATCAGTACGCTTTCGCCGGATAAGCAGACGGATGTAGCAAAGCGTATTGCTCTGATGGACCGGACGTCGCCGGATGTGATCAAGCAGGTGGAAAATATATTGGAACAGAAATTAGCATCCCTGATCAATCAGGATTACACGATCGTGGGCGGAATCGATTCCATCGTGGAAGTGTTGAATACCGTAGACCGTGGAACAGAGAAGCATATTATGGAGAATTTGGAGATCGAGGAGCCAGAACTGGCAGACGAGATCCGAAAGAAGATGTTTGTATTCGAGGATATTCTTATGCTTGATGACCGCTCGATCCAGAGAGTGCTCAGAGAGGTTGAGAACAGCGAACTTGCTGTGGCGCTTAAGGGTGCGAACGAAGAAGTACAGAATGTTATCTTTAACAATATGTCTACACGTCTTTCTGCAATGATCAGAGAGGATATGGAATATATGGGTCCTGTCCGTATGAAAGATGTGGAAGAGGCACAGCAGAAGATTGTAAATATTATCAGAAAACTTGAGGATTCCGCTGAGATTGTTATATCAAGGGGCGGAGGTGACGAGATCGTTGTCTAATCTAATCAAATACCCCTTTGTAAACATGCAGGGGAAAGAAGCGGTGGTCATTAACAACAATAAAGAGGAGGCGCAGTTTGTCCCCTTTCAGGATAAAAAAGTTACGATAAAGACCATCAGCGAGATCGAGGCTGAAAAAGTTCTCCGCGCAAATAAAATGCAGGAAGAGGCAGAGGACGAAGAGGAGCCGGCTGAATTTAAAGCCGGCCTGAATGTGACGAATTTTGATGAACTTTTTTCGGAACAGCAGAAAAAAGCAGAAGAAGAGGCCGATCAGTTAAAAGAGCAGGCGAAGGAAGAGGCTGCGAAGATCCGGGATGAAGCGGTGATCGCTGCCGAAGCGGCCAGAAACCGCGGTTTTGAAGAAGGAAAAGAAGAAGGGTATAACGAGGGGATTGAACTTGCCAGACAGGAGATTGCCCAGAGGGAAGAAGAACTTGCTGAGCAGGAGAGAAGGCAGAAGGAAGAACTGACGGAGTGTATTTTATCCATTGAAGAAAAATATGTGGATATCGTGATCGCTCTGGTGAAAAAACTGACTGGTGTGGTTATTGAAGGAAAAGACGATCTGATCTTATATCTGATCCGGAGAGCAGCCAGTGAGTTGGAGGCTTCTGAAAATTACAGGATCAGAGTGTCTTCCGATGATATTTATTTTTTGGAGAGTCACAGGGCAGAGCTGTCGAACACGTTAGGAGAGGACAGCTTTCTTGAATTTGTGGAGGAAAAGGGCCTTGAGAAGGGGCAGTGCATCATTGAGACAGACAGTCAGATGGCAGACTGTGGGTTTGAGACCCAGTTAAACACGCTGATCTATGACTTGAAGATGCTCGTCCGCTAACGGTTTTTAGAAGTTTTCGAAAGGGAGGATAAGTATGGATCCTTCATCTATCATAAATTTTGACAGATATGATGCACTGCTTGAGAGAAGCCTGATCCGCAATCTCGGCAAGGTGACGAAGGTTGTCGGACTTACGATCGAGTCCATCGGCCCGGAAGCGAAGTTGAACGATCTGTGTATTATTAAATCGAATTCGGCGGCAGGAGCGGTAAAGGCAGAGGTTGTGGGATTTCGTGATGACCGGGTGCTTCTCATGCCTTACGATAACGTAGAGGGTGTGGGGCTCGGCAGCTGGGTAGAGAACACAGGGGCTCCCCTGCAGGTGGCAGCCAGTGAAGAACTGCTTGGAAAAACACTGGATGGAGTCGGTGAGCCAATGCATACATTACCTTTGTCAGAAAGCAGCCATCACTACTCGGTAGAGGCGTCTCCGCCGGATCCGCTCAGCCGGAAGATCATAGATGAGGTGCTTCCGTTAGGAGTCAAGGCGGTCGATGGACTGCTTACGATCGGTAAGGGACAGCGTATTGGGATATTCGCAGGAAGTGGTGTCGGCAAGAGTACGCTTATGGGTATGTTTGCCAGAAATACAAAAGCAGATGTCAATGTGATCGCTCTCATCGGGGAGCGTGGAAGAGAGGTAAGAGAATTTATCGAGAGAGATCTTGGTGAAGAGGGTATGAGGCGCTCTGTGGTAGTAGTGGCCACATCCGATAAGCCGGCGCTGATCCGAAATAAAGCGGCAAAGACAGCTACTGCAGTGGCAGAATATTTCAGGGATCAGGGAAAAGATGTTCTTCTTATGATGGATTCCCTGACGCGTTTTTCCATGGCGCAGCGGGAGATTGGTCTTGCTTCGGGAGAACCGCCTGTTTCAAGAGGATATCCGCCGAGTGTGTATGCGGAGATGCCAAAACTTCTGGAACGTGCCGGAAATTCGGACCGGGGGTCGATTACGGGACTTTATACGGTACTCGTAGATGGAGATGATTTTAACGAACCCATCACCGATACAGCCAGAGGTATTCTGGACGGACACATTGTATTATCCCGTTCGATGGCTCAGAAAAACCATTATCCGGCGATTGATGTACTGCAGAGCATTTCCCGTGTTATGAGTTCGATCGCTGACCGTGATCATAAGCGTGTTTCCGGGATATTGAAAAATGTGCTTGCTACATATAGTGAGGCAGAGGATTTGATCAATATCGGCGCCTATAAAGAGGGTTCTAATAAAAATATTGATTTTGCCATAGAAAAAATCGATGCGGTCAATGAATTTCTCATGCAGGCAACGGATGAAAAGTATACATTTGAAGAAGCGGTTTCGATCATGACAGATATATTTAAAGAGGAAGAGGAAGGTGAAGCATAATTGGCACGTTTTCGGTTTCCGATGGAAAATATACTGAATATGAAAGAAAAACTGGAGGAGCAGGCAAAAAATGAATACGGTCAGGCTAATGCCAGACTGTTACGGGAGCAGGAAAAGCTGGAACAGCTCACGGCGAGGCTGGAGGATGCAAAACAGAAATTAAGGGATGTTCTCCAGGAAGTACTGTCTGTGAAGGAAATCCGCAGGAAAGAAGATGCGGTGGAGATCATAAAGACGTATGTGATGCGGCAGTTTCTTATTGTAAAGCAGTGTGAAAAAGAAGTAGAGATCGCGAGGCAAAAACTGCAAGAAGCGATGAAAGAAAGAAAGATTTTTGAGAAGCTCAAGGAAAAGGCCTTTGAGGAATTTATGAAAGAAGAAGGACGCAAAGAGCAAAAAGAAGTCGATGAGCTGATGAGTTATAAATATGGTGCAAAAGTGAAAAATGCATAGGACTGAAAGGATTTAGGGACGACATGGCTGGAAAGAAGAAAAAAGATGAAAAAAAGGAATATGCACAGGAGGAGAGCGCAGGCAGCAAACTGCTCACGTTTCTGATCGTGTTTATCATTGTGATCATATGGCTTGCGATATTTGCCGTTCTGATCAAGTTTGACGTAGGCAATTTCGGAAGCGAGGTGTTATATCCGGTGTTAAAGGATGTACCTGTGATCAACCGTATCCTTCCTGAGACAGAAAGTACAAAGCCGGAAGGTTATACGAATATTGACGAGGCCAATGCCAGGATCCGGGAACTGGAAAAAGAACTTTCCGGGTTAAAGAGTACAAATACGGCAAGCGCCGATGAAGTGAAGGAATTGAAGGCGGAAGTTGAACGACTCAAAAAATTTGAAGAACAGCAGCGGGAGTTTGAGCAGCGCGTCAAAGATTTTGATGAAAATGTCGTGTATAATGATAAGGCGCCGGATATTTCGGAGTACCAGAAGTATTACGAGGGAATCGATCCGGATAACGCGGCGGAGATTTATAAGCAGGTGGTTAAGGATATGCAGTATCGGGCAAAAATCACAAAACAGGCGACCACTTACTCTAAGATGGATCCGCAGCAGGCGGCCAACGTACTCCAGACGATGTCGGGCGACCTTGATCTGGTGGCTTCGATCCTCGACTGCATGACGGAATCGAAGAGTGCGGCGATCCTTGAGAAGATGGAGCCGGAGACAGCGGCACAGATCACGACGAAACTGACGGCAAAATAAGAGGCTTTTGGAGTCAGGGATTCTGGCTGCGGGAAGTTAAATTTTCCCTGCGGCCGGACGATATATATATTACGAGAATGTATGGCTCACTCCCGTTTCCGGTCTTTCCGGAAATGGTGTGAAATATAAAAATAAGACAGCATTACGTGCAGTCAAGACAGCACTTCGTGCAGTCAAGACAGCATTTCATGCAGTCTGGAAAGGAGAAAAAAGGATGAAGACACAGGGCGTATCGTTAAATGTGTCTGCGATGCAGTCGCTTTCTACCGGAAAATCGACGAAAGTGAAAGGATCGGCATTCGACAGTTTTATGTCTGGAACTGCTTCCGGGGCAACAGTGAAGAAACAGAATTCCCAGGCAGTAAAGCAGCAGGGGGTAAAGACGGACAGAGAAGGAAGCAGCATAAGTTCTTCCGGCGATGACTTTAACCGTCATAAGATCTCACTGACGACAGGGAAACAGAAGACGGATGTCTGGACAGAAGCTGCTGATCTGGAGGAAATCAGTGAAGACGTAGTTTCTTTTCTGGAAGATACCTTTGGAATGAGCGAAGAGGATATCGTGGATATTCTTGAACAGCTTGGTCTCAGTGCAGCGGATCTTGCATTTTCATTGTCAGCAGATCTGAATCAGGTAACTCCTATCAATGTGGAGAACATCAAGGCGTTCATCATGGAAGCACATGGTGTGGAGGATGCGAATCTGTTCCTTACATCGGATATCATGTCGGGTGAACTGACAGACATCATGGCGGGGATACAGGATATTCTCGAAGAGTCGATGGGAATGGATCTGGAAAGCTTTTTACAGGGCGACAATGTTTTGTTACAGAGTTTTGCGGAGAAGTTTGCTCAGATGTCAAAGCAGCCGGAACAGCCAGTTGGTGAACAAAAAACCGATGATATGGCGCTTGATATGATGCAGAATGCAGGGGCGGCCGATGCAGCGGATGAGATTCCGGTCGTTGTGGAGACGTCAGAAGAATCCGGATTATCGGATCTGTATCAGAACAGCCAGCAGAAAAGAACTGACAGTATGCATCAGGATCAGAATGAAAGTCCTCTGAATGCATTTGTAGACCGTTTGACACAGTCTTTTGAGGCGACAGGGACGGCAGAGACCGTATCTCAGGATGTTACGATGACAAACATCGTGGAGCAGGTTGTGAACCATATCCGGATCCGGGTTCTTCCACAGACGACGAGTATGGAACTTCAGTTAAATCCAGAGTCTCTTGGCAGGGTTAATCTGAATGTCACATCAAACAATGGGACAGCGACGGCGACGCTCACGGTACAGAACCAGGTAGCGAAAGAAGCGCTGGAGAGCCAGCTTGCAGTACTGAAAGAAAATCTGGAGAGCCATGGGCTTAAAGTAGATGCGGTTGAGGTAAACGTATCGGAGTTTGGATTTAAGCATCCGGGAGATTCAAACAATAACCAGTTTGAACAGCAGCGCAAAAAGACTCCGGGAAAGCAGTTCCGTTTTGATTCTGCGGAAGAAGCGGAAGAAGTGGAAGAAAGTTTTGCAACAGATTCCGGGGATGCCGTGCAGATTGGAGACAGTGTAGTGGACTACACAGCTTAAAGTAACATAGTATAATATGAAAGGAAGTTTAAAAGAAAGGAGGAACAAAAATGGCAAGAGCGATTGACAGTATCGTGACAGGACTCGATGATCTCGTGTTAAACAACAGTTCCGAAACGACTACGAGGACGCCGGGAGGTGAGCTGGGAAAAGAAGAGTTTTTACAGCTTCTTGTGTGCCAGATGAAAAATCAGGATCCTCTGGAGCCGGAAAAGGATACGGATTTCATTGCACAGCTTGCACAGTTCTCTGCGTTAGAGCAGATGCAGAATTTGAATGAGACAGCACTGAATTCACAGGCATTTAGTCTGGTTGGAAAGTCTGTGATACTGAATACGACGAGTACCAACGGACAGGTGAACGAAGTGAGCGGAGTTGTCGATTACATCACGATGAAGAACGGAAAAGCCCATTTATCTGTGAATGGCCAGCTTTATTCGATCGACGATCTGGTTACGGTAAAAGATTCTTACTATGCGATTCAGGAATTCCTGCCATCCGTAGAGCAGACGACTGCGACCTATGATAAATCCAATCAGAAACCGGTGGATATCAAGATTAACCTCGGTGAAGGAGATTATGCAGCAAGTTCTGTAGCAGTTGTGATGAATGGAGATTATGTAAATTCGGACTATCTGACCTATGAGGACGGTGTGCTGTCCATATGGCCGGGAGCGTTTGATAACCTCTTAGTAGGTGAGTATGAGGTCGGTCTGTATTTTGATGATCCGTATAACACTGTGATCAAAGATAAAGTAGTCATAAAGATAGTTGACAGCGGCATCGGAACCGGCACCGGAGATACGGAAGAGACCGGAAATACAGGTGAAACAGAAGGTGTTGGCGGCGAGTAAAGATCAGGAGGTGGACAAAGCAAATGAATATTAATCAAAACTTTGTATCCATCGATGAAATGCGCCACAAGATCAGCAGCAATGCGAATCAGGCGGCGGAAAAGAGTACAAGGGATTCTGGGAAATCGTTTGACCGTGTGCTTCATGCCACAGCGGATGAGGTGAAGTTTTCCAAACACGCAGCCAAAAGGCTTGAACTGAGGAATATTTCCATTTCGGAAGAACAGAAAGCAAGGCTTGAAGATGCCGCGGATCAGGCGATGGAAAAAGGAATGACGGAATCACTTGTGATGGTTGATAATCTTGCATTTATACTGAATGTCAGGAATAAAACCATTGTGACAGCTGTGAATGATACGGCAAATGCAGTTTTTACAAATATCGATGGAGCGATAATTAACTAAAAACGCAAAATGTAGTTTTTACATGCTGGCCCTTTACAGGAAGCATGAAAGTCTTTGAATGCCAGATAAGACTTAACAAATTTATATGGAGGGTTGATTATTATGATGAGATCATTGTGGTCTGGTGTTTCAGGCCTGAAAGTACACCAGACAAATATGGACGTTATAGGTAACAACATTGCAAACGTTAATACAGTAGGTTTCCGTTCCGGTAATGCGAATTTCACAGATGTATTCTACCAGACGACGCAGAGTGCGTCCGGACCGAATGCAAACACAGGAGCAGCCGGAAGAAATGCCGTTCAAATCGGTCTTGGAGCCAATCTGGCGAATATCACAGTCAATATGAGCGGAACCGGTGCGACAAACCGTACGGACCGCGGAATGGACGTGATGATAAACGGTGATGCGTTCTTTATCGTACAGAGCAGTGGAAGTACTTATTTTACAAAATCCGGATGTTTTAATATTGATGCAAACGGGACGCTCATGTGTGAGACGAACGGCGCTACGGTACTCGGATGGGGTGTTGATGAGAATAACGAGATTCAGAGGGGTATGGCACAGCCTCTTGTGCTACGTTCTCCGGAAAATGAGAATGCAGCGCCAAATCCGACGAGAAATGTTACCCTGAAAGGTAACATCGACCAGATGGATAAACAGGTGCAGTTTGATGCGAGTGGAGCCGGCGCTCCAATCAATGTCGAGTTCTATGACAATCTTGGAAATAAATTTATGGCACTTTTGAATGTGAAACTTGCAAATGCGACGACAACCTGTGAATACACGGTGAGTGTATCCGATATCCTTGATTCCAATGCCAAGTCGATCCTGAAGGAGAAAACGGAAGACGAGAATGGAAATCCGATTTACCGGGAACCAGAGCCAAAGCCAACGATCAGTTTCGGAGGAGCAGATTTGGCTTATAATGTAGATGCGGATGGTACGATCAATTTTGACCCGTCGAATGTACTTCTTACGTTTAACGGTTCGAGCGGACACTTTGTCAGTGTGACCGGTGAGGAAGAGGGTATGCTAAACCTTACATTAACTTCCGGGCAGGCGGATAGTAATCCGTTCCCATTAGGCGGTGTCGATATCGACTTTTCAGCGCTTACGATGTATGCGAGAAAGGGAACCTGTAGTGTGCAGCCGATCCGCGGGGATATTGACGGCCATAACGCCGGAAATGCAGCCGGTAAGTTGAACGGTTTCTCGATCAATCCAAACGGTGAGATCTATGCGGTATATGATAATGGTGACGACAGGCTTCTTGGACAGATCGCTGTGGCCACTTTTGCAAACCCATCCGGTCTGGAGGCAGTTGGAAACAGTATGTATGCTGCTACATTGAACTCCGGTGATTTCGATGGGATCGGGCAGGATATCACAGAGGTGGGAAGCTTCTCGATCGGTGCCCTTGAGATGTCGGATGTTGACCTTGCGACAGAATTTACAAATATGATCACGACACAGCGTGGTTTCCAGGCGAATTCGAGGACGATCACGACTTCTGATTCGATGCTGGAAGAGCTGATCAACCTGAAACGATAAGTTATGTTGTATTAGAATTGGTCATATTTAGGAAAAAAAGTAAAAATTTCATGAGAAAAGGGAAACGAAAGGTTTCCCTTTTCTCATGAATGTGTTATAATAGAAGGAGCCGATGAAACAGTGCGGGTTTTTAGCCTGTCTTTACAGTACTGTGGAGGAAGGGGGAGTCTTTTTATGATTGATATTACCAGAATGAACGAAAAACCGTTCACCCTGAATTCGGATCTCATCGAGACGATTGAAGAGACACCGGATACTGTTATTACATTGACGACAGGGAAAAAAATAATTGTAAAAGAAAGTAGACAAGAGGTAAAAAATTTAGTAAAATCATATAGGAAAGAGATTTCCCAAAACATTTAGATAAAAAAAGTTAAGGTGGTGTGTTTTCTTGGATTTAGCATCTATCATAGGTATCTTGGGGTGTGCGGCAGCCGTTGTGTATGGTATCGTATCCGGAGATCAGGGAGTAGCGGCGCTTGGAAACTTTTATGACTTCACATCGATCCTGGTTACGATCGTTGGTTCGTTCATGTGTATGCTCACTACGTCAGATAATTTTGGTGCGTTTGTCGGATCTCTTAAATCATTTTCATTGATTTTAAAGGTACCAAAGAGCAATGAGGGCGAAGTGATACATACGATCATTGATCTGGCTAATGTGGCGAGAAAAGAGGGGCTTCTCCAGCTTGAGGAGGCCGCTTCGGATATTGATGATGAGTTTTTGAAAAAGGGGATCATGCTTATCGTCGACGGTACGGATCAGGAGCTTGTTACAAGTATCCTCGAGACGGATCTGAGCTGTATTGAGAGGCGTCACAATAAGATCATTAGTTTCTGGGATGGTCTGGCAGCGATGGGTCCTGCCTGGGGTATGATTGGTACCCTGATCGGATTGATCAACATGCTGAAGCTTTTGGATGATCCAAGTTCAATCGGTCCGAACATGGCCGTGGCACTTATTACGACATTATATGGTTCTCTTCTTGCGAACTGGATTGCGATTCCGGTAGCTACGAAACTCCGTGCGATCAATGCGAGTGAGATCATGACAAAAGAAGTCATATGTGAGGGAATCCTTTCGATCCAGGCGGGAGAAAATCCACGTGTGATCGAAGAGAAACTGAAATCATTCCTGGCACCGAAAGTAAGGGATGAAGTCCTGAATAATGGTGGCGGTGCTGACCAAGGTGGTGAAGGATAATGGCTCGGAAAAAAGCAGAAGAACCAGAATCGATCGAAGGCGGCTGGATCAATACGTTTGCAGACCTTATGAACCTGTTACTTTGCTTCTTCGTCCTTTTGTTCTCCATGTCGACGGTGGATGCGGATAAGTATGAGCAGATCGTAACTTCGTTTTCGGAGAGGATCAATATCTTCGATGGCGGAGGAGACGCCGTAGGAGAAGGTGCTTTTGTATCCAGTGGTACCAGCCAGAAGATATCGATGGAACAGTTTTTTAATGAATTTGAAAATACAGGGCAGGATCCGCAGAGTCAGGAAGACATCTCAGAGATGACAGAAGAAGATAAGCTCAAAAAGAAGATGGAAGAAGAACTGAAGCAGCGGACCGAAGAAATATATGAAGAGGTTACCGGAAAAGCGGAAAAGGCGGACATTCAGGATCTGATCAATGTAAGTACGGATGAGCATTTTCGTTATGTACAGATTTCTTTGAATGGAGCGATCCTGTTTGATTCCGGTTCAGATGAGATTAAGAGTTCTGCCTTGGAGATCCTGAGCAAAGTCGGTGACATATTGCAAAGCTATGACGACCACAACATCAAGATTGAAGGGCACACAGACAATGTAAAGATATCCAACGGGAAATTCAAGAGCAATATGTGGCTGTCCACAGCGAGGGCGACCAAGGTGTTCGAGTATTTTACGGAGAAGAAGAACTTGGATCCGAAGACCCTTGAGTCGACAGGACGCAGTGAATACGATCCGGTAGGGGACAATAAGACGGAAAAAGGGCGTGCAAGGAACCGTCGTGTAGAGATTAAGATCTATACGGATAAGGATAATTAAAATTATGTGCGCAGAACAGCATTCACATAAAAAGATAACAAAAATAGGAGGCAAAAATGAAGAAAAATATACTTACTGTTGTTATCATGGCATCTACCGTGATAAATCTTATACTTACGATCGTAATGGTGTTTTCTATCGTGCCAGCCATGAACAAGACGAATAGGCTTGTGGATAAGGTGGCCTCTGTCATTGATCTGGAGATTGAAAAAGAAGAAGATCAGCAATATTCCGTGGAAGATCTTGAAGCATATACGATTGCATTTGACTCCAAACAGACGATCAATCTGACAAAGGATACAGATGACACGGAGTCTCACTTTGTTGTGCTTGAAGGAGTTGTTGTATCGTTCAATAAAGAGGCAGACGATTACAGTAAAATTTCAGAGTCAGTGAAGGCAGCAGACGTCTACATCCGTGATTTTGTCAAAGAGGCGATTTCCGAACAGACGATAAATACATTAAATGAGAATGCAGTAAAAGAGCAGGCGCTTGCTAAAATACAGGATTTTTATGGAAGTAAGTGTATTGTCCGCATATCTTTGACAGGATATATGTTCCAATAATTTATAAAAAAATAAGAAAATACTTTATCTTATTTTAAATTTGTGATATAATTCAATACGGTGCCGGTCATATAAATGTGGCTGGTGCAGACTAGACGCATACAGTGAGGTGAGAAGAATGGGGGATGTCCTGTCGCAGAATGAGATTGATAATCTGCTTTCTGCTCTGAACAGCGGTGAATTTGATTCTACCGAGTTGGAAGAAGTGGAAGAAAGACAGGTAAGAGATTACGATTTTGCAAGACCATCCAAATTTTCAAAAGATCACCTGCGTACTCTTGTATTCATATTTGAACATTATGCCAGATTGTTGTCTACAAATCTGCCGGTGTACCTGAGAAATAATGTTCAGGTTGAAGTGATGCATGCAGAAGCGGCGACCTTTCAGGAGTTTTCAAACTCCTTGTCAAACCCGGTTTTGCTTGGAGTTGTAAATTTTGCTCCATTGGAGGGGAACATTATTCTTGAGGTTGCCAGCGGTCTGGGATATGCAATCGTAGACAGAATGCTTGGTGGAAGTGGAGCGCCATTGGAAAAGGCCAGAGAGTTTACGGAGATTGAGCTTACGATTATCGAACGCATCATGGTGGTGTGTACGAATCTGCTCGTTGAGCCGTGGCAGAATGTACAGAGACTGGAGCCGATGTTGGAACGGATTGAGACCAATTCCCAGTTTGCCCAGTTTGTTTCGCCCAATGAGATGACTTCCATTGTCACGATGAATATCAAGATCGGAGACGTTGAAGAAGTGATCAATGTATGTATTCCATATACGGTACTGGAACCGGTGATCGAAAAAGTAAATACAAAATACTGGTATTCGACGACCGGCGTAAAGGGAAATGAAGATTATCAAGGGGTCATCGAAGATAATATCAGCAAAGCACAGATTCCTGTGCGGGCGATCATGGGACGCAGTGCGATCTCGGTTAATGATTTTATCCATCTTCAGGTTGGAGATATTATCAAAGTGAATACAAAGTTGGAAGATGATCTTGATGTTTATGTTGGGAATATCAAGAAATTTTCTGCATTGCCAGGTGCTTATGACGACGCATATGCAGTTAAAATTAAATCAGTATACAGAGAGGAGTAAAATGCCATGGATGGAATGTTATCGCAAGAAGAAATCAATGCTCTGCTTGGCGGTGCAGATGACACGGGCCAGGAAGAACAAAGTGCAGATGCAGGGATGAGTTCTTCTGTTGCGACGGTCTCTGAAGAGCGTTTGTCTCCGGAAGAAGGCGATGCATTAGGCGAAGTCGCTAATATCAGTATGGGAACTGCAGCAACTACGTTAGCTGTATTGGTAAATAACCGGGTGGAGATAACGACACCACAGATTGATTATGTTACAGTAGAAGACTTAAAAGAACGTAATGAGGCTCCTTGTGTATTTATATACATTTCTTACAGAGCCGGGCTCGAAGGAAAAAATGTTCTTGTACTGAAAGAACACGATGTAAAAGTAATTACAGATCTTATGATGGGCGGAGATGGTACAAACACGGAGACTGAGTTGACAGATCTTCATCTCAGTGCGATCAGTGAGGCCATGAACCAGATGATGGGTTCGGCGGCCACATCGATGTCATCTATGATAAATGATATGGTGGATATTAGTCCGCCGACAGCCACGAGGGTTGATTTTGATGATGCCGGACTGGAAGATGTACTTGCTGATATGGTCGGAAAGCTGTTTGTGCAGGTTTCATTCCGATTGACGATCGGGGATCTGGTAGACAGTGAGATCATGCAGTTATACACATTGGATTTTGGACGTATGGTATATACGAAATTCCTAAATACGATGGAGAAGAGTATCCAGGAGGAAGAGCCAGCCACACCGGCGCCACAACCAGCACCGGCACCGCAGCCGGCACCGACGCCTGCGCCACAGCCCGAACCGGCACCGCAACCGCAACCAATGCCACAGGGACAGCCGATGATGGGAATGCCGATGTATGCGATGCCAGGTCAGGATTTGAACATACAACCGGCACAGTTCCAGAATTTTATGCCTACAAATCTGGATGGAATTGCTCCGGAAAATATCGACCTCATCATGGATGTACCGCTGGAAGTTACAGTAGAACTTGGAAGAACCAGTAAATCCATAAAAGAAATACTGGATTTTTCACCGGGTACGATCATTGAACTTGATAAGCTTGCTGGAGAACCAATTGATGTGTTAGTGAACGGAAAGTTCGTCGCTAAGGGTGAAGTTGTTGTTATTGAAGAAAGTTTTGGTATAAGGGTAACAGAAATTATTAAAGATTAAATTACGGAGGAGAATGACAATGGCAAAAAGTGTTTTAATATGTGATGACGCAGCATTTATGAGAGTCATGATTAAAGACATTTTAACAAAGAATGGTTACGAAGTGGCCGGAGAAGCTGAAAATGGCGCAAAAGCGGTTGAGAAGTACAATGAAACCAAACCGGATCTTGTAATGATGGATATCACAATGCCGGAGATGAATGGAATTCAGGCTCTCAAAAAGATCAAAGAGACAGACGCAGGCGCTAATATCATTATGTGCTCCGCCATGGGTCAGCAGGCGATGGTTATCGAGTCCATTCAGTCGGGGGCGAAAGATTTCATCGTTAAGCCATTCCAGGCAGACCGTGTATTGGAAGCGGTCAAAAAGGCAATCGGTTAATAATGGGAAATAACATTCTTCAGCTGCTTGCTACCATTCTTGTTTTTGTATTGGTGCTTGCAGCTACCTATTATGCAACCCGCTGGATTGCCAAATCGGGAGCGATACAGGCTCATTCAAAAAATATCCGGGTGATCGAGACGTTTAAGATTGCACCGAATAAGTACATTCAGATCATAAAGCTTGGTGCAAAGTATTATTCCATTGCTGTCACGAAGGATCATATTTCCTTTCTCACTCCGTTGGAGGAGGAACAGTTGGATCTGCAGGACATAGATGGAACGATTCCGGATGTATCTTTTAAGGATGTGATGAGCAAGGTGACTTCTAAGTTAAAAAAGAAAGATAATAAAGAATAGAGAAAAGGTTGGTATTATGAGAACACATAAGAGATTATTTTCGATTGTAGGGAAAGGCATATCTCTAATTATGGTACTATGCATATTAACCTTTTTTTCTGATACAATCGTAAATGCGGTACCCAATCCCAATGTCAGGTCCGACTCCCAGGTTGATGAAATTGGTGGGAGTGGGACTGCTGGCGTGAGTGATCCGGAGGATCCCGATGCGTTTCAATTTAATATAACATCAAATGCAGGAAGCAGCAGCTTGTCAGCAAGTTTACAGATGCTTCTTGTTTTGACGGTTTTATCGTTAGCACCAGCCATTCTTATCATGATGACCTCATTTACAAGAATAATCGTGGTGCTACATTTTGTGCGTTCTGCTCTGGGGACCCAGACGACGCCGCCAAACCAGGTCATGGTCGGACTGGCGCTGTTTTTGACGCTTTTTATCATGTCCCCGGTCATAGCGGATGTGAATGAAAACTGTGTACAGCCGTTTCAGCAGGGAGAGCTGACACAGGAAGAGGCGTTGAACGCAGGTCTGAAGCCGATCCGCGCTTTTATGCTGAAACAGACAAACCGGGGAGATATCCGTCTGTTCCTTGATATCGAAGGAGCGGACAGGGATATTGAGTCCGAAGAGGATATTCCGACGATGGTTCTCATGCCGGCGTTTATCATCAGCGAGTTGAGGACGGCATTCATAATAGGTTTTCTGATTTATCTGCCGTTTATCGTGATCGATATGGTGGTTGCCTCGACGCTTATGTCGATGGGTATGATGATGCTTCCGCCGACGACGATCTCCATGCCGTTTAAGATTCTGCTGTTTGTTTTGGCAGATGGATGGAATCTGGTGATCGGACAGGTTGTGAAAACATTTTATTAGGTTAATTTATAAATAAGTTTGTCAAAACTTATGAATAAGTTCGTTAGAACTTATTTGTGATACAGACCGTTCATAACGGAAAAAGGAAGGTGACACAACAATGACAGAAAGTGATGTGGTGGACATATCATCCCAGATGATATGGGTTATCATAAAATGTGCAGCTCCGCTGTTGCTTGTTTCTCTTATTGTAGGTCTGAGCATCAGTATTTTTCAGACAGTCACTTCGATACAGGAACAGACATTGACATTTGTGCCAAAGTTGCTGGCTATTTTTGTAACACTGCTCCTGACAGGCAACTGGATCATGAATAACTGTGTTGAGTTTTTAAAGTTTCTTTGTGAAAACTTTTCAGTTTTTGTGAGGTGAGAGGTAGATGGATTTTACTATTGAACACCTTGAGTTTTATCTTCTGATACTGATCCGTATTTCATCGTTTGTGATGACAGCTCCGATTTTTAGCTATGCTACCATTCCCGTACGGGTGAAAGCGGCAGTCAGTATTATTTTGTCGATTGTGGCGATCCAGATAACTCCGGTCGTAGAACTGGAATACACAGGGATCATCGGGTATTCTGTGCTGATCCTGCAGGAGGCAGTAGTCGGTCTGATCCTTGGTTTTATGTGTAATATATGTCTGTATATTATTACGTTTGCCGGTCGGATTATGGATATGGAGATGGGGCTTTCGATGGCGAATATGTTTGATCCGCTGTCCCGTATCCAGGTATCGGTGACAGGAAATATTTATACTTATTTTGTAATGCTTATTATGGTTGTAACGAATATGCACTATTATGTGCTTCGGGCCATTTTAGATACATTCCGTTATTTTAATGTCGGAAGAGCTGTTTTTAGTGGAAATGTTGTGGAAACAGCAATCGAATTCATGGGAAATTATTTTTTGATCGGTTTTCGGATCGTGCTTCCTGTGTTTGCATGTATGCTGATCATCAATGTAGTCCTCGGTGTGCTTTCAAGGGCGGCCCCGCAGATGAACATGTTTGTTGTGGGTATGCAGATAAAAGTTCTCGTGGGAATACTGATTCTTTTGATCATCATCCCAACAATACCGACGGTCACCAATTTTGTGGTGGACACGATGAATGATGTGATCCTGCAGCTGTATCGGTCATTTACGCCGAGACAGTGACACCAGGCGGTCAAAGTCAGAAATGGGGACGTTTCTATGCTGAGATATAACCTTCAGTTTTTTGCGAAAGACGGAGATGGCGGGGAAAAGACAGAAGATGCGACACCGAAAAAATTGGCGGATGCCAGAAAAGAAGGTCAGGTGGCAAAGAGCCATGATCTTGGCGTAGCGGTATTGCTTATTGTATTATTCTTATGTCTGAAACTATTTGGCGGGTTTATGTATGACCGTTTTACGGCGATTTTCCGCTTCTATATGGGAAGTATCAGCGATTATGCCTACGACTTTAACCGTCTCAGGGTGATGAATCTTCTTGTGGTCGGCGGTAGAGAGATCTTCCTGATTGCAGGTCCGATCTTTGCATTGGCTGTACTCGGGGCGTTTGTCATCAATGTCGTGCAGGTAAAATGGAAGCCTACTTTGAAGCCGCTTAGGCCGAAATTTAATAAGTTTAATCCAGTTTCCGGTTTTAAGAGGATTTTTTCGAAGGACAAGATCTTTGATCTGATCAAAGCGGTGGCAAAGCTTGGCGTTTTGTTTTATGTCGTCTATTCGTCCTTAAAGGATGAGTGGGGACTTGTTGTCAACGTATATCAGCTGGAGCTTATACCGGCGCTTGAATTGATCGTTGATACGATCCTGAATGTGGGATTTAAGATCTGTATCGTGTTTTCCATCCTTGCGATCGTGGATTATGTATATCAGAAACGAAAATTTAAAAAAGATATGAAGATGACCAAGCAGGAAGTAAAGGATGAGTATAAAAATACGGAAGGAAATCCGCAGATCAAAAGCCGTATCCGCCGTAAGATGCAGGAGGTTTCCAGACGTCGTATGATGCAGAGTGTCCCGGAGGCAGATGTGGTCATCACGAACCCGACCCATCTGGCTGTGGCCATCAAGTATGATAAATCGATCGGGGATGCACCGGTTGTGCTGGCGAAAGGTGCGGATTATCTGGCGGCGAGGATAAAAGACGTCGCGAAGGAAAATAAAGTGGAGATTGTGGAAAATAAACCGCTCGCCAGGATGTTGTATTATAATGTGGAGATTGGAGCCCAGATTCCTCCCGAGTTATATCAGATGGTGGCAGAGATTCTGGCTTATGTATATAATTTGCAGGGTAAACTTTAAGAGTATGGAGGTAGATTGGATATGAAAAAAATGGACATCATACTGGGATGTTTTGTTCTGGTACCGATCTTATGTCTTATTATTCCGGTTCCCCTTCTGCTGCTGGACATTTTATTTACGTTAAATATCGGTGTATCCATGCTTGTTCTTTTCAATGCGCTTTTTGTAAAAGAACCGCTTGATATGTCGTCTTTCCCGACATTACTTCTTCTGACAACGCTTTTCAGGCTGTCCCTGAATGTAAGTTCTACGAGAAATATCCTTTTAAATGGAGAAGCAGGAAATGTCGTAAATACATTTGGAAATTTTGTCGGCGGTGGTAATCTTATCGTCGGGGCAGTTGTATTCCTGATTCTGATCATCGTACAGCTGATGGTCATCAATAAAGGTTCGGAGCGTGTATCCGAAGTAACGGCGAGATTTACACTGGATGCGATGCCTGGTAAACAGATGGCGATCGATGCGGATTTGAATACAGGTGCGATCACAGATGAAGAGGCAAAGGAACGAAGAGAGAAGATTCAGGAGGAATCGGCATTTTTCGGCGCTATGGATGGTGCGGTGAAGTATGTAAAGGGAGATGCCACAGCCGGGCTGGTCATTACCGTCATAAACTTTGTCGGTGGTCTGGCGCTTGGAGTACTCATGAATGGAATGGAGATACAGGGGGCGTTGCAGAATTATTCGATCCTTACGATCGGTGATGGGCTGACGAGCCAGATTCCGTCGCTTATGATCTCGCTGGCGACCGGTGTCCTTGTCACAAAGGGATCGAAGGAGGCCGATGTCGGAGGAGTTCTCCAGAAGCAGATGCTCGGTACGCCAAAGGTTCTTATGATCGTTGGTTGTGCCCTGATCGGACTCGGAGTATTTACGCCGATGAATATTGTTATCTTTAGTGCGTATGGAATCTTTTTTATCATTACATCGAGGATGATCACGAATGAGCTTGAGATGGAAGACACGGATGCACAGGTGAGCGAGGAGGAAGAATCCGCAGAAGAGATCCGGAGACCGGAGAATGTCACATCACTGCTCCGTGTGGATTCGATCGAGTTGGAGTTCGGCTATGGTATCATCCCTCTTGCTGATGTGAATCAGGGAGGAGATCTTCTCGACCGTGTTGTTATGATCCGAAGGCAGATCGCTCTTGAGCTCGGTTGTGTTGTTCCGATGATCCGACTGCGTGATAATATACAGTTGAATCCGAATCAGTATGTGATCAAGATAAAAGGTGTTCCGGTCAGTGAGGGAGAGATTTTGTTTGATCATTATATGGCGATGAACCCGGGATTTGTCGAGGAAGAACTGACAGGAATCCCGACATTTGAGCCGTCGTTCCATCTTCCGGCGATCTGGATCACGGAGGGGCAGAGGGAGCGCGCAGAGTCTCTTGGTTACACTGTAGTAGACCCGCCATCGATCATAGCAACTCATCTGATGGAGATCATACGTGGAAATCTTCATGAGCTGCTCACGAGACAGGATGTACAAAATCTCATCGACAATGTCAAAGAGGCAAACGATACACTTGTCTCCGAACTTGTACCGAAGACGCTCAGTGTCGGAGAGATACAGAAAGTGCTTCAGAATCTTTTGTTGGAGGGGATTTCCATCCGCGATTTGATCACGATCTTCGAGACGTTGGCAGATTATGCACCGACCACGCATGACACCGATATCCTGACGGAATATGTGAGACAGAATTTGCGAAGGGCGATTTCCAATAAATATTTCACTAACAATGAGGCAACCAGTGTGATCACACTGGATCCGAAGGTGGAACAGGAGATCATGAATTCGGTGAAACAGAGTGAGCAGGGCTCATATCTGGCCCTTGACCCGGATTATTCGGCCCGGATCATGGAGGCACTCAGGGAAGAGAGTGGGAAGCTCGAAGAGCTTGGAAAGACTCTGATTATTATTACTTCACCGATCGTGAGAATGTATTTTAAGCATCTTACGATGGAGCAGTTTAAGAATCTGCATGTATTATCATATAATGAGATTGACTCAGATGTTGAGCTTCAGTCAGTTGGGATGGTGACCGTAGAATGATTATTAAGAAATTTTTGGCGAAGACAGAAACAGAAGCGATCGAGATGGCGAAAGAGGAACTCGGAAGCAATGCGATCGTCATGAATATAAAAAAAGTCCATCCAAAGGGAGTGGCCAAATTTTTTGTAAAGAGTAAGGTGGAGGTAACAGCGGCCTTAGAAGAGAATATCGTATATGATACGGAAACCAAAAAGCAAAATGAAAAAGCAGGGGTATCAGTAGACTTGTCCGCACCGAAATTTGTGCCGGATATCGTAGCCGGAGAAGAAGACGAGGACAAAAATGTGGCAGGGATCGAAGAAAAATTAAACAGCCTGCAGCAAATGTTAGAAAAACAGATGTCAAATAAGGAAGAGATAAAGGGCGTTTCCGAACCTGAAAAAGAGAGGGAAGAGGAGAGGGAAGTTCCGGAAGCAGAGCCGGAAAATAAAGAAATCCAGAAAGCAGAAGCCTGCAAGGATCTGATCCGGAGACAGATGCTTGAAAACGAAGTGGCGTCTTCGATCGCTGATAAGCTGATGGAGGAGATCGACAGTTCACTTCCCAGGGATGCTGCACTTAACCAGATTCTCGCAGCGATTTATCAGAAGATCATACTGATGACAGGACAGCCCTATGTGTTGGACAAAGTAATAGAAGATGGGCCAAAGTATGTGTTCTTTCTTGGTTCTACAGGAGTAGGAAAAACGACAACGATCGCCAAGATCGCTTCCAAACTGAAACTGGAAAAGAAAAAAAATATTGCCCTTATCACAGCAGATACGTACCGGATCGCTGCGGTCGAGCAGTTAAAGACATATGCCAATATATTAAGTGTTCCTCTGAGTGTGGTCTACAGCCCCGCGGAGTTGGGCGAGGTACAGGAGGAACTGAATAAATATGATGTGTGTCTGGTCGATACAGCAGGATGTTCCCACAAGAATAAGGAGCAGTTAAAGGATATCCGTGATCTGATCGAGCAGATTCCGATTTCAAAGAGAGAGGTTTATCTCGTATTGAATGCGGGGACAAAGTACAGCGATCTGAAAGATATTGCAGATGCATATTCTGATATTACAGATTATAGCATGATTTTTACCAAATTAGATGAAACATCATCAGCCGGTGTGATGTTGAATATGAAAATATATGCCAACCGGCCGTTATCCTATGTCACATGGGGACAGAATGTCCCGGATGATATCGGAATCGTAGATGCCCAGAAGATTGCAAAAAAACTATTAGGAGGCAAGTCGTAGTGGATCAGGCGGAAAAGTTGAGAAACATCATTAAGAGACAGGACTTACAACCAGATAAAGAACGGATTGCCAAAGTGATCACTGTGACCAGTGGAAAAGGAGGCGTGGGAAAGACGAGCGTGTCTGTGAATCTCGCGATCCAGCTGAGTCAGATGGGAAAACGGGTGGTTATTTTTGATGCGGATTTTGGACTTGCCAATATTGAGATCATGTTAGGGCTGAGACCAAAATACAATCTGGCCGATCTGATGTACCGAGGGAAGAGCATTGAAGATATCATTACATATGGGCCAGCAGGAATTGGTTTTATCTCTGGGGGATCAGGGATCAATGAACTTGCTAATCTGTCGAGAGACCAGGTGTTTTCGCTGATACACAGGCTCGAAGATTTAGACAGGCTCGCCGATATCATTATTGTAGATACAGGAGCAGGTATCAGTGATACGGTTCTTGAGTTTGTGGCGGCCAGTGAGGAGGTACTTCTTGTTGCGACGCCGGAACCTACTTCGATCACCGATGCATATGCTCTTCTTAAGACGCTCAACCGGAAGGTTTCTTACAAACCGGAAAGGACGATCGTGAAAATGGTGGCAAACCAGGTACGGGGGGAAAAGGATGCGACTGAACTTTTTGAAAAGCTTGGTGTTGTCGTTGAAAAATTTTTAGACATTGATGTAGAATTTCTCGGTTCTGTGCCATATGATAAGAATATGCGTAATGCCATTATGCATCAGGCGCCGGTAAGTATCAGCCAGCCGGATTCTGGTTCGGCCAGAGCGGTCAGGATGTTAGCGGCAAGGATAGAAAACAGGCTGATGGATGAGGAAGAAGATGAGAGACTTGGTATCGTAAAAATGTTTTCAAGTGTGATCCGTATGCGATTCATGAAATAACAGGGGAGAGGTGCTATGCAGAAAGCAGTTATCAACATAGGGGACAGGATTGAACTGACCCATGTAAGAAGCCGGTTCCGGAGCAGATTGTCCAGCCGGGTATATGGAAGTCAGCTTCTCGATTATGATGGGAAGCGCTCGGCAAAGATTGCAATGCCGATTTATGAGGGGAAAATAATTCCTCTTCAGGTTGGAGATGAATATGATTTGTGTTTTTTTACAACGGCGGGGCTTTTCCGGTGTCGTGCAAGGGTTTCAAACCGTTTTCGTGAGGGGAAGACGCATGTGATCATGATGGAGTTTCTTTCACTGCCCAAAAAATATCAGCGCCGGATGTTTTACCGTCTGGAGTGTATGGAGGAAATCCGTTACCGGGTCATCTCAGAGCAGGAGAGGATCCTTATGGAGTTTATCAATAGCGGCATTGAGGACGAGAGACGGCTGCAGGCCTATCAGGAGAAATTAAAAGGGTTTACGAAACAGTGGGAAGATGCGTATTTGACCGATGTCAGTGGAGGTGGTGTCCGGATCCGGATCCAGTGTAATCAGGAGGTGAAGCCCGATTCTTACGTTGAGGTGGTCATGGTGTTTCCCATTGACGGAAAAAATATCCGTCTGCAGTGCACGGCAAAAGTAGTAGCTACGATGAAGAATGAGGGTGAAAAAAATACATTTGAGCTGCGTTGTGAATTTGACCGGATCGAAAAAGAAGACCGGGAACGGATTGTAAAATACGTGTTTGAAGAGCAAAAGAGACGTTTAAGAAAGGAATAATCTGGAAAGTTATGAAAAAAATCCTGATAATAGATGACTCTGCACTCATGAGAAGGACCTTGTCTGATATAATAAATACAGAACCCGATTTATGTGTTGCAGATACGGCGGAAAATGGAAAGACAGCAGTGGATCTTCTGGCAGAAGAAAAAGTATATGATTTGATTCTTTTGGATATCAGTATGCCGGAAATGGATGGACTCGATTTTTTGAAATACATGAGTGAAAATCACTACATGATCCCTACGCTGATCGTCAGTTCGATGGCTAGCAGAAGTGCAAAAGAGACGATGAGAGCACTTGAACTGGGAGCATATGATTTTGTGAAAAAACCAGAGAGGTTACGTGGCATTTCAGTAGAAGGTTTTAAGGAGCGGCTTCTGGAAAAAATCCGGTGTGCATTTAATATCCATCATGTGAAGATGTCCATAGCAGCCCGGAAGAAAGCTGACGACAGTGGAAGAGTCCGGACAGCGGAGTTGCCAAAAAGACCTGCGGTTTTTTCCAAAAGGGGAAAAAAGAGCCTTCTCTTTATTGCCTCTTCTACCGGGGGGCCAAAGGCACTCCAGTCAGTTGTTCCCCATATTCCGGGTGACATTGGATGTCCGGTCGTTATTGTACAACATATGCCGTCGGGGTTTACCCGCTCACTGGCGGAACGTCTTGACGAGATGAGTCCGTGCAAGGTGGTAGAAGCACAGGATGGTGATATTCTCCAAAATGGAGTCGTGTATGTGGCAAAAGGGGGACACCAGCTTCTTGCAAGCCTAAACAGCCAGAATGAGCATCAGCTTTTGGTGAGGAGGGATGAGCCAAGGAACGGACTTAGGCCATGTGCCGATATCTTTTTGGAATCATTATTGGACTGTGGCTATGAAAAAATATTTTGTGCAGTACTTACAGGAATGGGAAGCGATGGAACAAAAGGATTGCTTCAATTAAAGAAGGTAAAAGATGTTTACACAGTGGGGCAGAATGAGGAGTCGTGTGTTGTCTATGGAATGCCCCGTGCAGCAGTGAAGGCAGAGGTTGTCGATCAGGTGGCAGATCTGCAGGATATTGCGGAATTACTGATTGCTGCCTGGCAGCAGAATGGAGGATGAAATGGATACCAGTCAATATTTAGAATTATTTATCGATGAAACGAAAGAGCATTTACAGTCTTTGAACGAACACATTCTGGAACTTGAGAAGGATCCGGAGAATGATGATACGATCAATGAGATCTTCCGTGCAGCCCATACGTTGAAAGGTATGGCAGGGACGATGGGATTTGCGAGGATGCAGCGTCTTACTCATGATATGGAAAATGTGTTCCAGGAGATCCGTAACGGAAATATGAAGGCCAATGCAAAACTTGTGGATATTTTGTTCCGTGGCCTGGATGCTTTGGAATCTTATCTGGATGTCATACTGAATACGAGCACCGAGGGAACCGAGGATAATGAGGATATCATCAATGACCTGAATGAGGTGATCGCAGAGCAGACCGGTTCGAGCGGCAAAAAGAAAGAGCCATCCGAACAAACTTCTTCGGAAAGTACGGAAGAGGAAAAAACGGCGGAAGAGGGAAGCGGCCAGTATGCGAGAAAATTTGAAGAGATCCCCGTATCGGAATATGACATTGTGGCGATGGATAATGCGAAGGCAGAAGGACAGAATGTGTACGGGGTCACGGCATATCTGCAGGAGACATGTATCCTGAAGGCAGCCAGGGCGTTTCTTGTATTTAAATCGATCGAAGATAAGGGTGAGCTGATCAAATCGGTTCCAACGACAGAGAAGATTGAGGATGAAGAATTTGACTTTGATTTCAGTTGGATCCTTGCGACGAAAGAGTCGAAGGAGACGATCAAGACATTGATTAAAAATGTGTCGGAAATTGCAGAGGTCTGTATTGACGACTTTAAATATTCAGCACCAAATTCCTCAGATACTGCTGCGTCTGCAGCACCTGTAGGGACGCCGCCGCAGAAACAGAAAGAAGAAAGTAAAGAGCCTGCAAAGAAAGCTGCTCCACAGCAGCCGGCATCAAAAGGAAAAGTGGCCAGCCGGTCTGTGCGTGTGGATATTGATAAACTGGATGTACTCATGAATCTGGTCAGTGAGTTGATCATAGCGAAAAATGCGCTTGTATCTGTCACCTCCGGTGAGAATGGCGAAATAGGCAACAATCAGAAATTCCATGAAAATATTGAGTATCTGGAGAGGGTTACGACAAACCTGCATGAATCGGTCATGAAGGTGAGGATGGTTCCGATCGAGAGTGTTGTAAACCGTTTTCCGCGTATGATCCGTGACTTGAACCGGAAGCTGAACAAGAAGATGGAACTCTATATGACAGGTGAGGATACGGAGTTAGACCGTACCGTGATCGATGAACTTGGAGATCCTTTGATGCATCTTCTTAGAAATTCGGCAGACCACGGACTTGAGGACAATGCAGAGCGTGTACGTCTCGGCAAGCCGGAAATTGGTTCCATTTTCCTGGATGCTTATCAGGATGGAAATAATGTAACCATTGAAGTAAGAGACGATGGTGGCGGAATCAATACAGATAAGGTCAGACAGAAGGCGATCGAGAAAGGAACGATCACGGAACAGCAGGCAGAGGGCATGACGGAGAAGGAATTTATTGATCTTTTGTTCCGCCCAAGTTTTTCGACTGCCGAGAAGATTTCAGATGTCTCTGGACGTGGTGTAGGGCTTGATGTGGTGAAGACAAAGATTGAGTCCCTTGGAGGAAGTATTGAGGCAAAAACGATCAGGGGATTAGGAAGTACTTTTTCGATACAGCTTCCGCTGACCCTTGCGATCATACAGGCACTTATGGTTGAAGTAGGCACTGAAAAGTATGCGATCCCACTTGGCAATATTGATACGATCGAAGATGTTATGCCGGATGAGATCAAACTTGTACAATCCAAAGAGGTGATCAATCTCAGGGGAAGTGTCATTCCGATCATTCGTATGAATACGGTTCTTGAAATGGAAGATTATGAGAGAAATAGTGAGGATGAATCAGAAGTAGTAGTCGTTGTTAAGAAGGGAGAGCAGAGAGTGGGACTTATGGTCGATAACCTGTTAGGACAGCAGGAGACGGTCATCAAATCTCTTGGCCACCATATTACAAATGCAAAGCTCTTCAGCGGGGCGACGATACTTGGGGATGGTGAGGTGGCATTGATCCTTGACACCAATACACTGATTTAGGAGGGTAAGAGAATGGACGGAATGTTAAATGAAGCGGTAGTCGAAGAAGTTCAGTACATAGTCATCCGGCTTGGGGATGAGCAATATGGAATTAATATAGGATATGTAGATAACATTGTCAGGATGCAGAGAATTACAAGAGTTCCAAAATCACAGCCCTACTATGTGGGTGTGATTAATCTGCGAGGTGAAGTGGTTCCAGTCATGAGTCTCAGAAGACGGTTTGAACTGGAGGATAAGGAGTATTCCGGAGCGACGAGGATCATTATACTGAAACTCGAGGATCAGTCCCTGGTCGGAGTGATTGTGGATGAGGTGAGAGAGGTTGTAAATCTGGATCCGAATACGATTGAGACACCGTCGTTCAAACTGGATGAGAAAAATGCTGCTTATCTTTCCGGAATTGGAAAAAACGGAGAGAATCTGATCTCGCTTCTTAATATCGAAAATGTGGTTGGAGAGACAAAAGACGTATGAGCAAAGTGGTACGTGTGGGAATGGCAGATTACAAGCTCTGCCGTCCCCCTCAGAAAATAACAACCCTTGGGCTGGGTTCCTGTCTGGGGGTTGTGTTGTATGACAATAAGACGAAAATATGTGGAATGGCACATGTTATGCTGCCGGATAGCACTCAGATATCAAAAAACTCAAATCGGATGAAGTTTATGGATACCTGTCTTCCGGATATGTATGAGGAAATGTTGAGAGCGGGCGCCATTCCGGAGGAAATGTTCGCAAAGATTGCCGGTGGTGCAGAGATGTTCACCGCCCGGTCGAATCAGGATATGCTGAATATTGGGCATCATAATATCATTGCGGCAAAAGAGATTCTGGCAGGATGGGGAATTCCCGTCGTTTCAGAGGATGTAGGCGGCTGTTGTGGAAGAACGATCGAATTCGACACAGTGACAGGTGAATTGAGTATTAAAACGGTTGGGTTCGGGGACAGTGTGATCTGACAGGATGACTTAAAGAGAGAATGGGGGAAGACCATGAAATATCGATTTATTCCTGCTTTTGTCATGCTATTGGCAGGACTTGTATGCTGTATCATGAGTATTGTACAGGGATGGGATGTCACATACAGCCTGATCGTTCTGATCATTGTTCTCATTGTATTTTATATTCTTGGACAGATCGCCGCACAGGTGGTTGGAAAGGTTGAAGCAGAACATGAGGCGATGGTAAAGGCGGAGCAGGAGAGAAGGGAACGGGAGGAAGAGGCCAGACTTCTGGAAGAAAAATTGATGGAAGAACAGATGGCGAGGGAAGCAGAAGGTGAAGAATCCGGTATGGATGAGTTTCAGGATGAAAATGGAGAAAGATAAGGGACTGGCTGAGAGTTGGTCAGGAAGCATTTGGTAAGCGCAATAAAGACCATGAATCTTGTTTATGATCTGACGTTAGAGAGGGAGCAGTTATGGCAATCAGTGAATCTGAAAAGAAAAAGCTGTGGGATAAATATATGAAGACCAGAAGTCCTGAGATCAGGGAACAGCTTATTATTGAATATGCGAATCTGGTAAATCTTGTGGCCGGACGTATGGGAATGTATCTGGGGTATACTGTAGAGTATGATGACCTGGTAGGATACGGGATTTTTGGGCTGATTGATGCCATTGATAAGTTTGATCTTGCAAAAAATGTAAAATTTGAAACGTATGCAAGCCTTCGGATCCGGGGGTCCATTCTGGATCAGATCCGAAAGATGGATTGGGTACCAAGAACACTTCGTCAGAAACAGAAACAGATGGATGCTGCATGTGCGAAACTGGAGGGGCAGTTCGGAAGACCTGCCACTGATCAGGAGATCGCAGATGAGCTTGAGATCAGCCGGGAAGAATATGATAATTGGAAAAATGAGGCCCAGTTTACGAACCTTGTTTCTCTGGATGATTATTTGGAACAAGGTGGGGATGCGAGGATGGATGCCGGCGGTTCGAACCGGTTTGACCAGCCGGAGCAGGCTTTGGAAAAGCAGGAGTTAAAGCAGATGCTTGTGGAGGCCTTAAAGACACTTACAGAGAAGGAAAGCAGTGTGATCACGCTTTATTACTATGAAGATATGACGCTAAAAGAGATCAGTCAGGTACTGGAAGTATCCGAATCAAGGGTTTCCCAGCTTCATACGAAGGCGCTGCAAAAGATCAAGGTGCAGCTTGGGGATTCCGTTGAATTATTGAAATTGTTTTAAATTTAATGTGGTTAGGGTTATTAAGACTGGAAAGAGAGGATGTTATGGGGAAGAATGCATATTTTCAAATTATACATAAACCGAATCAGACACTGCTTAAAGTGTTTCCAGCCTCAAAAGATGGGGAGATGTTTCAAGTAGATGAAGTGATGAAATACCTTGAATTGATAAATATTTCAAGTTATGATACGGTGAAATTGAATGAATATCTGACTCGGGGAGATTACCGTCTTGAATTTCTTGTGATCAACAAAGAAATCCCACCGGAAAATGAGAGATGTGTTGTTACGATCAATAGTATGGGTGAGAGTGCGACGGTACGTTTTTATCCTCCTTCGGATAAAGGGAAAAAGATGACACGCGATGACATCGTCAGTGACTTGAAATTTAACAGTGTAACCCATGGGATCCGTGAGGATGTCCTGGATCAGTTTATGAAAAATCCGGAATACTGCCGGGATTATGTCATGGCGGTTGCTACACCGCCCAGACAGGGGCATGACGCTCATATTGAGTACCATTTTGATACGGATACTGTGGCAAAGCCAAAGTTAAATGAAGATGGAAGTGTAGATTTTCATCAGTTGGGAAATATTAAACCTGTGGCCCCGGGAGATAAACTTGCTACACTGACTCCGGCGGATATCGGAAAACCGGGGATCAATGTGACAGGTGCGCCTGTTCCGCAAAAAAAGGTGACGTTGAAGGTTCTCAGATATGGGAAAAATATCTCGATTTCTGAAGATAAATGTACGATTTATTCGCAGACGGCCGGGCATGTCATGCTCGTGGACGATCTGGTTATGGTTTCCGATATTTATGATGTGCCTGCCAATGTGGATGCTTCGACCGGGGATATCGAGTATAAGGGTACGGTAAATGTGAATGGAAATGTCAATACCGGTTATTATGTAAAAGCAGATGGGGACATTATTGTAAATGGTGTAGTGGAAGGCGCTACGCTTGTAGCTGGTGGAAATATCGTTTTGAAGCGTGGGATGCAGGGAATGTCCCGTGGAACATTAGAGGCAGATGGGAATATTGCAGCGAAGTTTATTGAGAACAGCACGGTGAAATGCGGCGGGACACTGATGTGCGATGCCATTTTGCACAGTAGTGTGGAGACAGGTGATGATATATCCGTATTGGGAAGAAAGGGCCTGGTCAATGGCGGTCATATCCGGACTTATGGCAATATTGCAGCGACACAGCTTGGGTCTATGATGGGAACAACTACAGTCGTTGAGATTCTGTCAGATGCCGAGAAGGCAAAACTTTTGAATGATAATGAGGCAAAGATCAAAGAGATAAAAGATGCGATCGCCAAAATGGATATTGCCCTTAAGACGATAAAGAGATCCGCTCAGGGTGGAAAACAACTGACCCCCCAGCAGATCCAGTATGTGCGT
The DNA here is from genome assembly GCA_964579975.1 of uncultured Eubacterium sp. Classification (GTDB taxonomy): domain Bacteria; phylum Bacillota; class Clostridia; order Lachnospirales; family Lachnospiraceae; genus Eubacterium_F. The sequence continues at coordinate 4,247 of CAZOIF010000007.1, read as the reverse complement.
CTGGTGGCTTCTTCCAAGCCAAAGCTTGAGAAAGAGATTCTGAGCATGAGCATGGAGTGTAAGGAATTAAAGGAAGTGATTGCTAAAAATGCGAAGGTATGCATTAAAGTAAATGGGACGGTAAACGCCGGTGTAAAGATCGTCATCAGAGAGATCAGCCGGACGATCAATGATAATGTATCAGCTTGTAAGTTTGTAAGAGAAGGTGCGGATATTAAATCGGTGGGACTCTATTAACCGGAAAAAGGAAAGGTTAGGTGATCGCCATGCCCATTAGTTCAATTGATATATCTACAATGGCTCCGCGTTCTTCCGAAGCTTCCACGATCGCAGGGAAAGAACAGCATCAGGTCCAGCACATGGAAGAGAACGTGCAGGCCAATTTTCAAAAATCGGTGGAAGAGCAGGGGCAGAGACCTGTGGAGACGAAAAAAAGTGACACCGAGGAATACGACTTTGATGATTCCGGTAAAGGGGGGTATCAGGGGAACAGAAAGAAGAAAAAAAAGAAACAGTCCCAGGATCCTCCGATGGCTCCGAGATCAGATAGTAGTTTTGATATAATGATTTAGCAGGAAGGTATGAAGATAAGATGAGCGCAGCAGAGATCATATTGCTGATACTTGGATTTGCGAGTATTTCAGTTAGTTTTTTTGTTGGAAACAGACGAGCGGATAAAGATGGCACAGACGGAGTGGAGGAGGTTACTTCGAGGGACATCTGGACAGAAAAGGAAGAAGAACTGGTCAGAGAACAGGTAGAAGCGATCCTGAATGAGGAAAGGGATCATATGGTCGCCGAGACAACGGACTCGCTTAATCGCAAAAGCAACGAAAAGATCATGGAATTTGATGAATTTTCTTCCCAGATACTGGAAAAGATAAACCGCAATCATGAAGAAGTTGTATTTATGTACAACATGCTGAATGAGAAGGAAAAAGAGTTGAAGCAAGCTGTCATTAAAAAAACGGTGAAAGAGCAGGAGAAAGCAGAGATGCCGGTTCCCGAAGTGCCTGCGCTTTCTGAGACAGGGCCGGTTTCCGGTGTATCCCGGGCGAAGACAAAACCGAAGGCTCCGAAACCGAAGCCGGAGCAACCGTCCGCAAAAAAGCAGGCATCTGTCCCGAAAGGGGATACGAATGATGCCATCATCCAAATGTATAAAGATGGGAAGACAGTGCTTGATATTTCAAAGGAACTGAATATTGGACAAGGTGAAGTAAAACTGATGATCGCACTGTATGGAGGAAATAAATGAAAATAAAGTGGTTTTTAAGAGGGCTCGGTGTGGGGATCGTACTGACGGCTCTTCTTTTGTGTGTAACATACCGGGCTTCCCAGAAAAATAATAATGTGATCCGTCAGGCGAAAGAACTTGGTATGGTATTTCCGGAAACAAACGAGGAAGAAAAGACAGCAGAAGAGCTTGCAAACGAGGTAAAACAGGATGATGTTTCCGGTGGGGCAGTATCTGGCACAGTAGTAGATGTAAAGACAGAGGAAGAGAAAAAAACGGAAGATCGTATCAACGGCAGCAAGGATGACATCCAAAATGCATCCAGGTACCACAAGGACAAGAAGTCATTTGTAGTAAGGAGTGGTCTTCTTTCAAGTTCTGTCTCCAGAGAGATGGAGGAGGCAGGGATTATTGAAAATGCCGATGAGTTTGACGAATACCTGGAGAAAAAAGGATATGCCAGACAGGTCAGAAGCGGCACGTATAAGATTCCCGTTGGTGCGGATTTTGAGACGATCGCAAAGATCATTACGAGGCAGGATTAGCACGGGTAAAATGCAGGCAAAGTTATGCTTGCATTTTTTTCCTGTCTGTGATAAAATGAATCGGATTGAAAAAACACGTTGACTGATTTTTTCACCGGTGCCTTTGACAAGCTTGACGGCTGCAGGAGTCGTTCAGAATGCCAGGGGTTGTGAAAAGAAATGAGGTCTTCGGAAGAATAAACCATATGGAGGTAAAAAAATGAGTGTTATTTCAATGAAACAGTTACTGGAAGCAGGCGTTCACTTTGGACACCAGACAAGAAGATGGAATCCGAAAATGGCAGAGTACATCTACACAGAGAGAAATGGTATTTATATCATCGACCTGCAGAAATCCGTAGGTAAAGTAGATGAGGCTTACAATGCGATCAAAGATATCGCAGCAAATGGTGGAAACGTCCTGTTTGTCGGAACGAAAAAGCAGGCACAGGATTCGATCAAAAGTGAAGCAGAGCGCTGCGGTATGTATTATGTAAATGAGAGATGGCTGGGCGGTATGCTCACAAACTTTAAGACGATCCAGGATCGGATCAAGAGACTGAAAGCGATCGAGAAGATGGCGGAAGACGGAACATTTGATGTGCTTCCGAAAAAAGAAGTGATCAATCTCAAGAAAGAGTGGGCAAAGCTTGAGAAAAACCTTGGTGGTATTAAAGATATGAAATCCATTCCGGATGCGATTTTTGTCGTAGACCCGAAAAAAGAGAGAATTTGTATCCAGGAGGCCCATATTCTTGGAATTCCTCTTGTTGGTATTGTAGATACAAACTGTGATCCGGAGGAACTGGATTATGTAATTCCGGGAAATGATGATGCGATCCGTGCAGTCAAACTGATCGTCTCCAAGATGGCAGATGCTGTAATCGAGGCAAAGCAGGGAGAAACGTTTGCTGATACTGCCGATGAAGAGACTGCATCAGCAGAAGATGAGACAGCTGTAGAAAATGACGCGGAGTAATTTTCAGTAAGAAAGGAAGAAGGAAAAATGGCTATTTCAGCATCAATGGTAAAAGAATTAAGAGAGATAACCGGTGCCGGTATGATGGATTGTAAGAAGGCGCTTACAAATACAGACGGCGATATGGATAAAGCAGTGGATTATCTGCGTGAGAATGGTCTTGCTAAGGCAGAGAAAAAAGCAGGCAGGATTGCAGCAGAGGGAATCGTTAAGACGGATATCAGCGCTGACGGAAAGAGTGCAGCGATCGTCGAGGTAAACAGCGAGACAGACTTTGTGGCAAAAAATGAGAAATTCCAGGAGTTTGTAGGGGCTGTTGCTTCCCAGGTGAATGCCTCCGGTGCAGCTGACATCGATGCGTTTATGGAAGAGGCATGGGCTGCTGACACATCAAAGACGGTAAAAGAAGAACTGGCATCCATGATCGCTACGATCGGCGAGAATATGAATATCCGCCGTTTCGAGAAAGTTTCCTGTGACAATGGTCTTGTCGTTGATTATATCCATGCTGGCGGAAAGATTGGTGTACTGATCGCCGCAGAGACAGACAATACAGGTGATGAGGTAAAAGAGTGTCTTAAAAATGTGGCAATGCAGATCGCTGCCATGAATCCGAAATATCTTTCTTCTGAGGATGTTTCAGAAGAGTATAAGGAGAAAGAGAAAGAAGTTCTTCTTGCACAGGCGAAAAATGATCCGGCGAATGCCAATAAGCCGGACAATATCATCGAGAAGATGATCATGGGACGCCTTAATAAAGAGCTTAAAGAGGTATGTCTGACCGAGCAGATTTATGTAAAGGCTGAGAATAAAGAGTCTGTTGCAAAATATGTAGAATCTGTAGGGAAAGCAGCAGGCTGCAGCATTAAGCTCACAAAGTTTGTTCGTTTTGAGACTGGTGAAGGTCTTGAGAAGAAGAACGAAGACTTTGCGGCAGAGGTGGCTGCACAGCTTAAATAGTCTCGGCTCCGCCGAGCCATTGGAAGAATGCAAAGCATTCTTCTAGATGCGAAAAAAGAGTTCGCAAAGCAGATGAAATAGTGCCATTGAGCTGGCATGATACAAAATATGACCCTTGTAAATGGTGTGTGCCATTTGCAAGGGTTTTTTCGCGAGTAGATGTAGAATTTTATCAAAAAAAGTGCAACAAATTTTCCACTACTTATTTTCCAATTCGTTTTTTTGTGATATAATAAAATGGAATATGTATATAAAAGGGAGCGGTAATTATGTATGTCTTAGATAAAGTACATAGAAAAAAGTGGATAGCAGCATTATTATGTCTTTTTCTTATTTTATACAATTTTATACCAGCAAATGCATCGAATGGAAGTGTGCCGGACGAAGCAGCGAACAAAAGGGTGAAGGCAGGTATTTTCTATTTTGATGGTTATCATACAAAGGATAAGAATGGAAAACTGACCGGATATGGCATTGAGGTTTTGCAGATGATTTCACAATATTCACATCTGAATTTTGACTATGTCGGATATGATAAATCGTGGAA
>CAZOIF010000006.1:0-101056 GCA_964579975.1 uncultured Eubacterium sp. | reverse complement strand
CAAGCAGATTTGTCTGGCTTGCAATCGCATTGATCTCTGTTACAAATCCGGCAATCTCATCATAGCAGCCTGCAATCTCATCAATCGCCAAAACCAACTCATTCATTTCTGCATTTCCAACTGCCAGACGTTCATTTACATTATCCGTATTTTCTTTGATCGAAGCTGCAAATTCGGCAATCTTCTCCATATTATCTGTTAAATTCTTCATTTCCCTTGAAGCATCTATAACAGATTCACTTTGCATTGTCGCCACCTTGGCAACACTTTCACTTGTTTCTGATAAATTTTCTGAATATTGAAGTACCGTTGTTGCCCGCTCATTCATTTCAATAAAGCTTTCATTCAGCACTTTCATAATATCGATCAGTGCAATTTTAATTTTTTCATAGTCGCCTGCATACTCTCCATCTACACTAAAATTCAGATTCTTCTCTGAAATAGAAGTTACCGTATTGGTAATCTCTGAAATATAGTGCTGCAGTCCTTTCATCGTATTGTTAAGTGCAATAGACAGTGCATTTACCTCCTGGGATTGTTCATCTACATGAAACGTGTAAGCCAACTCACCATCTGATATTTTGCTCACATTTGCCGCCAATTCTTCAAGCGGTGAAAACATTGGATTGATTCCTTTGGTCAACTGTCGTTTTGCCAGTGTGCCAAGAACAACACCAAATATAACTGCCAATATAATGATCAACACAACTGCTATCAGTATCCATTTAAGAGATATAACAGCAACTACATTCCATCCTGTTGTTTCCGAAACGTTGCTGATCGCAAATTTCAATCCACCGCTATAATCCCAAATTAGCTTCGTTGCCAACTTTTGGTCACACACACTTTTATATTTTCCGTCCAAGGCATCTGATACCGTTGTACTTTTTTCAGTGTTCAGTGCAATATCCTCATTCGGATGTGTTAAAATGATTCCTTCCTTTGATGATAAGAACACATAATTCCCACTATCATAAGAACTTTCAATGAGCGTAACCAGATCATCCATATACATATCCATTCCGACCACACCGATGACAGAACCATTACTATATACCGCCTTCGAAAGGGTAATACAGATATTTCCCGTTTGTTCATCGATATATGGCTCCGCCACATACACTCCCTCTGCCTCTACTGCTCCTGCATACCATGAACGCTCAGATACTACAAAATCATCTCCCGGCAGCCAGCCTCCTGACATATAAGTCATAATTCCATCTGAATAGACCACATCATCCTGTTTTACACAGACATATACGGCCGATACATCATCGTACTGCTCCACCAGTTCATCCACGTACGCATAATAATCCGTCTTAGCTGTTCCAGAGGAAACTCCTGACGCAACCGTATTTATAAATGCAACTTTCTCTGACATTGCATTATCGATTTGCGAGCTATACAACTGCACCTGCTTGGTATTATCCTTAATGGTATAAGAAATTATAATTGCAAGTACCATTATCCCTGCCAACAGGCATAACCCCCAGATAATCCTCCGGATCGACACATTGGCTCTCTTGTTGACGTTTGTACTAAGTTTTTGTAATCCCATTTTGTCATCTCCTTGAATTCTAGTGTATTCTATCATCCGTGTTTATAATGCCGGTAATCCTTCTAAAATAACTCTGGTAATAATTTTACCAAATAATCAATGCATTTTCAAGGGAAAGTGCGTTTGTGGATATCATGCTAAAGATATGAGCATACTGAATATTTTACATATCCCGAATCATTTTCTGATCAACACACTTCTTTTTCCGACCCAGACATCGCTATACTCACCTTCATCTACCTCCATGTCCGGTTCTGTATAGCAGATTTCAACATAATACCGTTTATTTTTCTTGAGGTTACGGATAAAACCTTTGGTTGCTCTGGGTGTATAATATTTTGCATTTTTCATATCTTTGCTTGTAGAATACCGGACAGCAAAACTTCCAAAACAAACAACTGCATCACGATCATCCATTGTGATTTTTATTGTCCTGCCCTTTACATTTTCCACTTTATACCTCATCCAAAAAGGAGATAACTTAATATTTCCTGAAAGATAAATGCCCGTTTCCGTACAATAATACGGGGTATATCCATCTTTGGGATTGTACCAGCCAAGTAATTCATAATTTTTCTTTTTTACATTTAATGGCAATGGAATAGGATTGCCATAAGTATAGCTGGACGGTAATTTTCCTGTTTTCTTCCCTCCCAAAAGATCATAGGTTATTTTAAATCTCTTTCCCTTTGACACAGCTGTTAAGTTTGGCTTTACTGATTTTACGCTTTTTCCCTGCACATACCAGGTCTTATTCCCATTACAATCATCTAACGCTAAACTCTGTGAAGATCGATTCACAACCTCCCTCAATCTCGGACATTTCACGAATGGATTTTTCCACACAGACAACCTTGCCGGAGCAACAAACTTTACCAAATTTTCACACTTCCGAAAAGCGTTTTTCCCGACTTCACAAACCCCATCCGGTAATACCATCTCTTGCAAACTGACACACTCTTCAAAAGCACCGGCCCTAATCGCAGTAACTGTATCCGGTATCACAACCTTCTCTAAATCAAAACATTCCGAAAAACAATCTTTGGGAATTTCACAAATACCAGATGGCAACTGTATCTCCTTTAGACTGAAACAGCTCATAAACGCTCCCTTACCCACTGACTTCAAAGTGGACGGCAATTCAATGGATACCACTTCCGGATAATTTGTAGCAAAACAATAATCACAAAGTCCGGTTATCCCTTCCTTCACTATTATTTTTTTAATACTTGTGACTGCGTCCTCATCATAATACTTGCTTTCCTTAGCTGGTATGTCACCTTGTCCGTCAATGACCAGAACATCATCTTTTACATTATATGTAATGTTATTTTTCTCCTCTGCATAAGACACCTGACTCACCAAAAGTACTATTACCACAATCTGTATAAAAAAAAGAATTGCTTTTCTCATATATAGTATCACTTCCTTTTCATCGAACTCAACTTGGTTTTTGAACTAAGTACAATGGAATAGTATCTATAATTTTAATTTTGTTTCCACATTTCATAAAGACATCTCTAATTCCATTATAAAAATCAGTCTTATATGGTTCCTCTAACGTAATATGCTCACAATGTGTACTTATATAAGAAATATACTCTTCCGCATCAAGTTCCCTTTGTTTTTTCCATTCCAAATATGTAAAATTTGTAAAGCCATGATTAGTAACATTTTCGTAATTCATCCTGCAATTATACTTTTGTTTTACATGAAAATATTTTTCATATACTTGGTCAATTTCATCTCTGAAATTTTCATTTAAACTCCTTTCATCGGAACGTGTCATAAACATAGCCAAATACCCACCTGGTTTTAACATATCATATATTTTAGGAAAAGCAATTTGTTCAGGGATCCACTGTATTGTTGCCGCTGAATAAACTAAATCATAAGCATTTTTCTCAAATATATGTTTTTCAAAATCAGCATTTATAATATTAAAATTTGAATAGGTTTCAAATCTTTTTTTCATAAAAGAAGTAAAATTTTCTCCGAGTTCTATTGCCGTATAATCACATCCTGTTTTCAATATTGGTTCCGTAGCCTGCCCTGTACCAGGTCCGATCTCAAGCACTTTCTTATTTGAATTCAATTCACACCTTAATATCAGCTCTTCAAATAATTCATCACAATATCTCGGTCTGTATTTGTCAAAACTTTCAGGTATTTTATCAAAAGTTTTTCTAAAATCCATTATCTATCACCTCTATTTTCGATTTGCCTTACCTACTACATACAATTCTATCAAATTTTCTTCATTGCGTAAAGAAAAGCCTCAAAAATACAATTATCAAATGTAGTCTCCATAAAATTTATACCTACAATAATATTTACATACTTTTTTTATTCTTAAATTTAATCAGAAATCCAACAAAAATATCACATATAATCAATATCAATATTCCATATCGAAACATCTTGCTATTATAATAATACAAAGACAATATCGATTTGCCACTCTTAGTTACACCTATAACCTCATTGGATTTTGTATTAAAAAACACATTTCGCTTTATAGAATCGCCATCTTCTATCATATCTTTGATCTCATCTTCAGCGGCTCTTCCAAACACAACAGAGGCCGGCATCCAAAACGACTTTTGTTCATTATTTTCATACTTTAAACGTACATAGCGTTCCGTTACACGTGCAGATTTTCCATTAATACGCATTGTTGACTGACTGTATTCTATTTTAATAGGAATCAGATCCACACCTTTATCAACCTTAATATGTACTCCGAATTGTGCCACCAAAGTAAAAGTTATAAATCCCAGAACAATAAAGTTCACGACAAAGATTTCATAATTCTTTTTAACAAAATCTATAATTTTCAAGATAAAAACCTCCTTTGGCATAGAAAATACCCCCTTCCAAGTATCAAGTGTTTTTTATTATTTCACCTGTCTACTTAGAAGGGAGCATAATGAGTACTCAGTTCCTTTTCATCTTCCTCTATCTGCAAAAACTATTATTAAAATCTAACAAAACGATCTGCTTCCTTTGTTAAATTACCGGCTACTTGTTTATTATCATTCATTGCATCCGCAATCTGACTGATATCTTTTACTAAATCAGAGGTATTTGCCGCCACATTTGTTGCCCCATCTGTGCTTTCATTGACTGCAGAGTTAATTTCAGTAATTGATTCCATAATACTGTCCATAGAACGCTTTAGGTCAATAGACATATTATTGAAGCGGGTAACAATCTCATTAACATGGGCAGCATCTTCATCATATTGCTTGCCGGCATTCACGAATCCCTCGTAATCCGGAAGAATATTATCATTGATAAACTTGACAATTGTATTTGCACTTTCAATCAAATCCTTTACTGCCTCAATTACCATATTGTTAATTTCCTGAATGCTATTCGCAGTTTCATTGCTGGAATTGGCCAACTGTCTAATCTCATCAGCTACTACAGCAAATCCTCGTCCAGCATCACCGGCTCTGGCTGCCTCAATAGAAGCATTCAATGATAAAAGATTGGTTTGGTTAGAAATACTTAAGATTTCTCCCGTCAGGTCATTCACACGCTCTACACTCTTACTGCTTTCAATCGCCTGTTTTAACTTATTGATAATATCGTTAATGACATCGCTGGTATTTTGTTTGTTTTCCACAGCATTCCGTTCAAGATCGCCTGCTCTTGTCTGCATTCCTGTCGTATATTCATGCAACCCCTGAGACTCGTTCGACAATCCTACAATATTCTCGTCCACAACATCCACATTTTTCTTGATCGCCGTCAAAGAAGAAGAAATTTCCTGCATGGAAGCCGATAACTCTTCCATTACAGCAGAAATGCCATTAGAATTATCGTTTGCTGTGGAAACCTTGCCGGATACCAAATCTACAATAGAACCTAATTCACCAGAACTACTGTTAATTTGTCCCATAATGCCCTGTAGCGTCTCAATAAAGGTATTGATGCTGGCCGCCAGGGTTCCAATCTCATCCGTACAGAAACACTGCACACGTTTCGTCAGATCTCCCTCGCCTGACTCAATCGATGCAATAACATCTCTAAGTTGCTTATTGATATTGATCAAACGTTTAATTGCCCATTTCCAGGAAACCCATACGACAAAAGCAAATATCAGAATACTAAGTACCACCAAAACAACAATCACACGAACTACCCGGTTATACACTTTGTTTTGGTTTTCTACCGCCTCATCCATATCCTTCTGATTCATCTCACGCATAGAACTCATCTCTGCTGTCAGTGCAGTTCCTGCCTCTTTCAAATCTTTATTGGCCAGAGCAGTTGCCTCTCCAATATTACCGCTGGCACTGTTATCCAAAATGTTATCATAAATAATCAAATACAGCGCATAATCTGTCTTAAATTGCTGAAAGCTCTCCTTCGCCTCTGCTAAATCCAGCGAGCTCTCAATTGCACTACATTTACTCTCAATCTCATCTTTCAGAGTATCTGCTTCCTCTTTCAGGGTTTGCTGCAGGTCTTTATCATCTTTCGCAACAATATGTGCAAACGCCACACGTCGCAATGTTTGGTAATATGTAGAAACATCACCTAAATCTTCAATCAAGACCGCATACTTACCAGAAACTAACTCACTGGCCTCCATGATCTGACTGGCACTGTTAATACTTGTAAGTGCAAGAACAAACATCAGGCATCCCAATAACGTAACGGGAATCAAAATTTTAAATCGAATACTCAGGTTCTTAAAAAACATCATCTCTGTTCCTCCAAATAATAAATTTTATCATTTTTCATCACTGCTTAAACTACCTACTCTCTATTATAAAATCTTTTTTCCTTCTTGTCCACATTTATTTGCATTCCCCTCCAAAAATTCTCTCCCAAAATCTCCCGCCAATCCCCATCTGCCTCGTCTTCTTTCTCGCCTCTCTCCGCCTTCTCTTCGGATTCAGCACTTCCTTTTTTCACGGTCACATCAACTGACAAGCTACCTATCGGCTCTAGCACATTCAATAAGTCCATTATACCACGACATTGATAAACCGCCCCTTCGTATCCAAAGATACCCCGGGGCGGTTCATTATACTAATCGTATTCTCTATTGAAATTCCGTCAGTATCCTCTCTTCAAGAGGCATTGCCTACTTCTGTGCAATCGCTGCCTGTGCTGCTGCCAGACGTGCGATCGGTACACGGAACGGAGAACAGGATACATAGTCAAGTCCGATCTTGTTGCAGAACTCTACAGAAGATGGGTCTCCACCGTGCTCACCGCAGATACCGCAGTGAAGTGCGCTGTTCACCGGCTTGCCAAGCTTCAGAGCAGTCTCCATCAGCTTGCCGACACCAGTCTGATCAAGTTTTGCAAATGGATCGTTCTCGAAGATCTTCGCATCATAGTAAGCGTCAAGGAACTTACCAGCATCATCACGGGAGAATCCAAATGTCATCTGTGTGAGGTCGTTTGTACCGAAACAGAAGAAGTCAGCTTCTTTTGCGATCTCATCTGCTGTAAGTGCTGCACGAGGAATCTCGATCATTGTACCTACTTCATATTCGAGGTTGCTTCCTGCTGCTGCGATTTCAGCATCTGCTGTCTCAACAACAAATTTCTTCACATATTTGAGCTCTTTGATATCGCCAACGAGCGGAATCATGATCTCTGGTTTTACTTTCCAGTCTGCATGTGCTTTCTGAACATTGATTGCTGCACGGATGACAGCTTTCGTCTGCATCTTTGCAATCTCCGGATATGTCACAGCAAGACGGCATCCACGATGACCCATCATCGGATTGAACTCATGAAGGGATGCGATGATCGCCTTGATATCCTCTACGGATTTGCCCTGAGCATCTGCAAGCTTCTTGATATCCGCTTCCTCAGTCGGAACAAACTCATGCAACGGCGGATCTAAGAAACGGATCGTAACCGGATTTCCTTCCAGTGCCTCATAGAGAGCCTCGAAGTCACCCTGCTGATAAGGAAGGATCTTCTCAAGTGCTGCCTCTCTCTCTTCTACCGTATCTGCACAGATCATCTCACGGAATGCAGCGATTCTGTCTTCCTCGAAGAACATGTGCTCTGTACGGCAAAGTCCGATACCCTCTGCTCCAAGCTCACGGGCTTTCTTGGCATCTGCAGGTGTGTCTGCATTTGTGCGGACTTTCATTGTACGGAATTTATCTGCCCATCCCATGATGCGGCCAAACTCACCAGCGATCGTAGCATCTACCGTAGTGATAACTCCATCATAGATGTTTCCGGTAGAACCATCGATAGAAATGAAGTCTCCCTCATGATACTCTTTGCCAGCCAAAGTAAATTTCTTATTTGCCTCGTCCATGTTGATGTCGCCACAACCGGATACACAGCATGTACCCATACCACGTGCAACTACGGCTGCATGGCTTGTCATACCACCACGAACAGTCAGGATACCCTGGGAAGCTTTCATACCAGTGATATCTTCCGGAGAAGTCTCAAGACGAACCAGAACGACTTTCTCACCGCGGGCATTCCACTCTTCTGCATCTTCTGCAGTAAATACAACCTTACCACAAGCAGCTCCCGGAGAAGCTCCCAAAGCTTTTGCTACCGGAGTAGCCGCTTTCAGTGCAGCAGCGTCAAACTGCGGGTGAAGAAGGGTATCAAGGTTACGAGGATCGATCATAGCTACTGCCTCTTCCTCCGTTCTCATTCCCTCATCTACCAGATCACAGGCAATCTTCAAAGCTGCCTGAGCAGTTCTCTTACCATTACGTGTCTGGAGCATATAGAGTTTCTTATTCTCAACAGTGAACTCCATATCCTGCATATCTCTATAGTGATTCTCCAAAGTGGAGCAAACATCTTTGAACTGTGCAAATGCTTCTGGGAATTCCTGCTCCATCTGAGCGATCGGCATCGGTGTACGAACACCGGCAACTACGTCCTCGCCCTGTGCGTTCTTAAGGAACTCACCCATAAGTTTCTTCTCACCGGTAGCCGGGTCACGGGTAAAGGCAACACCTGTACCACAGTCATCACCCATGTTACCAAATGCCATACTCTGTACATTTACAGCCGTTCCCCATGAATACGGGATGTCGTTGTCACGACGGTATACATTAGCACGAGGGTTGTCCCAGGAACGGAATACCGCTTTGATCGCACCCATCAGCTGCTCTTTCGGATCATCCGGGAAGTCAGCGCCGATTTTGTCTTTGTACTCAGCTTTGAACTGATTTGCCAGTTCCTTCAAATCGTCAGCTGTCAGCTCAACGTCCTGCTGTACACCACGATCTGCTTTCATCTTATCAATCAGCTCTTCAAAATATTTCTTTCCAACTTCCATAACAACGTCGGAATACATCTGGATAAATCTGCGGTAGCAGTCCCAAGCCCAACGTGGGTTGTTCGACTTTTCAGCAATTACGTTAACTACTGTCTCGTTCAAACCAAGGTTGAGGATCGTATCCATCATACCCGGCATCGAAGCACGTGCCCCGGAACGAACAGAAACAAGAAGCGGATTCTCTTTATCTCCAAATTTCTTTCCTGTAATTTCTTCCATCTTAACAATGTACTCATTGATCTGACCCTGAATCTCATCATTGATCTCACGATCATCTTCATAGTACTGTGTACATGCTTCTGTCGTAATCGTAAAACCCTGTGGAACCGGAAGACCTAACGAAGTCATCTCGGCAAGGTTTGCACCTTTACCACCAAGGAGTTCACGCATGTCGGCATTACCTTCACTGAATAAATAAACCCATTTGTTCGCCATGTTTATAAATTCCTCCTAAAATTATAGTATTTTGGTTTTGACCTTCAAAATTGCATTTGAATCGTCGCTGTGAATATTATAACACAACACCCCCTTGTAAGAAAAGCACTTTTTTACCAAATATACCTTTTTTTAACGCTTTTTACAAAAAAAGGCCCGCTAAAATGCGCGGGCCTCTCGTTTTCTCACAACACTCTGTCTGATTAGTATATGGTTACATATACATATAACAGATATGTTTTCTTATTCTGATTGATCTCGACTTTAACCAGAGTACTTCCTTTTTTCTTTCCGGTGTATTTCCCTTTATTATTGATCGTAAGAATCTTCTTATTGATCGGAGTAAACTTCACTTTGGAACTCTTCTCCAGATCATAAACCTGTATCTTACTCGATTTCTTAAGAAGTCTCTTTTTGGCAACCAATACAGTAGGTGTTTTGATCACCTTAGATTTGAAGTTTGTCAGTTCTTTAGCATTCTTAAACTTTTTCTTTACTCTCACATCGATTACCAGACGGTTTGTGTACTTGCCCTTCACCGCAGTAAATGTAAGTGTTGCCCTTCCCGGCTTTTTAGCACTGATCACTCCCTTTTTATCAACGGTAGCCACTTTTTTATTTGTCGTCGTACAAGCAATCTGGGCACCGCTGCACTTAATGAGTTTCAGTTTTGCCTTTGAATTTTGCTTCATGAATTTGATCACCTTGAAACCAGGAATCTTATATTTACCCGCTTTCTTAAGAAGCTGATCAAAGGTAAATTTACAACCTGCCGCCTGCAGTCTGGCATTGACTGCAGCTTTTTCCCCAGGAGTAAGTTTCTTCCAGTCCGCTGCTCCTGCCGCAAGGATATCCCTTGTCAGGTCAGTGACCTCTGTTATGATCTTTCCGTCTGGTCCCGTCACATGATCTTTAATGAATTTTGAAGCAGCATCCTCTTCGGCCTTTGTAAATACCTGCGCCGGAGGATTTGTACCAGGCGCCGGTGTCTGGGAAGCCTGTGCCGGATTCGTCCCTGCGTTTGGTGTGTTCTGCGAAGGATTGGAAGGATCGGATGGATTGGATGGCCCTGGCGTCTCTGTCGGCTTATCCGTCGACTCCATATGGATATCACCAGTACCTCCGATGATATCGCCCGGCGTCAGATCTGCGATACTTCCATCTTTAGCTTTTGCAATGACCTTGTATGTTCCATCCGCAGGAAGTTCCGTAAATGTCACCTTATTCTCATTTCCTCCTGTCCAGACAGAACCTCCCGAAGTCGGCACATAATTTCCATTTGGATCTTTTCCTACCGGAATATCTACCCACTCACCATCAATTTTGGTCTGGACTGCATACACAGAATCCTCCAGCGCCGGATCAATGATGATCGTAATCGTATCGTCCTTTTTATCCTCAGTGTCTTTATCATCATAGTCAGTCTTTACCTTCTCATCCGGTATGGACGGACCTACGACACCTTCGGTTTCCTTCTCAGTCGCGGGCGAACCCTTCTTTTTCTTAATGACAACATATGTCTCGTCTTTATCCAGTTCGGTAAACTTGATCTTTCCCCCTGCCGGCTCTTCATAATAGCCTTCTGCATCCGGCTCAAGCGGCGTCCCATCGCCATTTACTACTTTCATCTCCGTATTCGGATCAACCGGTGTCCCATCCGCTTTCTCCAGTGTATAGATATAATCCTCCATCGTAGGATCTACGGTGATCGTCATTTTATCGTTGGCCGGGTTTGATGGATCAGATGGGTCCGATGGATTGGTTGGATCAGACGGATCCTTGTCTCCCTTGCCATCGTCCACCTTGATGTCTGAATTCGTACGTCTCGCATCATACGGTGTAGATGCCAGCGTATTATAATATTTCCCATTTCCAGTCACTTTCACGATCAGATGTTTATCGACATCATTTGATGTGAGAATGTAATTCTTCTCAGTCGCTCCCTGGATCGGTGTCTCTGTACCATTTTCCACTGTATACCACTGATAACTCAGCGTACTATGGGAACCATACGGATTTACCCCGCTGATATCCGCACCAAGTACAGTTCCTTCTCTGTTTATGTCCTTTCCATTGTCATCCTTCTTGCTTTTGTTGACAATCCCTACTACATCACGGATCGGAATAAGCTCATCGGATGTAAGCTCTCCCGGATGGGATTCCGGTCCGGTCACTCTGACGATAAAGGTCTTACCCTCATCCTCTGCCCGCATCGTATAAGTAGGATTTGTAGCTCCGCTGATTGGTGTCTCCGTACCATTTTCTACGGTATACCACTGATATGTTACGTGATCTTTGGCTGCTGCCGGTCCTACATTTGTCAGATCAGCAGTGAGAACGGTACCAGCTTTTCCATCGCGGTTATTTGGCACAATCGCCGGTTTTCCGGCAAGATTCTTACCGTCTACCGGTCCTGGCAACGGTTTGACAGAAATATCAGAATCATCTGAATTTTTCTCAACCGTCACGATAATCTGCGTGTCCTCTGCTAACTTCTGGTCATCGTCTGCATAACCGCCAAATTCGATATAATACCCTCTATAGGAGTCATTTGGATGGTCATTCCACATTCCGTTTGCATTATAACCATAGTATCCATATCCTTCCTTATGATTATGATTCTCTATTCCGCCATTTGGCTCGTTCGTATGTCCCCCTTTAGATATAGCGTTCCAGTTAGCGAAATAGCCCCGATATGGGGTGAATCCACCATCATCAATTCCGTATCCATATGCATTGCTCTGATAACCAAACGCGCCATAATCCCCATTATATGCTATATGGGCTTCCGGTCCGCACACCCATCTCCAAATATTTTTCGTCAGGTCCTGCTGGTTAAAATCTTCCAACTCATCCCAGTATCCCTCTGTACTTCCGTCTATCTCTCCGGAACCATCATATCCATTCTCTGTCGTAGCACGCGTACATCCCATCCATCCCTCACGGGCTATGTCATTTTTCTCAAACATCGTATGGACAAAACGGTCCTCCGCCCTCGAGGTAAGAGTCAGGAGATACCCGTTCATACCTGCAAAGGTCGCTTCCTTTGCCGCTTTATAAGCTTCTTTCCATGTTTTTCCTTGCGAAACATAACCATAAAAATGGCCATTATAAAATTTCAGGTCACACAACTTCTGTCCGGTAGTCGGATCTATTGCTTTCGGCTCCTTGATCGCAGTCGCACAGATACATACTTTCTGCACGACATCATCTTCCGTATAAAATCTGACCTGTCGTATGAAATCTACTAACTGCTGTTTCGTTGCTCCATCTTCGATCACAAAATGCATCGACATAAAATGTTTCGTCGTATCCAGATCTTCCATATATATATCTGATGTAAGTGCATCACCAACTACCGTACCTGTTCCCGTATTGTTGTTGATCGCAGTCGCATTTGTCATCATGTATCCGGTATCTACGCTAAGGCTCATGCGATACAGAATCCCATTTGGATTTGCCAAATTAATGTCAGCCTGCGGATAGCAGTATCCAGCATCTGTACCCAGACTGGGAATCAGATCACTCCTCGTACCCAGCTCGATCTGATCAATCGCCCCTGCCGCTTCTGCTTCTGTCCCTCCATGGAACAATCCTGCAAAAAGACCCATGACCATAGAAAAAACAAGCAGCCATGATAAAAGTTTTCTTTTCCCCCTCATTATGCCCTTCCTCCTTTTATAAGATTCTTCTACCCCAAGCATAAATATACTCTCTTAACTTATATTTTACCACTTTTCCGTATAAAGTCAATGAAAAGCAAGTCGTTTTTCTGCCAAGCTGAGCTCCCGGAATTCTCCGGGCTGTAACCCCTCATCCAGCACAAGATTTCCGATCGAAATTCTCTTCAGATAGACCACATATCCCCCAATCGCCCGTATCATGCGTTTTACCTGATGTTTTCTGCCCTCGTATATAGTAAGATAGCCGGAAAATACCGGCTGGTCCGGACGATTACCGGGCTTTATGCCCGTTGCAATATTCCTGATTTCTCCTAATATTCCTTTTTTTTCTATAAGAAAACGGGCCGGACACGCCTGTCCTCCTCTCATCATAACCCCTGCCTCAAGTTCTTTTACCGCCTCATCTGAAATTTCTCCCATCGACCAGAAAAAATACGTCTTTTCCACATGATTCTCCGGATTCATCAGGCTCTGGGTCCACACACCATCATTCGTAAATAAAAGCAATCCCTCTGTGTCCTTGTCCAGCCTTCCTACCGGGTGCAATCCGGGAACGATGACCTCTTTCATATAGTCCATAACAGTAATATGCCTTTCATCCCGGTTTGCCGTCACACACCCGGAAGGCTTATGAAACATATAATATACATATGGGGATTTTACCGATTCTGTCATAAATTGCTCCATTTCCTCTTCTACCAAAACGCCGGAGACTACCCTGCCCGTGCATCGCCAATTACAAAATCCGGCCGACATTAAAATATGCCGGCCGGAAACCTAGTTCTGTCTAGAAATCTACTTCCGTATCATAATAACAGCATTTCAAAAGCCGCTCCATATCCTCCTGGGATGGCTGACGCGGATTCGATCCGGTACATGCATCAAGGATTGCATTGGCTGCTATGTCCGGAAGTTTTTCAAGAAATACATCCTCCGGGACAAACCCGGTCTCTGCCGGAAGCCCGTCTGCTCCATAATTTTTAATGCAGTGCGGGATATTCAGGTCATCATTCATTTTCCTAAGATATGTAATAAGAAGATCAACCTTCTCCTCTACTGTCGTTCCACCAAGTTTCATGTCATCGGCGATCTGAGCATAGCGTTTCGCTGCTGTCTCGTCTTTACTATTGTATTTAATGACCTTTGGCAGATACATCGCATTGGCAGCGCCATGGATGATATGTCCACCCTCAAAGGCTGCGCCTGTTTTATGCGCCATCGAGTGAACGATACCAAGAAGTGCATTTGAGAATGACATCCCTGCGAGGCACTGCGCATTGTGCATGCGGTCTCTTGCCTCCATGTCTCCATTGTAAGAAGTGACAAGATCTTTCTGGATCATCTTTATCGAATGAAGGGCAAGTGCATCTGTGTAATCACAGTTTGCTGTGGATACATATGCCTCGATCGAGTGTGTCATCGCATCCATCCCGGTATGTGCTACCAGTTTGGGCGGCATCGTCTCTGCAAGTTCCGGATCTACGATCGCCACATCCGGTGTGATCTCAAAGTCTGCGATCGGATATTTGATCCCTTTCTGATAATCTGTAATGATTGAAAATGCCGTAACCTCCGTAGCAGTTCCCGATGTAGATGAAATCGCACAAAAATGAGCCTTTGTACGAAGCTTCGGAAGTCCAAAAACTTTACACATATCTTCAAATGTCGTTTCCGGATATTCATATTTGATCCACATGGCCTTGGCTGCATCGATTGGCGAACCGCCGCCCATAGCAATGATCCAGTCCGGCTCAAATTTACTCATCGCCTCTGCACCCTTCATCACAGTCTCCACCGACGGGTCTGGTTCAATTCCCTCAAACAGCTCTACTTCCATGCCCGCTTCTTTCAGATACCCCATAGCTTTGTCCAAAAAACCAAATCGTTTCATGGAACCGCCGCCGACACATATGATCGCTTTTTTCCCCTCAAATGTTTTCAACGCTTCCAGAGATCCTTTTCCATGATAAAGATCTCTTGGTAATGTAAATCTTGCCATCCTTTCATACCTCCATCTGTTTATTTTGTAAAAAACCTCAAAAACATTTTTATGCTTCTGAGGTTTTTTATATTCTGTGATATTACTTATAATTTACGATTTTTCCAAAGTCAGCCTTCAGCGAAGCACCACCCACAAGTCCTCCGTCGATATCCGGTTTGGAGAAAAGTTCTGCTGCATTTCCAGCATTTACCGAACCGCCGTACTGGATACGGATCTCTTCTGCCGTAGCTGCATCATACACTTCTGCGATGCAATCGCGGATTGCTTTGCAGACTTCCTCTGCCTGGTCAGATGTTGCCGTCTCACCCGTACCAATCGCCCAGATCGGCTCGTAGGCAATAACCGCTTTTTTCGCCTGATCAGCTGTCACTTCCTGGAATGCGATCTTGATCTGCATCCGGATCCAGTCAATATAAATGCCCTGCTTTCTCTGGGTCAGTGACTCACCACAGCAGATGATCGGTGTAATACCATGCTCAAATGCCTTTTTCACCTTTTTATTGACCGTCTCATCCGTCTCTGCGAAATATTCACGTCTCTCCGAATGTCCGATCACAACATACTTTACCCCGGCATCCGTAAGCATATTCGGAGCGATCTCACCTGTATAGGCGCCGCTTTCCTCATAATACATATTTTCTGCACCGATCTGGATATTCGTACCTTTTGCCGCCTCGACACATGGAATGATATCAATGGCAGGCACACAAAATACCACATCTGCCTCGTCGTTTGCTACCAATGGTTTTAATTCATTTACAAGAGCAACTGCCTCACTTGGCGTCTTATTCATTTTCCAGTTTCCGGCAATAATCTTTTTTCTAGCCATAACAAACTTCCTTTCTTACGATATAAATAATCTCATGTATATTTTTCATGTATGCGTCCGCCGCTTACGCATTGTCAGCCGCAGCCACACCCGGAAGTTCTTTTCCTTCCAAAAATTCAAGAGATGCCCCGCCACCTGTAGAAATGTGTGTCATCTTATCACCAAAGCCTAACTGGTTTACAGCAGCCGCACTGTCACCGCCACCGATGATCGTCGTCGCATTGTCTAATTTTGCCATCGCCTCTGCTACTGCCACAGTACCTTTTGCAAAATTCGGCATCTCAAAGCAGCCCATCGGTCCATTCCATACGACTGTCTTTGCTCCGGCTACTGCCTCTGCAAAAAGCTCTGCTGTCTTTGGTCCGATATCAAGGCCTTCCATATCTGCAGGGATTTCTCCACGTCCAACAATTTTTGTATTAGCGTCGTTTGAAAAATCGTCTGCTACTACAGTATCGATCGGAATCAGAAGTTTTACGCCTTTCTCCTCTGCCTTTTTCTCCATATCAAGCGCATACTGCTTGTAGTCCTCCTCAAGGAGAGACTGTCCAACCTCTTCTCCATGAGCGGCCATAAATGTATATGCCATACCACCGCCAATGATCAGAGTATCCACTTTATCCAAAAGATTATCAATAACAGAAATCTTAGAAGAAACTTTAGCACCACCGAGGATTGCTACAAATGGTCTCTCCGGACTGTTTACTGCATTTCCAAGGAAATCGATCTCTTTCTGCATCAGATAACCAACAACTGCCGTATCCACATACTCTGTAACTCCTACATTCGAGCAGTGTGCTCTGTGAGCCGTACCAAACGCGTCGTTTACAAATACATCTGCAAGGGATGCAAGATCCTTTGAGAACGCTTCTTCATTTTTGGTCTCCTCGGCACGATAGCGTGTATTTTCAAGAAGAACAACTTCTCCATCTTTCATTGCCTCTACTGCCGCCTTTGCATTTTCTCCCACTACATTCGCGTCCGCTGCAAATTTTACATCCTGTCCAAGAAGCTCAGAAAGACGGGTGGCAACCGGTGCAAGGGAAAGTTCCGGCTTCGGCTCTCCTTTTGGCTTTCCGAGATGGGAGCAAAGAATTACTTTACCGCCATCAGAGATCAGTTTTTTAATCGTAGGAAGAGCTGCCACCAGACGATTCTCGTCTGTGATCTTTCCATCCTGCAGTGGCACATTGAAATCACAACGAACAAGCACACGCTGTCCTTTTACATTAATATCATCAACCGATTTTTTATTTAACATCATTTTACCTCATTTCTTCAATTTTAAAAAACAGGTCCGGTCCTTAAAAGACCGGACCCATCTGGGTTTCTATTATTTCACAGATTTCAGAACATTAAGCAAGTTCACTGAAGTACTTGATCGTTCTTACCATCTGGCTCGTGTATGAATTTTCATTGTCATACCAGGAAACAACCTGAACCTGTGTATTTCCATCATCCATAGGGGATACCATCGTCTGTGTTGCATCAAAGATGGAACCAGCTGTAGCACCAATGATATCAGATGAAACGATCTCATCCTCGTTGTATGCGTAAGATTCTGTCGCAGAAGCTTTCATCTTTGCATTGATCTCATCTACTGTCACTTTTCCTTCTACTACTGCTACAAGGATCGTAGTAGAACCGGTAGGACATGGTACACGCTGTGCAGAACCGATCAGTTTACCATTCAGTTCCGGAATAACAAGACCGATTGCTTTTGCAGCACCTGTGCTGTTCGGTACGATATTCACTGCTGCTGCACGGGATCTTCTCAGATCACCTTTTCTCTGAGGACCATCCAGTGTCATCTGATCACCTGTGTAGGAATGGATCGTGCTCATGATACCAGATTTGATCGGAGCCAGATCATTGAGTGCCTTTGCCATCGGTGCAAGACAGTTTGTCGTACAGGAAGCTGCGGAAATAACTGTATCCTCTGGTTTTAATGTATCATGGTTTACATTATAAACGATCGTAGGAAGATCATTTCCTGCCGGTGCAGAAATAACTACCTTACGAGCACCTGCTTTGATATGTGCGGATGCCTTGTCCTTTGATGTGTAGAAACCTGTACACTCAAGTACAACGTCTACGCTGAGGTCTCCCCAAGGAAGCTTTGCTGCATCTGCCTCTGCATAAATCTTGATCTCTTTTCCGTCAACTACGATAGAATCATCCGTAGCAGAAACTTTGTCTGCCAAAGCGTATTTACCCTGTGCTGAATCATATTTTAACAAGTGAGCTAACATTTTAGGGCTTGTCAAGTCATTGATTGCTACTACTTCGTATCCTTCTGCTCCAAACATCTGTCTGAAAGCAAGACGTCCAATACGTCCAAAACCATTGATCGCTACTTTTACTGCCATGTGTCGTTTCCTCCTAAAAATATACTTTGAATATGTTTGTTAAAAATTTTACAAACTTTCTAAAACATATTCTACCCAATTTATCCAAAAATTTCAAGAGGGAATGTGGTTTTTTTCTGGTTTTTTTCAAATTTGTGGTGGCGGGGAGGGTGTGGACAGGGGAGTGTGTTTCCGGGAAGGGAAGACCGCTCGCGCTAAATAAATCACGCAGCAGTGTCGGATCGTAAAGAACACGATCCTGACACTGGCGGATTTATAAGTCTTCCCTTCCCGGAAACAAACTCCCCTGTCTACAAACTCTCCCTTACAGCATTTGGTAAAAAGCTACGATAGAGAACTCTCCTACATTATATTTTCACTTTGAGATTAACGTTTGTTATTCCAATTCCTTCTTTAGTGTTACGATCCATTCCTCAATGGCCTGCACCAAAAGAAACTGCTGATGTAAAACCGCCATGCCTGTAGCAGGAATATCGGGGGCATTTTCTTTCAAAACAATATTTTCTTCCACATAGGTTTTCAGCACATTTATATTACTTTGAATGTGGTTCAGGCATTCTTTTTGCCTTTCCTCTGGCATACTTTCTAAATTAACGATAACTGCATTAAAGTCTAAAAATATGCTGATTGGCTTGCAGGATATTTCAAGCATCAGCTTTTCAAATTCCTCCTTGCCTGCATCTGTTAAGGAATATACTGCCTTTTCGGGCATTTTCCCTTCTTTTTCTATATGGCTTGAAATCAGCCCCTTTTCCTCTAGCTGAAGTACTTTTTTATAAATAGACGGCGTGCTGATTTTTACCCATTTTGAGATATTTCGGTATTCCACCAGTTTCTGGATATCATATGCACTTAAAGATTCCTTTTTTAACATTCCTAATACAATCAGATCAATGGTCGCCATTCCAAATTCCTCCTTCGCTATTGACAACTACTATAAATTATAGTATTATCATTTCTGCATTGCAACTGCTATATATTATAGTACTATAATATAGATTATATCAAGTGAAAGGAGTAATACAATGAACCATCAAAAAAGAGCAACTAAAAAACGTACTCTCCCAAAAATGGAGCTGCTGGACAATGCACCCATTCCAAAAGCACTTTTCGCAATGGGTATCCCGACAATGATCGGTATGTTGGTAAATGCTTTCTACAATCTTGCTGATGCCTATTTTGTCGGCGGATTAGGAGAGCGCCAGATGGGGGCGATCTCTGTAGTCTATCCTCTTGGACAAGTCGTTGTCGGCCTCGGTCTGTTGTTCGGCAACGGCGCAGCTTCTTACATTTCCAGATTGTTAGGGCGTGGGGATAAGAAAAATGCAGACAAAGTTGCAAGTACTGCTTTGTACACCAGCGTATCCGTAGGTGCGATCATCATCATTATTTCTATGATATTCCTGCATCCTGTCTTAAAACTATTGGGGGCAACTAACAGTATCTTGCCATATGCCGCCACATACGCTGGCATCTACATTGTTTCCTGCATTTTTAACGTGTTTAATGTCACTATGAATAATATAATAACAAGCGAAGGAGCTGCGAAAACAACAATGTGTGCCTTGCTGGTGGGCGCAGTACTCAATATCGCCTTAGACCCACTGTTTATTTATGTATTTGACTTAGGTGTAGCAGGGGCAGGGATTGCAACTGCAATCTCGCAAATGGTTTCCACTTGTGTTTATGTGACATATATCCTTCGAAAGAAAAGTGTATTTCATTTTCGGATCAAAGATTGCACTTATACAAAGGAAATCATGTCTGAGATTTTTAAAATCGGTATCCCGACATTGATATTTCAAATTTTGACAAGTCTTTCTATTTCCCTGATCAATCATGCGGCAGGTGGTTATGGCGATTCCGCTATTGCAGGAATGGGGGTTGTCACCCGCCTGATTTCTATGGGGAGTCTGTCCGTATTCGGATTCATCAAGGGATTTCAGCCCATTGCGGGATACAGCTACGGAGCGGGGAAGTTTGACCGCCTGCGTGAAGCAATCAAAACTTCCATCCTTTGGTCTACCATTTTCTGTGTGATTTTCGGTATAATACTGGTTCTGTTCCCTGCTGCTATCGTTTCCTGGTTTACAAAGGGCGATACCGCGATGATTCGCATTGGAGCAACATCTTTAAGGGCAAATGGCATCTCCATTATGCTCTTTGGATTTTACACAACATATTCCTCTCTGTTTCTCGCTTTGGGAAAAGGCAGAGAAGGATTTATCCTTGGAGCTTGCAGACAGGGGATCTGCTTTATCCCTATTATACTGTTTCTTCCGATGTTCTGGGGGCTGGACGGAATTCTCTATGCCCAACCGATCGCCGATGTGCTCTCTGCAATCATAACAGTATTTATGGCAATACCACTTCACAAAAGACTGAATGAAAAGCAGAAACAAGTGTTGCAGTAACCACGGACGACAACAGCTAGTCCAACGGCGCCAATCCACATAAAAACCCGTGACAAGAGCACCGAAGGTGCTATATCCGGCATCCTACATTCCTATGCAAGTTTACTTGCAATAGCAATGTAGGATGCCGGACAGGTGCATAGCGCCCTTGTCACGTCCCCCCTCTCCTCTCCCCTCCCCATCCTTTGTCAGAGCTGGCAGGCTGAAAAACTCCCTGTCCTTTATAAGAGAGACTTATGGGGCCGCCAGTGTCCGGACTGCGTCTTTTGCGGTCCGACACTGCTGCGTGCCACATGTAGCGCAAGCGGTCTCTCTTATGAAGGACAGGGAGTTTTTCTGCTTACCACCCTGACAAACATCACATTCTGTTGTAAAGATCTTCGTACTTTCTCGCCGAGCTTGCCCATGAGAAATCCATAGCCATGCCGCGGTCAATGATCTTATTCCAGTCACGTTTCTTATCGTAATAAACATATTTTGCATAACGGATCGTGTTAAGCATCTCGTGAGCGTTATAGTTAGCAAAAGAAAATCCGGTTCCCCTGCTCTCATATTCATTGTATGGCTCCACGGTATCTTTGAGACCGCCGGTTTCACGAACGATCGGCACCGTTCCGTAGCGCAGGCTCATCAGCTGGCTGAGACCACACGGCTCAAACAGCGACGGCATCAGAAATGCATCGCAGGATGCATATATTTTATGGGAACGCTCATTCGAATAGAAGATATTCGCAGATACCCGCTCCGGGTACTTCCATGCGAAGTGACGGAACAGATGCTCATACTTCTCCTCCCCGGTTCCCAGTACAACAAGCTGGGTGTCCTCCGCACAAATCTCCTCGATCACATAATCGATCAGGTCAAAGCCCTTCTGGTCAGTAAGCCGGGAAACAATACCGATCATAAACTTTCTGTCGTCCTGTGCAAGTCCAAGTTCTTTCTGTAACGCTCTCTTATTCTTCACTTTTTCCTTGCGGAATGTTCTCGCATCGTAGTGTGCGGCGATCAGTGGATCCGTCGCCGGATTGTACTCATCATAATCCAGTCCGTTTACGATACCGGTAAGACAGGATGCCTTGGCATTGATGAGTCCATCTAATTTTTCCCCGTAAAACGGTGTTTTGATCTCTTCGGCATATGTGTCACTCACCGTCGTGATCTGATCCGCATAAACGAGACCACCTTTCAGATAATTCGCATCTCCATAGGCCTCAAGCTTATCCGGTGTAAAATAATACGCATCCAGCCCGGCCGTATCCATAACGGTTTTCTTATCCCAAATCCCCTGGAATTTCAGATTGTGGATCGTCATGATCGATTTGATGCCACGGAAGAAATCTCCCTGCTGAAACGAATCTTTCAGATAAACCGGAACAAGACCGGTCTGCCAGTCGTGGCAGTGTATGATATCCGGGCGGAAATCAAGAAGCGGAAGGGCGGATAACGCCGCCTTACTGAAAAAGGCAAACTTCTCAATATCCTGATAAATTTCCCCATATGGCGTATTTCCTGCAAAATAAAATTCATTATCAAGAAAATAGAATGTCACTCCCTGATAATTCAACTGGAAAATCCCCACATACTGCTTACGCCAGGCAAGCTCAAGATAAAAATGTGTAACAAACTCCATCTGGTTTTTATATTCTTCGGGTATTGCCGTATATTTCGGAATCATAACCCTTACATCAAATTCGTCTTTGTTAAAGTACTTTGGCAGCGATCCGACAACATCTGCAAGGCCGCCTGTTTTTATAAACGGTACGCACTCAGAAGCTACAAATAAAATCTTTTTCATGTCTTTCCCTCCATTTCACATCGTATCCCATAAGTATTTATATGATTATAGTATACACTATTTGGAAAGGATAGAAAAGCACTTTTTTCATTAATTCGATCCGGATGCCAAAAGAATATTTCCCAAATCATCCGAAATGTTTCTCCACTGCCTCGAGCCCCTTATATAATCCGGTCGCCACGATACATAGTATGACAATGCTCAGTATGACGTAGTCCAGTTTAAACACCTGGCTTCCGTAGACGATCAGATAACCGAGCCCGGCATTTGCCGCAAGAAATTCTCCGATAATGACGCCGACCAGAGACAGGCCAATATTTACTTTCATGTTGCTGACGATCGTATGGGCATTTCCCGGGAGTACGATATATTTTAAAATGTCGATCCGGCTTCCGCCGAGTGTGCGGATCAGTTTGACCTTCTCTTCTTCCACAGAACAAAACGCTGTATACAGAGTAATGATACTTCCAAAAACTGCAACCGAGACAGCCGCCACAATGATCGTTTTCATATTATTTCCAAGCCAGACGATAAATACCGGAGCAAGGGCTGTTTTCGGAAGGCTGTTCAGAACAACCAGATACGGTTCACACACTTTTGCCACCGTCGTATTCCACCAGAGCAGGATTGCGATAAAAATACCAAAAAACATAATCAGAAGAAAGCTTAAAAATGTCTCAAAAAGTGTGACTCCGATATGATAATAAATACTTCCATCCGCAGAAAGGGATACAAAGCATTCAAACATCCTTGAGGGACTGCTAAATACAAACGGATCAATGACATCAAAACGGGTAGCTGTCTCCCAGGCAATGATGAACAACAGAAAAATACTGATCTGAAATACTCTTATTTTGCGTTTCTGGCGGATGCAGCTGGTGATAAATTCACGCTGTTTTTCTGAAATATCCTTTGTGAGACCTTGTTTTAATTTCCGTATGGATATTTTATTTTCCACCATTGAGTTCCTCCCATATTTCATTAAAATAAGTTTGAAATTCAGGTGTACTTCTCGCCTTAAATGGTGATATTTCTCCTTCAAATGTCAGATCGATCTGTATATCCTTTTTCAGCCTTGCCGGCCGTTCGGAAAGAACGATCACCCGGTCTCCCATACTGATCGCTTCGGATATGTCATGGGTGATAAGGATTGCTGTTTTCTTTTCTTTTTTTATGATCTTCCAGATATCGTCAGACACCTCAAGTCTCGTCTGGTAATCCAGCGCAGAAAACGGCTCATCCAATAAAAGCAGATCCGGTTCCATCAAAAGAGTCCGGATCAGCGCAACACGCTGTCTCATGCCGCCGGACAGTTCCGAAGGCCTTGACTTCTCAAAGGACACGAGGCCGTATGTCTGCAACAAATGGTTTAAAAGCACTATTTTGTCTTCACTGCATTTTCCCTTTTGTATCGAGAGCCCAAGGGCCGCATTCTGATACGTATTTTTCCACTCCAGAAGATGATCCCTCTGCAGCATATACCCAATCTGGATACCCGATTTTTCGCGCTCTGTATTTTCAATGAGAACCCTGCCGGAATCCGGCTCGATCAATCCTGCGATCACAGAGAGAAGTGTGGACTTGCCACATCCGCTCGGGCCCACAACAGCCAGAAACTCCCCCTCCTTCACGTCAAAACTCAGGTTATCGATAGCCAGGGTTTCCCCATGCACACTGTGAT
This sequence comes from uncultured Eubacterium sp., assembly GCA_964579975.1. GTDB lineage: Bacteria > Bacillota > Clostridia > Lachnospirales > Lachnospiraceae > Eubacterium_F. The sequence continues at coordinate 76,996 of CAZOIF010000006.1, read as the reverse complement.
AGGAATAAGATATATCATGAAATGACAAAATATTGCTCATACACTGCCCCCTGATATTGCTATACCTCATCTTATGAAATTTTTGTCACTTTGTGCCAGCTCGACGGCGCCAATTTGAACCCTGTTTCAAATTGGCGCCGTCGAGCTACCCTTCCATCAAATCCTCCAGTATCTTACAGGAAGCAAATTCTTTGTCCACCCGCGAGGAAAAATAATATTTTACGATCTCCTGCAGCTCCTTCTGCACATTTTCCGCAACCGTAAATGTATATAATTTTTCCACGGGCGAGGCTATGATCCTCTGAAGTATGTATGTTGTCGTCCCTGCGATCTGCCTGGCGCCTTTTCCGCCATAGGGAGGTTTTTGATAACACTCCCCGCACAGGATCCCCGCCTCGCGCCTGTGAAAATAAAAAAGTTCTTCTTTTTTCCCACATCCCATACACGCAAATAAACGGGGAGCTTCCCCGTTCACTGCAATCATTTTAAACTCATAAATACATCTTACCAGATTCCGGTTCAGGGACGGTACTTTCAGAGCCCGCAGGGACTGGTAAAGAAGTTTTAGCACATCGGACGCATCCAGATTCTCCCTTGTAAAAAAATCTGCCACCTCACAAAAATACATGCCCATGTAAATATCTTCCAGTTCCTCTCTCAGCTCAGAAAAATAATTCCCCACTTCCACGGAAGAAACTGTATAGGAATCCCTGCCCCTGTATACAAAAAATTCTCCAAATGTAAATGGTTCACATGCTGCCAAAAGAGGACTTTTCGGTCTTCTTGCCCCTCTCGCAAAAGCTGCGATCTTTCCTCTTTCCCGTGTGAGTATCACAAGTCTCTTATCATATTCACCAACCGGTGTGCCCGACAGCACCATCCCAGTCACTTTTTCCTGCATATTTCACCGACTCCATACCGTTAGACTGTCCGTCTTTTCCAGAATACTCTCCTGCTCCATCTGCTGTATTTCTTGCAGAATCTACATACTTTAAGTAATCGGATACCTTTCCGCTCTTTGTAAAATCATTCCAGTAATCGCTCTGCATCTTGTTCTCCTCCGTAGTTTATTATCCGGCACAAACCATTTAACTGTCGGCCTTTACTACTAGATTCTCCACAATCAAATACCGCTATACTAGAACATTCTACCAGATTATTCATCTGCGTTTTTATTGTATCCAAAATTTTTCAATAAAAAGTCACTGTCACGCCAATCCTTTTTCACCTTCACCCAGAGCTTTAAGTTAACCTTTTTCTGGAGAAATTCTTCAATCTCCAGTCTGGCCTGTGTGCCGATTTTTTTCAGCATCTGCCCCTGTTTTCCAATTACGATCCCTTTGTGGGAATCCCTCTCACAGATGATCGTAGCGTCAATATCATACATATTTTTCTTGTTTTTGCGCAGCTTCATCTGATCGATGGACACTGCGATCCCATGCGGGATCTCATCCGACAAAAGACGCAGCGCCTTTTCCCTTATAAGTTCCGCCACGATCTGCCTCTCCGGTTGATCTGTCACCGTGTCATCATCATAAAACTGAGGTCCTGCTTCCAGATAGCCGAACATGACATCCACGAGATGATCCACACTCTCACCGGTTCTCGCTGACACCGGGACGATCTCACTAAATTCCAGAATCTCATTGTAGGCTGCGATGCAGGCCAGTAGTTCTTCCTTTTTTACCGTGTCAATCTTATTCATGACAAGGATAACCGGGATATCCGCTTTTTCCAGCTGCTCTGCGATATGACGTTCGCCCTTCCCGATAAAGGTCGTCGCTTCTACGATCCACAAGATCATATCCACCTCATGAAAAGTCCGCTCTGCCACATTGACCATATATTCCCCCAGCTTATTTTTGGCCTTGTGGATCCCCGGAGTATCTAAAAATACGATCTGCCCTCTGGCATCATGGTAAACCGTCTGTATCCGGTTCCTTGTCGTCTGCGGCCGGTTGCTCGTGATCGCGATCTTCTGGCCGATGATCCGGTTCATAAGAGTGGACTTTCCCACATTGGGACGCCCCACCAGCGAAACAAACCCCGATTTATATTCTGTGTCTTTTTGTAATTCTTCCATACTTATCTCCTATCCACGCATACCTGATCTGACCCGCTATGCCAGAACTACGCACATTAAAGAACGAACGGTTAAAGAGTAACCATTTCCTGGAACAACTCACTATTCTCCTTTACCTTGTCTTCATTTCCAAGCACACAGATCTTTCCGTCTGCCAAAACAGCCTCTACCATATCTGCCGATTTTCTTATATCTGCCACCGTCGCCCGGAGGATCTGATCTCTCTCCTTCTGCACATCCTCTTCCGTTATCCCTGTCAAGAGGGCAGTCATGGAACGGGTCCCTTTTGCCCTCGGCGTAAGCGGTGTGTCTACCTCACTGATCGTGCCGATGATATATTTCGTCATCTCCCGTTCGTCTGCCTCAAAGGACCGCAGGCTCTCCGGCACTTTTTTATAAACTTCATTTGTTTCTGCCAGTTTCGGGTCACGGTAGGACACAAAATAACTCTCACCGGTATTCGGGAAACCACACATCACACCATATGCGCCGCCCTTTACCCGGACTTCATTCCACAGATAGCCATAGCTGAGCGCCGATTTGATCACTTTATATACGCCGTGATAAGGAATGCCACGGTTCAAATAATTGCCGGCTCTCGCCACATACTGTACCTGACCCGCCGTTTTAAAACCTTCATTTTCCTTTACATCCCCACAGCGGATTCCTGGCTGGATCCACTCACTCTGCTCCTGTCCTTCTGACACAGTAGCGGCAAAACGGGAAAATGCCTTTTCAAATATCTCATAATCCTTAGCGGCACACGTGATGCCCGTCACCATCTTTTCCTTTACGAAGATCTTTTGCATAAGCATCTGCAATATCCCGATCAGATTTTCTTTCTGGCTGTCAAAGTTTTCATCCAGTTCTTTCAAAAAACGGTAGTAGGAAATACCGCTGAATGCCTCATCGTATTTCGATGTCTTTGACAGATACGCCATGGCCCGGCTCACTGCCGTGCTGTGCCCCGCAGACAAAAGCCGCATCAATAATGCCGATTTCTGCTCTCCGATGATCTCTTTCAGGCGTTTTTCATCCCCCAGATGAGAATGCGTGATCGCTTCGTCTACTAATTCGAGTATCTTCTCCGTCTTATCGGTAAATACTTTCGTCGTCACAGTAAAATATGCCTCAAAATAATCCCGGTTCTGACGGTTTTGGAAAATCCTCGGCCCAAACAACAGATCCCCTGCATTCTGCAGCACCTCATTGGAGAAGGCGAGCTTGTCGTGAAGATCCGTATCCACACTGCCGAGCACGTTTGCCAGAAGACTGATGTAAGGAGCATACTCATCCAAAAGCGGTTTTATATCAAAGGAAATGCTGATATAATTGATTCCATTTGTAAAATAGTCATGATGAATGACGCTGCAGCCGTCCACCTGTTTCTTTATATTGGAAAATCCGAGCGCTTTCTTTCCGATATCCTCTCTGGAAAGAAGAGGAATCTTCTCCAAATCCTCTTTGGGCGACGGCTCCTCCTGATATCGCTCTAACTCTGCCGTCTCCGCCACAAGCCGTTTCTTTTCTGTGTCAGAAAGTGTCTTCAGATGATCGTCCAGCCGTCTGGCCTCTTTTTCTTCCATTTCCGCTGTCAGCCCAATCTTTGGCTCTACGGAAACAACCGATCTGTGCGTATTATCGAGAAGATATTTACGGATCAGGGACTCAAAATAATCCGTATCGATCTGCTTTCTTAATTTCTGGAACGTATCATTGGCCCGTATATGGATAAACGGTTTATCCGCATCATAGAGCCAGCTGTCAAAAATCTGGAGACCATACATGAGTCCCTTCGGATAGTGCCCAAAATCTGCCTCCCGGTAACGGAATTCAAGCGCATTCAATCCGGCGTTCAACGAATCCCTGTTGATTCCATTTTCTGCCAGTTCTGTGAGCTGTTCACGGATGACAGAGATAAATTTTTCCTTCTTTTCCTTCGAAACATTTTTGGCAATGATCGAAAAGACGGGCTGACAAATACTCTCTTCAAAAAAACTGGTGATCTCATTCCCGATGCCGGCATCTAAGAGCGCCTGTTTCACCGGTGCACCCACTCCCTGTACAAGGACATAATTAAGCACCTGGAAAGCAAGGTAAAGCTCTCTGTCAAGCGAAGTCCCAACCACCGCATTGTAGCTGAAATACGTTTTGTCCTCTTTGCTCTCTCCCTCTGCCAGCGAGTAAAAGGCATCCACCTGTACCGGTTTCTCAAAACTCGTCTGCCTTTTGATCTCGGAATCCACCTCCAGATGATCAAACCGGCTCAGATACTTTTCATCGATCCATTGCAATTTTTCCTTCATATCCATATCGCCATACAGATAGAGATAGCTATTGGACGGATGATAATATTTTGAATGAAACTCAAGATATTCTTTATACGTAAGATCCGGTATGTTTACCGGTTCTCCCCCGGACTCAAAACCATATGCCGTATCCGGGAAAAGTGACTGCTGGATCTTTCTCTCCAGAAGCTGATCCGGCGAAGAAAAGACGCCTTTCATCTCATTGAACACAACTCCATTGTATTTGAGCGGGCCGTTCACATCTTCCAGTTCGTAATGCCAGCCCTCCTGTTTGAAAATCTTTTCCTCATTGTAAATATTCGGATAAAACACGGCATCCAGATACACGTGCATGAGGTTTTGAAAATCCTTCTCGTTGCAGCTTGCCACCGGGTAAACCGTTTTATCTGGATAAGTCATCGCATTCAAAAATGTATTGAGCGATCCCTTCGCCAACTCAATAAACGGATCTTTCACCGGAAATTCTTTTGAACCACATAACACGGTATGCTCCACAATATGCGCCACGCCAGTGGAGTCCTTGGGCGGCGTCCGAAATCCGATAGAAAAGACCTTATTATTATCCTCTGTCTCGATCGCCACTATTTTTGCCTTTGTTTTTTCATGCTCCAGAAGATACCCCTGGGCATCCAGTTCTTTCAACTCCTGTTTTACAATGATCCGGTATCCGTTTACTGTATCCATTTCTGCCTCCATTTCCTTATGCTTTCTTTTTTGAGCCTGTACCCTTTTTATTTGCGGTACTTTTCTTCTTTTTCGGCTGGCTTTTTACCTCCGTACAGTTAAAAATCTGCACTGCTGAAGGAGCCAGCAAGAACTCGATGGACTGCTCCATCCCATCATGTTTTACTGCCTTCGACTGTTTCAGTCTTGGATTACTGTTTCCCTTTCCCCCAAAGGCTATACTGTCACTGTTGAATATTTCCTTATATTTCCCTGAAAATGGTACTCCCAGCCGGAAGTTTTCATAAGTCACCGGCGTGAAATTGCATACAACCAGCAAAATCTCTTCCCCGTGCGTCCGGAGAAAGGCGATCACACTGTGATCCGCATCGAGCATACTGATCCACTGAAAGCCTTCCGGTTTATAGTCATCTGCATAAAGTGCCGGATGTTCCTTATAAAACTTCCAGAGTGCTGCCACATAATCCTTCAGAAGCGAGTGCGGGGATTTGATGGAAATGATCTCACCAGAATTACTCTCCGCCGCCGTCTGGTCTTCTAAAAGATTCCAGTCAAGGCTTCTTTCCTCACTCCACTCTCTTTCCTGACCAAACTCCTGTCCCATAAACAGAAGTTTTTTTCCGGGATGAGCTGCCATATAACCATATGTAAGTCTCAGCTCTGCCATTTTCTGCTCTGGCGTTCCCGGCATTTTCCCGTACATTGAACCCTTTCCATGTACCACCTCATCATGGGAAAATACAAGCACAAAATTTTCAGAATAGTTATAGACCATGCTAAACGTAAGCATTCCGTGACGCCCTTTGCGAAACAATGGATCCGTCCGTATGTACTCGAGATAATCATTCATCCATCCCATATTCCATTTAAAGTCAAATCCGAGGCCACCGTCATCGATCTGTCCCGTGATCATCGGCCACGCTGTCGATTCTTCTGCAATCGTTACCGTTCCGTCTTTTCTGGATTTTACTTTTTTATTCAGCTGCTTTAAAAACTCGACTGCCTCCAGATTTTCATTTCCACCGTATATGTTTGCTATCCACTGTCCGTCCTGCTTTCCATAATCCAGATAGAGCATCGATGCCACCGCATCCAGCCGGAGTCCGTCCACATGATATTTCTCAAGCCAGAACAGGGCATTTGCAACTAGAAAATTTACCACCTGCGGACGCCCATAATTATAGATAAGGGTTCCCCAGTGAGGGTGCTCCCCCTGTCTCGGATCTAAGTGTTCATACAGACATGTTCCGTCAAACCTCGCCAGACCATGCTCATCTTTCGGAAAATGCGCCGGCACCCAGTCAAGGAGAACACCAAGCCCATTCTGATGCATCACATCGACAAAATACATAAAGTCATCCGGCGTCCCATAGCGGGAGGTCGGTGCATAATATCCCGTCACCTGATATCCCCACGAACCATCATACGGATGCTCCATCACCGGCATCAGTTCCACATGCGTATATCCCATCTGCTTGCAATAATCGCTTACCATAGGGGCAAGTTCCCTGAAATTATAAAAACCGCCGCCATCCTCTTCCAAAGCCTCTGGTTTCCGGAATGCCCCGGGATGTAACTCATAAATAATGACCGGCTCGCTGTCCAGATTCTTCTGGCTTCGCTCTTTCAACCACTTTTCATCTCCCCATTCATAGTTTGTGATATCCCATACGACACTTGCGTTGGCCGGACGTTTTTCACAGAAATACCCATAGGGATCCGATTTGAGCACAATTTTTCCATCTGCACCATGTATTTGATATTTATAAAGTTCTCCCTCTGCCACGCCGGGCACAAACAGTTCAAAAATCCCCGTATCCAGACGTTTCATCGGATTTCGTCTTCCGTCCCAGTCATTAAAATCTCCCACGACACTGACAGAAACTGCATTAGGCGCCCAGACAGAAAAATAAGTCCCTTTAAAACCACAGGCTTTTCCGATATGTGCCCCCAGCTTTTCATAAACGGTATCATGTGTCCCGTTGTCAAACATCACCCCATCCATGGCATCCACAAAATCATCGATGGCATACGCATCACATGTATCCATCTTAGATTCCTCGTACTCTACATGATATGTATATTCCGGGATTTTTTTACAGCCAAGAAACGCTGCAAAATATCCTGCCTCGTCCATTTTTTTCATCCGCACACTCCGGCTCGTTCCCTTTACCTTCACGGATACCTTCACTGCATCCGGAAAAAAACAGCGGACCAGAACATCTCCGTTTATTTCCAGTGGTCCGAGTACCTCTCTTGGTCTGCTGCATTCTGCATATTCCAAATCTTCAATCCCGGGCCAATCCATGTAATCTTCTAATTTTTTTGCCATATAAATCCCCCATTCCTGCCGCACCTGTCAATCCAGTGCAACTTTATTCTTCATACCACTCGACGATTTCTTCCCCGTCTTCGGTATACTTTGTCTCTGATTTCGGCGTATATTTCTTCAAAAGATGTTCCATCGGAAACGTGTAAAGAAACGACGCCGTTCCCGGAACAAACATAAGCAGGAGCGGAACCTGTGCCACAAATCCCACATAAATACCGGCGCCCGCTGCAAATAAAATCACCAGAAGGATGAATGTATGGATAAAATGCCGGAACGCCAGATAAAGCGAAAAACGAAAGATTTTCATGATCTTCATATCAAATCTCGAAAGAACGCAAAATGCATACGAGAGTATACATAACACGATCAACCCGAGTGTAAGATACGCTCCCACCAGATAGCCGCCGAATTCCGATTCGGAACTTCTTACAAAACTAATATTGAAATATAAAAGGGCGTACACCACTGCGGTTATGATCCACATGACCGTAGAAGGCACAAAATTCTGCTTGAAACTTCTCCAAAATTCCGTCCACACATAACTCCTGTCATGCCGCAGCACTTTAGCGCTCACATAATAAAGCGCCGTCGTCGCCGCTCCAAATGTCACGACCGGCATGCAAAATATCACATAAAGAATACTAAGCCACCCGATATCAAATACTTTTGACAACACTTTCATCACCATGTTGTCTGAATTAAAAAAACGATCCATTTCTTTCCTCCAACTATCCTTATATTCTATGTATGAACAGCCCGCTGCGAAGCTTCGGCTCAAACCACGTCGATTTTGGCGGCATCAAAAGTCCGTTGTCTGCCACGTCAAAAAGTTCCGTGATCGACGTCGGATACATAGAAAACGAAACACACATATCTCCGTCTGCTCTCTTTTCAAGCTCTTTTAAGCCCCGTATGCCCCCCACAAAATCGATCCGGCTGTCGGTCCGTGGATCACCGATCCCGAGAACCGGTCCTAAAAGATTGTCCTGAAGAACAGAAACATCAAGGCTGGCTACTGCATCTTTCCCCTCAAACAGCTCCGGTTTTGCCGTGAGCCGATACCACTTTTTATCCATATACATTCCAAATGTGCCTTTTTCTTCCGGGCGCACGGGGTCTGTCTCTTCTCTGATCTCAAACTTTTCCTGTACCTTTTTCATAAATTCATCCGCAGAAAGGCCATTCAGATCTTTCACTGTCCTGTTATAATCCATGATCATAAGCTCATCATGTGGAAAAAGAACAGACAAAAAGTAATTAAATTCTTCCTCGCCGGTATATCCCGGATTTTCCTCCCGGCGTTTCAAGCCGACCTTTACAGCCGATGCCGCCCGGTGATGCCCATCTGCAATATAAATCTGTCCGATTGTCTGAAAGGCATGATAAATGGCATCGACATCTTCTTTTTCACTGATCTTCCACACCCGGTGGGTAACTCCATCCACTGCGGTAAAATCATAAAGTGCTTTCCCTGCTACATATTTCTTCACGATCTGATTGATCGATTCCTCCGAGCGATAGGCGAGAAAGATCGGCCCGGTCTGTGCAGAACACGTATCCACATGCGTGATCCGGTCCACCTCTTTATCCGCTCTCGTATTCTCATGCTTTTTGATCACATTATTTGCATAGTCGTCCACAGAAGAACATGCCACAAGCCCCGTCTGGGAACGGCCGTCCATAACGAGCTGATAAATATAGTAAACCTTGTCCTCATCCGTCACATATACCTGATTCCGGATATCCTCTTCAAGAAGTTCCTTTGCTTTTGCATAAACCTCCGGAGCATAGGTGTCGACTGTATCATCAAAGCTTGTCTCCGCCCGGTCTATCTTCAAAAAAGAAAGCGGTTCTCTCTGAACTTCTTCCTTTGCCTCCTGTCTGTTATACACATCATATGGTAATGCTGCTACCCTCTCCGCCAGTTCTTCCGCCGGGCGGACACAACAAAATGGTCTGATCTCTGCCATTATATCCTCCATTCCTGCACAACTTTTCTGTGAATTTTTCTTATGAGTTTTGGTAAAATAATCTGCCTGTTACTAGTATATCGAAAAAGCAGAAAGAAAACAAGTCTTTCCAACACGGAAATCAATTTTGGGTGGTCGCAATTTATGAAATCTGACAAAGCTTCGTACAGCAGTGGGAATATTTCCACTGCTGTACAAATGTCACTGTTCTCATAAATTGCGACCACCCAAAATTGATTTCCGTGTGTTTCCAAAATACTTTACATTTCGTTCACGAATATTTTCTCCCTTTTCGCAGAAACTAAAAATGATCGGCGCAATCATATTCTTAAGGAGGATTACATGAAAGTACAAGATTCAGCGAAAAATTTCGTAAAATGCGGAGTATACGGTTGGGGGTTTGAGTGCCTGTGGACAGGTCTTCACTCGATCTTATCCCACGAGAGCAAACAGTTCACCTGCCGTACCTCGATGTGGATGTTCCCGATCTATGGCATGGCATCCCTGATCAAACCGATCCATCACGCATTGAAAAATGCAAATGTCATGATCCGTGGCTCCGTCTACACGACATGCATCTTTGCCGCCGAATACGGAACGGGAAAACTCCTCAAAAAAAATCACTGCTGTCCGTGGGACTACAGTGATGCCAAGACAAATATAGAAGGACTCATCCGATTGGATTATGCCCCTGTCTGGTTTATCGTGGGACTGATTTATGAAAAATTATTAAAGGCATCCTGACTCTGTATCAGAATGCCTTTTTTATTCGCAGATGCTATACTTCAATTTTCAGATCACATACCAGTCATACTCATCCTGAACCGGTTTTTGCAGACTGATCCTCGAATTTTCCGCAATCGACTCCGTAATAAACGTATTTCCGCCAATGACCGAGTTCTTTCCGATCACCGTATCTCCTCCCAAAATAGAGGCATTGGAATAAATCGTCACGTGATCCTCGATCGTCGGGTGACGCTTGCTGCCGGACAGCTTCTGTCCGCCTCTGGTGGACAATCCGCCGAGGGTCACTCCCTGATAGAGCTTGACGTGGTCGCCGATGACCGTCGTCTCACCGATGACGATTCCCGTCCCATGATCGATGAAAAAGCTCTCCCCGATCACAGCTCCTGAGTTGATGTCGATCCCTGTCTTGCCGTGGGCATACTCGGTCATGATCCTCGGGATAAACGGAACCTCGCGTATGTAAAATTCATGGGCAATACGATATACAAATATCGCAAACAGTCCCGGGTAGGAAAAGATGATCTCCTCCTTACTCTGTGCAGCCGGATCTCCGTCAAATGCCGCCTGCACATCTTTTAACAGCAGTTTTTGTATCCGGGGAAGTTCCTCAAAAAATTCACCGCATATCTTCTCTGCCCGTTCCTTATTCGCTTCATCGGGCATTCCATCGAGCGAGTGTGCACGGATCACCGGATCATCCCCGTTGTAAGCAAAGGCGCAGGCGATCTGTTCACAGAGCATGTTATAGATCGCTAACAATCTGTCACCCACAAAATACCTGGGAAGTCCCCTCGTCGCATCCTGTTCCCCGAAATATCCAGGAAACATGACAAGACGGAGTTCTTTCAGGGCATCAATGATGACTTTCCGCTCTGGCATATTTTTTCCCGCTTTTGTAGAAAAAAGCGGTTCATGATCATAATTACCGGCAATTTGTTCCACTACATTTTCAATCGTGGATTTCGTTTTCTGATTCACGGTTTCCCTCCATCTATAAGCTGATCTCATTTACAAAATAGTCAATATACTCCCAGATTTCATCCTTTCCTTCCTTACTCCTGGCTGAAAACGGAATGACTGGCGTCTCTGGTACGACTTCAAGTTTCTTTTTTATCAGAGAAATATTTTTCATCCGGGCATTTTTGCTGATCTTATCTGCCTTCGTGGCGATGATAAGTGGATTAAAGCCTTTCTGCAAAAGCATACGATACACTTCTACATCCTTTGCGGACGGCTCATGACGAATGTCTATGAGAAGGAATACGACCCGGAGCGCCCCCGACGTATCCAGATATTTTTCGATCATCTTCATCCATTTTGCCGAAGCTTCTTTGGACACCTTCGCATACCCATATCCCGGGAGGTCGACAAGATAACACAGGTCATTGACGTTATAATAATTGATCGTCTGTGTTTTTCCCGGCTGGGAAGAAATCCGGGCAAATCCTTTTCTGTTCATGAGGGTATTGATAAGAGATGACTTTCCGACATTTGACCTCCCCCAGAATGCCATCTCGATTTTATCATTCTGGGGCAGTTTGCTCGTAATCCCGCATACTGTCTCCAGCTCGAGTGATTGAATGACCATTCGTTTTTCCTTTCTTAACCCGGAAGCGCCGGAGAGTTCAGCCGGCTACGCCAGCGCCTCTTTCAGAACCTGTTTCATATGCTCTGCAAAGACGATCTCCATTCCCCCGGTAATCTCCTCTTCCAGTTCCTCCACATCCGGCTCGTTTTCTTTTGGTACGACCACTTTTCCGATCCCGGCAAGCCTTGCCGCCAAAAGTTTTTCCTTCAGGCCGCCGATCGGGAGAACCCTTCCCCTCAGCGTGACCTCTCCGGTCATGGCAACACCGGCGTCTACCTTCTTCTCCTCTATCGCAGAAAAGATCGCCGTCGCCATCGTGACACCGGCAGAAGGCCCATCTTTGGGAACTGCTCCTTCCGGTACATGAACATGAAAATCATGCTCTTTATAATATTTATTGCTCTTTTTCGATACCGATCTGACATAACTCAAGGCAATCCTTGCCGACTCCTGCATAACCTCCCCGAGCTGCCCTGTAAGGATGAGATTGCCCTCGCCTGGCATCGTATTTACTTCGATCTCCAGTGTATCACCACCGGCCTGCGTCCATGCCAGCCCTCTCACAATACCGATTTCATCGGATTTATTCGCTTTGAGATTGGAGAATTTACGCTTCCCAAGGTAATCTTTGAGATTTCTACCGGACACACGCACCGTCTCTGTCTCCTTCTCTACGATCTGTTTCGCCGTCTTGCGGCAGATCTTGCCGATCTGGCGTTCCAGACTACGGACACCTGCTTCACGGGTATAATAGCTTATGATATCCCTAAGAGCCGTATCGCTGATGTTGAGCTCCTTCTTTTTTAATCCATTCTTTTGGATCTGTTTGGGAATCAGATATTGTTTCCCGATGTGGAATTTCTCATTTTCGGTATAACCGGATACTTCGATGACCTCCATACGGTCCAAAAGCGGCCTCGGAATCGTATCCACCGTATTTGCCGTACACAAAAACAACACTTCCGACAGATCCACCGGCAATTCTACATAGTGATCGGCAAAATTGCAGTTCTGCTCCGGATCGAGTACCTCCAGAAGAGCAGAGGATGTATCTCCCTTATAATCACTGCTCACCTTATCAATTTCATCAAGGAGCATAAGGGGATTTTTCACTCCTGCTTTTTTCAGCCCATTGATGATCCTGCCCGGCATGGCTCCGATGTAAGTCCTTCTGTGCCCCCGGATCTCCGCCTCATCCCGCACACCGCCGAGACAGATCCGGATATATTCCTTTTCCAACGCTCTGGCTACCGATCTTGCAATCGACGTCTTTCCGGTTCCCGGAGGACCCACAAGACATACGATCGGTGCATCTCCTTTTCCCGTGAGACTTCGCACCGCAAGAAATTCGAGAATCCTCTCTTTTACTTTTTCCAATCCATAATGGTCTTCGTCAAGAATACGTTCCGCATCTGCCAGATCATGGTCAGTCTCCTCCATTTTATCCCACGGAAGTTCAAGAAGTGTCTCGATATAATCTCTCGCCACCGCACTCTCGGATGAACTGGACGACATTGTTCCCAGCCGTTTGATCTCTTCTGCAATTTTTGTCCTGACTTCTTCGGAACAGATCAGCCCTTCCAGCTTTTTCTTATATTTTTCCTCGTAACTCGAAGCTCCTTCACCGAGTTCATCCCGGATCACTTTCATCTGTTCTCTCAGAAAATATTCTTTCTGGTTTTTATCAACCTCAGTCTTTACCCTTGTTTTATAATCCGCCCTCAGTCTAAGTATATCGATCTCCTCAGCCAGATATTCCGAAACAAGATAAAAACGCTCCTCTTCATTAAAGCACTCGAGAATCTGCTGCCGCTTTTCAATCTCCATCGGGATATGCATCGAAATCAGGTCAAGAAGCGTTCCCAGATCATTCTCCTTCTGGACCTTATCGTAAGCACTCCGCCCCGCACTCGGATTCTGTCCCAGATAAACGGTATACATATCACGGACATCCCGGCACATCGCCTTTCTCTCAATATCACTCAGATCCGGCTGTTCCGGATTCTCCGCATAAAGGACAAGATCACCCATCAGAAATGGCTCATTCTGGACCAATGCTGCTAACGTCGCCCTCTCCTGCGTATATATCAGAATACGAACCACATTTTCTTCGAGCTTGATCACCTGGCGTATCTTTGCTATAACTCCCACACTCATAAGATCGGAATAAATCGGAAGCTCCACCCTGTCATCTTTCTGGCTCGTCACAAAGATCATGCAATCTCCAGCCATCGCTTCATCGATCGCAAACTTGGTTATGTCACGATTCACATCTAAATGAACGAGCATTCCTGGTAGAATCGTCATTCCCTTTAATGCAATGACCGGCAATGTTTTCATCTGTTCATCCATGACATCTTACCTCTCTTCCTGTCACAGCCTGGCGATGCCGATTTCAACCTGTCTGGTCCTGCGCCAGCTGCCAAACAGCATTAAGCTGTCTCTACTATACTTACTGCTCAGGCACTCTCTTCCGACTTCTCCTCAAGCAGAAGAACCTGATCATTTTCACCGATCAGCTCCGGTTTTCCTGTATTTGTCACAACTTCCTTCGTGATACGGCATTCCTTCACATCCTCTCTGGACGGAAGCTCAAACATAGAATCCATCATACAGTTTTCAATGATGGCACGAAGTCCCCTTGCACCGGTCTTTCTCTCAATGGACTGACGGGCGATCTCACCCACGGCCTCCTCATCAAAGATAAGCCGGATTCCATCGAGTTCCAAAAGTTTCTGATACTGTTTTGTAATCGCATTTTTCGGTTTTACGAGAATATCCTTTAAGGCGTTCTCATCCAGAAGATCCAGACTTACCGTCACTGGTACACGGCCCACAAACTCAGGAATGATTCCAAATTTCACGAGATCCTGTGGCAGTACCTGCCGGAACAGATCGCCAATATTGGAATCCGTCTTATCTGAAATTTCTGCATTGAAACCGATGGATTTCTTATCGATCCGGGAGCCAATGATCTTATCCAGTCCGTCAAACGCTCCGCCGCATATAAATAATATATTGGTCGTATCAATGTGATAAAATTCCTGCTGGGGATGTTTTCGCCCTCCCTGCGGCGGAACACTTGCCTCTGTCCCCTCAAGGATCTTAAGCAGCGCCTGCTGCACACCCTCACCGGATACATCTCTTGTAATTGAAGCGTTCTCTGATTTTTTTGTGATCTTGTCGATTTCATCGATATAAATGATACCGTGCTCTGCACGGGCAATGTCATAATCTGCGGCCTGAATGATCTTCAGGAGGATATTTTCCACATCCTCTCCTACATAACCGGCCTCTGTAAGCGTCGTTGCATCTGCGATCGCAAAAGGCACATTCAGCACCCTGGCCAGAGTCTGTGCAAGATACGTTTTCCCGGAACCGGTCGGGCCGATCATGAGGATATTACTCTTTTGCAGTTCCACATCCATCTCACTCGCTGACATCACGCGCTTATAATGATTATAAACAGCTACAGAAAGCGCTTTCTTAGCCTCCTCCTGACCGATCACATATTCATCGAGAAACTCTTTGATCTCTTTTGGCTTCAAAAGATTGATCTCAACCTTCTCAACCTCCTCGCCACCATACATATCCTGATATTCCTCTGCAAGAATCTCCTCACACAGCTCAGTACACTCATCGCAGATATAGACCCCAGTCGGGCCGGCGATCAGCTTACGGACCTGTTTCTCTGTCTTTCCACAAAAAGAACAGCGGTATTGTGTCTGATTCTGATTATCATTATTTCTTCCTGCCATATCTTTCTCCATTTCTGCAAATGCTTTGCATCCCTATACATTTTTATGCATTAAAAAATTCATGGTGTCACCTTCAGAACATGACTGGCGACACCATAGCAACCCGAAGGTATTCCATTTATTTTGATTCATGGTTCACGATGATCCGGTCAATAAGACCATACTCGATCGCTTCCTCTGCTGACATAAAGTTATCTCTCTCCGTATCTTCGGTGACTTTTTCCACCGTCTGCCCCGTATTGGCAGCCAGTATCTCATTCAGCTTCTTTTTCGTCTTCAGGATATTCTCCGCCACGATCTGGATCTCTGTCGCCTGACCCCTTGCACCGCCAGATGGCTGATGGATCATAATCTCTGCATTCGGAAGAGCCAGTCTCTTTCCCTTTGTACCGCCGGAGAGCAAAAATGCTCCCATACTTGCTGCAAGCCCCATACAGATCGTAGATACATCACATTTTACATAATTCATTGTATCATAGATCGCCATCCCGGCTGTCACGGAACCACCGGGGCTGTTAATATACAAATTGATGTCCTTGTTCGGATCCTCGGACTCAAGAAATAACATCTGTGCCACGACAAGGCTTGCTGTCGTATCGTTTACTTCGTCTCCCAGAAAAATGATCCGTTCTCTGAGAAGTCTTGAATAAATATCATAGGAGCGCTCACCGCCTCGGCTCGTCTGCTCAATGACGTAAGGAACTAATGCCATTGTATTCTACCTCCTTCTCATTACTCTTCTGCCTTTTCCTCTTTGGCAGCCTCTGTCTCGACCGCCTCTTTTACAAGAAGGTCAACTGCCTTCTGAACTGCGATGTCCTGAGAAATCTGCTCTTTTTCAGCATCTCCCATCATTTCTTTTAATTTATCCACTTCCATCTTGTACATCTCAGCCATCTTCTCAAGTTCTTTATCAATGTCTTTTGCCGTAACCTTGATGTTCTCTGCCTTTGCGACAGCCTCCAGTACAAGACGTGTCTTGATACGTGTCTCTGCCTCCGGACGCATCTGATCCATGAGCATCTGCGGCTGCATTCCTGTCATCTGCATGTACTGGTCGATGGAAAGTCCCTGTCCGGAAAGACGTGACGCAAATTCATTGACCATCTGGGAAACCTGCTCATCCACCATCGGTCCCGGAAGCTCTACTTTTGCATTGGCAACGACTTTTTCGATGACTTTATTTTCTTTCTCGGTCTTTATCTGTGCTTTTTTCCGGTCAGTCAGCGTTTTCTTCACACTTGCCTTATATTCCTTGAGTGTCTCAAATTCAGACACCTCGCTGGCAAACTCATCGTCCAGTTTCGGAAGTTCTTTTACTTTCACTTCCTTGATCTCAACTTTAAATACCGCCGGTTTTCCTTTCAGTTCATCGACATGGTACTCCTCCGGGAATGTCACATTGACATCAAGTTTATCGCCTGCCTTCTTTCCGATCAGCTGATCTTCGAAATCATCAATAAACGAGTGGCTTCCGATCGTAAGGGAATAGTCCGTACCCTTTCCGCCCTCAAATGCCTTTCCATCTACAAACCCCTCAAAATCAATGACTGCGATATCATCTTTTTTCACCGCCCGGTCATCCATTGTAACAATACGTGCATTCTGCTCGCGCACTCTGTCGATTTCAGCATTGACGTCCGCCGCCATCACCTTGACTTCCTGTTTTTCCACCTCAATGCCCTTGTACTCACCAAGCTCTGCATCCGGCTTTATCGCAACTGTTGCGGAAAATACGAATGGCTTTCCGTCTCCGATCTCTACGATATCAATATCCGGTCTGGACACGATATCAAGACCACTCTCTTTGGCAGCCTCCTCGTAAGCATCCGGCACTGCAAAATTAGCAGCATCTTCATAGAAGATTTCCGGGCCGTACATTTTCTCGATCATCTTACGCGGGGCCTTTCCTCTACGGAATCCCTGAATACTGATCTTATTCTTGTTCTTGTTATAAGCTTTTACCATCGCCGCCTCAAAGGCTTCCTCACTTACCTCTATCGTGATTTTTGCCATACTGTTTTCAAGATTCTCAACTTTGTAACTCATTTCTTATTCCTCCAAGATTCATTCATTGTTTTTTATATTTGAGAGGGATGGCTCTTTAAAGCATTCCCAATATTTTTTGTTTTAAAACCTTTTTATGGAATGCTTTGCATTCCCAATATTTTTACATTTCAAACACCTGATGTCCGGTAACCCGGAATACTGGCTTACCACACCCGGTAATTTCCACTGAGCGCCAGAAGGGCAAACAGATACAGACAGTTGTCATAGTATCTTCTCTCTCCGGTCCGAAGAGGTGTATTCCAGAAACGTTCCACACACTCTTTTGCGTAAGGGCCGTCCGCCGCCAGAGACGCCTGTGCATTCGTAGCGATGATCGCTACTGGATGGAGCGCCGGCTGGTCAATGACCGTACCATCGATCTCATAAGTCATGAAGTCCTCTCCACGGTGGGTTTCCATAAAGAATTTCTGGACCTTATTGTTATTTTCCTTATGCCAGTCATCCGGGGCAAACCACTCATAATCCAGTCCGATATTAGCAATAACACGGTACGAGTCACTGTAATACCAGTCGTGGCGTCCGCCAAATATATTCTGCTCTTCCGGATACGGTTTTCCATCATAATAAGCATACTCTGCGGCAAGTCCCGTCTCCGGGTGGCATGCCTTTTTCAGATACTCACGGCTTGCCTTAGCCGCCTTTTTCCAGAATTCCCTGTCCTCTTCATTCGCCCACTCTGCAAATAACTCGTAAAAATGCGGGCAGTGATAGGACGGATCGCTGAATTTCCGGCTCGGGATAAAACGGATCAGATAGTTTTCCGGTTCCATGATCGGATCTCCCGGCTCGTTTTCCCCATTGTGGATGCAGGCGCTGAGAATATTCTTCGCCTCCTGGGAGTAATTAAAGATTCCCTCTCCATCTCCCCATCTGTGGGAAGCAAAGAACAGTGCCATAGCGAAAAATTCTTCACCGTCTGGCGCCGGCCCCATGTCATTCTTTGTTCCGTCTGTCTGACAGGACCATGCAAAATATCCTTTGTTATATCCTTCCTCCATGTACATGTAAGTTCTGGCCCACTTCCATACACGGTCAAACTCATTTTTCATATCCATCTGGACGCACATCATCATCGCATAAGACATGCCCTCCGTCCTGGCGTCAAAATTCCCGGTATCCTCAAAATACCCCATGTCATCGCCGGCCTCAAAGTAAAACTTTTCTCCTTCCGGGCCATAAAAAACGGTATGAAATGCATCTTTCAGTTTCTGGTCGATTTCCTCCTGGGAGTGCCCGCACTCCGCAAATACATTACGATATTGTTTTGTATAATATGCACCTTTCATTTTCCTAAAATCCTTTCTCTCACTGTATTTGTTCGTGTCCTTTTACCCGCAGGACCTCAATGATCTTACTAACATTTTCTTCACAAAGTTCATCGGTCTTCGCCTCTACCATCACCCGGATCAAAGGCTCTGTCCCACTTTCCCTGAGAAGGAGCCTTCCCTCGTCTCCAAGCGCTCTCTCCACCTCTTTTGCGGCAGCGATAACATCAGCGTCCTCCCTGGCTGCTAACTTATCCTTCACCCTCATATTTACAAGAAGCTGCGGATAGATTTTTAAATCTTCTGTGAGTCCGGAAAGTTTCTTCTCTTTTGAGAGCATCGCTTCCATGATCATAAGAGAGGTAAGGATCCCGTCTCCTGTGACTGCATGTTCACTAAAAATGATATGTCCCGACTGCTCACCACCAAGTACATAGCCATGCTCCATCATATTCGCACAGACATATTTATCCCCCACAGCAGTCTGCTGATAGCGGATACCTGCCCGGTCAAATGCCTTGTAAAGTCCCATATTGGACATGACTGTCGTGACAACCATATCATCCTTTAAATGCCCCTGTTCCTTCAGATATACACCGCACAGGTACATGATATGGTCTCCTGTAACGACTTCTCCCGTTTCATCTACAGCAAGACAGCGGTCTGCATCGCCGTCATAGGCAAATCCGACGTCGGCGCCAATCTCCTTTACAAAAGCCTGCAGCTTATCAATATGCGTAGAACCACAGTGACGGTTTATATTCATTCCGTCCGGTTCACCGTTTATCGTATGTACCGTCGCTCCCAGTTTTTCAAAGATCCTGCCGGCAATGCGCGAAGCAGAACCATTGGACAGATCCAGTGCGACCACTTTCCCGGTAAAAGGATGTTTTACCAGATCCACAAGATATTCTTTGTAAATCTCTTTTCCTTCCGTATAGTCATAGCACCTTCCGAGTGCCTCCCCGACCGCATAAGGCAGTTCTCCGGTCTCACCATCAATGTAAGCCTCGATCTGTTCTTCGATCTCCTCTTCCAGCTTGTGCCCCTGCCCATTGATCACTTTGATTCCATTATCCATATATGGGTTGTGGCTTGCCGTGATCATGATCCCGAAATCAAATTTTTCCTTCCGGATCAGATAAGAAATACTGGGCGTCGTCGTCACATGTATCTCATAAACATCTGCGCCGCTTGCTGTCAGTCCCGCCGCCAGTGCGGTCTCATACATATATCCTGAAAGCCTCGTATCCTTTCCGACGATAACCCGGACACGATGCTTTTCATCTTTAAAGTAATTTCCCAAAAAACGTCCGATCTTGAAAGCGTGCTCTGCTGTCAACGTAACATTTGCTTCTCCGCGAAAGCCATCCGTACCAAAATACTTCATGACAATCCCCTTTCAAAATTCCCTTCAGGGCATAATTCACCCCTGAAAACAAGATATCTAATATATACTATCATAAGAGAAGAATTTATTCAAGAAAAACTTACCAACCACAGGAATCCATTTTCAGCCATTACAACTCACAGGAATCCACCGAACCTTTGTACAGAAACAAGAACGATTCCTGATGAGGACCCGCTCCCGCTTAGGATAAACATGTAGCGGTACAAAGGCTGCAAGGTGCAGAAAACGCACCTTGTACGCAGCCTAAGGACCGACACGTTTATACGGTCCTCATCAGGAATCGTTCTTGTTTCTGTACATATTTCTCTGGTTCTGATAAGCACCGAGAACTGAAAATGGATTCCTGTGGCCGCATCGTTGAACTAATATCTCGGTATGATCGTTCCGCCACCCATGACGTGATCCCCGTCGTAAAATACTACGGCCTGTCCCGGAGTAACTGCACGCTGGGGCCGGTCAAATACAACTTCTGCCACGTCGCTATCCACCATCCGGATCACGCAGTCGTCTCCCTTATGATTATAACGTATCTTGGCAACCGCACGCACCTCTCCGCTGATTTCCGGTACTGACATAAAATTTAAGCGGTCTGCCCGGAGTGTCGTAGTGAAGATGTCTTCATTTTCCCCGATGACGACTTCATTCGTCTCCGGCCGGATCTCCGTCACAAAGACCGGATGCCCCATGGCGAGCCCAAGCCCCTTCCGTTGTCCGATCGTGTAGTGCGTGATTCCTTTATGCATGCCGATCACATTTCCGTGGACATCGACAAAATGTCCTGCTTCGCTCTTCTTTCCCGTCTCTCTTTCAATAAAGGAAGCGTAATCATGATCGGGCACAAAGCAGATTTCCTGACTGTCCGGCTTATCGGCCACTAAAAGTCCTGCCTCTTCTGCAATCCTGCGGATATCCGCCTTCTCATATTGCCCCACAGGCATAAGCGTATGGGATAGCTGCTCCTGTGTCAGATTATACAGGGCATACGTCTGATCTTTCGCCGCAGTGACGGATTTTCTCAAGGCATATCGCCCATTTTCCAGGCGGTCAATCCTTGCGTAATGGCCGGTCGCGATATAATCTGCTCCGATCTCCAGACTCCTCTGCAAAAGAGACTCCCATTTTACATACCGGTTGCATGCGATACAGGGATTCGGGGTACGTCCGTTCCTGTATTCCTCCACAAAATAATCAATGACATGCTTTTGAAACTCCTGCCGGAAATTCATGACATAATACCGTATCCCAAGCCGCTCTGCTACCCGTCTGGCATCCTCCACCGCAGACGAACCGCAACACCCCCCATTTTCCTCCTGAATATGCGGCGCCTCTTCCTGCCAGATCTGCATCGTGACGCCAATCACTTCGTAGCCCTGCTCTTTCAACAAATACGCTGCGACCGAAGAATCCACTCCGCCAGACATCCCGACCACTACTCTCTCAGCCATTTTTCCAGTCTCCTTTTCTGCATACATTTCCAATGCCTGTCACTACTTCATAGCCGATGGAAGCCATTTCTTCCTCCAGCTTTTTTCGTCCCTCCGCCGCTTCATCCCCTTTATTTGCCTTGTTGTCATAAAGCGTATAATGGTCGCGGACAGACAGCGGTGAAAGATTTGGCATGATAACATTTGCCCCCGCAAGCACTCCCTGTTTTCTTCCTTCTGTATCGATCGTCGCCAGCGCTGTCGTCGCCGGAAGAAGAATGTCCTTCTCCATGATCCGGATAAGGCTCAGCAAAAAAACAGTCAGGTTCATTTTCTCCTTTGCGGACAACTTTGCAAGCCCGATATCCTCACCCTCCTGCATTCTTTTGTCCAGTGCTTCCTTGCGAAACGGTGTATCCTTCTGGGGAAGGAACGGTCCGATCCCGACCATCTCCGGCCGGATCTCATGAATATAGAGAAAATCTTCCGCCAGCGTTTCATACGTCTGATATGGCGACCCCACCATGAAACCACACCCTGTCTGATAGCCAAGCTCTTTTAATTCCCTGATGCAGTCTCTCCGGTGCACAAAAGACAACTCCGGCGGGTGAAGCTTTTCATAATGCGCAGGATCTGCAGTCTCGTGACGAAGAAGATACCGGTCAGCTCCCGCCTCTTTCAATATCCGGTAGCTCTCTTTGCTCCGCTCTCCCACTGACAACGTAACCGCACAATCGGGGTACTCCTTTTTTATCTCTTTCACGATGTCTGTTAACACCTCATCCGTAAACGCCCCATCCTCTCCCCCCTGAAGGACAAAGGTGCGGAATCCGAGCCGGTAGCCCTCTTTGCAGCAGAGAAGGATTTCCTCTTTGTCCAGACGGTAACGGCATACGTTCGGATTACTTCGCCGGATCCCGCAGTAATAGCAGTCATTCCGGCATATATTGGTAAATTCGATCAATCCCCTGACATAGATTTTATTTCCATAATATTTTTTTGCGATGCCAGCTGCCTTCCCCGCCGCATATTCCCTGTCTTCTGCTGTCATCTCTGACAAAAGACTTACAAATTCTTCTTTTTTTAAGATTCCGTCCTGCAACAGGCGGTCGATCAACTCTTTTTTCATAGCGCTTCGTCCACACTTTCTGATAGGCTACTTTCATAAATTCGAAAAGCCCTGTCACACAGGGCTTTCTGATCATAATCATCCGATTCTGTTTCACCCGGCAGCATCGCTGACCGGATGACCTCAGTTTTATGAGAAGAGGTCATTCCCATCCTCCACCTTTTGGCGGTTTCCTTTAATATAATTGATAATGGACGGAATGATCGCAACCAGTGTAAGACCATATCCCATCATCAGATCCTTATAATAAGCTTCTGCAAATTCTGGGTACTCAAGCAGATACGGAATGTATTTATAGGCTGACGTAAACGAGTATCCATCCAGTTCCTGCATGATGCTGACAGCGATCGCAATATTATGTGCAAAATATACAGCACCGAGGTCGAGAACGACACATATGATGATCGCCGGTATATTCAGACCGCCTCCTAACATCTCAAATCCCTTGATGGAACAGATGAGCATGATAAAACCTGCGATCCCTGCGATATAACCAAGCTGATAAATACCTACCCACGCAGCTACTCCGATCACGACTCCGATCAAAGCTCCTACGATTCCTGCAATCCAATTTACTTTCATTTCATTATCCTCCTCATGTATTTTATTTATAAGAAATCCTGGAATTCCCCATCTTTTTTCCAATACCTCTTAATAACTATTTTACTATTTCCGGATCAGCAATGATTTGCCTGTCATTTCCTCTGGCTGCGTAAGTCCCATCATTTCGATCAGGGTTGGTGCGATATCTGCAAGACATCCGCCCTCTCTCAGCGTGTATCCCTCATCGTAATTCACAAGGATAAATGGTACCGGATTAATCGTATGCGCCGTAAACGGATCTTTTGTTTCGTAATCGATCAGCTGCTCCGCATTTCCATGATCTGCACAGATAAACATCTGGCCATCCTCTTCCTTAATGGCAGCGACCACTTTGCCGACACACTCATCCACCGCCTCGATCGCCTGGATCGCAGCCGCCTCCACTCCGGTATGTCCGACCATATCCGGATTAGCAAAATTCACGATGATCACATCGTACTTGTCTGAATGGATCGCCTCCACAAGTCCCTCGCAGACTTTATAAGCACTCATCTCCGGCTGCAGGTCATACGTCGCCACTTTCGGAGAATTCACAAGAAGCCTCTCCTCTCCTTCGTTTGGCTCCTCAACGCCGCCATTGAAGAAGAATGTAACATGGGCATATTTTTCGGTCTCTGCCGTACGAAGCTGCTTTAACCCGTTTTTCGCAAGAAACTCACCAAATGTATTATTGATCTCCACCTTATGGAATGCCACGAGCTTATTCGGGATCGTCACATCATATTCGGTAAATGCCACGAATGTCAGCGGGAAAAATCCCTTTGCTCTCTCAAATCCTTCGAATTTATCATCACAAAATGCTCTTGTGATCTCTCTGGCCCGGTCCGGCCTGAAATTATAAAAGATCACCGAATCATTTTCTTTCACTGTCGCTACCGGCTTTCCGTCTTTTACGATCACCGTAGGCAGAACAAACTCGTCTGTCTCATCTTTATCATAGGACTGCTGGACCGCACAGACGCCACACTCGGCCGTCTCGCCCTGTCCCAGAACAAGAGCATCATATGCCTTCTGGACGCGGTCCCAACGGTTATCACGGTCCATAACATAATAACGCCCCATAACGGTAGCCACCTGTCCGACTCCGATCTCCTCCATCTTGTCCATGGCTGCTTTCACAAAATCTTTTCCGGATGCCGGCGGTGTATCACGCCCATCAAGAAAAGCATGGAGATAAACATTTTCGATGCCGTTTCGCTTTGCAAGCTCTAGTAAGGCATACATATGTGTATTATGGCTGTGCACTCCACCGTCCGACAAAAGCCCGAACAGATGCAGATCCGACTGGTTTTTCTTACAGTTTTCCACTGCCTTTAAAAATGCTTCATTTTCAAAAAACACACCGTCCTCGATCTCTTTTGTGATCCTCGTCAGCTCCTGATAGACAATGCGTCCGGCTCCCATATTCAGATGCCCGACCTCTGAGTTTCCCATCTGTCCATCCGGGAGTCCAACGGCCATTCCACTGGCATTTCCCTTTACAAACGGGCACTCTGCCATCAGTTTATCCATCACAGGCGTTTTTGCCTGCGCGACCGCATTCCCCTCTGCATTTTCATTCAGTCCATATCCATCTAAGATCATCAGTACGGTAGGTTTTTTACTCATTTTACAAGTCTCCTTCTATTCATTCCTTTTTGCTATTTTTATAAATTAATATCGATTTTCTTTTTTAACCAGATGGCGCCAGGCCATTTTCCCTGCCGGATCCTGTCATCCGACGCCAAGGCTTCCGAGTTCGAGATACCTCTGGTATGCTCCATATGTCATCGTAACAGCGGCATCTCCCGTCCCCACGACTACCATACTGTTATTCAGTTCTTCCTCTGTCGCGGCTACCGCATTCAGGCCAGCCGGTATTCCATTGGAAGAGGCCGTCCCCTGACTCTTCGTCACATCCCCGCTCAGCTTATTTGGCGTCACCGTGAGGGTTTTATCCGGCACACTCACTCCGCTTTCCAGATAAGAGGCGATTTTTTTCACATAATTCTGCGTCTCTTTAAAAGGAGGAACTCCTCCATATTGTTTCACCCTGCCACTTCCCGCATTGTATGCGGCCGCCGCCAGTGTTGTATCTCCGTCAAATTTTTCCAGGTGTGCCGCCAGAAGTTTGGCCGCTCCCATGATATTCTGCTCCGCATCAAACACATCGCTGATTCCCAGTTCTTTCGCCTCCTCGGGCATGATCTGCATGATCCCCTTTGCCCCGGCAGACGACACACAGTTCGGATTAAAGTCCGACTCCGCTTTCGCCACTGCTACGAGAAAGTCATAGGAAACACCATATTTTTCAGAAGCTCTCCGGAATATATCATCCAGAGTCGTTGTAAGAGAACCATTTGCATTTACCGTCCCGGTCGTTCCATTTGTCACAGATACGTTCCCGGCCGCCTGACTTCCTGCCGAAACTGTTCCCGCAGAAGATTTTCCGCCGGAAGAAGTTTCCGTTGCTTTTTTCTCCTTGGAAATCTGCTTCTCTTCGTATTTCAAAATATCAGAAAACGGCGTAATCGAAGTCTTTCCCTTCGCCGCCTTTTTGGTATCCATTCCCAACTGCCCATATGCAGATATATCGTTTACTGTGAGAGCCACGTCTCCACCTCCTGAAGCCTGTGCTTGTCTGCTTTGCAGACGATAACATCATAATTATACAGGAAATTTTTCTTTTTTGCAACTGATACAAAAACTTTTTCAGGGCAATCGCTTAAAATCACCCATGATCAGGGGTAATTTTAAGCGATTGCCCTAAAACTTTTTTCCATAAAAAAGGTGCGGCCAAAAAGCACGCACCTCTAATTCGCTTACGCGTTCTGATATAACGCTTCAATGTATTGATAAAACGCTTTTGCCTGTGTGGAAGTATAATTTCGCTCCGCATTATTCTTTTCATTCGTATGCGGTTCCTCAAATCCGCTTTCTGTCAGCCACCACATTGCCATCTGTGTTCCGTCACTGGCATATAGCACGACACGATATCCGACAAAGCCGGTATTCTTAAATAATGTCTTTGGAAGCGTAAAGGTAAATTTTGCCTCATTTACCTTAGCCACAAACTGATTAATCTGTTCTGGTGTATTGAACTCTTTTGCCACCGGCGGCGGTGTCTGATAAGATGATATCTCAATGCGTGCAACTTGATCCGCCTGCAGCTTATAAGTTTTATCAACTACACAGAGTGGAAACACATAGGTTTTCTTCTTTGTTTTGATCTTGAGCGTATATTTGCCCACCTTTTTTCCCTTGAAAGTCCGCTTGGTTAGCTGCAATCCTTTCCCGGACACAGTATATTCTGTTCCCTTTTTTATGTTCGACCGGAGATCTCCGGCATCAGAATTGCTTGTCGCAACCAGTTTCAGGAAATCATCCAGCTTATAAGATTTCCCTTTTTGAACGGAAATGTTCTGTGCTGTAATTTTCTTTGCCGCCTCAGCCGATTCCGGATGACACGACAAAATCGCTATTCCTGCTGCCAGGAATCCAATGACTACCATACATAAGATACGATTTTGTTTCATAAAATTTCTCCTTTCTAATTTCTAACTGCAGTATCCTCAACCATTATCTTCATCCGTCCCCGCCCTGAATTTCTTCGCAAAGCACCGTAGTAAAACAACCAGTCCCGGAATCGATGCGACTATCATAAACAGAGAAAATAATCCGGCCAAAATCAGTGGCATCCTTTCCTGCGCCGCAGACATCGCATAATTAAGCAGATTAAACAAAAAATGGAACAGATAACAGCCAAGGAGCGAATTCGTCTTTTCATAAAACCAGGCAAGCAGAACCCCGAGAAGCCCGGCATAAATTCCTTGAACCAGATTCATGTGATAAATGCCAAATACCGCACCTGAGATCAGGGCTGCGCCCCAGAAGCAAAAACCTTTTCGGAGCGTCCGAAACAGCATCGCCCGGAAAACCAGTTCTTCCGCAAGCGGCGCCCACACGGCCACGATAAGTAATGTCGCCCATGCAGGAAGCACACTGATATCAGATATTTCCATCGCCTTCTGATAATTTTCATAGACACCCGGAAATGCCCTGGCAAAAACTTGTAAAACGATCGCACAGGCAAACTGGGCACAAAGCGCTGTCCCCACCATCATTCCGATCGTTCCCGGTGAAAGGATCTTCCGGTAGTCAACCGGTGAGCGATCCCTGCGCATGCGGATAAAATAATACCAAAGCCCCACACCTGCTATAATAACAAGATTGACTAACGTAACCAGTATAAGCCGATATCCGTAATCCTTCGTGAATTTATCATATACCTGACCGGCGATCTCCATCTGTCCGGTGAACTTCATAATCCTCATCTGGACCGCACACACGATGCTTATTATGATATTAACGGCAAACGGTATCAGGACATATATCACCCCAAAACCGATTGATTTTAACTTTTTCATCCATCCCCCGTCCGCACACGCTGTGCGCCTTTCTCTTTTCTGCCGGCAGACATCCGCCACACACAATTCACTTACTTTATTATAACATAACCCGTTATATTTACAAGGTTTAATCACTTTACTCTTGAAAATTTTCGCCATTTCGTATATCCTATTGTGTGAAATACAAAAAGATATTTGCATAAAAGACTGGAGGATTTTAAAATGAAAAAAAAGGCATTAATATTCGTTATGTGTGCGACATTCGTACTGACTACCGGATGTTCTTCTTCAAACCAGGTGACAGATACATTATCACCTGCGGCACAATCCACACCTGCCAATACGGAAGCATCTGCCCCAACTGAGACACCCGTTCCGGAAGAGCCGGTTCTTTCATTAGGAGAAAAAAGTTCGGTCGGCGATTGGAAAATCAATGTAAAAAAAGCTTCTGTCAAACAGAAGATTAAAAATGGGAGTTACCGGTATTTTGAGCCTGGCAAAGGCAATTCCTTTTTGGTGATTTCCATGTCTACCGAAAACAAGGGATCAAAAGCTGCAACGTTTCTTCCCCGGTTTGGCACAAAAGACAAAGCCGTTGTTGCCACATTATATTACCAGAATGAGTATGAGTATTCCGCTACTGAATTGATCGGCTATGACAAGGACTTAACGACAAAATCCATACAACCTCTTACAAAAGAAAATGGAGTCATCGTGTTTGAAGTTCCTAAAAAAACCGTTAAATCCAAGAAAGATCTGACACTCAAATTCAGTGTGGGAGACGAGAGTATTACCTATTCTCTCAAATAATAAGATTGTTACGAAAACAACATGCAGGAATGGAGGGTAACTGACATGAAACTCTGGGGAGGACGTTTTACAAAAGAAACAAACCAGTTGGTGCACAATTTCAATGCATCGATTTCATATGACCAAAAATTTTACAAGCAGGATATCCTGGGCAGCATCGCCCATGTGACAATGTTGGAAAAACAGGGCATCCTGACACCAGATGAAAAGACAGCGATCATTAATGGATTAAAAGGAATCCTGGAAGATATCGAAAGCGGTGCGCTTGAGATTGGGACAGAACATGAAGACATACACAGTTTTGTCGAAGCAAACCTCATCGACCGGATCGGCGAACCCGGAAAAAAGCTCCACACCGGGCGCAGCCGGAACGATCAGGTAGCCCTTGACATGAAGCTTTACACAAGGGATGAAATCGCTGAACTGAACGACCTCCTGAAGGAACTGCTTGTGACACTTCATACGATCATGAAAGAAAATGTCTCAACCTATATGCCGGGATTTACCCATCTGCAAAAAGCCCAGCCCGTCACAGTGGCGCATCATTTCGGGGCGTATTTTGAAATGTTCCGCCGGGACCGTGGAAGGCTCCGCGATATCTACGACCGGATGAACTACTGTCCACTCGGCTCGGGCGCTCTGGCAGGGACCACATATCCTCTGGACCGTGACCTCACGGCGTCGATCCTGAATTTTGACGGCCCCACACTAAACAGCATGGACTCTGTTTCCGACCGCGATTACCTCATCGAGCTCCTCAGTGCACTTTCCACGATCATGATGCATCTGAGCCGCTTTTGTGAGGAGATCATCGTGTGGAACTCGAATGAATACCAGTTCGTGGACATTGACGATTCGTATTCGACCGGCAGCAGCATCATGCCACAGAAAAAAAACCCGGACATCGCCGAGCTTGTACGCGGGAAAACAGGCCGTGTCTACGGCGCACTGATCTCCCTTCTCACGACGATGAAGGGCATTCCGCTCGCTTATAATAAGGACATGCAGGAAGATAAGGAACTCACTTTTGACGCCATTGACACCGTAAAGGGATGCATTTCCCTCTTTAACGGCATGATCGCCACGATGAAGTTTAATAAAGAACAGATGGAAGCCAGCGCAAAGAACGGTTTCACCAATGCCACTGACGCCGCTGACTATCTCGTAAACCACGGCGTGGCTTTCCGTGACGCACACGGTATTATCGGCCAGCTTGTCCTCACATGCCTTGAGAAAAATATTTCACTGGACGAACTTCCGTTAGAGGAATACAAGAAAATCTGCCCGGTATTTGAAAATGATATTTATGACGCCATTTCAATGACTACATGTGTAGAAAAAAGAAACACCATCGGAGCTCCCGGTTCACAGGCGATGGAGCAGGTGTTGGCGATCAATGAGAGGTATTTGATGGAATAGAAGAACATTAAGAAGAAATCTCCCCACGCATGAGGAGATTTCTTCCTACAATATGATACTTCCATCGTAGATTTGATTTCAAAAGTATGACCTTTATCGCATGAGGTGATTTATCCTGATAATCAAATGCTAATCATAGAAGTTCTTTCCCAACCACCTCTTTTGCCCAAATCAACATCTCTTTGGCATGTCGTTCTTCTAAAAACAATTCACTCGGATAGCGGATCGTAACTCCATAAGGCGCCAATGTATCCGCATAATCATAGTATTTTTCTTCAATCTGCACATATTTTTTTATCTGTCCCAAAAGAAAAGATAAATCATGCGATTTCGGCACGCCTCCTTCTCCCTGCACATCCTTAGCTATGATGATTGCTTTAACTGCTTTCTCAGCACCTTGTTGACAATGATAACAGATAATCTCAAGTGGTTTAGGTAAATAATTTTCAAATAAATGAGTGGCTACTCCATAATCCATCTCAGCCAGATCAAGCCATTCCTTGATTATCTGCTCCATATAGCAGCACTCCTTTTTTATAAACTTCGTTCTCCACAGAAGGCATCTCTTTTCTCCTCTCGAATCTGCTCTCTGTTCCCACAATAATGTCTACCGGTCGTCGTTTAACTCTTCGGATCGCCCGATATGCTTGTGCTGTTGCCCCTGCCAGATCGGAAACGTTATCATGTACAACAATATAAAAATCAAAATCACTATCTTCTGTATCCGTTCCATTTGCAAACGAACCAAACAAATAAATCTTTATCGGAGAGAGTTCTGCGATAAACTGTCTATTCAGCTCTTCAATTTCATTCATTGGCATAATCTCACCTCTGGCTTTATAAAAAACAACTATTCCTTCATAACACTCTCCTGATCATCCCCGCCTACAAAAACGAATCCAGATCCACTCTCTCGAATACTTCCAGTTCTCCGCCTCGCGTGGCATTATAGATCGTAACGCCTCGCTTGATGGCATGTTCTTTTAAAAGCGTATACGCATTCAGCGAACCGTCAAGGAAATATTTCTCGTAATCTTTTCCCTCGATCCCAAGCCGTCTCATCCGGTCCATGATCTTTTTCGCATCCCGCTGCTTTAACTTATCATCGGTATATCCCTGGATAAAGTGGGTATTTCCCGAAAAAGTAGATGTGCAGTCACATCCGATGAGATAGATCTCCGAAAATCCCATGTAAACGGCCATCTCGATCATAAGAGACATGACCGTCGAACCGGACGGAATATAGTAAGCAAGCGGTGATCGCTTTACTTTATACTGCTTTTTCGCGATATTATAAAGAATGACCGGCTTTCTCGGCTTATTCCGGAAAATATTATAGGTCGTGATATTCGTAAAAAGCGGAATGTCTTTGATCGCCTGATTGATCTCCTCGCTCTGGAACTTCGCACAGATCCGGTCGATCAGGAAATAATAATCCGGCCGCCAGTCCGTCTCGTGAAATGCCTTTGTGACAAGATTACATCCAAACGTAATCTCCCCTTTTTTCTGCAGTGCCTCCAGATCCGATATCCTGAGGCTCGGACCATTTCCAACGAGGAAACATCTCTCTCCCTTATGCTTATTTTTATACGAGCGCAGAAGCCTGCTGTTCGCCGTAAAGCAAAATCCCATACAGCGGAAAAATCCGGAGACAGCGATGTAACCGTCACGGAACGATTTTCGTATGACATTTTTCGTATGGATGACCCATTTATAAAACCGGAATGCCGGTCCCAGCTTCGTGTGCACGGTCGCCTCGACGACACGTCTGGCCGCATGGGCGTCATCCAGATAATTAAATTTATCCGTAAATGCTTTATATTTTTCGTCGTATTGGAAATTCGCAAACTGATCCCGGATCGCATGCACGAGATCGTCCTGTGTCTTTACGATCGGACCAGGAAGCTCATTGATATCAAAATAGAAATCCCGGATCTCCCCCTGGTATTCATCCAGATCATACATATAAAAGACCATCGGACGCTTGAGATTTCCATAGTCAAACATAGTAGACGAATAGTCTGTGATCATCAGGTCGCTGATGATATAGAGGTCATTTACATCATCTACCTCTGTCACATCGATGACACCCGGCACATCATGGGCGACATCCTTAAATCCGATCTGGTGATGCGCGCGGAATAAAAGAACATACTCCTCCCCAAGTTCTTTCATAAGAGAAGAAAAATCAAGTTCGGTATTGTACTGGAACCCCTCTCCTTTTTTGAACTGGTTATCCCGCCACGTCGGCGTATAGAGGATGACCTTTTTGTCCTTTGGCACTCCGATTTCCTCTTTGATGCGCTCTGTGTCCTCTTCGGTAAATTTAAACAGAGCGTCATTTCTCGGATAACCGGTCTCCAGTATGATATTTTTCCTGTGGCTTTTATCCAGACGGAACGAAGAAATCATTTTTTCCGAAAAGAATTTTGACGGAGAGATCAGGTAATCCATCTTTCTCCCCTTGATGTAATATTTTTTATGCATTTCCGCCAGCGACTGTCTCGGATCCACCTCGTACTCGATATCATTCCCGAGCTTCTTTAACGGCGTCCCGTGCCATGTCTCCACATATACCTGATGCGGCCGCGGAATGAGATAATTTGGCAGCGCCACGTTATTAAACCAGTATTTTGCCTTCGCATAGAGAATAAAGGCCGAACGGGAATCCTTCTTTACGACCCTCGTATGCCGTCTCACTTTCAGATCCGCATGTGCCTCCACGTCATTGACGATCCACACAAACCGAAAATCCAGATACCGCTCATCTTCCATGAGTTCCTCGTAGATCGCCCGCAAATTTCCACCGCACCGCTTTCCACTGAACGCCTCAAACACGATAAGGTGCTCGTTCAAAAAGGGGTGGGTCAGGCAGCAAAACCAAAATTTTAATCTTTTCTTTAAAAACCGTTTATTTTTATTTGAAAGTAATCCACTCATAGTTTCCTCCATCTGCGCACGTTTCCTGCGCATTAAGTTGATATCATTTCCAGATCAGGATGGTTTTTCCAAATTCTTTATGGATGTCCGTCTCAAATGCTTTCTTCATATCACCGATCGAGTTGATCTCAAATCTGGCTCCGACGATATTCCGCAAATATTCCGGAATCTCCGGATTTGACTCATAAAGCCCGATCGTTCGGATAAAATCGGCCCGTCCACTCCGGCTGCTGCCAAACATCCGAAGCCCTTTCTCTAACATCATCCGCGTATTGATCGAGACCGGATTTTCAGATACTCCGAGGATCGCGATCGTTCCCTCCGGACTGATATAGTCAATGATCTGATTGATCGCCCGGGGTGATCCCTCACCTCCGACGCACTCGATCGCATGGTCAAAATGAATGTCCTCCGGGATATCTGTCACGAGAAACGTATCGTCGGCAAAGGTAAAATCAGACAGTTTGTCCCTGTTTAAGCCAAAAATGTAAAGTTTCGTATCCGGGAACATCGCCTTAAAAAACACAGCTGTGATATATCCAAGGTTTCCATCTCCCCAGAGCCCGACAGCCTCTCTTTTCGGATGGGCGATCCGGTCAAAACGGGTCAGGGCATGAACACTCACTGACACGATTTCGGTAAAGGCGGCCACACAGGGGTCGATCCCGTCCGGCATCTTTACAAGACGGTCCCGGCGCATCTCAACCACATCCTGCATAAATCCGTCAAACCCGCTGGCGCGGAATTGCGAATCCGTCCGGTAATTTTCTGCGATCACATCATCGTCTTCATTTCCCGGCTCTTCTATGATCTCTGCCGGTGTATTCGGTATCATGACAACCTTCTCTCCGGGAGAAAAAATCCCCTCGGGATCGTACACCACCTGCCCGATCCCCTCATGGATGAGCGCCATCGGCAGTTTCTTTTTTAAGATTTCATGAGCCCGTTTTCCCTGATAATATCTCTGGTCAGCGTTACAGATGGACAAATGGGTGGGACGCACAATTATGTTCCCACTGCACAGGTCAATATCCGTAAATTCTACCTCAAACCGCCTCGGCGCTACGAGACGGTAAACTGCATTCAGCATACCCGATCTTCACCTTTCCATCCAAATAATCAGTTTTCACCATATATTAATGCTTCCGCCACACGCAGATCATACGGATAGGTGATCTTTATGTTAAACACCTCTCCGTCCACGATATGAACCTTTTCTCCCTTCATGACAAAGATCTTTGCCGCATCGGTAAGCAGCTCCTTTTCCTCCGGGCTCAGCGCATGGTACAGATTTTTCAGTTTCAGCGCCTTAAAAGTCTGCGGCGTCTGTCCCTGATACATTTTCCGCCGCTCCGGAATCTCGCTGATAATCTTATTATCTTCACTACACACGATCGTATCCGTCGCCGCCACTGCCGTATCGCAGGCGCCGTACTCCTTCGCATAACGGATATTTTCCTCTAAGATCCGCTGCGTCACAAACGGGCGCACCGAATCATGGGTCACAATGATCGTCTCCTCGTCAAGATTTCCCTGCTCTTCAATATAATCAATGGCATTCATGATCGTCTCATTCCGGGTGTCGCCGCCCGTGAGAACGACGATCCGGTCCGCCGTGTCTGCAATATATTTTTTTATGAGATTCTTTGTGTGCGTCAGCCACTCCTGCGGGCACAGCACAAGAACTTTCTCAAACTCGCTCTGCATATAAAACTTTTCCAGTGTATGGATGAGAATTGGCTTATCACCGATCAAAAGATACTGCTTGGGCTTCCCAACATCTCCCATACGGCTGCCCACACCACCTGCGAGTACAACTCCGTAGATCATAACTACCTCATTTCTGCATGTCTTTCGCCATGCTCTATTTTTTGCATAAGTACATTTTAATGCTTTTCCATGGAAATGTAAAGAACAGCTTTATTCTTCTCCGAAACGTAAGAGGTGTAATGGACAAAATCCTCTTCTCGATCTGCAAAAGATAACCATCCCGGATATCAAAGCCATGGGGATCATCCTCTTCTATGCCAATGCCCTCGTCAACCCCGATGCGGATCCTCGCATGATACATATCCCGGTAACAATACATAAAACGAAGCCCGGCACGCTTACTTCCCACATCCAGCTCCACCCGGAACCGCTTTCTCGTAAAAAGTTTCTCTCCAAGAAACGTAACCTCTTCGCCCTCCTCAAAGATAATATCATGTCTTTTATTGTTATGATCCATGAAAAAATACCGGATCTCACTCTCCGGAAGGGGAAGGATTACATTTCCGCTTATGTTAAATCTGCCTTTATCATTTTGAATTTCATCAATGATAAACGGAATCTCTTTTAAAAAAAGCACCGGCAGATTATTATATGTCAGCTTTCCGCTCCGATATACAAGTACTTTTCCGATATCCTCCCCATGTTTAAAAGAAAGGATCCGGACAAGCAGATCTTCCGGGATACACCCACAACCACAAATGATATCGTCATCAATCTGTTCAAGGACACTCTTTAAAGGAATGGCCTCCTCCTGCCCAAGAACCGAAAACAAATGAAAGAGATCTTTGATCAGAAGGTTCTGGTAAAAGGGAATGATCTCTCCATACTTTTCCCGTACCATCGAAAGTACCTCACGGTATGCCTCCGGCGCTGTCCCGTAAGTCCCCTCCCTGTGACGGCGGTAAACATGTTTCGCATCCGGCTTTCTCTCCATATCCGGTTCAAACACGCCAAACTTTTTTTCCTGAAGGAAGATCCGGCAGAGCGTCACAAAATCCACTTTTTCATATGGTTCCAGAAGTTCCTTTCTGACCATGATATAAGCGGGATTTAGTGTAGCGGCTTCGTATTCGTCCTCGATATATGCGATCTGATCCCGGCAGTCACACATTTCCCCAGTAAAAAGAATCACACGTACCTTTTTCCCTGTCATCCGGATAAAATGCTCCAGTCTCTTTTGACAGGAAGCATCCATCTCCTTTTCTGCCTCTCCGATCGAAAAATGACTGACATACGGCGTCAGAAACACAAAATCATCTATCTTTGTACTCATGCTGCGAGCCTCCTTTGCAAAGCAGCGGCGTTGTCACCTGTCAAGCGCACGGATCTCCTCATACACACGCTGACAGTTTTTATCGTCAAACCACTGGTAAAACCGGTCTCCCCGCTCATCATAAACAGGTTCCAGCTGACACCCGCTCTTCACGGCATCGATGATCGCCTGTCTGGTCGTCTCATAATCATAACACACGGGCCCCAGTCCATCCCGTTCATATTCAAAATACCCTTCCGAATAAATCTGTCCCTGAAAAAAGGTATCCCTGTCAAAATGCGTATAGATGACCGGCTTTTTCAAATAGGCAAAATCAAACGCCACACTGGAAAAATCGGTGATGAGAAGGGCATTTTTCTGGAACTCCTCCTGATAGTCGATGACATCCCGTACAATCTTTATCGTGTCATTATCTGTAAAATCCCCTGTCTGCACTTTATGCTGGGGATGCAGAAAAAATTTTCCCGTGTAACCATTCTCTTTCATCACCCGGATCAACTGCTCATCGTTGATCAGCGACTGGTAAAACCGATAAAATTCCGACTGCTTAAACCGTGGATTGTACTCCCGCTCGCCGGTGTCATTATTCATGCCGCCAGCGAGAGAAAAGCGCCATGTCGGCATAAATACAATGGATTTCTCTGCTGTTATATCCTGTTTTAAGTTATCGTATCTCGGCAGCCCGGTCAGCTTTACGACTGTTTCATCATAAAAATAATCTGCCTCCAAAATGGAACGGTATTCCGGTTTTGCCGATGTGACGAACATCCGGAGGTTTTTATTGAACTTATTCAGCCACTCCGACAGATCGTCCTTGATGATCCCGTGCTGCAAAAAGACATAATTGTATTTGTACAGATCACGGATATAGTTACTGTCATTGTCCCACGGATTGAAAATATTATCCTCACCTTGGGAAGAAATGATATTTTTTGCTAAAAGTACATTTAACTTATGCCGGAATTTTCGGAAGGGCAGAACTGCTCCTACCTGTTTCATCCTCTCATAATCGGCGCATTCTTCGGAAATCGTAAAAAACGAGCGGATGTCCTTTTCCTCATTTTTCTTGAGGAATTTATAAAAATGCTCCGCATTGTCTCCCGCCACATTGATCCGCTCCATAACGATCCATCTCTCCTTCTTCTGGAACGGACGCATCACATGGTATAACATACGGTATCCTGCGATGGCTGCCTTCCGGTCACGGATGCAGCGCAATAATAGGCGAAGTTCTTTTGCCGCATGTGGCAAAAAACGTTTCTTTTGCACACGAAAACATTGTTTCTCCTCATCATATCCGATCATGTAGCCGCCATCGTGATAATAAAGTTCCTCCACTTCATGGCTCAGATGCGAAAATTTTCCAAACTTTACATGCAGCTTTCTCGGAGGCTTCTCCTGATAGCAGCCATACACAGTATACTGCTTCGCCTCCTCCAACGGAAGAGCCACCTCATATGCTCTGACCCGCATGATCTCCTTCCCCAGTATAACAGCTTTGCGAAATCCCGCCGGAGAGGATACGATGTCAAATATTTTTCCATCACCATCCTCAATATAGATGCGAAGATGATCTGCAAACGGGCACCAGATCCGCCCGGACAGATGGAGCATCCCCTCCTTGATCTCCAGTACATCAAGGGAAAACAGCGATTTTGCCTGCATGCTGTAGATACGGACATGATTGAAATAGAAAACTCCTTTACGATATTTCAGTTTTGTCGTGATATCATACCCATATTTCAACGACAGGGCATAGATCTTATACTCCACATACATTTTATCCAAACGGCAGATCAGATCATCATCCAGATAAGAAAGGATTTCCTTTAAATGCGCCTCATAGATGTCTTGCTCTTCTTTTGCTAAAACAGTTGTTAAATCCTCTCTTAATCTCCACTGAAATTCATCCAGAACAACATACTGAATATAGGGAAGGACAAAACCATGCTTTTCAATGGATTCCTGAATGAGTTCCAGATGATATATCTTCGGCGTCTCCAGATACCACCGCTTTGACATCTTCTTTTCCCGTAAAAAGTTTTCTTCCCTCTCTGATTTCCGGTAACGGGCCTCCGTCACGACTCCGTACTTGCATCGCTCCAACAGGATGGAGTTCACAAATTTAGCGTCCGCTTCAAAATCCAGTCTCTCATCAAACCGATGACCCGTGAGTATCTCCGCCTTTACAAAACATCCTGTCACACACAGCGGGATCTTCCCATAATGATCGAGCACATCAACGACCCGGTTCCCCTTCCTGTCTCCGGGCAGCCGGCACGACACCAGATCGACCACATCCTGTTTCTTCTCAAAAAAATCATACACAGCCCGCAAACCCGTTTTCGTCCAACGCCCGCCTGCCTCCGCAAAATTCACATACTTTCCCTGCACAGACCCGATTCCATGGTTTCTTGCCGAACTTATGCTGCCATCCGGCTCTTTTTCGTACACGATATGATCCGGATGCTGCTTTTTGTATTCCAGACACGTCTCCTCCATGTCCCGGGCCACATCCCCGGCACCCACAAGTATGATCTGGATGTTTCCCTCAAACCCGATATCCTGACTGATCATGGAATCCAGTGTCTCACGGAGAGCTTTGGTGTCATCTCCGACCGGGATCACCACCGAAAATTTGAATTTATACTCCATCCGCTCTCTCCTTTTTCCGCATCACGATATACAACCCAAAGATCAGAAATCCTGCCACCGTAAGTATACCTCCGGTCCCCGCATAAGGCGTCCGGTAGAAAAGCCGGATCCTGTGGTCTCCCTCCTCTACCTCAAGCGCCATGTATGCCGTATCGGCCCTCAAAATCTCCGCCTTCTCTCCGTCTATCTCAGCACGCCAGCCCTCACTATAAGGGATCTGTAAAAATAAAAGCTTCTTTTGATCCAGGGAAATGTCACCGCTCACGCTGTTTTTCCGGATCAAAAGGTTCTGCAGGGTATCCTCTTTCCGGTTCCGAATCTCTTTCTCATAACGCTTCATTTTTTGTGCATACAGCTTCAATCCAGCGAGATCAAACTCACCCTGGCACTCAAACCTGATCTCACACTCTGTCCGTTTTTCGCCACTTAAACCAAGATTAAACAAGTATTTATCCCGTCCAAAATACCAGTTCCATTCATTTGTCAGTGCCCGTGTCGTCTTTTTCGTCCCACCGCATTTTACTGTAATATCACAATACGTCCGGTTTTTCCGGGTGATCTGAAAATCCGCCAGGCTGACATAAAGTTCCGCAGCCTCTGATTCCTCAAAGATAAGCTTAAGCATGGCATTTTTCTTTTTTATGCGTATTTTCCCATTCTTACGGATTTCAATGCCCTTCGATTCTCCGATTTGATACGGGATCGCAGTAAGCTCCTGCCCCAGATCCAGACCCTGGTCTTGCTCCGGTTCTTGTACTTCCAGACCTTTCTTTACTCCTTCAACCTCTTTCTCCAGAAAGACCGTCTGAAGCATCTCCCACTGCTTCCGGATTCCATCCGGCGCCGCCTCTTTCTGCCGTTCGTTCTTTTGTTTTCCCTCCTCCATCACATAGCTGTCAAATGTGATGCCAAGAGGCAGAAAATAATTATTCTCATAAAGTTTGTAAAACTTCCCGCCCCTCTCAAAATCCTTTACGAAACGATAACCGTAAGGAACGCTCTCTTCCCTGCCTGCCTCCACCGCATAATACCGCACCGAGGCAAGCGTCTCCAAAAACGTCCGGCCATCCAGGCCATCGACTTTAAACATGCTGTCAAGTACTCCACCATCGTCTACTTCCAGCAGATAGCGGAGACGGTTTGGATTGCAGATGCTAAAATAACTGGATACACCGTAATTCCCGTTTACAGCAGCCGCATTTTCTGTCGCTTTTACGGACGCATCCGTCCGGTAAAACTCCCCGTCGCCACAGACCGGAATCTCTGCCTCCGGTGTAGAAGAAATCGTCGAAAATGCCTCTCCGGAATCCACAAACTCGTCCAGATATCCCTGTCCTCTTCCACTAAATAAAAACCAGCCGTTCCCGATGATATTTACCGCTGTCACCGCCGCCAGGACAGCCAGCACCACATTTGCCGGAATCCGGCGCACCTCTCTGGCAACCAGTATGAAGAGAGTGATCATAAGAAAAATAAATCCAAACCATCCATACCATTTATCCACATCCGAGGAAAACCGCAGCGCCACCAGATACAGAAACGCCGCCCCCGCACACACGAACAGTTTTTTCCGCCCGGGGCGTAAAAGTTCCGGAAGCGCATAGACTGTCCCGACTGCATACACAAATGTCACCAGATACAAAAACCGCCCCGACACATAAGAGAAACCATTCAGCATATATCCGCCAAACGGAAGGAGCATCAATACCGTCCATATAATTATATTTACTTTTAATATTCTATCCATTTTCCGGCCACACAGGAAAAAAGCCACAAGAGCCGGAAAAACAAGGGATACCAGCCCCAGATAATCCCATGTGATCCTTGGCGTGCCGATCAGTCTTGTAAAGATGAACTGATACCGGTTTGCACTGAAAAAGAGCAAGTTTCCCGGAGAGAACGAACTCTCGCTCCGGTTCCCCGAAACAAAAGCGACGATCGCCGGCAAAAACAATACCGATGCCATCAATACTCCGGTGACATAGCAAAAGGCACATCTTCCCACGGCCATAAACGTTTTCTTTAACGAATGTCTTCTGTTCTTCACGATCACCCATACCAATGCATAGACCACAAGAAAGATCGTGTTCATATAAAAGAAGTAAAATCCATTCAGTGCCGTAACAAACACCATGACGATCAAAAGAGTAAGACGTTTTCCCTCCAATGCCCTCTCAAGCCCAATGACGGAAAGCGGCAGAAAGATCATTGGAATCACAAAAAACGGATGCTTTACCGCCACATGGAGCACATATCCGGAAAACGCATAGATGAGCGCCCCGATCAATGTGCATCCATAACTTCTTCCCTTCTTCCGGCAAAAATAAGAAAAGGCAAGCCCTGCCAGATAAATGCGGAAGATCACAAGAAAATCATACAGATACTCCATTCCGGCATCCGGCACAAAGGCAGCAAGCAGCGTGAGAGGATCACCCAGCCCATAAAAATTCAGGGTCGTAATGATATCCTCCCCCATCCCGAGCGAAAAATCAAACATCGGAATCACAAAATCCCCGTGCAAAAAGCCGGAAACAATCTCCCGGTAATATCTGCCCAGATAAACAAGCGCCGCATAGTGCTGTTTGATGCCATCATAATCCCAGATAAAGGACTTTCCATTTTTCAGGAACAAAAAATAAGTACAAAAGGTAATCCCTGCAAAGGCAAGGGAAAAGAAAAGCAAAAAGCAGAGCGCCTTTTGCTTTTTCAATTTCTGCATTACTTACAAACCTCCGTAAAATACTCTTCCAGTGAAGAGACGATTTTAGCGCCTTCCGCCTCATTCTCTCCCTTCACGAGATAATACATCTTGATCTTTGGCTCTGTTCCCGATGGCCTTACAAGCACATTGATATCATTTTCCATATTAAATTCTAACACATTCGATTTCGGAAGTTCACCGACTCCCGCCGCATAGTCCTTCACATCAACCAGCTTATAACCCGCAATCTCTGACGGCGGATTGTTCCGGAGTGTCTCCATGAGACCGGACATTTTCTCTGCCCCGCTGGCTCCCTCAAACGTGATCGACTGCAACGCTTCTTTAAAGCATCCATACTTCTCATACAGGGAATCAAGTACCTGAATCAGAGAAAGTCCCTTCGCCTTATAGTGGGCAAACATCTCACAGATCAAAAGAGAGGCATTGACGCCATCCTTATCCCTGACATGGCCTCCGCTCAGATATCCATAACTCTCCTCAAATCCAAAGATATAGCGGTCTATTTCACCGTCCGCCTCCAAAAAGCCAATCTGCTCGCCGATAAATT
Organism: uncultured Eubacterium sp.; assembly: GCA_964579975.1. Lineage (GTDB taxonomy): Bacteria > Bacillota > Clostridia > Lachnospirales > Lachnospiraceae > Eubacterium_F. The sequence goes on along the minus strand of CAZOIF010000006.1, from coordinate 35,099 downwards.
TAAATCCGGTCAAAACCCGCCTTACCTCGACACCGTAATCCGCTGCGATCTTATCGATCATCTTTGTGGATACGATCGTGGTCACAACGACCGGATCTGCAGGCATCGTACCATTTTCTTTATATGTCTTGCAAATATAATCAAATAAAAGGATTCCCATCTGGTTTCCGGAGATCAGGCGGTAATCACTGCCGTCCTTCACTGCCACGCCCACACGGTCACAATCCGGATCCGTCGCCAAAAGAAGGTCGCTTCCGATCTCCTTTGCCTTCTTCAGGCCCACTTCCAATGCCTCACGGATTTCCGGATTTGGATACGGACAGGTTGTAAAATTGCCATCCGGCATCTCCTGCTCGGCCGGTATCGTAATCTTTGTATATCCATTTTCTTTCAGGCATCTTGTCACCGGCATGCGTCCGGTTCCATTGAGCGGGGTGTACACGATCGAAACATCCTTATCGATCTCTTTCGGATTCAGCGCCCTCCCGGACACAGCATCGATAAACCCGGTGATGACATCCTCTCCAATCAACTTGATCTTTCCCTGTGCACAGCCCTCATCAAAATCTACCTTCTTCACATCATCAAACACATCCACGCTGTCGATCTCTTTTAAGATCGCCTCTGCCACCTCCAACGTGATCTGGCATCCGTCAGGGCCGTATACTTTATATCCATTATATTTCGCCGGATTATGGCTCGCGGTCACCACGATACCGCCATCGCAGTCGAGCGCACGCACCGCATAAGAAAGCGCCGGTGTCGGCATCAGTTCTTTATAAATATGCACCTGGATACCATTTGCCGCAAACACCCTGGCCGCCGTCTGTGCAAATATATCCGATTTGATCCGGCTGTCATAGGCGATCGCAACCGACGGTGTGTCCCCGGAGCCTTTTACCTGATTCAGATAATTGCTGTAGCCCTGGGTCGCTTTTGCCACCGTATATACATTCATCCGGTATGTCCCGGCGCCGATCACGCCACGCAGTCCCCCGGTTCCAAATTCAAGCTCGCGGTAAAAGCGGTCATAAACTGCCTCGCTGTCCGCCTGAATACTCTCTAACTCCTCACGCAGATCTGCTTCCTTTACCTCATCCATCCATCTCTTATAAATCGCTGTTGTCTCCATTCCGATACCCTTCCTTTCTCACTTCCATATATGCTGTTTCCTACATTTTCTCTATCATCCTGCGGATCCCCTCTTCAAATGAAACCTTAGGAACCCAGCCTGTATCCTCATAAATCCTCGTCGTATCCGGTATGAGATTTGCCAGTCCTTCCGCATTCGGCACGCATTTTTCATAGGTATAATCTCCTCTGCCGCCACAGAGCTCATGCATCTTTTCCACATAGTTTCGAAGAGGCATCGTCTGGCTCTCCCGTCCGGCGACATTATAAAGGCTGTCCTCCCGGATGCTGCCGTCACAAAACATAAGAGAGATGAGTCCTTCCACCAGATCACCAATGTACAAATAATTCCACTGCTGGGTACACGCCCCCAGCTCCATATGGCCGCCCTCTAAAAATGTTTTCAGGCAGGTACACACTAGAGAAGACGGATGATCTCCAAAACCATATACACTAAATATCCTCGTGTGAATGTACTCGATCCCGGCGCCGTCCTCTTCGTTCCATTTTTTACACATACTCCGGGCACGCTCATAAAATTCCCGTTTTGCCTTCCCGTACTCAGATACCGGATGACACTCTCTTTCCTCATACATCACATCCGGGCACTGTCCGTATTCCGCCTGGGAGCCACTGAATAAAAATCTTCTGCACCCGAGGTTTTTCGCACCTGTGAGCGCCTTTAGGGAATCCTCCACGTTTTTTTGCTGTACATCCTGTTTTTTCCGGTTCTCACTGCCACTCCCATCCCATCCAAAATGGAAAAAGTAATCACATGGTGATGAGATCATCGTTTCGATCTGATCCAGTTTCTCCAGTTCACTCTCGATCACCACAAGATTTTCCCTTTCCTCCGGGAGCGCTTTCCGGTTTGCCGATGCAGGCCGGACGACCGCATACACAAAATGTCCGTCATCTAACAGTTTTTTTACCAGAGTCGAGCCGAGAAAGCTGGTCGCCCCTGTCACTACGATTCGTTTCATCTGTCTTCCCTTTCCTTCTGTTTTGCGAACTCTTTCTCCGCATCTTCAAGTTTGGCAAAGCCAAACTTGCAATGGCCCGCCTTGGGCGGGACTATTCAATCCGAACCATCACCTTTACAAGTCCCTCCGGCTTATCCCGCATCATATAAAGCGCTTCTTCGATCTTATCAAAACCATGTAAGGTATGCGTCACCAGTTTTTCCGGTGCGATCCGCCCGTACTGCGCCATTTTAAGCATCCGCTCAATGCGGGCCCTGCCGCCTTTCGCAAGTTCTGTGTGGATTGTCTTTCCGGCCATTCCCCGGCCGCCGGAGAACTTCGGAAACGGAAGATTACCCGTACCGCCAAAATAATTCACATTCGACACCGTTCCGATCCCATAGCGCACCATATCGACAGCCTGCGAAAACGCCTCATCCCGGCCGCCACAGATCACGACGCTGTCCGCGCCGATTCCGCCAGTCATCTCCTTCACCCGTTCCACGATGTCACCATCTTTATAATTCAAAATATCCGTCGCCCCAAATTCTTTCGCAAGTTCCACGCATTTTGTCCGACTTCCCACTGCAATGATACGGGCGGCACCGAGAAGCCGCGCCCCTGCTATCGCCATAAGCCCGATCGGACCGATTCCGAGGACGACGACCGTGTCTCCAAATTTAATATCCGCAAACTCTGCTCCTGTAAATCCGGTCGTCACCACATCGACACACATAAGAGCCTGCTCAAGAGATACCCCTTCGGGAATCCTGGCAAGCGTCGTGTCTGCATCCGGAATAAGGAATTTCTCCGCAAATACCCCCGGCTGGCTCCTTCCGAGCTGATGTCCGGAAAATGGCGCTCCCGCATGGTTAAAATTGTGTTCCTGTATACTGAGTGCTCTCCAGTCCGGCGTGATCGCCGGAACAGCTACGACGTCTCCTGCCTTAAAATCCTGAACCATCCCGCCTGTTTCCAAAACCTCTGCCACACACTCATGACCGAGGATCAGGTTTGGCGCTTTGGGCGAACCGCCGCCAAATACCGTGTGTACATCGGACGTACACGGTGCTACGGCAACCGGTCTTAAAATGGCTCCATATGGCGTCAGCTCCGGCTCCGGCGAGTCATGCCAGCCCACCTTGCCCGGTTCGATCAAAACAAAAGAATTCATACGAAAATCATTCCTCTCCAAAAATATTTCTGCCTTTTTACAACGTTTCCAGATGATCACTCCGAAGCGTCATGATCATCACATCTTCACCGAAATTCGTCCGGATCGACTCCGAAATCTCCTGTGTATATCCCGGAGCCACGATCAGGATGACATCCACCGGCTCCTCATGAAAATGGTCCGCCGCCACGATCGGCAGATGCGAAGTCGGCGCAAAACGCCCCTGCTTAAACGGAGCCGAATCAATGATATAACGGGCCGTGTCCTTCAGGCACGTCGTGGCCGCCAGTGTAAATCCCTGATGACTCGCTCCCCAGATCGCCAGCGTTTTTCCCTCATTTTCCAGAGAATCCGTCAGTTTCCGGATCTCATCACAAATGATATCATAACTTGCCTCCATCGTGGAAACGTCAACTGCCTCCACTGGTTTTACCGTTTCATTCCCTCTCGGAACTTTCCTTACGATGACTGCACAGGTATCCCGGTTCACCATCTCCTCTTCCAACACCTCAAAACCGTGCAGCGCCAGAAGATTTCCCAATGTCTCAAAACTATAGTAGGCGATATGATCCCGGATCAATTCATAATAACCGTCATACTGAAGAATATACTCAAGGCTTGGAACCGTTACCAGTCCCATTCCCCCCTCTGTCAGATTATTCCAGATGCAGTCTAACATCACACCCGGTTCCGGCTGATGCTCAAGAAAATTAAACGATAAAAAGACATCATAGGGGCCATTTTCGCCCAAAACCGTATCGGCCTCTTCAGTAAACCCACAGGTCACATCAAGCCCTTTTCCACGTGCCAGTTCCACAAGATTCCCCCGGTGCTCCACTCCATAGGCCTGTACCGGAAATTCAGTGAGTACACCTAAAAATTCTCCCTGTCCGCATCCCACCTCGATAAATTTTTTGCCCTCAAGGCCATACGTCTCGATCAGATGTGCATATTGTCTGCGGCGAAGCTCCACCATCGTCGTCGTAAACCCTCCGGAACGGATCACATCCCGGTAATAATCCACCGGCTCACAGTCAAACTGAACGAGGCCGCAATTTGCACACTGGTGAAGGTTCAGGGAAACACCATGATCTGTCTTCACCTCATCTGCATCCGGGATGTTCTGGGCGGAAGCCGGCATCCCGTCAAAGGAAAGCAATGCCTTCCCTCCTAACTTTTCTCCACAAACAATACAATGTTTCATTCCGTCTCTCCTCTCCAATAATCCAATGTATCCCTCAGCGTCTGCTCCAGGCTGATCGTCTGTCTCCAGTCTGTATGCTCTGTGATCTTTGTGATATCCGCCACGATGAGCGGCACATCGATCGGGCGCAAGCGCTCTTTTTCTACCTGTACCTCGATCTTTTGTCCTGAAATCTCTATGATCTTATTCAAAATCTCTTCGATCGGATATGCAGTTCCCGACCCCACATTGTAAGTCTCCCCGCTCTTCCCCTGTCTCACCAGGCACTCATAGGCAGCTACCACATCCCGTACATCGGTAAAATCTCTCTTTGCTTTGAGGTTTCCCACATGGATCACTGGCTCTCTTAAGCCCTTCTCTGCCTCTACGACCTGTTTACAAAAATCCGATACGACAAACTGAGGAGACTGTCTCGGTCCTACATGGTTGAACGCACGGACCATAATAAGATTCAGATCATATGCTTTTGCATAAATGCTGGCGATCATATTCTGACAGCTCTTCGTCGCCGCATAGATATTTCCCGGACGCAGTACGGTATCTTCCACGATCGGGACCTCATCGGGATGGATGCGCCCATATTCTTCGCCGGAGCCGATCAAAAGCACCCTTCCCTTATATTCCGTTTCCTTTAGTATATCTAGGAGAACCAATGTCCCTTTTATATTAACGTCCACGGTAAGCTGCGGATTGGACCATGATACGGCTACCGAACTCTGTGCCGCCAGATGAAAGATATAATCCGGGGCATGATCTTTCATCACCTGTTCCACTTCTTCTTTTACGAGAAGGTTCATATCCACTACTTCATAATCTGCCCCCGGAATCTCCTCGTTCTTCATCTTTGTCGAACAGACCTGATACCCACACTGTTCTGTCAGGTATTCCGCCAGATATTTCCCTACAAATCCGGCCCCGCCGATAATCAATGCTTTCTTCATATCCTACCTCATTTCTGCGCATCAGACAGGTGTCACAAAACAAACAACCTGTGACCAGACGGCTGAACTATAACGAATAATTGAAATAGATAAGCCAGACAGTGCTCCTGCTACAGCCGGAACACCGTCAGACTTACCTATTTCAGATAATGATCTCTTTATATAGACTGTACTTTGATTTCTTTCTCTACCAGAGCCATATCATTCTTCACCATTCTCTCCACGAGCTGGCTAAATGAAATGTCGCGTTTCCATCCGAGCGTTTTCTCTGCCTTGGCCGGATCTCCCAGAAGTACATCTACCTCTGCCGGACGGAAGAATTTCGGATTTACTTTAACGATCGTCTTTCCGGTCGCCTTGTCGATACCGGTCTCATTGACGCCCTCGCCTTTCCACTCGACTTCGATTCCCACATGTCCGAATGCGAGTTCCACAAATTCACGGACGGTACGAGTCTCTCCCGTAGCTACTACATAGTCATCTGCTTTGTCCTGCTGGAGCATGAGCCACATCGCATGCACATAGTCTTTGGAATGACCCCAGTCTCTCTTGGAATCCATATTTCCAAGTTCCAAATGATCCTGAACGCCCAGCTTGATCCGTGCTACGGCATCGGTGATCTTACGTGTCACAAACTCCTTACCACGTCTCTCGGACTCATGGTTAAACAGGATTCCGGAGCAGGCATACAGATCATAGCTCTCACGGTAATTCTTCGTGATCCAGTGGCCGTAAAGCTTTGCTACGCCGTATGGAGAACGCGGATAGAATGGCGTTGTCTCCTTCTGCGGCATCTCCTGAACGAGACCAAACATCTCACTGGTCGAAGCCTGATAAAATCTCGCCTCTGGTTTTACCGTACGGATCGCCTCAAGCATATTTGTGACACCGATGGCGTCGATATCCGCTGTAGCAAGTGGTTGCTCCCAGCTTGTCGCCACGAACGACTGTGCCGCAAGGTTGTAAATCTCATCTGCCTGACTGATGCGCATTGCGCGGATCAGGGATACGACGTCGGTCATATCCGCATAAATGAAATTGAGCTTGTCCTTGATATGCTCTACATTTCCATAATCCACAACGCTCTTACGGCGCATAATGCCATATACCTCATATCCCTTCTCAAGCAGAAGCTCTGCAAGATAAGAACCATCCTGTCCTGTTATACCTGTAATCAATGCCTTTTTCATGATATCTCCTTTCAAAATCCAATGAATCTCTTTTTGTATGATATTACTTTATATCTGATAACCTTAGATGTACTCATTTCTGTTACATATCCTAAGATTTTCAAGTACCTTCTTGATATCTCCCGCATGCCCTTTGTCACAGATCAAAAGCGCATCTTCCGTATCCACCACGATCATGTCCTCAAGACCGACTGTAGCGATCAGCTTGTCCGAACCCTCGATGATCGAATTCTTCGTCTCGACCGTAATGACATTTCCTTGTACGGCATTTCCAAATTCATTCGTTGAGCGGATCCGGCCCACGGCAAGCCAGGAACCCACGTCATCCCATCCGAACGTACCCGGGAGCACATAAATATTCTGTGCCTTCTCCATAATTCCATAATCAATGGACTCGGAAACAAATTTTGTAAATTCCTCCTCAAGGACAGCCTCCTGCTCCTCCGTGCCAATGGCCGCCTTTATTTTCAAAAGCCCCTCATACATCTCCGGAAGGAATTTTTCGATATCTTTTAATATCGTGGAAATCTTCCACACAAACATACCGCTGTTCCACAGATAGGACTCATCTGCCAGATATTCTTTCGCCGTCTTTAAATCCGGTTTCTCAACAAAACACTCTACGCCGTACGCTCTTCCCTCACTCTGATCCGGGTCGAATTTAATATATCCATATCCGGTCTCCGGGTAATTCGGAGTAATCCCGATCGTCGTCAGGTTATCTCCCTTTTCAGCAACCGCACACGCATCCTTTAGCACATCCACAAACATCGAGTTGTATTTGATCAGGTGGTCCGATGGCAGTACGATCATCAGTGCATCGTCATATTTTTTGCCGATATGCATCGCCGCTAACCCCACACAAGGCGCCGTATTTCTTCCAACCGGCTCACATAATATATTTTCCTCCGGCAGTTCCGGGAGCTGTTCCATCGCAAGCTTTTTATAATCCCGGTTCGTAACGATATAAATATCTTCCATATCCACAAGAGGACGGATCCTCTTCACTGTATGCTGGATCATCGTCACTCCGTCATCCGTAAGGCTCAAAAACTGTTTCGGTAAATTTTTGCGGCTCTTCGGCCAGAATCTCTCTCCTCGGCCGCCTGCCATGATCATCGCTGTCACTTTCATAATATGATTATTCCTTTCTGTGCTCTATAGTTTAGACATCAGTATTTCATTTGTTCCATGTAAATAATATTCTCCAAATCCGGCCGGAATAAACAGACTGTCTCCGGCTGAAAAATCATATCGCTTTCCCTTATGCTCCAGATAACCACTTCCCTGTGTAACTAACAAGGAATGGAACGTACTCCTGTCACACCAGAATTTTATCTTTCCCCCGTTTACCCGTATCCTCAACACACCAAAATAACGACATTCAAATAATCTCCGGAGCGTCCCCGCCTTTAAACACACTTCATTGTTATCAAATACCTGCGAGGGAACGATCGGCGTCCTGTCGATCACATCGATCGCCCGGTCCACATGAAGCTCCCGGTAATTTCCATCTTTATCCTTTCTGAGATAATCATAGACCCGGAATGTCGTGTTGGAATTTTGCTGGATCTCAGCGATGACCGCACCAGCTCCGATCGCATGGATCGTACCAGGATGGATAAAAAACACATCTCCGGCATGGATCTCCACCTTGTTCAGGACGTTACAGACCGATCCATCTTTTATCTTTTGTTCCAGCTCCTCCTTGGATATCTTCCGATTCAACCCATAATATAAAAACGCCCGGGGCTTTGCCGAGATCACATACCACATCTCTGCTTTTCCTTCCTCCCCGGCTTCTTTCAGCGCCGTATCATCCGAGGGATGCACCTGGACAGACAGGTTCTCCCTGGCATCGATAAATTTGATCAGGATTGGAAATTTATCGGCTGGCCGGTAATCCGGCGATACAAACTGAGGGTTCTCTTTCAGTATATCCCCGAGACGCTGCCCCTTATATCTTCCATTTTTTACAATATTTTCCCCATCAGGGTGGCAGCACAGTTCCCAGCTCTCTGCAGTACAATCGCCATCTCCGGTCTTTCCAAACAACCGCTCTAATTCATGTCCTCCCCAGAGATAGTCCTTATATACAGGCGATAGTTTCATTGGATACATATATATTTACACCTTCCTAGCGTTTTCCAAACATCCGGACAAATGTAAGCTTACACAATGTCTTGATATAACTCATGATAAAAGGAAGCAGGCGTCTTTTTGATTCCCCATAGATACGTTTGTCAAATTCAATCGGAACCTCGCCGATCTTCAGCTTCTTGTCTGCCTTGTTCAGGCGCAAAAGCAGAAGAACTTCCTGCAACACATCATAATTGTGGCACGTAAGGGATACCTTTTTTAACTGTGCCGTCTCATACATACGGTAATCCGTGGAAATATCCTTTGCCTTGATCCCGAGGAACAAACGGAACATTCCATTCAAAATGTGTGACATGATGATAGAACTTTTCGCATCATTCGTCTTTCCGCCTTCTACATAACGGGAACCGATGACCACGTCACAATTCTCTTTTACAAATTTATCATAAAGATCCGGTATATACTTAGGGTTGTGGGAGCCATCGCTGTCCAGAATAAGGAATTTATCCATGGAAGCATATTTGATCCCGGTCTTGAACGCCCCGGCAAAGGCCGGCTCCTCCTGATTGATATATTTAGCACCGTATTCCTCACATACACCTTTTGTGTTATCGAGAGGCTCTGCGGTATCGATCACAAGAATCTCGAACTCTTCTCCTATCTTTTTCACATTGTCGATAATCTGCGGCAATAATACTTTGAGGTTCTCTTCTTCTTTATATGCCAACAGAACTACACTGATTCCCATTATTTTTCCTCCATAAGCACTCACTTCGCTCCTTCGGAGCCTGCGCTCGCCTGCTTTCTCGCATAAGCACTCACTCCGCTCCTTCGGAGCTCCGTGTTCGTTACACTCACATACTTTCTCCTAGAGACAGCCCTGCCTGCAAGCAGACAGGCTGCCTCTAGGAGAAAGTATGTGAGTGCTTATGCGTTCATTTTACCACATATTACCTCATTTGAAAAGGTTTTTCTAGGCTTTCTATTCATTCTGCCCACTCTCTGACTTAAATGCCCACAGCTTATTCATAAAGAAGTTGATCGGTATTGCGATGATCAGGCTGATGAGCGGAGCGACCAGTTCAGATATCCCACAAAGCCCGACCCAAACGATCGCCAGAACATTGTTCAGGATGATTCCGGTAAAACCATAGGAAAGATAACTCTTAAATAACGCCTTCCCAAAATTCCTGCTCTGTCCCTCTTCCAACGTAAACACAAATCGATTATTCAGCAGGAAGGACACAAAAACACTTATGATAAAAGCTATCATATTCGCCACATAAACAGCTGTCGGAGCTCCAAAAATTTCAAACTGAAGAACCCCGGCCTTCCGAAAGCTCAAAAGACAGATCAGGTTGATTGCATACGAAAATACGGTATTCCAGACGCCGACAAGCCCAAACTTCACAAACTGCATCAGCGATTCCCATTGTTCCTCCGCAAAATCAATCTTGCAGATTTTAAATATCAGTCCAAAGACTGCCCTTACGATCGCCTCGATCATATTCCAGAGTTTCGTGCTAATTTCATTCATTTCCTTTTCATCCTTTCAAGTATACGGTGATCCGTTTCTTCTTGTCTTTTTCTGTTTTCTCACAGCCAGAAAGGAATTCATCTGTCTCCGCGGTCACTGGCTGCTTTCCATGAAAGAGATAAATCTTTTTATATCTTGTGATCTCCCGTTCAAACTCATCATCGTGCTGAGAAAGAACATTCACTTCGGTCATATCAAACAGTTCCTCAAAATACAACTCCACACCGGCGCGGACACACGAATTATCCGAGGTCAGAACGACCGTGTCCGGATCACTGATATCCGGTTTTCTGCTCAGTTCCTTTACCGAAGTAATATAGGATACAGCCCGTTTTTTCTTTATATCACTCATAAAAGTATTTCCATTCTGTACAAAAGTAATCATGCACAGCACCAGACAAAGAACCATCGACAGCGTTCTTTGTTTCTGCCCCGGAAGAGGCAGATGGTCCCAGATCCAGACAAGCCCGTAAGCCATGATCAAAAAACAACACGGCAGCATCCCGACAAAATAGCGGTTATAAAAAATCCCCCCGGATGGATTGATCACAGCACCATACAGAAACATGGCCGCTATCACTCCGAGCAGTACCCCCGGCACATACACCTTCATCGCATCCGTCCGGAGACAAAACTCCTTTTTTCTGATCCGGACTGCCACACAGACGATACATCCGATCAGGCCGAGACCAAAAAGCCCCATCTGTACTCCGCTCTTACTGCATAAAAACTCTGCCAATTTAAATATCGACTTAAGATCCGGCGACTCGATCCAGAATTCCGTAATACTCCTTTTCCGGTTCAAAAAAATAAGGATCAACCACGGCAGAAAAACCACTCCGGAAATAAAATAATAAAAGATTACATGAAATTTTTGTTTTTTGGTAAAGAAAAAAAACAGTTCCAGAGCAAACAGCACACCAAAAATAACACTCCCATAATAATGTGAATAGAGAAGCAAAATCAGTGACAGTGTATAAAATACACCATTATTCCTGTCAAAACCTCCGTTTTTATCTGACTCAACTCTCTTCGCCAAAAAATAAAGCACAAGGGCCACTGCCAGAAAATACAAGGCATATGCCCGGAATTCATACCCCGCTGACACGATAAGCACCGGTGATGTCGCCGCCAGCAGTTCCGCCAGAAACCCCATCCGTTTTCCACCTGTTTTTTCCCCTGCCAGAGCAGTGACAAACACTCCTGCCGCCGTCATCACTTCAGAAAGAAGAAGCAGAAATCGAAATGAAAACGGAACAATCCGGATCCATACATAAGCAGCCAGCGCATAGAGCGGCGGCGTGTAATCCTTGAGTTCCGTATACTGCCGCAGCATTTCACCAAGTGTCACTCCCGGCCGGACTAACCCGATCTGGTATACCTCATCATACCAAAATTCCTGAACGCCGGAATAGACGATCATCCCTATGAGCATTACAACAGCAATACAAAAATATGCTGCCATGATAGACTTTTTGCTCTTCATACGACTCTACCCTTCTGCATCACTCGTTGGACACTTATAAACTACTTATCCTCCTCTGGCGGAAGATAAGTAACCGTGATTTTCTTGACCATGATTCCTCTTCCGTCGCTCTCTCCGGCCTTCGTCGCCTTTTTGACATCACCGGATGTAAAGAACAGCCAGTTGATATATTTCGTTCTCTTAATATTTTTACACAGCTTCATTTTTGCCTCGAACGAAACCGTTCCCGATTCCTTATTGTCAATCTTTCCAATCGTTCTTCCATTCATTTTTACCGTCGTTGTGCCCTTCTTCTTGCCAGCTTTGTATTCAATCGTAATCTTCGCCCGCTCCGCATCTTCAGAATACAGACGCACAACACTTTCCGGGGTCGTCCATGCTCCTTTGTCTCCCAGCTGCTGACTGTGCCATCCTTTATGCAGGAAACTTTTCCCAAGTCCGGCAAACGACATATCCAATTCTACAGTTGGCGAAAGAGTTCCAACAAGAAAATCCGTATATTCCTTCAACCCGTCTATCGGATTTTTCACGGCAATTATTTTATTATCGACCATATACATATAACACATATCTTTATACTTATGAGCATTCGCATAGTCAAGAAGATACAACGTTCGGTCATCCAATGCGTTCGTCTTAAAATCCCTCTCTGTAATCCGATCCCTCTGTCGCATCACCTTTTTCGTCATATAACGGGAAAGATAAAAATTACTCATTTTCACATCTTCAAATGCGGATATCTTCGATGCGATCTGAAGCATCTGTGTTGCGTCATAACCATTGGAAGGAAAATAGACCACACGGTCATAATTTCCAAGAGATGTATCCCAGAAATCACTTTGAACAAGAGACTCCTCTTCTTTTGCCTCTCCATAATATTGCTTCTGCAGCCTGTGGATTGGTTTGTACAAGTCTGCAAGCTGGAGACATACACAGAAGATCACGATCGCGATCTGTATCTTTTTCGGAAACTTTCTGCTTATCACAAACAGTCCAAGAATCATAATGATGTACATGACACACCAGATAAAACGCCCGGATGACCGTATGATCGCAAGAAGATTATCGATCACAGTAGGCCAGTGTACCTCAATAAAAATTTTATTTCCAAAATAAACCAGATTCGAAAAAGCCAATACCGAAAACACAAGTACCACGATCGCAAGTGACAAAATAAATGAAACATATTTTTTGCCTTTTAATTTTACCGTTTCCTTAAATGTTCTCTTTCTGAGCAGAGAAATCACTTTGATCAGAATAACCACGCATGCGATTCCACAAAGCACGATCATCCCAAATCCCAAATAGGCAAACCCTTCATACTGAAGGCTTGTCATCCCCATCTTATGGAAAAATGTGGAGTATCTCCACGGATTCACAAATGTGTTTAAGTTCGCGGAAAAGAAACCGTATCCCGAACCGCCGGAATCGAGCAGACTAGTAAAACCACCGATGATAAAGAAAAAGAAACCAAAACTCAAAACAAAACTACTAAAATCAAACAAAAGGCGTTTCCAGTCCTTTTTTGAAATCAAACGGTCCAGAAGATACCCGCACATGATACCTCCCACCATAAAAATAATATACATCTGTATGAGCACACACAGTGCTGCTAACAATGCCCAGGCAATCGCATCCTTTTTGTAGTCCTCAAAAAAATCCTTAAACATCCATATGGCAATCGCCCCAAGAATGAGAAAATGAGCCGCCAGAGACGTATGTCTTGAATTTTCAGACAGCACACCAAAAAGTCTCTGCAAAACGGGAGTTGAAAGGATAAAAAACACACTCGAAACACCACAGAAAACTTTGCTTTTATTAAATCTGGATACAATAAGAGACGCCATACCGCCATTGAGAATATAGCACATCAAGCCGAACAATCCAAAATACTGAAAAGTCTCCGGCAAAATAGGAGAAAGTAACTTAAAGAATAACGCAAACAACGGAATTGAATCCGTATATAATACGCTGATAGAATCTGGTGTTGTAAACGAATCATGCATCCCTAACGGAAATGACCATGGAGCGTTCCTGAAAAATTTCCATCCAAGATAATGCTGCTGCAGGTCTTTCCCCGTCAAAAGCCATGTATCGTTTGTAAAATTCAATACGTGATATCCGTACACGATAAGAAACAGCACAAAACCAATTGCTGCTCCAATTCCAAAATAAACGCCAAACTTTCTATCCTTGTTTTTCATAATGTTACTCCTGTTCCTCAAAGTTGATCCGCTCTTCCTCAACAACGAGCGGACGGTGTGTAACCCTTGAATTGATACTCATGATATACTCTCCCAGCAATCCGATAAAAAACAACTGGATCGAACCAAAAATAAAAATTCCCAACAGGATCGGCGTCATACCTGCCACAAAACGATCCCAGAAAACAAGCTTCATGACCAGATAGACTAATGCCACAGCGATACTAAGGCCAGACAGGATAAAGCCCATGATCGTCGCAATACGCATTCCCACTTTCGTATACGAAGTAAAACTGAGCATAGCAGCATCGTACAAACTGTACCAGTTATTGTGCGTCTTTCCGGCACGCCGTTTTTCCTGCTGGTACTCAATGTCTTTGCGCTTAAAACCAAGCTCTGCCACAATTCCCCGCAGAAACGGCATCGGATCATCCAGATCTCTCAGGACGTCCATAAATGCCTTATCATACAAGCCAAATCCGGTAAAATGCTCGATCTGTTCCACACTGGACATTTTCTTGATCAGCTTATAGTAACAGCTGCGCAGGAAATACATAATTTTATTTTCCTTGCTTGTAGATTTGATCCCAATCACGATCTTGTAACCCTTTTCCCACTCATGTACAAACTGGGTGATCATCGGGATTGGATCCTGAAAATCCGCACATAACAAAATCGTGCAATCCCCCGTCGTCTCTAAAAGACCGTGGAACGGGGAATTGAACTGCCCAAAGTTTTTTACATTGAAGATTGCCTTGATCCTTTTGTCCTTCTCACACAATCCCCGTATCTTCGTTCTGGTCGTATCGGTAGAATCGTTATCAATAAAAAGGATCTCGTAATCATACTGAGGAAGGTTTGTCGTGATCTCATTGATCACCGCTTCTGTGATCGGCACTACGTTTTCTTCCTCATTGAACGTAGGTATCATTACACTAATTACTTTTTTCATCTTTCCAATGCCTCTTTAATGACTTTCGCCATATAATCGATCTTCTCATCTGTCATTCCCGGATAGACACCGAGCCAGAACGTATCCTTCATAATACGGTCTGTCACCTTCAGGTCTCCAACCACACGGTATCCCTTTCCGGATGCACGGAACTCATCAAAACAAGGCTGCTTTACGATATTTCCGGCAAAGAGCATACGTGTCTGCACACCATGATCCTCGATATACTGAACCAGTTTATTCTTATCTACCCTGTCTTTGCAGGTGATCAGGAAACCAAACCAGCTCGGTTTTGAGTTCGGACACGCCTCCGGAAGGATCAGCTTGTCCTCCACATCCTTAAGCGCCTCACGCAGTCTGTCAAAGTTATGTCTTCTCTTTTCTACAAATGTAGGGAACTTGGCAAGCTGGGCACATCCCACTGCTGCCTGCATATCCGTCGCTTTCAAATTATATCCAAAATGGGAATACACATATTTGTGGTCATATCCAAGCGGAAGCTCCCCGTACTGCTTATCAAAACGGTGCCCGCACATATTGTCCCTTCCGGACGGACACACACAGTCTCTTCCCCAGTCTCTCAGAGAACGCACGGCCTTGTGGATCAGCGGATTATCCGTATATACAGCACCGCCCTCACCCATCGTCATATGGTGCGGCGGATAAAAACTGGAAGTTCCCACATCACCGATCGTACCGGTGAATTTTTCCTCTCCATTGATCGTATATTTGGATCCGAGCGCATCGCAGTTATCCTCTACGAGCCACAGGTTATGCTTGTCGCAAAATTCTTTGATCGCACCGAGATCCCATGGATTTCCAAGCGTATGTGCGATCATGATCGCTTTCGTCTTATCGGAAAGAGCTTCCTCAAGCATGGAAGCATCCATATTGTACTGAGGGATCGTCATATCGACAAATACAGGAACTGCTCCGTATTGGATGATCGGAGCGATCGTCGTCGGGAATCCCGCTGCCACCGTGATCACTTCATCTCCCGGCAGGATCCTGCGGTCTCCCATAAGCGGGGACGTAAGCGCCATAAACGCAAGAAGGTTCGCCGATGAACCGGAGTTTACGAGAGAACAATGTTTGATCCCAAGATATTCTGCAAATTCTTTTTCAAACTGATCCGTATAACGCCCGGATGTGAGCCAGAATTCCAATGAACTATCCACCAGATTTACCATTTCTTCCTGTCCGTAATAACGGGACGCATAAGGAATACGGTCTCCCTCCTCAAACGGTTTCTCCTGATTGTGGTATTTATCACAATACTCTTTCACCATCTCAAGAATATTTTCTCTTGCCTGCTTTTCATTCAGATTTTCAAACATAGTATATTTCCTTTCTTTGTCAATTCTTTGTTATTATTTGGATACAAACTCCTGAATCTGCCTGTCCATGACTTCTGCAATGTTTTCACCTGCGAACCATGCTTTCGTCCACTCTACGGTCTTATCCAGTGCTTCCGCCACGCCCCATCTCGGTTTCCATCCAAACGTCGTCTTCAGTTTGGAACAATCCAGTTTCAAAAAGTTTGCCTCGTGGGGGCCGCCGTCGTACTGATTGATCCATTTGAGACCTTCTCCCCAGCGCTCTGTGAACATGTCCACCAGATCCCCGGTCGTCACGCAGTCCGTCTCATCCGGCCCTACATTATAGTATCCCTGCAGATCCGGATTCTCATACTGCTCTTTTACGATCATCAGATAGGCGATAACCGGCTCGAGCACATGCTGGTATGGTCTTGTGGAAAACGGATTCCTTATGATGATATCCTTCTTTTCCTTTGCCGCCCTCACACAATCCGGTATGATCCGGTCATTGGCAAAATCTCCGCCACCGATTACATTTCCGGCTCTTGCTGTCGATACGGCAACCCTTCCATCCGTAAAAAACGAATTTTTATAACTGTGTGTCACAAGTTCCGAACAGGATTTACTGTTTGAATATGGGTCATAACCGTCTAATGGTTCATTTTCACGGTATCCCCACTCCCATTCTTTATTTTCATATACTTTGTCTGTCGTGACATTCAAAAAGCTCTTCACGCAATCATATTTCCTTACGCACTCGCAAATATTCACCGTTCCCATGACATTCGTCTCATACGTATATACCGGATCCTTGTATGAATCCCTGACGATCGGCTGTGCAGCGAGATGGAGCACGATCTCCGGCTTTGTTTCCTCAAAAACACTGGACAGCTTTTCCATATCACGGATATCTCCAATGACAGAATTCATCTTATCCTCAATCTCTGCCATACCAAAAAGGTTCGGATCGGTCGGTGCCTCCAGGGAATACCCAGTCACCTCTGCCCCTGCTGCCACAAGTGTACGGCACATCCAGGATCCCTTGAAACCGGTATGTCCTGTCACAAGTACTTTTTTTCCTTTAAAAAATGTTAAATCGATCATATTCATCCTCATTTCCAAGAGTTTAGTCCCAGACTTTCCATGGGGCATTTCCCTCTGCCCACATCTCCTCCAGTTTCATCTTATCTCTCTGTGTATCCATACATTTCCAAAATCCGTCATGTTTTCTCGCAACGAGCTGTCCTTCTTCTACCAATCGCTCCAACGGCTGTTTTTCAAACACCGTGGAATCTCCTTCGATGTAATCAAAGATCGCCGGTTCAAAAACCATAAATCCGATGTTGATGACCCCGCCGTCCGAATTGGATTTTTCACGGAATGCCGTCACCTTACCTTCCTTGTCCACATCGAGGACACCAAACTGCTGCCCGACATTAAAGGAACTCATCGTAGCGATCTTGCCATGGCCTTTATGGAACTCAATGAGGTCCTTGATGTTTACATCACTCACACCGTCTCCGTAGGTGAGAAGGAACGCCTCATCCCCCACGTATTTCCGGATCCGTTTCACACGGCCACCGGTCATCGTATTTAAACCGGTATCTACGACCGTTACCTTCCATGGTTCTGCGATGTTGTTATGGACGATCATCTCGCCGCCTTTTGTGTAGTCAAAGGTAATGTCACTATTGTGCAAATAATAATCCGCAAACCACTCCTTGATCACATGCTGCTTATATCCCGCACAGATGATAAACTCATTGATGCCGTAATGGGAATATTCTTTCATGATATGCCACAAAATCGGCTTTCCCCCAATCTCAATCATCGGTTTCGGCTTAAATTCACTCTCTTCACTGATCCTCGTTCCAAATCCACCTGCCAGTAATACTGCTTTCATAATTTCCTCCATATCTCATTGTATTTTAGTTGTTGTTATTGACTTTATACTCATGCCAGAGTTGTTGATCGTTTCCACAGAATAATGAAATGTCTCCATATCTTCCTTGATTTCCATCCCCTTTATCACACAATCCTCTCCGGCAATAATGTCTATTGTCTCACTTTCCTTCCCATCATCGGAAGAAACAATGAATTTCCCCAACACCTCTCCAGGCTGTTTATCGGTTTCCGGATCCAGATGGTAATTCAAGCGAATGTCAAAAACACCTTCTGAAGACTCTACCGTAACACCATACATTACGATCGTCCCCACTCCCGGTACCACCAGTTCCCCATCGTTATTTATCTTTCCCGTTGTCATATATCCCGGCGAATACGGAAAATCAACTGCCTGTTCTCCAATCTCCTCCGGCATTTTCACCGAACAGTCAAAAATATTTTCTTCTGATACAAAGATATAATACCCTGCTATTTTGCCGATCTTTTTCATCCTGCTCTTCAAAAACTTCGGCAGTTTTTTTAAGTTATCCGAATCTGCGATCGTCATGATCTTTCCCGGATGACGACCATTTTCGTAATATCTACTCGAGTCTCCCCATCCGGCTCCAAAATTATAGACCTGACTTAGGGTCACAACACCGATGTCCAGATCACACAACCGCAAAATCCTTCCGTCCCCTGTGCTCGCCCCGTTGATCGAAGCCACATAGATCAGATCGATCCCCTGTTCCTTCGCAACGTCCGTGATCTGGCTTAATTTATCAATCCTGCTTAGTCGTGTATCATTATACAACTGCCTGAAATTCACTGTACTGACCGCCATTCCTGCCAGAACAACAACGATCAGCATCGCAGCCCTGCTCATATCATTAAACTTTTTCGACATATCCTGAAAGAAAATTCCAAACAGAAGAAGCGCCGGAACCATCGCCACAATGTGATACCGGTATTCAAAAGTTTCCGAAGCATATGTCGTGTCTGTCAGCAAAAGCACGCACATATTCACAAACTCCACACACATTATAACGGCTACTCCTGCCCTTTTCTCCTTTCCTCTCACAAGTCTGACCGCATAATAAATAATCAGGAAAATAAGAAAAGCTGTCAGAAATGCCGATAAAAGACACACGATCCCCTTCTTGGAGATCACCTGTGGCGCATCTAACTCAAGGACTGCGCCAAACAATTCAAACACTCCAGTGAAACAGGACAGCGCATTTTGGGGAAATTTTGCAGCCGTCAGAAGCTGCATTGACGACGAATTATTTGTCAGTCCCATCCATTTTGCCAGTACACCGCCTATAACAAATGATACTGCGCCTAACGCCGTCACCAAACCGGTCTCTGACAGAACCTGTTTCATATCATTAAAAATCAATACCTTCAGCGCCAGATAAAGCATCACCGGAGCAATTCCGCATACGAGCATATAAATCCCCGATGACATCCCGGAGGTCAGAGAAAAGGCGACAAAGAATACGATATGCCCAATATTCTTTTTCATTCTCACCCTGTTTTCCAGACGGACGATGATATCTATTAACAGAAGTGTAATGAGCACCTTCATCGAATAGGGCGCCGTCCCGACGAACAGCATCGGATAGTAACCAAGCTGCCCCATCGTATACGGCGTAAATAAAAGAATGAGTACGATGAGGATATAGTTCGTTCGCACCCCTGATTTTTTCAGAATATCATAAAACATATAAATATAAGCCAGTACAAACAAACTATTGGCTAGTCCAACAGAAAGGAATACATTTTTTGTCAACGCAAAAAACGGAACAGCAAAAGGAAGCGGGAGATCCCATCCCACTACCGTCTGATATTTCCAGTCACGAAGTAAAAATGTCTTTTGACGCCAAATCTCTGCTAACTGCAACATCCCGGTGCTGGAATCAAAGTCAGCCTGATACCGCAATTTTGTCAGATTATATACAAAAAGAAAGACAAGCTGAACCAAAAATATAACACCCAGCACAAGTCTCTTTTTATCCGCAACAACCGTTTTTAACATGAGAACCCCTTTCACAAACGTCCATAAACATAAGTATCAGTATAATTGGTAAATATTATTCTGCCATTCTGTACGCATACTCTTTTAGTATAATTGAAATCAAACGCATTGTCAACTATTGCCAATGCCATTTCCGACAAAATGCTCCCTCCTCACCGTCTCTTTCTTCCGGAGCGCCTGCGCCATATCCAGCTCACAATATAACAACCGAGCAACACAATAATTGTCACCGCTGTGATCAAATAGCCTATAACATAGGAAGAATCGTTATATGTGAATACAACTTTATGTCGTCCTGCCGGAATCTCTGTTCCCATGATCAGCCCATTTACCATGTCGACTTTCTGTTCGTTATCATCAATTTTTACAGACCAATTCGAAGAATAGTTCTGCGAGAAACATAGATATGTTTCATCATCAGAGGTCACCTCTGCCGTTAATGAATTCGTTTGATAAGACAGAATCTCCACACTCGACTGTATTCCTTTCAATTTGCAGCTTTTTCGGTCAACATATGCCGTCGTATCCAGATCATATTTCTCATAGTCTTCATATATGCTATCAAACTCCTTCATCCTCCTTATCCGCTTTGGAAAATACAATAATTCTCTGGCATTGGGATTCTCATATATCCTAGTTCCACTTCCATCCTCTCCCACATATTGATATGTCTCCGCCAGCTGGTACATAGACACTTCACATGACTCAATCCGAATCCTTTCCGTATCAGCCTGAACAAGAATTCTGAGACGTATGTCCTCTGTCGCTAATTCGGCATTATCTGAAAACAAATATGCTTCATATTCATTATCATCCTCCGTAACTGCAATTCCTTTCTGTTGAGACTCCAAATCATATCCCATCCCGCCATACAGATCGACCGCCAGGTAGGATAAATGCATATTATCTTCCTGATTTACTGTAAAACTTATTTTGTAACAAACATTTCCCTGAATTCCATTTACGACTTCACCCACTCCCCCGGTTTCTCCCACATCAATCTGCATATCCGCATCAGAGACTAACCGGACGACTTCACGCTTAGGATCATAGGTTCTTCCTCCGGTATTTTCAATTACATGGCTCGAGTCGATCACATACCGGACTCCCATCATGGATAAAAGATCATTCTGAAACACCAAATTTGTGAGGGCATTTGCTGATCCTGTCATCAACCCGGAAGAATTAAACTCAGCTCCATCGCCATCAAAATTTTTAAAATACCGAAATACCAAAGGATTATTGTAAGCGGTATACGCATTAATGGTAGATATCCCCTGAATCTGATTCTTGTTCAGGGAAACTGCACTCACATATTCCGGTTCCACATGGTCTAACGCAGTCCATATTTTATAGTTTCCATCACAATCCATCAATTTCTTTACAACTTCATCTGTGTCCTGCACCTGGTTCACGTCTGCCGGTTCCACATTCAGACTATACGGCAATACCTCTGCCAGCGTAATGATCAGAACCATAATACATGCAACATATCTTTTCCCCTTCATCCGAAATATCCGGTTCCCTATTTCTTTTTTCAAAAGCAGCCACAACACAACCGCTATAATTCCTGAATAACACAACGGATAAAAAAATTTATTCTGCAGGTTCGAAAAATACTCCATCTGCTGTTCTGGCATAACCATAAAAAATGTAAAAAGCAACCCAGCGGCGATGCAAAGCAGGATGCCTGTGAACAATCCTGTCATCATCTTTTTCATCCACTTAACCTGTTCCGTAAAAACTCCCTTTTCAAATAGGTTCTCCAACCCCTGCGCTGCAAGAGAAAACATAAAGAAATAAAAAATATATAACATCCTTCCTGCGCATCGAAAGCTCCCCAACACCGGAATCTTGTAAACAATCTGGCTCAACACCGGAATATGAGCAATGGCTGCATACAAAAAAGCAAGTACTGCACAAAATAGCCCTACTTTTATTTCCATCTTTTTTCTTCCCTTGACCACTCCTGCAATGGCAATCAGCAGCACAAATATCCCAAGATACAGTTCAATATCCTGTTCCGAAGAATAATCAATCCCGATCGGCATATAGATTTCTCCAAAAAACTCCGGAATGATCATCTGTAAAAGCTTAACCGGATGAACAGAAAAACTTTTGAATGTTTCATAAGAAAGCGAAGAAGAACCATATTGGGCATACTCGCGAAGGACACTTAGCGTCGGCAATAGTATATATGCAAATATCCCCACATATATAGCACACCACATAATTCCCTTTTTAATGATTTCTGACACCCTTATTTTTTCATGAACACAAAAAATAAGGATATAAACAAACAGAATCAGAGCCGCATAAACACTATACTGTTGCATTACCGTTGCCTGTATACCTGCTATTACAGCAGATAGACACAACCATCTATTCTTTCTGGTGTTGAAAAATTTCCTGACCAGAAACATTATGACTGGAAAAAGACAAATTGATGCGATAACCATCGGATGATTTTTTCTGAGACCATTGATCTGAATCGAGCATTCATAGATTACCGCCAGAACCATAGACACCAAATAAGAACATTGGCATTCTCTTAAATACAAATAGAAAAAAAAGCTTCCAACGAACAACTGAGTGATAAAAAATACATACACGGCCTGCTTGAGGGGCAGAAAAAGCAGAAACAAATTAGCCAGATTAAAATTACTAACCCCCGCCTGAGGCATTCCATTAGACAGATAGCGGTTCCATTGTGGGAATTCACCATTTAACAAACATTCTGAAAAATAGGTCTTACCAGAAAAATATTGCACCAAATCCGTGCTCCCAGGCAATTCTCCGTTTAAATAATAAGGAAGATAAATCAATACAGGAATAATGATAAATACCAGAAATCCCAATTTTTTCATCTTTCCTCTGCAATTCTCAATCATAACTTTTTTCGGTTCCTTTCTCTTCTTACGCTTATTATCAAGCTCAATTACATTTTGTAAAATTCCAAAATACGATCAACGATTTTCTCAATTTCCTCTTGTTTCAGCCCATAATACATCGGCAAACGAAGGAGCCGTTCACTCTCTTTTGTCGTATAACAATCCTCTCCATGAAAACGACCATACCGTCTTCCCGCTTCCGAACTGTGAAGCGGAATATAATGAAATACCGCTCCGATCTCATTTTCTTTCAAATGCCGGATCAGCTCTGTCCTCTCTGAGATATCCTTTGTCTTGATATAAAACATATGGGCATTGTGGATACAATACTCCGGAACAAATGGAAGTTCAATACATCCTTTCTCTTCTAACGGAGACAGTCGCTCTCGGTATGTCTTCCAACTTCGCATCCGGTCATCATAAATCTCTTGTGCCGACTCCAGTTCTCCCCACAGGTAGGCCGCATTTAATTCACTTGGCAGATAAGAGGAGCCCTGCTCCACCCACGAGTATTTATCAATCTCACCACGGAAAAATTTACTGCGGTTTGTCCCCTTCTCCCGGATGATCTCCGCCTTTTCAATATTTTCTGCTTCCCGGATCAAGAGAGCGCCGCCCTCTCCCATACTGATATTTTTTGTCTCATGAAAACTGTAGCACCCGTAATCTCCAATCGTCCCGAGTACCTTCCCCTTATAACTGCTCATAATCGCCTGTGCAGCATCCTCGATCACCGCCAGATGATGCCTTTTCGCAATATCCATAATCGTATCCATCTCACAGGCAACTCCAGCATAATGTACCGGAACAATGGCCTTTGTCCGGTCTGTTACCGCATCCTCGATCAGATTCTCATCCAGATTCATGGTGTCCGGACGAATATCCACAAAGACAACTTTCGCCCCACGGAGCACAAATGCATTCGCCGTCGAAACAAACGTATAAGAAGGCATAATGACCTCATCCCCCGGCCCGATCTCTGCCAGTATAGCCGCCATCTCCGTGGCATGGGTGCAGGAAGTCGTCAGAAGAACTTTTGCAGAACCCGTGAGTTCTTCCAGAAAAGAATTACATTTTTTCGTAAACTGTCCGTCTCCACACAATTTCCGGCTATTTACGGCATCTTTAATATAATTTAATTCATTCCCCGTAAAGGGCGGTTTGTTAAATGGTATCATGTTGTACCCCCGTGACTTGTAAGTCTACACTTTTTCATTTTATATTTTTAAACATACTTGTTTATTATAGCATTCTACGATTTACTATGCAATAAAAAATACTATAATCTATATAATGAATAATTTCACGATGACTCTTCCGTATTCCTTGTCTCCCGGATTACATACTGGGGTGAATTATTAATACAGATATAAATTCTGCCTAAGTACTCTCCTATAATCCCTAAAAGTATCATGATAATACCACCAATTAAAAGCATTATGGCCATTACCGATGTGTAACCTGCTTGAATATGTGGATTGATCAACCTCCTGATGATCATAAAAATACTTGTACCAAATCCCAAAACCGCAAAAAGCATTCCCAAAATAGTAGCCAGACGTAATGGTTTTACAGAAAAAGCGGTGCAGCCATTCGCCCAAAGTGCCAATGATTTTTTAAAGGTATATCCACTCTTACCAATTTTACGTTCCCTTTCCTCCATTGGAACAAGCGCAATCTTCTGCGTAGCCCTTAATGTCAATCCCTCCAAATAGGGATATGGATTCTTATATCTAATTATCTCATCACATAAAAAACGTTTTCTCGCAATAAAATTTGAAAAAACCAATCCCTTGGGTTTTCCTATCATAAAGCGAACCATAAAATCATTCAGCCAGCTTCCAAAATTCTTAAAAAGACTTTGCTTCTTTTTCGGATACTCCGCCATCGCCATGTCATATCCTTCATTAAGCGCGGTAAGCAGTTCAGGCAACTTATCTATAGGACACTGACCGTCATCATCCACCCCAACAATAATATCTCCCGACACAACAGAAAATGCCGCCATTAACGCAGCATGTTTTCCTACATTTCGTGCCAAATCTATAGCCTTAATCCGGGAATCTCCCCTGCTCAAATCTTCCAAAACCTGCCATGTCCCATCAGGAGAGGCATCATTCACAAGAATAATTTCATAGTCGTAGCCCCCGACCTCTTGCACCTTAGCAATTATTTCATCCACTACACCCTTTACCGTTTTTTCACTTCGATAACACGGAATGGTAAAACTTAAAAGCATTTTTTCTCTCCTTATTTAACTGTATTTTCGTCAAACAAATTCAAAATCATATTTCGACCCCCAGCATCTGTTATTTTTAACGCATTTTTAACAAATGTTATCGTTTCCTTTAAATTCTTCTTGTCCTTACCCGTCATGTAAATTCTGGCAAACACTTGATTCAATGTACCCCTCGCATTTAACTCATCACCTGCGTGTTTGAATTGTACAATATCAAACACATTCTCATGCCCTCTGATACTCTCCAATCCCTCTATCGTTTTGATCTTACCATCCTTAAGCAACACCACCAACACACAGGCGGGATAGCGAAAACGAGGATTATCATACGATTTCAAATCCCATCCATCAAATCTTCCCGTCAGAGCATATCGCAGATGCATTTCAACTTGATTAATTTGATTCTGCCGCTCAATCTGCAAATACCCTGCTCCGCCAGAAAGCCGTAATCCCATTTCAAAAAAAACAATATCATCTTCTACAATAAAACCCTGCAGGAAAAACGAACCATTTTGTATTCCCAATCCACTCATCATTTCTTGAAGATTCTCATGCACTTTTTGATAATATAAGTCAATATATTTAGACGGAAAAAAATATCCAACGGGCTGCGGCGCACATCCATATTGTTCTTCATTCAAAAGCCTGTCTGCCATTGCTGACAGACTCAACTGCCCATTCTGAATTGTAAAATAAAGGTAAACATCTTCCGCCTCGATATATCGCTCCACAACAATTTGTTTACATGTGGACATTTCATATGCCTTCTCTATAGCCCGAAACATTTCTTCCTTTTTATTGCAGACAGAAATTCCTTTGCTACTATAGCTATCAGCCGGTTTTACGATCACCGGGTAATTTATTTTTCCATAATCATCGTCTAACAAGTCATCCGGCACGTCATCTACTACCTTTATACCATACTTACGGCAATTATTTTTAAAATTCACTTTGTTCATTGTTTGTTCAAGCTGCTCCAACGTAGCATAAAAAGGTAAACCTAACGCATTACACACTTTACAACATGGGGCCAAATTAATATCCACATATCCAGTAAACACACCATCTACCTCCCTGTCATGCGCCAGCTGTATTAATGCTTCAATGTCTAATGTACTAATATCATATGCCTCATCTGCCACCCTTTTTGCAGGGGCATCTTTTACATAATCTGTGACAATCGTATAAATCCCCATTTCCCTCGCTTTATTGATCAAATGAATCGTTAGTGCATGTGCACCCAAAAACAAAATTTTCTTCCCATGAAATTCACTGTAATCTCTACCGTTATTCATCATAAAAGCCTCCACTGTATTTGAAATTATTCATTCCTTCCCTAACACACACCTGCAATTATAATGCCTGCAATAATCAGCACTAATCCCATTGCCCTTTTTATTCCGATTTTCTCCCCCAGAAAAAAATAACTTAGTATTGTAATAAATATATAACTACTTGCCCCTAACATATTCCCAAAGGATAACGGCACATATCGTAATGCATATACAGTAAACCATGTGGAGCCAAAAAACAGAAAATATGCACCAATTACGCGAACATTCATATATTCCCTCCACCAAACATCATATGATTTATTCGCACTTTTCTTCAAAACAACCTGTGCAACAGAAGCAAGCAATGTAGAACACAGATAAAAAACAACATAAAATGTCATGTTTCATCCCCTCCCACTGCAAAAAGCACAATTCCTGCCAGAACTATGACCGCTCCCAGCATTTTCCCATAAGTAATTTGCTCACCAAATATTAAATATCCCCATATAATTCCCCAGACAACTGTAATCGCCCGATTTGCGTATGCCGCTATCAATGGTAATCCCTTCAATATTTGCTGCCATAAGATAGAATACAAAAACAAAATACATAAGGAACTGCCATATAACAAAAACCAACGAAAAGAAAAAAAATCCTGCCGTCCTGCAAATTTACTACAAACTCCCGAAAAAGAAAAGAATAGTAATAAAATATGCAATAGAACATAATAAACAGCAAGATTTTTCTGTTTCTTTGTCTCCATACCCAACCTCCTTCGACATATTTGTATGCGTCAAGCTCAAAACTTTCCTCTGGCTTTCTGGACATTCAGGTTATTCGTTATTTTGAGGAAGGTATTGCTCTATTTCTTCCATAGTTTCTGATGTAAATACAAAATATCCAAATCTGTTTCCACTATCAGTCACTTCTTCATTCCCGATTTTCTGTACATTTTCCTCTTGTAAAAATT
This sequence comes from uncultured Eubacterium sp., assembly GCA_964579975.1. GTDB lineage: Bacteria > Bacillota > Clostridia > Lachnospirales > Lachnospiraceae > Eubacterium_F. Next base: position 7,603 of record CAZOIF010000006.1, on the reverse strand, counting down.
CAGGATGCTCTGTTCTTATTTTTTCAAGTACATCAAGATCCTCACTGGATAAAACAAACCTGACTGCCGCTATTTTATTTTTCATTTTATTTATCTGTGGCTTAATCCCTAATGACACATCTATAACAGCATTTACAAAATCAAATCCGGTCGATAATTCAACCAAAGAACTACCTATACAATCCCCTCCCATACGGCCGCCAATTTCTATGATTTTAATGGAACCCGTTTGCGAAACCTTTATTTCAGAGTGAGATGCCCCATACATAATTCCAAGGCTTGTCAATGCCCGTGATACTACATTTTTAATCTTTTTTAACATGGAAACGTCTATGGGGGCTGGCTCAACATGGGCCGTCTCTATAAAATGAGGAGCCCCTGTTGTGTATTTTTGGGTCAAAGAAAGAAATGTATGTTCACCTTCCCATGAAATATATTCTACACTATATTCCTGCCCTGTTACATATTCCTCGACAAGTGCGTATTTTTGAAATCCCTGTTCTTTTGCTCGTTCAATTGCTACTTCTAAATTATGTTCATCTTCAAGCTTTGTTATTCCCCTGCTTCCTGAACGATCCACTGGTTTAACGATAACAGGATATGCCAGTTCCTCTTTTCTTAAATCTTCAACTGTCTCAACCTGTATACTTTTGGGCGATGGATCTCCGTTTTTATCAAAACATTGGCGCATCTTATGCTTATTCGTTGATACTTCTACACAAAAAGGCGGGTTTCCGATCAACCCCATATGCTCAGCCACATAATTTACAGTAATAGCAGCCAAGTCCGATGCAATACTACAGATTCCATCTATTCCAATTTCCTGACACTTAACAAGAATCTTTTCCTTTTCAATAATACTGATAGGATAGAAATAGTCTGCTTCTTTTTCACCGATATCGCCTGCTTCCCATGCAAATACATGGGTCTCTATATTCCGTTTTTTTGCTTTTACTATTAACGGAAGCTGCAAATATGACGCTCCGATAATCGCCATCTTTTTCATAATAAATACCATACCTTTCTAAAAGGTATAAAAAATGCAATTCCCAAGTATATATCATTGCATTTTTTATTCAATAATCTTACTATATAAGTGGCATGATGTCAAGAATTGCATCATACTTGAGTTTCCGCCACAACATCTGAATGACATTTTACCCCAAACAAATATATGCTAAGATTTCAGTATCGTTAATAATGACAAACCAACATTTTTCTGTTATAATGATTACTGGAAATGTTTACATCACAGGTGCAGACCTGCGATTGATCAATATTTACTACCTGACTAAAAAATAATGATAGGAGAGATTACATTATGAAAGCATACAAAGATATGAGCCGGCAGGAACTCTTAGCATTAAAAAGGAGTTTGGAAGAAGAGTACAAGACCGAAGAGGCGAAGGGACTGTCTCTTAATATGGCAAGAGGTAAACCTGGCGCTTCCCAGCTAACACTATCTATGCCGATGTTAGATGTGGTCAACAGCAGTTCTGATATGAATACTCTGCTGGGGAATGATACGAGAAATTATGGAGATTGGGATGGTATCGGTGAATGCAGACAGCTGCTTGCAGATATGATGGAAGTTAAAAAAGATAATGTGATCGTATGTGGTAATTCCAGTTTGAACATCATGTTTGATACGGTATCCCGCTCTATGCTTATGGGCGTGGGTGGTTGTACCCCATGGTGCAAATTGGATAAAGTAAAGTTCTTATGCCCGGTTCCGGGATACGACAGACATTTTAAAATTACAGAGTTATTTGGAATTGAAATGATCAATATTCCATTAAAAGAGGATGGGCCGGACATGGATCTGGTAGAGAAATATGTGAATCAGGATGAGGCAGTAAAAGGAATCTGGTGCGTGCCAAAATACTCAAATCCAACCGGGATCTCCTACTCTGACGAAGTAGTAAAACGGTTCGCAAACCTTAAGCCAAAAGCAAAGGACTTCAGGCTTTACTGGGACAATGCTTATTGCATCCATCATCTATATGAAGAAGATCAGGATGAAATCTTAAACATTCTGGATGAGTGCCAAAAGGCTGGCAACCCGAATATGGTCTACATATTTGCATCCACTTCCAAGATCAGTTTTCCGGGCTCCGGTGTGTCCGCAGTCGCCACCTCTTCTAAAAATATCGAAGATATCCGGAAACAGATGACAACACAGATCATTGGGCATGATAAGATCAATCAGCTGCGACATGTAAGATTCTTTAAGGATTTAAACGGGCTGAATGCCCACATGAAAAAGCACGGAGACATTCTCCGCCCGAAGTTTGAGGCTGTACTTAACATTTTGGAGTCTGGGCTTACAGGGCTCGAAATCGGAAACTGGAACAAACCAAAGGGAGGATATTTCATTTCCTTCGATGCCATGCCAGGATGTGCAAAATCTATCGTTGCAAAATGTAAGGCATTGGGTGTGGTGCTCACAGATGCCGGTGCGACATTTCCTTATGGAAATGATCCGGAGGATTCCAATATCCGCATTGCCCCTACATTCCCGACGCCGGAAGAAATGTTACAGGCGGCAAAGATTTTTGTTCTCTGCGTCAAACTCGCTTCTGTAGAAAAGCTGTTGGATGAGTAAAATTTCTATAAATAACTATTTAAAAGGACGGATAACCCTCGTGGTTTCCGTCCTGCTTTACTATCGTTCGATCTTAATATCTATATATTTATTTGACAATTTAGGAATCCGAAAATTCTTCTGTGGACTCAAATTCATCGATCAGACTCCTCATATATTCCTCATCTTTAGTCGCACGTCTCAAATCCTCCAAGCGGTTCTCTGACAGGAGACGGTTTACAAGAAACATTGCCTTTCCTCTGCCCTCTTCCCTGCCTTCCTCTCTGCCTTCTTCCCGAATCACTCTCATATGTGCTTCTTCGTCATATTCAAATATGCTCATCTGTACCACCTCCGCTCGGTTTTTCTGAAAAAATTCTGCCAGTATCCCTTCCCGGATACATTCCGTCACAGAACGATCTACTGCCTCCTCAATCCCCATATCTTTCTGGTATCTGCTCACCTTCTCCACATATGCCATATATCCAAGCAATGGCTCGCAGTTTTTCTTTAGTTCTTCGTTATATCCTTTGTTAATGTTCAACTGTACAACAGCAAGCTCCAGTCCCGGTTCCCCAACCTGTTTTGTATACAGGTTGGACAGATACATCACTTTGCGTTCCGGCTGTTCAGCCTTCCCATTATAAAAAACCACAAAATGCGGAGTCGGAAGTTTCACAGCCTTGCCGCCATACATCTCTTCTTTCCGGATCATCGTCTCATACATCCTTGAAATATAAAACAGGTCACGCAGCGGCATATTCGGGTTGACTGTAGACTGGTGTTCATACAGGTTCAACCGGGCATCTAACACACAGGATATGTCATTCTTCATGTTCATATACAGGGCATTCTCCAAGACGTTGACCTGCAATTCTTCCGGATTCTCATAATGCGTGCCATTCACTGCATTAAAAAGAGATAAAAGCTTTTCCTTGTCCCTGAACAGCATGCGGAACACCGTATCTTTATGATTCCGCATTACACGAATGCCAGAGACCGCCCCATTTTTCCTTTCTTTTTCTTCCGTCATCTCATTCCTCCCCTACTTCCGGCAGAAGTCAGGAGCCAGGCCAGTTCAATGATACTGTTGAGCTAACTGGCAATATCAGTCATCCAGTACCGTAAATCATGGATCATACTGGTTTCCCTTCCCATAAACTCCTGCCTTGTTATTCATTCTCTGGATTATCAAGCAAGAGTCCATATTTCAGAAAGCTGTTGCAACTGTTAAGATGCGGTTTGTCTGTCCGCTTAGATTTTAGAGATTTCTTGCTTTATGTATACTATATCATAGTTTACTAATAAATGCAAGTTTTTTTCAGCTGACACTATCATGAAAATGCTGCCTATAGTATATATTTATTTTTAAAGTTTTGGACGGATATAAAAATATTACAAAATCAAATAACCAGATAGCTTTTATACCCGTATCTTTTTCTTCTGCTTCTTCCTCTGGCCTCAAAATCATCTCAACCACTCTCCGCTATACTTTCAAGCGTCTCTAGACCTTTTTGAATATTTTTACGCATATTCTTTTCCTCATGATAAAAACTATTTCCATTTTCAATTAAGTCGTTTGCTTTTTCATAATGTTGCTTTGATTTCTCCAACAGCCATCTGTAAATATCCCCGTCCTTTTTCACTCTTCCCACCATTAACTCCCCGATATTTCCCAAATAATACTCCACAATAGCATAATCTTTATGGTTCTTTCGTATGCTCATTTCTTCTTGGCTCTTTTGCATACAAACATATGCTAGTGAAAAAAAACTATTAACATATTGTTCTTTCTCCTTCTGATCCCCCATGCAAAACTTTGCAAGCCTATAATAAATCTTTCCATTCATAAACGCAATATCTTCCACTTGCAAAATGATCGATTCTGAACCCGGATTTATATTCCTATCTTTATACTGCAGAAACTTTTCTTCCCTGCTTATTGCCTCTGAAGCTAAATAAAAAATCTCATCCAACTCTAAACTCCTATCCCCACATACTTCTAATACATCTTTTACCGCTCTTCCACTTTGATATAACGCCGCAGCGCTTTTTTTGTTCCTATAGACAGTGTCATTATCCCTATATTCTTCCAAAAAAGAGACCGCCTTATCATTTTCCAAACAATAACTTGAATCTTTTATCTCTTCTACCAATTCTATATCGATTGTATCAACTTCAACATAATCAACTGTATAGTTATTCTCGTAAATCGTACTTAACTCCTCTTTATAACTTTCTATCATGGAAAAGCTCAGTTCTTTATCTATTCCAACAAAATCTTCTTTCACATGCAATCTCTGCAACTGCACTTCTCTCTTATAATCGGTATTGTTATTGTGTGCAAACAAAACATCCACTTCTGTTTTTTTAGCTAACTCTGTTTCTTTATAAACCTCCGGGCGTTCAGGCTTCGTTGTCGCAACAACCCCAACTCCCGCCAACAAAAACATCAGTAAAATCATACCAGAAAGTTTTTTATGACTTATTAAGAAACACAACAAATTATAAATAATTTTGTGAACCAAACATCCTATTTGTCTCTTTTTCAATATTAATACTAACCCCCTCGTTCCTTTAACTCAATTTCCATTATCTCCTCAGAAACAACTTGTACAATCCTTTCTATTTTCAAACTTCTTTTGATTCCTATTACATTTCCACGAACCTTAATCTCTGTCTCATTATACAATCTACTAACTATTTCTCCATCATTTTTACCAACCAGAAAAACCTCCCCATCTTCTTCAATAATACATTGTCGATTTTCTTCATCACCCCACATATTTTGATAACGGACACCTCCCATAACACTTAAACTTATTTCCAAATCATCCCTTAATTGCCCGAAATCCCAATGTGGATCTTTTCTACTGATATATTCAACAATCATATCTTCCAATACTATTTTCAATCCTTCTACATATTCATCATAATTTATTTTCTCGCTTTTTGTTTTTTTATTATCAAGTACAAATTCTTCTTTATCATAGTAATTCTTCAAATAAACTGGTAATACAATATAATTTCCATACTGAACCAATAACTGTGGGTGTACAATCAAATTAACAGATTTAAAATCCCCATTCAACGAAAACTCTACTTGATTACCACTTTTCTGACATTTTATAGTTGGCTTAGCAAAATAATTACTATGAACTCCTAGAATAATATCACACACCCACTCACGCGTACTGGGAAGAATCCCAATCAGGGCAACTATCAAAGTCATCCATTTTCTAATCCTCTTTCCCCTTTTTGATCTTTGTACTATCTTGGCCTTTTTCTCCATAAGCACATAAAGATCCGCACAAAAAGCATCTTTTTGTACAGATCTCTTCCTCCTTTCCTTCTATAGCACGTTTTCTCATCTTTTACATAAACTGTTTTCCTCTTTCCAATTCATTCCATATTTCTCCGGCAATAAATGCCGCCGCAGAAGCATTTCCTAATAGATATCGGTTCAAACACTGATAGATATGTCTCTTGTTCAAATTGTTTTGAACACTATCTTCTTTTATCTTCTCGATTATATCAAACAAATCCATCTCTCCATCTTCCCGATTTTCTTCCGCTTTTTCCTTTCGTCCTTCTGTTATAACACAATGTAGCTTATCATAAATGTCAAAAATTTTATTATCATCTTCTAATTCTCTGATCAACGGGCAAAATGCATAAAAACCTTGCAAATATTCCTCTAATCTCTGTCTCAAAATTGGAGAATCTAAATATTTTATAATCTTGATTAATTCATTGTCATATTCCTGCATAATCATCAATTCAATATTGAGTATAAACTGGTTGATTATACTCTCCGAATATATTAAATCTTTTTCCGAATGTGATATAAGTTTTAAAAACACATCATCCAATCGGACCTCCCAAGTATCTTCATCATACATATTTCGAAATTGTTTTAAACATTCTTTCGTTTTCTGTAACAAACGGCCTTTATCATGTACTGAAATTACATGAGGAGCAGGTTGATATGAACCTTCTTGTTTGTATCGAGTAATATACGCCTCTGCAAATCTACTCAATGAATAAAACCTATATTTTCCTTCTGTTTCACTTAAAATGAGAGGATATTCAAATTTCTCCATTTTTATGATGATGTTAGTCAAAGACGTAGGGGTCGAGCTAATCAACAAAGCAAGTTCCCCATGTGAAACCCTTTTATGCTCATATAATTCAAAAATAATATCTTTCCTTTTCTTTGTTAAGAACCCATCTATTTTCTTGTATTCTTCTTCCGTAACATCCCATATTTGTTCCTCTACTACTTGTAACGGCATAGCACACCCCCTTTAAATACTCTAATAATACCCCCTTTTTTACCAAAAATCAAGCTTTTTATTCAAAAAATGATTTGTTTTTTATTTTTTATTTCATTTTTTTCTGCAAAATGAATCATTCGACTTTTTTTGACATTGATTACTATATAATAGCCTCGTCGGCATTACACATAATAACACTTATAACTTCAGACTTTTTAAGACAAATTCATTCAAAAGCATGGAATATAAGGATATATACCACTATTTTCAAAAATCATTAACAACCACTGCTAGTACATACGCCAAAAGTCCTCTAACAGTCTGACACCAAAAATGAACAAAAACTCGTCATTTCATCTCTAAATGTATATTTTTAATAAAACTTATTTTAACCTAAATTCCTCAGATACATCATTGGAAGACACCTCTGCACTTTTCTTGTAATGCAAAGATGGTACGCAGCCTAACTCTCGTCAAACTGCATACCATCGTAGCGCTTTTCTTTATATTTATTTAATGATCCAGCGATTTCAGATTTCCTCTATAACCTCAAATTCCTCCATCAATCTTCTCATATATTCCTCATCTTTAGTCGCACGTTCCAAATCTGTCAATCGATTTTCTGATAGCAAACGATTTACAATGATCATTGCTTTTCTGCTTCCTTCCTCTCTGCCTTCTTCCCGAATCACTCTCATATGTGCTTCTTCGTCGTATTCAAATATGCTCATCTGTACCACCT